>NZ_BAAAXV010000012.1:0-600000 GCF_039535785.1 Nonomuraea helvata
CCTGTCCAGTCCGCGCGAACCTTGCGACGTCCGGACCTACCTTGCGAACGATCGTGCAACGTCCGGACTGACCCTGCGACAGGAGAGACCGCCCGCATGGGTCGATGACCAGTAGCGAAGTACGGTGAGGGCATGGACTTCTACGTGAAGCGCGATGGCGGGATCGGCTATGCCGGCTCCCAGCCCGAACACGACCGGGAGTTGGGGATCTGGTTGAGCTTCGACTTGGGCCGCAATTACTACGGGTGCCTCAACGCCCTGATGTCCATAGCAGACGTCGAATCACTCGAGAAGAACGCCGAGCACTTCGAAGGAGAGGGCTACGATGTGGAGTTCGCTCCCGACAAGGTGACCGTCTCCAATCGGTTCTTGGAAGAACGTTTCACCTCCTATGTGTTCGCGGAGGCGAAGGCGGCGATCGAATCCTTCTGGCGTTTCATCATCACGGTTCCCGACAGCGCGCAGGCGATCCGGGTGTACCGCCCCGACCTCCCTGAGCATCTCGCCGATCTTGTGCTCTGGGAGGAGCAGTGGCGGCGACCGCACCCGTACCGTGGAAGGATCGAGGGCATTCCGACAAAGGGCCCGGCCTGACGAGTCTTCAGGCCCGCGACGCAAACCGATCAAGATCTTCCCCGAAACACGGACTGCACCATTGACGGCGCACCCACACAGCAAGATCACAGCACTCTGGAACGCCAGCGCAACGCACGCCGGGAGTTTCGGAGACATCGGCATGTCCCGCCCTGGCTCTTACCCGTAACATCAGGATCATCTGGACATTCCCGCCGTGTTAGCGAATTCCAGAGCCACCTGAGGGTTCGCAATGCGAGTATCGAAGCGTTACTCCGTGTGAGGAGACGCTGGTGACACACCCTCAGTCCAGGGTGGAGGTATTCGCGGCGATTCGCCGGGATCCTCGTGCAGGGCTGTCGGGTCGGCAGATCGCGATCAAGTACCGAGTCCGGGGTTGAGGAACCTGCGGACAGCCGTTGGCGGTACCCGCGAGTAACTTAACTGGACGCTTCGGCAGGGCCCTCGGCCGGGATGAGCGGGGGCTCCGGCTGGCCGGGCAGCGCGGTTCGGATGGCGCACGGCTCACTCCATCTGCTTCACGGTCTGGGCGGGGGAGCGGTCAGGAGTCCCCCGTCAGCGAGATAATCGCCGCCCACTCCTCGGTGAGCAGCAACCGCTCGGCCCACACCGCCGCGTACCAGCCATTGGGTCGGAACTCCACCGGGTGGACGGAGCGGGTCGGGCCGAGCGTCTCGGCGATCAGCTCCACCGCGTACTGAGCCAGGAACTCCGCCTCCGCACGTCCGGCGGCCTCGCCGATGTCGGACACGCCGTACCAGGAGCGGATCTGCGCCAGGAGCACCTGCGGGTCCTCGGGCGCCGCGACGGACTCGGCCGTCCCCGCCGGTCCGTGCGCTCGGTAGAGGTCCCGGACCAACTCGAACACCTCCCTGTCGCGCGGCACCGGCCCGTACAGCGCCAGCGATACCACGTGACGGGTGGGCATCATCGCCTCCAGGGCGTCGCTGACCCGTTCGATCTCGGCGGCCAAGTCCTGGGGGCGGGTCATGATCCCAGTGTGGACCCTTACGCTGGGCGCTGTTCGCCGGACCGGATGGAGTTGAGCGCCGATGACATCGGTCGACAAGCACGTGGATCCACACCTGCGGGCCAAGCGCCTCATCGGCATGGCCGAACGCCTCGACGCTCACCAAGTGTCCCGCCTGACCGTGCTGCCGGACTCGCTGCCCGCCGCACCGGAGGCAGCGCTGGCCCTTCCCCGCCTCCACCTACACCTGCGGACCCGGCCCTGGCCGACTTGGCGCGAGGCGGACCTACCGACCCGCGTTCGCATCGCCTGGCTGAGCGCCGAGATCGCCGTCCACCCCGACACCCTGCGCGGCGAACCCGTCGGCGAACTGCTCTACCAGGCCGTCCGCGTGATCGAGACCGCTGACGTGGACGAGCCGGAGAGGCTCGCCCGAGAGCTGATCGACAAGGGCGATGCGGTGTTGCGGGCCGAGGCAGAGCGGATCGCGCGCGATGCCCTGCACGCGGGCTTGCTCGCCCCATCCGAGCCCGGACGCTCCTGGCGGAGCTCTGATCACATTCACCCAGCGTCACCAGAGCCATGCCCTAGATGCACGGGGACGTGGCTCTCGTTTTCACTAACACTCCAGGGCAGTTGATCAGCAAGTGGCTCTCAAACCGACCGACATATGGCTCCCGGTTCCACCTGCATAGCCACCCAAGACGACGTGGACGACAGCGTGCTGTGCCAGCTGCCTGCAGGGCACTTCGGGGCCCACAGCTGGCAGATGCCGAGCAGCATCGCGGGCCGTGTCCCTTCGGCGGCCAACCAGCAAAAGCTGATCGACATGGCAAACGACCCTCACCTGACTGACTGACCTGCAGGCGGGACCACGGGCGTTCCGTGGTCCCGTGCCCTGCTGCGGCCTCACCGGACCGAAATCCGAGAAGGCACCGAACACGCGGGCGACCGATAAGGCCTGCCTTCTACTCGCCGGGCACGCCGTCCATCCCGCGCTCCGGTGAAGGGCCCCCGCCGTCGTCAGGAACGGCGCCCCGGTCGTAGGAGTGATTGCCGGGATGCCCGTCGAACAACAGACACGGCTCGGGATCATCGGCAAGAATGACCGAGGACGGGCAGAGCGCGAGGTCGACCAGCTCCCGCGCGCCGTCGGCCCAGCGGATCCAGGTGTCGTGCTCGCCATACGACTGGGCCAGCGACATGTGCGGGCCCGGGTGGCCGGGCTCCAGCTCGCACGAGTAGGTGGCTTTGCGGGCGTTCACCGCGATCCTGCCAGCCGTCAGGCGGGCCCACTCGGCGTCGGTGAGCATGTTGGAGTGCGGGCACTCGTCGTCGTCGCACGCGCGTCGCAGGCCGACGGTCAAGGCGCTGGCCAGCGATGTCGCGGTGAAGGCGCGTGTGATCGCGTCGCTGACGCGCTCGGCGTCATCGGCGCTCAGGCCGACCACGCCGACTGCGCTGAGCTGGTCGGCCAGCACGTCGATGTGGGTGGCGAAGTGGTGGCAGGCGCCGATCAGCGCGGCCACCGGGTCGACACCGCCGCGGGGCGGGTCGGCTGCCTCGTTCTGGCGTGTCACGACCGTGACGCTACGCCGTGCCTCAGGCACCCGCCCGGGCTTTGCGCCGACTGCCGGGGTCGCACAACGGCCGTGGCCCAGGCGGTGTGGTCGGCTGGCCACGTGGTGGCTGGAGCACCTCCCTATCTGCGATAAAACATCGGCCCACTGTCCGTTCGCATGTCACCGACAGAATCAGTTCCGGAGGAACACAGCGGGCTTACCCTGAAAGCCTGGCTCCCCAGCCGAAGGAGATCCTCGTGGTCGACGGCACCCTTTCCGGAACCGAGTTTGTCGTGATGGAGTTCAACCACAGCAACGGCCGCCTGTCCGTTCACGGCACCTACACCTACAGCGTCCATAACCTGGACGATGCTCTTGCGGACGCCCAGGGTGCCGCCACGGCGGCCTCCGCCAAGAAGAGTCCCGTCACGTACGTGGTGGCGCGGGTCCAGCAAGAAGCGGTGTTCCCGGCGTCATAACGGAAAGCGGGCGGCCACGTCGGACCGATCTAAGACCCGGCCGCCCCATCCTGAGAACTCACATTCTGCAGAACCGGATGCTGGGTGCCGCGCGGCGGCTTCTTCGGCTTGTGGGTCGCATCAGGCAGGTCGAGCCTGAGCGCTTGGAGGCCAGCCATCCGCGCTCGAGTGGACATGCCGATGTCGCCGGTCAGAAGAGTGACCGGCCGACCGGCGAGCGCCTGGAACGCCACCGCCCGGGCGATGATCTCATCATCAGCACGGGGCAGACGGACGTGGCCGGGCGGGTCTGGCCACAGGTCGATCGTAATCGCACCACGGTGCGGGCGACGGCTTCGCCTACAGCGTGAGCAGGCCGTACCAGCGCATCGACTACGTCATGACCTCTCGCGACATCAAACGACCTCGGTGGCCGTCATCGGCACCGAGGCCTCCGATCACTTCCCCATCGTGGTCGACCTCGAACTCCCCCACCCCTCGCTCTGACCTCCGGCGCCCGCCGTCTCCCGCGACGGCGGGCGCGAGAGGTCCGGATCAGATGACGCCGCTCTGCCCGACGCAGCTCGTGACACCGTTCCTACCGGCCAGCTTCACGAAGACCCGATGCGCCATCGGCCGGGTCACCGAGATCGCCCTGCTGCCGGAGTTGCCCGTGATCACGGTCGCCAGGAACTCGGCGTCCGGAAGGCCGCCGCGATCCTGGACGAGGCTGACCTTGACCGTGGTGGGGCCTCCGGAGGCCGTCCAGCGGACACGGCTGAAGTGGTGCCCAAACGACGTGTTGATGTAGGTGACGGTCACCTTCAGCCTGTAGGACCCCTTCGAACAGGTTGCGACGAGGGCCTTGGCTGCCGACGTGGTCACCGACACCGCCGGCGCGGACGCCGAGGCGGACGCGGTCACCGACGCCGACGCGGGCGCGCCCATCATGGCCACGGCCCCCATGGCCCCGACGACGACCGCGGTACGCATGATCTTCATGTGGTCCCTCCGTTGATTCCCGTCGAGGTGAGACCATACGGAGACGCGGTATGGCGGAGGTATGTCCCAATCAGACCACTCGGAGCGCGCTAGTGGGACGCTAGTCAGACGCAGGTTTCGACGACCAGGCAGCCGACGACCAAAGTCCGCACGGCTGCGGCCGAACTGTGTCCAAGGGATCTGTCGCCTGACTCGAACCCTTGATCCATGCTCCTTCTCGGCGGGCACCAGAACCCGCCCCGACAGAAGGAGCATCATGAAGAAGCTGCTCAAGACCGCCGCCATCGGCGCCATCGCGATCGCATCGAGTTTCGCCTTGGCACAGCCGGCAATGGCCAACTCGCTGTCGTGGAACGTCAGCGACGGAGTTCGAGGAGCTCAGAGAGTCCGAGCGGCTTGAACAGGATCTGAAGGACCCCGGGGTGAACACCGACATCAGCTTTGTCCCGCGCGGCCAGACGTGCGACCCGGAGCGGGAAAAGCGGATTCACCTCAAAACACGTGAACTCCTCAATCCCAGCAGGAATGGGTTCAACCTCGACCCGCGCCTCCTCGGTCCTGGGCGGACCCTGCTGGTGGACGTCATCCATGATGGGCGGTCCGGGCTGGGCGTTCTCGGGCGGGCTGATCGAGGGCCCGGTCAAGCCGTGCGTGCTGATCCCGCTGCCGCCCGGCAGCTAACGCTTCGGGTCCAGCACCGGTGGCAGGATTCTCTGGCAGGACTGGTCCTGAGGGCTGTACTCCTGCCGTCAAGAGATCATGTCCTGCCGAGTAGCTCCGGAGATTCCCGGCCATTTACTGCCGGAACTTACAACCGAGAGGCCCGCAAGCCCATAACGCGCAGCGCCGGGGCAAGCCGGCGGCAACGGCGGGACGGACCAACCAGCTCATCCGAGGCATAGACGTGTCAGCTCGCGCACAGGCAGAACGGATGCCCTTCCGGGTCGAGGAAGACCCGGAAGGACCTGCCGGGCTGGTGCGCGTGCTTGGACGCGCCGAGCTCGAGCACCTCGCCCGCCCCGGGAAGGCCTATATACCGGCGATATACCAGACGTCGCTAGCTTCATGGCTCATGAAGTTGACTTCCAAGCGCATCGCCGCGATTGCCGTCGGCGTGGTCGCGGCCGCCACGACCATCACCCTCAATGCGGCACCTGCCGCAGCCCTCACCGTCACGGGCTGCAAGTCCACGCAGACCTTCTCCACGAGCATCACCGGCGCCTCCGCCGAGGGGTATGTCAAGAGGGGATGCACCGTCAAGGGCAGTGGATGGCAGCGCATCGACCAGGACTACATCTGGTTCAGGACGAGGGACACCAAGTGCGACAAGTACGGCCCCAAGATCTGGATCGGCGGCTGGGTGCAGAAGAACGACAACGGTTGCGGCCACTCGAAGACCGGCTATAACTGGACTGCTTCCACCGGCACCGTCTACAAGTACATGTTGCGCACCTGTAACAGCACCAAGTGCCTGAACAGCTCCGGCTACATCACGATCAAGTAGGCAGTAGTGGAAGAGGCTCTACGCCGCCGCCCTGCTATGACTTCGGCCCGGGCCAGACGGCGAGAGCCGGCTCCGCGACCGATCTGAGCTCGGTGACGTCGGCCCCGTCCCTGGCCCACTCGGACATGCCGCGCAGCACAGCCGCGAAGGAGGCGGCCAACGTTGCACGAACGTCCCGAATCCCGTCTCGCGGATTGGGGCGTGTCCTGTGATCTTTGGTGGTGGTTTGGTGTAGATCATTGGTATGGATGAGGAACGTCTGAAGTGCCTCGATCTGACCGATGGGGGCTTTCTGGCAATCCCGGATGAGTACGACGCCACGCTAGGGACATTCCTGCACTTCGGCATCGACACAGATCCTTACAAGTGCCTGGTGGTTCTGTATCACACGGCTCAGATATGGCAGCGTCGATCGCGCCGAGAGGTCATCGTGGGCGACGAAGTGACGGTGGCGCTGACTCCAGAGCACGCGGCCATGGAAGATCATTTCGATCCGTTGCGAAGCAGGAGCATTCCGTTCGCGGAGTTCAGATCCGCGGTGGAGGAGCTGTGGGTGGTCCTCTATCGCGCTTACTGCGATGACCGTCGATGGCCGATTCGGAGCTATCGGCCCGGCTTGGCACCTGCGCAAGGGGATGTCGTGCTGTGGGAGGAAACCTTCGGCCAGAGGCATCCCTACCGCGGGATGATCGAGGGAATTCCCGCTCGCGGCCTGGACTAGCACGCGCCCCGTGATCATGTGACCGGGTCGCGGAGCCAGATGTGGATAGAGGCAACGTCGATGGTTCCCTGGTAGATGCGCTCCCGCTTGTCGTACCGAGTGGCCACGGCGCGATGCTGGCGGAGCTTGTTGACGCAGCGCTCCACGGTGTTGCGCTCCTTGTAGCGATCACGGTCGAAGACTGGTGGCCGTCCGCCCTTGGAACCGAGTTTTTGCCGGTTGGCCTGCTGGTCCTTCCTGATCGGGATGACCGCCTTGATGCCGCGCCGCCGCAGGTAGCGGCGGTTGGCGCGGGACGAGTAGGCCTTATCGGCCATCGCTCGCGCCGGGCGCGTACGCGGCCGCCCGAGCCCTCGGCGCTGGATGCGGATGGATTCCATCAGCGGGATGAACTGCGGGCAGTCGGCGTGCTGGCCCGGCGAGGTGAGCCGGGCGATCGGACGGCAGCGCCGATCGGCGACCAGGTGAATTTTGGTGGATAAGCCGCCTCGCGACCGGCCGAGCGCCTCCCGGCCCGACGTCACCCGTTTGTGATCTTCCGCGGCCCCTTTACAGGGATATCGACGGCCAGCGCATGCTGCGCCCCGGCTGCGTGCTGGTGCGCCCGCACCACGGTGGAGTCCGCGCTGACCGTCCAGTCCTCGCCCTCGGCCTCGTCGCATCCCGCGCGCAACCCATCCAGGATCCGTTCCCACGTGCCATCCAGTGACCAGCGGCGATGCCGGTTGTAAGCCGTCTTCCACTTGCCGTAGCAGGGCGGTAGATCTCTCCACGAGTACCTTCACCGGGCTGTGCGCCGCTTGCCCTCTGTCCATGGCGCACACCACTGGACAGTAGTCCTCGGCGGCGAGCAGGCCGGGGGCGACGGCGGCCTCGTGATGGGATGGCCCGGGTCGGTGTAGTCGTGAGCGTGACAGCGTGCCGCCACCAGCGCGCTCGCGTCGGGCACCTGGCGGGCCACCCGGCGGATCGCGGCGATCAGCTGGGTGATGGTGTCCTGGGTGGCGACCGCATCCAGCAGCACCGCCGAGTACAGCCGTAGGTGTCGGGTTCGCCTTGGCAGGCATAGTGGATTTGCAGCGTCATGTTCTTGGTCCGCGATCTCCGCCCATGCATCGAGCGCAGAGACCACGAGGTTCCCTTGTTGTTCGGTGAGGCTGATCGTGACCTCGTGCCCGGGCGGTGGCCAGGTCTCGAGCCCGGCCGCGTCGCGGGGCCAGTCAGGAAGCGCGTCCCATCCAGTGCGGCGGATGCTCCTGCCCAGCTCGGCCACCTCGGCTGGGTCGCCGTCGGTGGCCTGGGTGTCGATCTCGTTGTCCATGGTGCCGTCGATCATGGCTTGGACGCCTCTTCCGGCCATCCATTGGCCACGCTCGCGGAGGAGTTCGTTCGGCAGGCACTGTCACAGGTCGTGAGGACGAGGCGGTCACGCCAGGACGAGTGCGATGAAGATGAGACAGGCAACGATGTTCACGAGCCAGCCATGCGTGTCGACCCACTCCCGCACCCGTGGCATGGCGAGCTTCGCCCGTCGGTGAAAGGCGAGGACGGCGAGCAGAGGCACGGCGGCGATCAGGACCGTGGCTGCGACGAAGGGCGCCGTCGCCGCGAGGGTCTCGTGGGCCTGCGCCAGCCTGGCGCCCACGGTGGCCATCACCATGATGTCGGAGGGCATGAGCAGGATCACCAGCAGCCCGGTCGTGAAGGCCTTGCGGGGTCCGGCTGACATGAGCGCGGCCAGCCATGACGGCGGCTCGGCGGTCGCCCGGGTGACGTAGTTCCTGATCGCGAGCAGGGCCAGCAGAGTGACGAATCCGATCTGGAGGATCGTGCCCAGC
Source organism: Nonomuraea helvata (assembly GCF_039535785.1). Lineage (NCBI taxonomy): Bacteria > Bacillati > Actinomycetota > Actinomycetes > Streptosporangiales > Streptosporangiaceae > Nonomuraea > Nonomuraea helvata. Next base: position 8,650 of record NZ_BAAAXV010000012.1, read on the forward strand.
GATCCGGGCTCGGAGGGCCGGCCGAGTTCCACCTTTCCGGCCAGCAACGCGAAGACGGCCCAAGCGATCGCCACGCCGGCCGTGGCGGCGACGGCCACGCCGGTGAGGAAGGCCAGCGACACCCGCACAGGCCGCTCGCTCGTCGCCAGGACGATGGCGGACATGATCTGAGGTCCCATCATCATCGTGATGGCGAGCGGCAGTATCGTGAGGTCCATGCCGGGGAGATACCCCCTGGGACGTGGTGCCGGACCCGTGGCCGAAGGCGTTATGATCAAACAACACGCCTGCGACGAGGAACGATGTCGAGCATCAAAGAGGTCGCCCGGCTGGCCGGGGTCTCCGTGGGCACCGTGAGCAACGTGCTCAACCGGCCCGAGATGGTGGCCGCCGACACCCGGCTGCGGGTGCGGGCGGCGATCGCCCGGCTCGGCTACGTCCGCAACGGCTCGGCCCGCCAGCTACGGGCCGGGCGCAGCCGCACGATCGGCGTGGTCGCGCTCGACCTCGCCAACCCGTTCTTCATCGATGTGCTGCGCGGCGTCGAGACGGCCGCGCAGCACGAGGGCCTCACCGTGATGGTCTTCAACAGCAACAAGGACGCCGATCGCGAGGCCGGGCTGCTGGAGACGTTCGAGGAGCAGCGCCCGCTGGGCGTCCTGATCACCCCGGTCAACGACCCCGGCGAGGAGGAGCGGCTGGGCCGGCTCGTCTCCCGTGGCATCCCGGTGGTGCGTTTCGACAGCTCCGCGCCGCACCACAACGGCTGTGCCGTCGCCGTGGACGACCTGCTCGGCGGCCGGCTGGCCGGGCGGCACCTGCTGGAGCGGGGGCACCGCCACATCGCCTTCGCCGGCGGGCCGTTCACCGTACGCCAGGTGCGGCAGCGGCACGACGGCCTGTCCGCCGTGCTCGGCCGGGCCGGGAAGCTGACCGTCATCCCCTTGCCCGACCTCACCGTCGCCACCGGCCGCGCGGCCGGCGAGGAGATCGCCACCCTGCCGGCCGCCGACCGGCCCACGGCGGTCTTCTGCGCCAACGACCTGGTCGCCATCGGAGTGCTGCAGGAGATGACCCAGCGCGGCCTGCGGGTCCCGGCCGATCTGGCCATCCTGGGCTACGACGACATCGACTTCGCCGCCGCGGCCGCCGTTCCGCTCTCCTCCATCCGGCAGCCGCGCGAGGAGCTCGGCCACACCGCCGCGCTGATGCTGCTGGAGGAGGCCAACGAGCCGGAAGACCACGAGCACCGCCAGGTGATCTACCAGCCCGACCTGATCGCGCGAGCCTCCACCGGCTAGCGGCCGGCCTCCCAGCCGTGGGTCTTCATGAGCCAGGCCGCCACCCGGGCGAACCGCTCGCCGTCGAGCACCGCGCCCTCCCGCCGGATGTCGTCCTCGTCCAGCACGAAGACCCGGTCCATCCGTACGTACGACACCCGGTCGTCCCGGCCCCAGGCGCCGAGCTCCAGCCAGTCGGGCCCTTCGTCGCCCTTGCTGGACAGCATCAGGCCCAGCAGCCTGCGCCCCGTCCTGCCCACGATCAGCAGCGGCCGGTCCTTGCCGCGTGCCGGGTCCTCCTCGTACGGCACCCAGGCCCAGACGATCTCGCCGGGGTCGGCCAGACCGTCGAGGTCGGGGGAGTACGCCAGAGTGGCGGGGCCGCTGAGGGAGTGGATCTCGCGTACCGCACCCCGGGCGGGCCGGGGGTCCTCACCTAGATCGCGCATTGGGGGAGCCTACCGCGCCAGGTCTCGCACCGAGGCGCTGGTGGAGTCAGAGAACCTCGAAGAACGCCCTGATGTCGGAGGCCAGCGCTTCGGGGGCCTGCAGGGCGGCGTAGTGGCCGCCGGTCGGGAACTCCGACCAGTGGACCACGTTGTGCGCCCGCTCGGCGTACCGCCTGACCGTGCTGTCCCCCGGGAACACGGCCACGCCCGTCGGGGTCTTCCCCGGCGCGTCCGGCACCTCCCAGTCGCCGCCGCTCTCCCGGTAGATGCGGGCAGCTGACCCGGCCGTGCCGGTGAGCCAGAAAAGGGTGACATCGGTGAGGATGTCGTCGGCGGGCACCCCGCCCACGTCCCGCCCCCATGAGGCGAACGCGTCGAGCGTCCAGCCCAGCAGCCCGGCGGGGGAGTCCGCCAGCGCGTACGCGAGCGTCTGCGGCCTGGTGCCCTGGATGGCCGCGTACCCGGAGAACTCCCGCCGCCACCGCTCGACGCCGCGCGCCCGCTCCACCTCCGCCTCCGTCAGCCCCGACATGTCGTCGGTGACGAACGCGGTGAGGGCGTTCACGTGCACGCCCACCACCCGTTCTGGAGCCAGCCGGGCGACGGCGGGCGAGACCAGGGCGCCGAAGTCGCCGCCGTGCGCGCCGTACCGGGAGTAGCCGAGCCGCGACATCAGCTCCACCCAGGCGGCGGCGACGCGCCGCACGCCCCAGCCCGGCTCCGTGGTCGGGCCCGAGAACGCGAACCCGGGGATGGACGGGATCACCAGATGGAAGTCGCGGCTGAGCGGCCCGGCGACGCGCGAGAAGTCCGCGAACGTGCTGGGCCATCCGTGCGTCAGCAGCAGCGGCAGCGCGTCCGCCCGGGCCGAGCGCACGTGCGCGAAGTGCACCCGCTGGCCGTCGATCACGGTGGTGTACTGCGGGAACGCGTTGAGCCGGGCCTCGTGCGCGCGCCACGAGTAGCCGTCGAGCCAGTGGCCGGCCAGCTCGCGCACCGCCTCGGGCGGCACGCCGTACGACCAGCCGACCCCGTCCAGGGCATCCGGCCAGCGGGTGCGCTCCAGCCGCTCGCGCAGGTCGTCGAGCCGGTCCTGGGATATGTCGATGACGAATTCGTCCATGTCCCCGACGCTAGACGCCAATGCGGCCAGAATCGGGCCACAATGGTGACCGTGTTGAACACGTCGGCGAGACTGCTGCGCCTGCTGTCGCTTCTCCAGGCCAGGCGCGACTGGTCCAGCGCCGATCTGGCGGAGCGGCTCGGCGTCGCCCCGAGGACGGTGCGCCGCGACGTCGACCGGCTGCGCAGCCTCGGCTACCCGGTCGTTTCGACGCCCGGCGTCGCCGGCGGCTACCGGCTGGGCGCGGGCGCCGAGCTGCCGCCGCTGCTGCTCGACGACGAGGAGGCCGTCGCGGTCGCGGTCGGCCTGCGCACCGCCGCGAACGGCACCGTGACCGGCATCGAGGAGGCCTCCCTGCGCGCGCTGGCCAAGCTCGAGCAGGTCCTGCCCGCCCGCCTGCGCGACCGCGTCAACACGCTGCAGCGCCACACCGTACGGATCAACCGCGAGGGACCCACCGTCGACGCCGACGTGCTCACCCGCGTCGCCGCCGCCTGCCGCGACCGCGAGCAGCTCCGCTTCGACTACACCGGCCACCAGGGCGACAGCGCGCTCAGGAGGGTGGAGCCGCACAGCCTCGTCACCAAGGGCAACCGCTGGTACCTGGTCGGCTGGGACGCCGATCGCCGCGACTGGCGCACGTACCGTGCCGACCGGATGCGCCTGCGGACCCCGAACGGCCCGCGCTTCACCCCGCGCGAGCCGCCCGAGCCCGACGTGGCCGCCTGGGTGCAGCACCGGCTGGCGCACCAGATGTGGCCCTTCGAGGCCCGCTTCCTCGTGCACGCCCCCGCCGAGCGGCTCGCGGACAGGACGTCGGGCACGGTCGAGCCGGTGGACGACCGGACGTGCCTGCTCACCCTGCGCGGGGACGACCTGCGGCTGATGGCCGTGGCGGTCGCGTTCCTGGACGTGGAGGTCGAGGTGCTGGAGCCGGTGGAGCTGAAGGAACAGCTGCGCGCTCTCGGTGAACGGCTGCTCTCCTCTAGAATCTGATTCTGTGTCAGCGTTCTTCACGCAGAAGCAGGGCGAGCTGGTGCCCGCGCCGCACGCCCGCGGCCCCTGGTCCTCCGACATGCTCCACGGCCGCCTGCTCGGCGGGCTGGCCGCGCGGGCCATCGAGACGCGGTACGCCCAGCCGGGGCTGCACTTCGCCCGGCTGACGGTCGATCTGTTCCGCAGCAGCCCGATGATGCCGGTCACGGTGGAGACCTCGATGATCAGGTCCGGACGCCGGATCCTGGTGGCCGACGCGATCATCTCCACCGAGCAGGGGGTGATCGGGCGGGCCGGCGCGGTGCTGCTGCGGCAGGGCGAGCAGCCGGGCGGCGAGCAGACGTTCGTCACGCCCGCGTGGGATTCGCCCCCGCCCGACGCGCCGCCGCCGGTGGACGGGCGCGTCGCGTGGTCCCCGCCGTTCGACCTGTGGCGGGTGACGGAGTGGGGCGAGCCGGGTCCCGGGCGGGTGTGGGTGCGGGAGACGCATCCGCTGGTGGACGAGGAGCCTCTGACCCCGTTCGTCCGTGCGGCGCTGGCCGCCGACTTCGCCAGCCCGCTGAGCAACGCGGGGGTGGAGGGGCTGCAGTTCATCAACGCCGACTACACCCTCACGCTCGCCCGGCTCCCGGCCGATGAGCTGATCGGGGTCGAGACCACCGGCCACCTGAGCGCCGACGGCGTGGCGACCGGGCAGGTCACCATGCACGACACGACCGGACCGTTCGGGTTCTGCGTGGTCACGGCGCTGGCCAACCCGGTCGCCATCGGCGGCCGCCGGTCCTGACGGGATTGTCGTACCCGTGGCGTAGCGTTCGGCGGGTGCGTTCAGCTGTTCGTCTCGCCGCCGGTGACGGGTTCCGTCTCGACGCGGTGACCTGCGTCGACGACCATCGCGGGTGGTCGGCGCCCGAGGTCGGCTCCCGGCACGGCCTGGTGCTGGTGCGTCGCGGCATGTTCCGGCGCATGGCGGACGGCCGGGCCGCCGTGCTCGACCCGACGATGGCATACCTCTCGGTGCCCGGCGAGGAGGAGCACTTCGCCCATCCGGCCGGCGGCGACGTGTGCACCTCGGTGTCCCTGTCGCCTCGGCTGTGGCACAAGCTCGCCGGTGAGGGCCCGCTCCCGGCCCGTCCCACCCTCTACGTGGACGCCCGCCTGGACCTCGCCCACCGGCGCTTTCTCGTGGCGGCGCGCGGCGGCGACCCGGCCTTCGAGCTGGCCGAGTCCCTGCTCTCCCTCATCGGCGCCGCCCTCGGGCAGCTGACGCCCGCCCCCTCCGGCGGGGGAGCGTCGAGAGCGGCCACCGCTGCTGCCACCGGTACGGGCAGCACCGAGGTGAGCGCCCGTACCGGCAGATTCTCCGGAGGACGTGTCATCAAGGGGAGATCCGGCCGGGGGAGCGGGGGATCGCCGGGTGCCGTCGTCAGGACCAGCGCGGCGATCGCCGACGCCGCTCGCGAGGCCATCGGGGCCGATCACCCCGCGGCCGGCGGGCTGCTGTCGCTGGCCGAGCTCCTGGCCGTCTCGCCGTACCAGCTCAGCCGGGCGTTCACCCGGGAGCTCGGCGTCTCCCTGACCCACTACCGCAACCGCGTGCGCGTGGGGCGGGCGCTCGACCGGCTGGAGGACGGGGAGACGAGCCTGGCCGGCCTGGCCGCCGATCTGGGCTTCGCCGACCAGGCCCACCTGACCCGTACGATCCGCCGCCACGCCGGCCAGACCCCTACGGCCCTGCGCCGCCTGCTCGCCGCCCGAGATTCCTGATGTCTCAGCCTTCCATGACGCAGAAGGGGTGACCTTCGGGATCGATGAGCACGGTCCAGTCGGCGCCGCCCGGCTGGACGTCGGGCACGGTGGCGCCGAGCCCGGCAAGCTCCTTCTTGGCGGCCTCGACGTCGGGGACCTTGAACTCGAGGTGCACGTGCTTCCCGCCGTTCGGCCAGCCGGGCCCCTGATAGCCGTCGACCCGCTGGAACGAGATCGACACCGGGCCGCCTTCGAGCCCGACGAAGTCGTCATCGCCCGAGCCGACCTGCAGCCCGGTGGCCTTGGCGTAGAAGGCCGCCAGCGCGGCGGGGTCGGCGCAGTCGATGACGATGGAGGTAAGAGTCGCTGTCATGCACCCAGCCTGGCGGCGACGGGACGGCCCGGTCTTGAACATCCTTGCACCGCCACCGGGGATGCCTGAGCGCCGAGGGCTGCGGCCTCACGCCCGGAACGTGCGCCGGTAGGCGTCCGGCGGCACGCCGACCGTGCGGTGGAAATGGCGGCGCAGTGTCGTCGCCGTGCCCATGCCCGCGGCCGAGGCGATGGCGTCGACGCTGTCGTCCGTGGTCTCCAGCAGCTCCTGCGCGCGGCGGATCCGCTGCGTCAGCAGCCACTGCAGCGGGGTGGTGCCGGTTGCCGAGCGGAAGTGGCGGGCCAGGTGGCGCGAGCTCATGTTCGCCTGGCGGGCCAGGTCCTCCACGGTGAGCGGCTGGTCCAGCCGCCGCATCACCCAGGTGAGCAGCTCGGCCAGGGGATGGTCGTCCTGGGCCGGCACCGGTGTGGAGACGAACTGGGCCTGGCCGCCCGCCCGGTGGGGCGGCACGACCAGGCGGCGGGCGACCACGTTGGCGATCGCCGAGCCGTGGTCGCGGCGGACCAGGTGCAGGCACAGGTCCATCGCCGCGGCCTTGCCCGCGGACGTGAGCACGCTGCCGTTGTCCACGTAGAGCACGTCCGGGTCGACCTCCACCCGGGGATAGCGCGCGGCCAGCGCCTCGGTGTGGGCCCAGTGCGTGGTCGCGCGCAGCCCGTCCAGCAGGCCGGCGGCGGCGAGCACGAACACGCCCGTGCACAGGGAGACCACCCGCGCGCCCGACTCGTGGGCCGCGCGTACCGCCTGGACCAGATCGGCCGGCGGGTCCTCGTCGACGTCCGCCAGGGCGGGGACGATCACGGTGCCGGCGTGCGCCAGCCAGTCGAGCCCGCAGTCCGGTTCCAGCAGGAACCGGCCGACCCGGACGGCGTGCGTGCCGCACACCCGGACGTCGTACCAGGGGCTCGGCACGGCGTCCGGGGCGGAGCCGAAGACCTCGTAGGCCAGGGCCAGCTCGAAGTGGAGCATTCCGTCGGTGGCGGCGACCGCGAGGGAGCGCGGGACAGACATCATGTCGGAAATTGTACGGGTCATGTCGTTCCAGACACTGGGCATCGATGCGCCAACCGGCCAGGATTTCCGCAGTGAATCACTTCGAGCACGTGGGAGCGGGCATGGGAGCGGGCATGGGATCGGGTCGGGACGTGGCGGTGTACGGCGCTTACGGGCACACCGGGCGGTTCGTGGTGGCGGAGTTGCGCGAGCGCGGATACGTCCCGTTGCTCGTCGGTCGTGACCGGGGCAAGCTGCTGGCGCTGGTGGAGGCGTACCCCGGGCTTGAGGGGCGGCAGGCGTCGGTCGACGACCCGGCCTCGCTGGACCGCGCGCTGAACGGCGCGGCCGCTGTGATCAACTGTGCCGGCCCTTTCGCCTCGACCGCCGCCCCGCTGGTCGAGGCGGCGCTGCGCGCCGGCATCCCGTACGTGGACGTGGCAGCCGAGATCGAGGCGAACGTCGACACGTTCGCGCACTTCGCGGAGCGCGCCCGCGCCGCGGGCACCGTGGTGGTCCCGGCGATGGCCTTCTACGGCGGCCTCGGCGACCTGCTGGTCACCACCGCGATGGGCGACTGGACCGCGGCGGACGAGGCGCACATCGCCTATGGCCTGAGCAGTTGGCACCCCACCGGCGGAACGCGCGCTTCGGGCGTCGTCTCGGGGCAGCGGCGGAACGGCCGCCGGGTCCGCTTCACCGGCGGGCGGCTGGAGTACCACGATGACGCTCTGCCGACCCTGGAGTGGCCCTTCCCGGCACCGCTCGGCCCCCAGAGCGTCATCGGTGAGTTCACCATGGCCGACGTCGTCACCGTTCCCAGCCACCTGGCCGTCGCGGAGGTGCGTACGTACATGACGGCCAGGGCGGCCGCGGACCTGTCCGCTCCTGACACCTCGGCGCCGGCCGCCGTCGACGAGCGCGGCCGCTCCGCGCAGACCTTCGTCGTCGACGTCCTCGTCCGCTCCGGCGGCTCGGAGCGCCGCGTGAGCGCCGCCGGTCAGGACATCTATGCCATCAGCGCGCCGCTCGCGGTGGAGGCCGTGGACCGCATCCTCACCGGCCGGACCAGGACCACCGGCGTCGCCTCCGCGGGCGCGATCTTCGACGCCCCGGACTTCCTCCGCGCCCTGTCCCCGCACCTGTCGCTGCACGTCCCGCTCGACACACGCGGCTGACGCGGGGCCTCGCATGCGGGGCCGCTCCCGAGGGCTGTGTGTCCGCCGGCCTCCCGGAGCCGCCCCGCTCGTGTGGTCCAGGCCCCACCGGGCACGAACGGGCGGGGACCGCTGAGGCATAGCGGGTACCGGCCTGTCGAGGCAGGCCGAAGGTCTCTGGGAGGGGGCCGGTCAGGCGGGAAGGCTGAGGGTGTGAAGCGTCTCTGGCCGATGGTCTTCCTGGGGTTCACGGTGGCCGCCCTGTCCGTTGGGGGCGTCCTGAGCCTGGTCGGGCTGCCCGGTTGGGGCGATGTGGTGCTCGCGGCGGGGACGATCGTGGCCGTCGGGCCGGCCGCCTGGTGGGTGGTCTCGGCGTTGCGCGCGGGCCGTCTGGGGGTGGACGCGATCGCGGTGCTCGCCCTGGTGGGGACGCTGGCCGTACAGGAGTATCTGGCGGGTGCGCTGATCGCGGTGATGCTGGCCGGCGGGCGGGCGCTGGAGGAGTACGCGATGCGCCGGGCGCGGCGTGATCTGACCGCGCTGTACGAGCGGGCACCGCGCCGGGCGCACCGGTATGAACGCGATGGCCCGCGTCGAGTGGACGTCTGCGAAGTGTCGCGAGGAGACCTGCTGCTGGTCCCGGCCGGTGACATGGTGCCGGTCGACGGCGTGGTCGTCAGGTGCGCAGCGCTGCTGGACGAGTCCGCCCTCACAGGTGAGGCGCTGCCGGTGGAGTATCCGGTGGGGGAGAGCGTGCGCAGCGGCGTCGTGAACGCGGGCCCGGCCTTCGACCTGCGGGCCACCAGCACGGCCGAGGAGAGCACCTACGCCGGCGTGGTCAGGCTGGCCCGGGAGACCGAGGCGGACAGCGCTCCGGTGGTGCGTCTGGCCGACCGGTTCGCCGCCTGGTTCCTGCCCGCGACGCTGGCGCTGGCCGGGTTGGCGTGGGCGCTGTCGGGCGAGGCGGTACGGGCGGTCGCGGTGCTGGTGGTGGCGACCCCGTGCCCGCTGCTGCTGGCCGCGCCCGCCGCGATCGCCTCCGGGCTGTCGCGTACGGCACGCCGAGGTGTAGTCGTCAAGGGCGGAGGCGCGCTGGAGACGCTGGGCCGCGCCCGCACGCTCGTCCTGGACAAGACGGGGACGCTCACCCAGGGACGCCCCGAGGTCGTCGACATCGTCGCCGCGGACGGTTTCTGCGTACGTGAGGTGCTGGGCCTGGCCGCCGCGGTCGATCGGATGTCCTCCCATGTCCTGGCCGCCGCCATCGCCCGGGCCGCGGACGAGCGCGGTGGGGAGCCGTTCACTGCCGAACGGGTGCACGAGGAGGCCGGATCAGGCACGACGGGAACCGTCGACGGGCGGCTGGTGCACGTGGGAAAGGCACCGAAAGGGCTGAACTCGGCCTGGATGGCCGCACAGCGGGCCAGGGCGGCGCTCGACAGCGCGATGACCGTCTGGGTGAGCGTGGACGGAGACGTCGCCGGAGTGATCCTCCTTCGCGACGCGGTGCGCGCGGACGCTCCTCGTACGTTGCGCAGGCTCCGCTCCGCGGGCATCGAACGCGTGGTGATGCTCACCGGCGACCGGGCCGAGGTCGCCGAGAGCGTGGCCACCGTGCTCGGCGTCGATCACGTGCTCGCTGAGCGGACACCCGGGCAGAAGGTGGCGGCAGTGCGCGAGGAGGCCGCACGCGCACCGACCGTGATGGTCGGCGACGGCATCAACGACGCACCGGCCCTGGCCGCCGCCCAGGTCGGGGTGGCCATGGGCGCGCACGGGTCGGCGGCCTCCACTCAGGCGGCCGACGTGGTGCTGACCACCGACCGGCTCGACCGGCTGGCCGATGCCATGGACGTGGCCCGCCGTGCCCGGCGCATCGCGGTGCAGAGCGCGGGGGTCGGCATGGGACTGTCGCTGGTCGCGATGTTCGTGGCGGCTCTGGGCGGCCTTCCGCCGGCCGCCGGCGCGCTTCTGCAGGAGGGCATCGATGTCGCGGTGATCCTCAACGCGCTGCGCGCCCTGCGCCCGGCGAGAGGAACCCGCCTGCACGTGGACGCCCCCACCGATGCCCTGCTGCACCGCTTCGATCGCGAGCATGCCGCGCTGCGTCCCGCGCTGGACCTGCTCCGCGAGGCCGCCGACGCACTCGATCGGCCCGCGTCGACCACGCTGCCCCTGCTGCGGCACGTCCACGACGTGCTGACCGGTGAGATCCTGCCGCACGAGCAGGCCGAGGAGCAGCGCCTGTACCCGGCGCTGAGCAGGCTGCTCGGCGACCCCGAGGCGACCGTGACCATGAGCAGGGCACACGCCGAGATCACCAGGCTCGCGGCCAGATTGGCTCGGCACGTCGAACTCGCTGGAGGGGACGGGCCCAAGCCGGAACAGATCGACGATCTCCGGGCGTGCCTGTATGGGCTGCACGCCGTCCTGACCCTGCACTTCGCGCAAGAAGAGGAGGCCTACTTCTCGCTGGCCGGCCGAGCCGAGTGAAGAATGCGTTGACGGGTTCATCGCCGAGACCGGGCTGATCGCTACTCCGCCGTGACGCCGCCGTTCCATGGCCCCGGAGTGACGCGGTGCGCGCGGGAAGCAGCTGCGCGAGCTGGTCGTGTCCCGCCTGGCGTGCTGGCACTCCGACCTACGCGAGCTGATCGTCCGGACACCTGCGGACACCATCGAGCAGTTCGCCTTCGCCGCCGCGGCGCGGGTGAAACGCCCCTGAGCCGCGCTGTCTTCTCAGACTGAGATGGGGGTGATTGCGGGGGCCTCGGCGCTTGTCACGGGCGAAATGCGCCGGTGCGTAGCCGGCCGATCCCGGCGTGGGTGACCTCGCGCATGCGGATGAGCAGGGGCCGAGTTCGTTCGCCGCGCTTACACGCTCGACTGACACGCCGGCCCGCACGCGAAGGCGGTGAGGCCCTCGTATTCGCCTTGGCGTGCTTGGCCGGTCACCTCGTATTCCAGGAGCAGCAGGCCGTTTGGCGTGGCTTCGTGGCGGAGCAGGTGGAGGCCGGACGGGGCGCCCGCGCCGGTCAGCAGCCGCCGGCCGGTCCGGAGGACGGCGGGGGCGACCGCGAGGCGGATCATGTCGATCAGGCCCGCCGACAGCAGGGAGTCGCCGAGGCGGGCGCTGCCGTGGATCTGGAGTTCCCGGCCTGGCTGTGCCTTGAGTTCGGTGACCGCATGGACCGGGTCGCCCTTGAGGACGGTCGTGGGGTGCCAGGTTCCTTCGGTGAGGGTGTTCGTCGCGACGTATTTCGGCAGGGTGTTCATGCGCTCGGTGAACGGGTCGGCCGGGTCGGTGATCTTCGGCCAGTCGCGTGCGAACGCCTCGTAGGTCCGCCGTCCGAGCAGCAGGCCGTCGGCGAGGTCGAGCCATTCGGAGGCGCGCTGGACGAAAGTCCGGTCCATGTGGGGGACGAGCCAGCCGCCACGGGTGAATCCGTCGCTGGTGTCCTCTCCCGGCGAGCCGGGGCCCTGACTGACCCCGTCGAGCGTGACGAACTCGGTGAGAGTGATCTTCATTGCCTGCCTTCGGTGCGTGCGGCCAGCTGGGCGGTGACCGTCCCCCAGCCGTCGGCGAAGCCGAGCTTCTCGTGATGAGCGCGGGCCTCCGGGTCGCCGTGCCGGACGACAATCCGGTAGTCCGTGCCGTCCGGGTGATCGTTCAACGTGATCGTGGCGGTCATCGCGACCGGGGCGGGGCTCGCGGGACGCCACGTGCTGTCGATCGCGTTGGTGAACACGATCCGCTCAAGCTCGTCCACGGCGAGAAAGCACGCGTCCAGGTGCGGGACGAACTCGGCCCCGTCGTCGCTCAGCCGGGTCACGAACGCCCCGCCGGGCCGCAGGTCCAGGCGGTCCACCCGGCAGCGGGACGGAGCCGGGACCCACCACTGCTCAAGCCGGGACGGGTCCGTCCAGGCTCTCCATACGGTCGCGCGCGGGGCGTGGATGATCCGCTCCAGAGCAAGGTCGAGATCGGGATTCACTGCCTGTTCTCCTCTGGGTCGGTGACGAACTGTTCGAGGCGGTCGGTGCGCTCGTTCCAGATGCGGCGCTGCTCGGCGAGCCAATCGTCGACCAAGGCGAGCCGCTCGCGATTGAGCACGCAGGTGCGCACCCGGCCGGACTTGACCGTGCGGATGAGCCCGTTCGATTCGAGCGTCCGCACATGCTTCATGAACGAGGGGAGGGTCATCGGGAACTCGCGGGCGAGGTCGCCGACGCTCGTGGGCCCGTGGCCGAGGCGCCGGACGACGGCGCGCCGGGTCGGGTCGGCGAGGGCGACGAAGACCCCGTCGAGCTGCGCCGGATACTGTGCCATGCGGCTAAGTATGGTGGCCCCGAACGGTTAGCGCAAAGGCTAAGTATTGAGCCCGCGCGGGCGATCACAAACCGTCACCGACAGTTACTCATTCCCTCATCATTGCAGCCTGGCTGCACCTCAGATACGGCGAGTCTGCGCTCACCAGCGCTGCTTGCAGCCTAGGCTCCAAGCGCGGCCCGGACTCGGGTGGCAGATCACCCGGCCTTGGTCGCACGGGCCGCCCCGCCGCTCCACAGGACGGTCACTGCGGGAGAGATGAATGGAGTGGTTGGTCTCCCTGCTCGGAGCCGCGCTCATCATGGCCGCCCTACGAGACCTGTTCCACACGCTCTGGCACCCGACCCGCCATGGAGGCCTGAGCCGGCTCGTCATGGCGGCGTTGTGGAAACTGGCCCGGCATCTCCGAGCGCGCAGGCGGGTGGTGGGGCTCGTCGGTCCCCTCGCCATGGTGACGGTGGTCGGCATGTGGGCCGTCACCATCATCCTGGGCTGGGCCATCGTCTACTGGCCCCACATGCCGGAGGCGTTCGTCTTCGCACCCGGTTCCGGACTGTCGCAGGAGCCGGAACTGCTCGACTCCCTCTACCTGTCGCTCGTCATGGTCGCCACCCTCGGGCTCGGGGACATCGTGCCTGCCGCAGGCTGGCTCCGCCTGGTCTCGCCCCTGGAAGCTCTCATGGGCTTCGTCCTCCTGACGGCCACCGTCTCCTGGGTGCTGGAGATCTATCCGACGCTGACCCGCCGACGGGTGCTCGCGATCCGGCTGGCGCTGCTGCACCGCTCGGACCCGTCGGTGCGGCAGCTCGACTGCGCTGCAGGTGCGTCATTGCTGGAAAGCCTGGCCACCGAGGTGGCACATGTCCGCATCGACTTCACCCAGTACGCCGAGGCCTACTACTTCCATGACGGTGATGACCACTCGTCCCTGGCGGCCACGATCGGCTATGCCGCTCACCTCGCCCAGCTCGGGCAGGCAGCCCGACGGGCAGAGGTGCGCCTGACGGCCACCCTGCTCGCTGGGGCGTTGGAGGACCTCGCCACCATCCTTGACCAGCGTTTCCTCCACACGGCTGGAACCCCCGCGGAGGTGTTCGCCGCGTACGCGGCCGACCACGGTCGCGCCCGCACCGAGGCCTGAGCGCCCTGCCTGTCCATCCGGCTTGCCTTCGGGGCCCCGCGAGGTGGCCATCAAGGGGGCGAACGTTGCTTTTCAGAGGCTCCGGCTTGAGCTCGTGCTCCCCTTGGCACTCGCATGTGAGCGAAGGCATGGGAGAGTCATCGTGCCTGGTCGGGGGCCGGGTGCGTGCGCGCTACATGTGGAGGCGGGGCCGGGCGCCGTCGTGAAGTGCGCCGACGGTGCCCAGCTCCCCAGGTTTTGCGAGGCCGGTCCGGTTACGCCTGGCGTTCCGTGCGGTCGCCGGACCAGTCCGTGTGGAAGGCGCCCTCCTTGTCCACCCGGTGGTACGTGTGCGCTCCGAAGAAGTCGCGCAGCCCCTGCACCAGCGCCGCCGGGAGGCGGTCGCGGCGCAGGCCGTCGTAGTAGGCCAGGGCCGAGGAGAAGCCGGGCGTGGGCACGCCGATCTGGACCGCGGTCGTCACCACGCGCCGCCACGACTCCTGCGCCACGTCCAGGGCGGCCGCGAACGTCGGGTCCGCCAGCAGCGTCGGCAGGGCCGGGTTGGCGTCGTACGCGGCCCGGATCCGGTCCAGGAACTTGGCGCGGATGATGCAGCCGCCGCGCCAGATCGTGGCCATCGCTCCCAGGTCCAGGTCCCAGCCGTACTCGCGGGAGGCGGCGGACATCTGGTCGAAGCCCTGGGCGTACGCGACGATCTTGGAGGCGTACAGGGCCTGCCGCACGTCCTCCACCAGCTCATGCCCGCCGACGCCGGAAAGGCTGGGCCCCTGCAGGGACGCGGCGGCGGCGCGCTGCTCAGGGTGGCCGGACAGGGCGCGGGCGAAGACGGCCTCGGCGATGCCCGTCACCGGCACGCCCAGATCGAGCGCGCTCTGCACGGTCCAGCGGCCGGTGCCCTTCTGCTCGGCCTGGTCCACCACGACGTCCACGAACGGCTTGCCGGTCTCGGCGTCCACCTGGTCGAGCACCTCGGCGGTGATCTCGATCAGGTACGAGTCGAGGTCACCCCGGTTCCACTCGCGGAACACCTCGGCCAGCTCGGCCGGCGTCGCGCCCAGGGCCTGGCGCAGCAGGTCGTACGACTCGGCGATGAGCTGCATGTCCGAATATTCGATGCCGTTGTGGACCATTTTCACGAAATGTCCGGCACCGTCAGGGCCGACGTGCACCGAGCACGGCACCCCGTCCACCTTGGCCGCGATGTCCTGGAGGATCGGCCCGAGCGCCTCCCACGACTCCTTGGAGCCGCCGGGCATGATGCTGGGCCCGTTCAGCGCGCCTTCCTCGCCGCCCGAGATGCCGGTGCCGACGAAGTGCAGGCCGCGCTCGCGCAGCGCCGCCTCGCGCCGCCGGGTGTCCTCGAAGTGCGCGTTGCCGCCGTCGACGATCATGTCGCCCGGCTCCATCAGGTCGGCGAGCTGGTCGATCACCGCGTCGGTGCCGGCCCCCGCCTTCACCATGATGATCGCGCGCCGCGGCCGCTTCAGCGACGCCACGAACGCGGCCATCTCCTCGGACGGCACGAACGTGCCCTCGCCGCCGAACTCCTTGACCAACTGCTGGGTGCGGCCGTATGTCCGGTTGTGCACGGCCACGGCGTATCCGTGCCTGGCCAGATTCCGGGCCAGGTTGCGTCCCATGGTGGCCAGGCCGGTGACGCCGATGTCTGCCATGTCCATCTCAAGCTCCTTTGTGGGGGATACGCATGGGCAAGCCCGGTGGTTCCGCGGGATATTCCAGGATCAGTCGCTCTGCCGTACACCCAGTTCGTCCAGCCTGTCCAGCATGTCAGCCGGATCGGCGTAGACCCTGAACGCCCCCGCACGTTCGAGCTCGTCCCTGCCGTACCCACCGGACTGCAGCCCGATGCCCAGCGCGCCGGCCCGGCGGGCGGCGAGCAGGTCCCAGACGCTGTCGCCCACCACCATGGCATGCGCGGGATCCACGCGCACCAGCGCCGCCCCGGCCAGGAACAGGTCGGGGTCCGGCTTCGCCCTGCGCACCATGTCGCGGGTGATCATGGGGGTGTCCTCCGGCAGTCCCAGCATGCCCAGGGCCAGCCGCGCCGTGCGGGCGTACCCGCTGGTGGCGATGGCCCACGGCACGCCGCGCGAGGTCAGCTCCGACAGCAGCTCGGCCGCGCCCGGCAGCGGCCGCACGGAGTGGACCTGCTGCTCGTAGGCCTCCATGTGCGTGGTCTGCAACGTGTCGATCTGCTCCCGCGTCAGCTTCAGCCCGGTCTCGCGCAGCAGCGCGCTGACGAACAGGCCGCCGCTCATGCCGATGCGCCGGTGGATGCGCCACACCGACAGATCGATCCCCATGCTCGACAGTGCCTGCCGCCACGCGATCACGTGCTGGTAGACGCTGTCGATCAGGGTGCCGTCCAGGTCGAAGAGGAACGCGGGGGTCGGGGCCTCAGGGAACTCGCTCATGGGTCCATGACACCATGGGCGACTATGCGGATCATCATCGCGGGTGGGCACGGGAAAATCGCGCTCAAGCTGGCCGGACGCCTCAAATCAGGCGCGGTCGGCATCGTCCGCAATCCCGCCCATGTCGCCGACGTCGAGGCCACCGGCGCCGAGGCCGTCGTGTGCGACCTGGAGCGGGCGACCCTCGACGAGGTGGCGGCGATCGTGGCGGGCGCCGACGCCGTGATCTTCGCGGCCGGTGCCGGGCCGGGCAGCGGGGCGGCGCGCAAGGACACCGTGGACCGCGCCGCGTCCGCGCTGATGGCCGACGCGGCGGAACGTGCGGGAGTGCGGAGGTTCATCCAGATCTCGTCCATGGGCGCGGGCAAGCCGCCCAGGGGTGGCGACGAGGTGTGGGCCGCGTACATCAGGGCCAAGACCGAGGCTGAGGAGGACCTGCGCGCCGTCTCTGCACGGAGAGCAACCGTGGTGACGAAGTCCCCGCGAGAATACGCGACCAGCGGCGGCCCGGACGGCTGACCGACGAGCCCGGCACGGGGCTGGTCCGGCTGGCACCCGAGGTCCCGCCGGGCGCGGTGCCGCGTGACGACGTGGCCGCCGTCATCATGGCCCTGCTCGAAGCGCCGGGTACGGCCCGCCGGACCCTGGAACTCGTTTCTGGCGAAACTCCCATCATCGACCTTGTTGCGACAGAGTGATACGTGTGACTGAATATCGCGTACTTGGACGTACCGGACTCAAGGTAAGCCCGCTCTGCCTGGGGGCGATGATGTTCGGCGGATGGGGCGAGTCCGACCCCGGCCAGTCCGCCAAGATCATCGATCGTGCGCTCGACGCCGGCATCAACTTCATCGACACCGCCGACGTCTACTCCCAGGGCGTGTCGGAGGAGTTCGTCGGCCAGGCGCTGGCCAAGTCGGGCAAGCGCGACGACGTGGTGCTGGCCACCAAGGTGCACGGCGCCATGGGGGAGGGCCCCAACCAGCGGGGCAACTCCCGCCGCTGGATCATCCAGGAGGTCGAGAACAGCCTGCGCCGCCTCGGCACCGACTGGATCGACCTCTACCAGATCCACCGGCCCGACCCGGACACCGACATCGAGGAGACCCTCGGCGCGCTCACCGACCTCGTACGCCAGGGCAAGGTCCGCCGATCGGCTGTCAAGGAGAGCCTGGCCTGGTAGCGTGTTCGCGTTGGGTACCGCCGGACGGGCGGGAACGGCGCCTCTCGAGGTTCGAAAGCCTGTGGAGAGCTGGTAAGACCACTCCGGTGGCTCAGCTCGGTGAAGCAGGAAGCCGCAGAGGTGCTGCATCTGTGCAGCACGGGCTGAATCGTCGGCATTCATGCCGAAGAGCACGTCAACGCAAGGGGCAGGACGCCGCCGACGCGTCGGGCAGCACGGCCAGCTGCCCGACCGGCACTGGCATGCGTAGGAGATCAACCAGCGCAAACCGGAAGCGGTGGAGCAGCTCGCCGTGCTGGCCGAGGAGGCCGGCGTCACGCTGGTCGAGCTGGCGATCGCGTTCACGATCAGGCATCCGGGGGTGACCTCCGCCATCATCGGGCCGCGCACCATGGAGCACCTGGAGGGCCAGCTGACGGCCGCGGAGGTGCGCCTGTCGGACGACGTGCTCGACCGCATCGACGAGATCGTCCCGCCCGGCGTCACGATCAACCCCGCCGACCGAGGGTGGCAGCCGCCGCAGCTCGCCGACGCGAACCTCCGCAGGCGTCCCTGACCTGATGCTTTGCCGATTCTGGGGGTGTGGCTTCCGGCATCGGCGGTAGGGGTCCCCTGAAGTGAGGGGGGACTTCGATGTCATTCTTCGGCGGGGACCCGTTCAGAGGGTTCGAAGAGCTCACGGGCCGGGTGTTCGGCGGCATGGAGTCCTGGCCGCCGGCCCGGCCCGGCGTGCAGCGCGTGGACGTGGGCAGGCTGCTGTCCGCCTCGGCGAGGGAGGTCCTGCGCCGGGGCCTGGACGCGGCGGGTGAACGTGGCGCGCCCGATCTTGATGTCCTGGACATTCTCGACGCGTTGACCGAGGACGACGCGGTCCGCTCGATACTGGGTACGGCGGGTGTGGACGTGGGCAGGCTGCGCGACCGCATCGACGACCTGGGCGGGCCTGGCCAGGCCGGGGAGCCGCCCACGACGCTCTCGCCGGCGGCCAAGAGGGCCGTCCTGGACGCCCAGCGGATCGCCCGCGCCCTGCGGTCGTCGTACATCGGGCCCGAGCACCTGCTGCTCGCCGTCGCCGCCAACCCCGACTCCGGCGCCGCCCGCATCCTGCGGGAGCAGGGCGTCTCCGCGAACGAGCTGCAGGATGCCATGCTGGCCGGCCCGCACATGGCGCGTGGCGCCGCGGCGGGGGAGGACCGCCGCCGGGCGAGCGACACGCCGACGCTCGACGAGTACGGCCGGGACATCACGGAAGAGGCCAGGCAGGGCCGGATCGACCCGGTCGTCGGCCGCGAGGACGAGATCGAGCAGGCCATCGAGGTGCTGTCGCGCCGTACCAAGAACAACCCGTGCCTGATCGGCGAGCCCGGCGTCGGCAAGACCGCGATCGTCGAGGGCATCGCCCAGCGCATCGTGAACGGCAGCGTCCCCGACCCGCTGAAGGACCGGCGCGTCGTCGGCCTCGACCTGACCGGGATGGTGGCAGGGACGAAGTACCGGGGCGAGTTCGAGGAGCGCATCAAGAAGGTCATCGACGAGGTGCGCGCCCACTCCGACGAGGTCATCGTCTTCATCGACGAGGTGCACAACCTGGTCGGCGCGGGCGCCGCCGAGGGCGCCATGGACGCGGCCAACATCCTCAAGCCCGCCCTGGCCCGCGGCGAGCTGCACGTCATCGCGGCCACCACGATCGACGAGTACCGCAAGAACATCGAGAAGGACGCCGCGCTCGAGCGCCGCTTCCAGCCCATCCTGGTGGCCGAGCCGACCGTGGAGGAGACGGTCGAGATCCTGGCCGGGCTGCGGGACGCGTACGAGGCGCACCACCAGGTGCGCATCACCGACGAGGCCCTGGACGCGGCCGCGACCCTGTCCGACCGCTACATCGCCGACCGGTTCCTGCCCGACAAGGCCATCGACCTCATGGACCAGGCCGCCGCCCGCGTGCGCCTGCGCTCGCGCACGCCCGGCGCGGACGTCCGCGAGCTGGAGGAACGGCTCGACGCGCTGCGCCGCGACAAGGACCAGGCCATCTCCTCCGACAACTTCGACCGCGCCAAGGAGCTCACGACGCAGATCGACAAGATCAGGCCGGAGCTGGAGCGCGCCAGGCAGGGGACGGACTCCGTGCCCCTGGTCACGGTGGAGGACATCGCCGAGGTCGTCTCCCGCCGTACCGGCATCCCGGTCACCCAGCTCACCCAGCAGGAGCGCGAGCGCCTGATGCGCCTGGAGGAGCACCTGCACGAGCGCGTGATCGGCCAGGACGAGGCCGTCACCGCCATCGCGGAGGCCGTACGCAGGGCCAGGGCGGGGCTGAAGGACCCGGGCCGCCCGATCGGCAGCTTCCTGTTCCTCGGCCCGACCGGCGTCGGCAAGACGGAGCTGGCCAGGGCGCTCGCCGCGGCGCTGTTCGGCGGCGAGGAGCACATGGTCCGGATCGACATGAGCGAGTTCCAGGAGCGGCACACGGTCTCCCGGCTCATCGGCGCGCCGCCCGGATATGTCGGGTACGAGGAGGCGGGCCAGCTCACCGAGGCCGTCCGCCGCCGCCCGCACGGCGTGATCCTCCTGGACGAGATCGAGAAGGCCCACCCGGACGTCATGAACATCCTGCTGCAGATGCTCGACGACGGCCGGCTCACCGACGGCCAGGGCCGCACGGTGGACTTCACCAACACGATCGTGATCATGACGAGCAACATCGGCGCCCAGCTCATCCTGGAGTGGTCCGGCCCCGCCAAGGAGCTCGAGGACCGGCTCACGGACGTGCTGCGGCACTCGCTCCGGCCGGAGCTGCTCAACCGCATCGACGAGACGATCGTCTTCCAGCGGCTGGAACGCGACCAGCTCCGCCAGATCGTGGACCTGATGCTGGAACGCACCCGGCAGCGCCTGCGCGGCCAGGCGGTCATGCTGGAGGTCACGGAGGCGGCCAAGGACTGGCTGGCCGAGCGGGGCTACCAGCCCGAGTTCGGCGCCCGGCCGCTGCGCCGTACCGTGCAGCGGGAAGTGGACAACCGGCTGTCCACGATGCTGCTGACCGGCGAGGTCACGGAAGGCGGCACGGTCACGGTGGACGTCGAGGGCGACCACCTCGTGTTCCGTGCCACCGCCCCGGAACCGGTCGGCTGACGTCCACGACACCATCCGAAGGACCCGGCGAGGCTGCGGCGCCGCACGGAGGCCGCCCCTCCTCCTGGGGAGGAGGGGGCCTGGATCCGGAGGCCCGGCTCCTGTCAGGCCGCCACCCCTTTGCTTGCCTGCGGGTCGGGTGAGATCAGCCCGTGGCCTCCGAGGTGGCCTCTGAGCAGTGCGGCTCCTGCCAGCGTGAGCGTGATGGCCATCAGGATGAGCAGGACGCCGAGGTGGGCCGGTTGGACGGGCAGCACGCGCAGGCCCAGGTGGAAGCCCAGGTGCACGCCGACCGCCATCCAGAGCCCGCCGCCGCGTACCCGCGCCGCCGTGCATGAGAAGCCGAGCGCCGTGGCCATGACCACGTAGAGCAGCCTTTCCGTGACGGTGTTCCCTCCGCCTCCGGAGATGATGTGCATGGCGCCGAATCCGACAGAGAGGATGATCATGACCGTTCGTGGCGACAGCCGTCCCGACAAGGTGTCGAAGAGGTGGCCGCGCCAGAGCAGTTCCTCCGGGAAGGCCTGGCCGAGCAGGATGACGACGGCGACCAGCGGCACCCCGGCATAAAGGGAAGGGTCGGCCGACACCCAGGTGGACTCTCCCACGGCGAGGGAGAGCCCCTTGGCGGCGAGCACGGGCACGGCGCCCGCGAGCACGCCCAGCAGGACGCGTGAGGGGTTGCGCCAGCCCAGCGCCGCCCACGGCCGCCCGTAGAGGAAGCGGCGGATGAGGTAGACCAGTAGGAGCGCGGTGAGCGTGACGCTGAGCGTGCCGAGAGGTTCTCGCAGCGGGTTCGCCCGGTCGAGGAGCAGTGACGCGGGGAGGGAGCCGCCGATGGCCTGAACGAGCATGACGACCATGGCGAGGAGGACGGACCAGAAGGTTTTCACGCCGGGAACGCTATGAACGCGCGGGTACGGCGCGCATCGGGCCGGAGATAGAGATCACCATGACCAACGTCATGGTGACTTGGGTGGGATCACAGGTGCTCGGCGGGATCGTAGGTTTGTCGCATGGCGCGGTTACGTGATCCCGATCGTCCGGTTCTCCTCACCGTGGTGTTCTGGCTGGTGCTCGGCGCCACGGTCGTGGCCAACCTGGCGATGCCCGGCGATGCGCGGGACCGGATCCTGTTCTTCTCTGACGTCGTGCTGCTGTGCGGGCTGTGGCTGGTGATGCCGTGGCGGCCCGGCCGTGGTCGTGGCCTGGTGGCGCCCGTTTTCCTGGCGGGCACGTTCGTGCTGGGGCTCACCGGGGCGATCGGCACGCACATGCCCCTGCTGCTCATCGGCGTGGCCAACCTCGCCTTCGTGTACGGCATGCGGGTCGCCACCGCCATCCTTGCCGCGTTCGGTGTGATCATGATCGTTGTTGTGCCCCTGTTCTATGGCAGGTCGATCGTCCAGGTGCTGGCCGAGACGACAGTGGTCGCGGTGCTGGCCACCTTCTCCATGGGCATGGCCTCGGCGGTGCTGCGGGCCCGGCGACTCGCCGAGCGGGTGCGGGAGCTGACCGTCGCCGAGGAGCGCGCCAGGATGGCGGCGGAGATGCACGACTCGATCGGCCACCACCTGACCGTGATCAAGGTGGGGCTGGAGAACGCCGAGCGCTTCCGCGACCGCCTGCCCGCAGCCGCATGGGAGGAAGTGCGCCAGGCCAAGGAGCTCACCGTAGCGGCGCTGGGCGACGCCCGCCGGTGGGTGCGCGCGCTGCGCCCGCTCGCCCTCAACGGTCACCTGGGCAGTGCCGCGCTTCAGCAGCTGGCAGACTCCTTCGCCGGCACCGGCTTCAGGGTCACCTTCGAGGTGACAGGGACCGAACGCCGGCTGGAGCCCGACGCCGAGCTGGTGCTCTACCGTGTGTTGCAGGAAGGGCTCACCAACGCCCTCCGGCACGCCGAAGCCGACTCCGTACGCGGCACGCTGATGTTCGAGAAGGGGAGGGTGGTGCTCGTGGTCGCCGACGATGGCAAGGGCTACGGCCGTGACCATGGCCACGGGTTCGGGTTGAGCTCGCTGGCCGAGCGGGTCAAAGCGCTGGGCGGTACTCTCACCAGCGGCAACGCGGAAAAGGGCTTCGAGCTGCGCGCAGAGCTGCCGTCGTGAGGGCGGTCCGGGTGCTGCTGGTCGACGATCAGGAACTGATGCGGCAGGGGCTGCGCAAGCTGCTGGCGATCGAAGAGAGCATCGAGATCGTGGGCGAGGCCGCGGACGGAGTGGCCGCGCTGGCGGCGGTGGGTGAGATCCGCCCCGACGTGGCCCTTGTGGACGCCCGGATGCCGCGGATGGACGGCGTGGCGCTGATCCACCGCCTGACCGTCGAGCATCCCTCGGTGGCGGCGATCGTGCTCAGCACCTTCGACGAGGACGAGTACATCTTCGGAGCGCTGCGCGGCGGTGCCGTCGGCTACCTGCTCAAAGACTGCTCCCCCGACGAACTGGTCGCGGCGATCCTCCGGGCGAGCCGCGGCGAGATCGTGCTGAGCAGCCCAGCCGCCGCTCGGCTGGTCGCCAACCTACGACGGGAACCGGTGCACGGCGCATTCCCCGGTCAGGAACTGCTATCGGCCCGGGAGCTCGAAGTAGCCCGGCTGGTGGCAGCCGGCGCCACCAACCGGGAGATCGCCACCCAGCTGTTCATCACCGAGGGGACGGTGAAGAACCACGTCTCAAGCGCGCTGCGCAAACTGGGTCTGCGCGACCGCACCCAGCTCGCCCTGCACCTGAAGGGCCTGTAGCCAGTTGCCTTGAGCAGTTTGACGTGAGGCGGTCAGCTTCTGAAGCGGTGCCGGAGCTGTTCGCGGCGGTCATAAGAATAACGGCGAGTGAGCCGTTACGGACCCCCTAATTATCGGGATTGGTGGAGAGATCCGCGCGGGCCAATATGTGGTTTGCGTCATTCGACTTCCACCATTCCATTCAAAGGGGAAATGGCATGAAACTGGCGACTCGTACATTCAGCACAGTGCTGACGCTGCTCCTCGCCGGTACCGGCACCGCGTCCGCGCAGCCCGCGAAGCCCGCTGCCACGGCGGCGCAGTCCGTCCGGCACTTCTACAACGTGCGTTTCCAGCGGTGCCTGGACGCGGACACCAATACCGGCGGGAACGGCGGCAAGGTCCAATTGTGGGACTGCGGCCCCTGGAACCAGCAGGACTGGGAAGTCCGTGCGGACGGCTCCCTCTACAACATGCGTTTCCAGCGCTGCCTGGACGCGGACACCAATACCGGCGGGAACGGCGGCAAGGTCCAACTCTGGGACTGCGGCCCGTGGAACCAGCAGCAGTGGGTTCTCCGCGACGACGGCTCCGTGTACAACGTGCGTTTCCAGCGATGCCTGGACGCCGACACGAACACGGGCGGCAACGGCGGGATCGTTCAGCTGTGGGACTGCGGCCCGTGGAACCAGCAGTGGTGGCGGTGATCAGGCGGGCAGCAGCGCAGTCTGGTCAGCGGCTTCCCGGCGAGTCCACGGCGGTAGCGTAGAGGTCCAGCTCGATCACACCATCTGGGCACTGCAGGCTTCACCCGTCAGGCCCGGCACCGATCATCTGGGTTCTCCCGTGCCGGGCCAGCAGTGGAAGGGCGGCGAGTTGGATGAGGGCGGCGGCGGCGAGGATGCCGGTGGTGACCTCCTCCCGCCAGCCGGGGAGGTGCTCAGAGAAACCTGACTGCTCGTTGCTGTACATCTGCAGGTTGCCCAATTCCACGAGGAGCAGCGTCAACAGGTAGACGACCGTGAAGACGCCGACGATCAGCAGGGAGCGCGGGCGAAGGCCGTGCCTGCGCAGGAGGATCCCCGTGCAGGGCCAGACCGGCGGCCGGCACGACGGCGAAGGCCAGGAGGAACGCCAACGGGAGCAGGAGGAGCCACGCGCTCCAGGGGGAAAGCGGAAGGACCGCGTCCCGGCGCGCGATGCCGCGCACGGCGAGGAGTTGAGCGATCGCGGCGGCGGCGAGGACCGAGCCGAGCAGCGGCAGGTACCACGGCGGCGACAGCGCGCCCATGTCGAAGGGCATCGTGGCGTATCCGCCCGACGGGGCGGGAAACTGCTCGTCGTAGCCGGTGACCGGGTTCAGGACGTAGACGACCGGCATCGCGGCCATGTAGGCGGCGCTCAGGAAGCCCGTCCCGAGCATGAGGCCCGCCGGCCGGCGGCTCAATCCGAACTCGACGAGGCCGAACAGTAGGGCGGCGGCGATGAAGCAGGTCCCGAGCAGGGCGATGCGCCCCTGGGCGAAGGGGATGAAGGCGGCGATCGCCTGGGGCGCCACGTCCTCTTGAGCCGCTTCCTCGACGCACCCGGGAACACGACGACCAGGTGCTGCTCCTCCCCTGCATCGTCGGCCCGCACGTAGACACGGAGCGACGCATCACGCACCGCCCGGGCCGGGGCGCGGCTCCTGGTCGTAGATTCCGACCGACCAGAGGCCCCGCTGGGGGCCGGTCTCGGCCGCCAGGCGCTCCGGCATCGCGGTGATCGCCTCGCGATCCCACGGTCCGTCGCACTTCCCCGCCCGCCGGTCGGCGAGGGCGCACTTGTCAGCCAGCCCGGCCGAGCCGATCGGTGCGTCGGCGGGGAAGACCCAGACCTCGAGATCCTGCGGTGCCCGCAGCCAGTCCGGTGTCACGCCCTCCTCCCTGAACTGGACTTCGAGACCCTGGCCCAGCCGTGCACACGGGGTGAGATCGTGCCACGTGCCCTTCACGTCCCGGATCAGCACCCACGACTTCGGGTTGGCGCACCGGATCGCGATCCCCGTGTGGACGCTGGTCGGCCGGAATGTGACCCGTACCCTTTCCCCCACCGACTGATAAGACTGACCGGAGATCAACGACACCGGCCCGTACATGCTCTCCACGGTCTGCGGCAGTTCGACCCCTTTCAGGAAGTGCGCCGTGACGCCCGTGGCCGGCTCGCCGTGGTTCCCGCCGGGCCACGGTGCTCCGGCCAGAGAGACGACCGCCGCGGCAGCCGCCGCCACAGCCGCACCCGCCGCCACCCGCCGGCGCAGGCGCGTCCTGGTTCCCCGTCGCCTGATCTCGCGCACCAGGGGAGCCGGCCCGTCCTCGCGGACGCTGTTCTCGGCGAACACCGCACGCAGGTCGTCCTCGGTGTACTGGGTCATCGGAGCGCCTCCAGCTTCAGGTCGTCCAGCGCAGGATCCACGCGAAGCCGCGCCAGCGCCCTGCTCAGCTGTTTCTTCACACTGCCGGCCGAGCATCCGAGCACGTCGGCCACCTGCTCCGGGGTCAGATCGTCGAAGTAGCGCAGGACGAGCGCCGCGCGTTGCCGGGCCGGCAGGCCGCCGACCGCCGCCCAGAGGGCCGAGCGCCGGGCGACGTCCGTCTCGAAGTCCGGCTCGGCCGGGCCTTCAGGCAGCGCCTCGGTCGGCACCTCGCCCCGCCAGCGCCGCCGCCACCAGGAGGCGTGCGTGTTGACGAGGATCCGGTACACGTACGGATCGGGGTCGGCCTCGATCCTGCGCCACGCCGTCCATGCTTTGACCAGCGCCGTCTGCACCAGGTCCTCGGCCGCCTGCCAGTCCCGGGTCAGCAGGTACGCCGTACGGCACAACCGCTCGTGTCGTTGCCCGACATATTCGGCGAACCCATCCGCCATCGTGTCCTCCAGATCCGTACCCCGTCACGGTGTACTACCGGTTGGCGGAGTGATCCGGGTGACAGGGCCGCGCCGGCGTGGTCAGGACAGGGCCGCCACGGCGCGGTCGCGGCACTCCGCCAGGGTCAGCCCCGCCAGCGTCTCCCGTACGGCGGGCACGCACACGGGGGCCATGGACAGGCTCGTCACACCGAGCCCCACCAGCAGGGGCGCGAGCAGCGGGTCGCCGGCCGCCTCCCCGCACACCCCGACCGGTTTGCCCGCCTCCTGCCCGGCCTCGGCGCACATGGCGATCAGCTGCAGCAGCGCGGGCTGACGCGGATCGAGCAGATCGGCGAGGGCGGAGTGCTGGCGGTCGGCGGCGAACGTGTACTGGGCCAGGTCGTTGGTGCCGATGCTGAGGAAGTCCACCTCACGCAGCAGCCGCCCGGCCCGCAGCGCCGCCGCCGGGACCTCCACCATCGCGCCCACCCGGGCGATGCCGCGGGCTCTCGCGCGCCGCACGAACCCGGCCGCCTCCGCCACGGTGGTGACCATGGGCGCCATCACCCACGCCTCGGCGCCCGTCTTGCGGGCCGCCTCGGCGATCGCGTCGAGCTGGGTGTCCAGTACGTCCGGCAGCAGGCGGTCCACACGCAGGCCGCGTACACCCAGGGCCGGATTCGGCTCGGCGGGCAGGCCGAGGAACGGCAGCGGCTTGTCGGTGCCCGCGTCGAGCGTCCGCACGATCACGCTCTCCGTCTGCGCGAACACCTCCGCGTACGCGGCCACCTGCTCCTCGAACGACGGCGCCGTCGTACGGTCGAGGAAGAGGAACTCCGTCCTGAACAGCCCGACCCCCTCCGCGTCCGGCCGCAGGTCCTGGGCGGAGCCGATGTTGAGCAGCAGCTTGACCGGGTGGCCGTCCTTCGTCCTGCCCGGGCCACTGCCCGCCGCCAGCCTGGCCCGCTCCGCGCGGTCGCCCTCCTGGACCTCGGCCGCCTGCTCCTCGGTGAGCCCGACGGCGACCTCGCCGGTGCCGCCGTCCACGCCGACGACCGTGCCGTCGGGGACGTCCATGATCCCCGCGCACGCCACGACCGCGGGAAGGCCCCGGCCCCGGGCCAGGATCGCGGTGTGGCTCGTCGGGCCGCCCCGCTCGGTGACCAGCGCCAGGACGTCCGGGCCCAGCCCGGCGGTGTCGGCGGGGGAGAGGTCCTCGGCCACCAGCACGTACGGGTGGCCGGGGGCGGGCAGGCCGGGCATGGGCAGGCCCAGCGCGAACGCCACCGCCCGGTGCCTGAGGTCGTCGAGGTCCGCCGCCCGCTCGGCCAGGTAACCGCCGAGCGCCGCCAGGGCCTCCCGGTGCTGGGTGAAGGCCGCGTCCAGGGCGTGGGCGGCGTCCATGCCGTCGCGCGCCCGGCTCTCGGCGTCCTCCAGGAGCATGGGATCCTCGGCGATCATGGCCAGCGCCTCGAGGATCTCCGCCGCCTCGGCGGCCGCGCCGTCGGCGTGCCCGTCGGCGTGCCCGTTGGCGTGCCCGGCAGTGTGTCCGGCGCTGGCGGCGCGCCGCGTGAGGTCCGCGGCGAGCGCCGTCAGGGCCGAGGCGACGGCGGCCGCCTCGGCGGCGGGGTCGGTGACCGGGCGTGGCGGGGGCAGCGTCGGAGGTGCGGCCATCCGGATCAACGGCCCGGCCGCGCGCCCCCGGCTCACCCCGAGGCCCGTGAGAGGCCCAGAGGGATCAGGCGCAGAGGGATCAGGCGCAGAGGGCTCAGGCATCGAGGGCCTCTTCCGTGTCCAGATCGCTGTCCAGGTCGCGCGCGAGCAGCGCCACCAGCGAGTCCAGCGCCTCCTCCGCCCCCGGCCCGTCCGCCTCCAGCGTCACCTCCGTGCCGTGCACGGCCCCCAGCGACAGCACCCCGAGCATGCTCTTCGCGGGCACCGTCTTCTCCCCGAGCCGCACCGTCACCGGCACCCCGAGCCGCGCCGCCGCCTGCACGAACAGCTTGGCCGGCCGGGCGTGCAGGCCGCTGGCAGAGGCCACGACCACCGTTCGCTGTGCCATCCCGCACCTCCTAGGGTTCAATTGTGACCTTGATGGCCGCGCCCCGGCTGACGAGGTCGATCCCGTCGAGCACCTGGGGCAGCGGCAGCCGGTGGGTGATGAGGTCGGAGACCACCACGTCGCCGGAGGCCACCAGCCGTAGCGCCTCCGCGTTGTGGGCGGGGCTGGAGCCGTTCGCGCCGACGATGGTCAGCTCGCGGTAGTGGACGAGGTTGGAGTCCAGCGTGACGAGCGGATCGTCCTTGGGCAGGCCGCCGAAGAAGCTGATCCGGGCCTGCCTGGCCGCCATCCGCACCGCCTGCTCCTGCGCCGCGCCCGAGGCCGCCGCCGTGATCACCACGTCGGCGCCGCGCCCGCCGGTCAGCTTGAGCACCTGCTCGACGGGGTCGGCGTCGATCGCCGCGTCGGGGCGTACCAGCTCGGAGGCCATCGCCAGTCGCTGCGCGTTGACGTCCACCAGGAAGACGCGGGCGGCGCCGCGCGCCCGCGCCAGGCGTACGTGCAGGCAGCCGATCGGCCCTGCGCCCATCACCACCACGTCGTCGCCCGCGCCCACGCGTGCCAGCGACTGGCCGTTCAGCACGCAGGCGAGGGGCTCGGCCACCGACGCCTCCGCGAAGCCGACGCCGGGCGGGATGGCGTTGACGCCGTTCACTGCCAGCACCTTGGCGGGGATCACCATGTACTCGGCGAAGCCGCCGTCGTAGTGGTAGCCCATCGACTCCTGGTTGGGGCAGACCGTCAGGCGGCCCCGCCGGCACTCGGGGCACGTGCCGCACGGGATCGCGGCGATCACCTGCACCCGCTCGCCCGTGTCCACGACCTCGCCGGCGATCTCGTGGCCCATCACGCGGGGCGGCCTGATGTGGTGGTGCCCGAACTTGAGGATCTTGGCGTCGGTGCCGCACGTCGAGCAGTTCCGTACGCGGATCTTCAGCTCGCCCGGCCCGGCGACGGGCTCGGGCGCGTCCTCGATCCTGATGTCGCCGGGAGCGTGGAATCTGGCGACCTTCATGCTGCGAGCTCCTTCATCACCTGGGAGACCTCCGTGGCCTCGCGCAGCGCCCTGGCGCGGTCGGGGTCGAGCAGGATCTCGGCCAGCGCCGCCAGCAGCGGCACGTGCCCGTCGTCCTTGGCCGCGATGCCGACGCAGAGCGTGACCCGCTCGCCGTCCCAGTCGACGCCGCCGGGGAAGCGCACCACGCAGATGGCGTCCCGCTTGATGTCCTCCTTGGAGGCGTTCGTCCCGTGCGGGATGGCCACGCCCTCGCCGACGTACGTGGAGATCGTCCGCTCCCGCTCGAGCATCGCCTCGACGTACGGCTCCGCGACCGCCCTCACCTCGACCAGCGCCCGCCCGCACCGGCGGATGGCCGCGGCGCGGTCGGGGGCGCTCTCGTGCAGCAGCACGGCCCGCGGGTCGAGCAGGCCGTCACGCATCGACCGTGCCGCCGTTCTTGATGGTGTTGATCAGCTTGGTCACGGCGGGATCGCCGAGGAAGATCTGGAACGGCACCAGCACCTTCCCGGGGGCGGCGGCCCTGGCGCGGTCGGCGAGCCCGGCGTGGCACAGGACCACGTCGGCGTCGTCGGGGATGGAGTTCACCGGCGTGTGCTCGACGGTGACGCCGGTCGACTTGAGCTGCTTGCGCAGCGTGGAGGCGAGCATCACGCTGCTGCCCATGCCCGCGTCGCAGGCCACGATGATCTTGCGGATGTCCTTGCTGTCGATGCCGGCCATGGGTCAGGCCTCCCTGTTGGCGGAGTTGGTGGCGGGTTCGGTGCCGGGTTCGGTGACGGCTTCCTGCGAGCCCTCGGGCTCGTCCTTCTTCTCGCCCCTGCCGAAGCCGAGCAGGACCGCGGCGACGGCGAACGACACGCCCGCGGCCACGAGGATCCCCAGGCTGGAGCCGAGCCAGCCGCCCTTGGGAGTGACCGCGATGTAGGCGAAGATGCTGCCGGGCGACGGCGTGGCGACCAGGCCGGCCCCGGTGACCATGAACGTGAACACCCCGGCCGCGCCGCCCGCGATGACGGCCAGGATCAGGCGGGGCTTCATGAGCACGTACGGGAAGTAGATCTCGTGGATCCCGCCGAAGAAGTGGATGATCATCGCGGCGGGCACGCTCGGGCGCAGCTGGCGCGGGCCGAACAGCAGGTACGCCAGCAGCAGGCCGAGGCCGGGCCCCGGGTTCGACTCCAGCATGAACAGGATCGACTTGCCCGTCTCCGCCGCCTGGGCGACGCCGAGCGGGCCGAGCACGCCGTGGTTGATGGCGTTGTTCAGGAACAGCACCTTGGCGGGCTCGATCAGCACGGAGGCGACCGGGAGCAGGTTGTGGCCGATCAGCCAGCTGACCGCGTGGCCGGCGGCGGTGGTGACCGTCTGGACGATCGGGCCGATGCCGAGCATCCCGACCACGGCCATGGCGCCGCCCACGATGCCCGCGGAGAAGTTGTCCACGAGCATCTCGAACCCGGCCTTGGTCCGTTCCTCCGTGAACTTGTCCACATATTTCAGGATCAGGGCGGTGAGTGGGCCGATGATCATGGCGCCGAGGAACATCGGGGCCTCCGTGCCCACCACGACGCCCATCACCGCCACCGCGCCCACGACCGCGCCGCGCTGCCCGTGCACCATCCGGCCGCCGGTGTAGGCGATGAGGATGGGGAGCAGGGTCGAGATGATCGGGCTGACCATCTTCGCGAGCGTCTCGTTGGGCAGCCAGCCGGTCGGGATGAAGAGCGCGGTGATCAGGCCCCAGGCGATGAACGCGCCGATGTTCGGCATGATCATGCCGGCCAGGTGGCCGCCGATGCGCTGGATGGTGGCCTTGACACCGGTTCCGGTGACCGGGGGAGTGTAACTGTCGGCCATGGGACTTGCTCCTTCGGGGGGATGAGCAGTTGATCAGCCGCTGTGCTGGGTCAGAGGGGTTCCTGCGGAGGTGAGGAGGCGGGACGGGTCCGGCGGGCCGACGGTGACGGCCGCGGGGTCGATGACGGCGGCGTCGATGTCGGCAGGGCCCGGCATGCGGCTGCCGGGCAGGCGGACCGCCGCGGCGCCCCAGGCCAGCGCCCGCGCCAGCGCGCCGGGGCCGTGCCCGCCGCCGGCGAGAAAACCGGCCAGCATGGCGTCGCCGGCGCCGACGGAGCTGCGCGGCTCGGTGACGGGGGCCTCGCCGTACCAGATGCCCTGGTCCTCGACGAGCACGGCGCCGTCGGCGCCGAGGCTGGCCAGCACGGTACGCGCGCCCGCGGCCCGCAGCTTGCCGGCGGCCTCCACCACGTCGCCGAGGCGGCGGATGGGCATGCCGGTGACGCCGGAGAGCTCCTCGAGGTTCGGCTTGACCAGCGCGGGCGCGGCGCCGAGCGCGCTGGCGAGCGCCGCGCCGCTGGTGTCGACCGCCACGTGGATACCCGCCCCCGCGAACCTGCGGCACAGCCGGGCGTAGACGTCGGCCGGGACCTCCGGGGGCAGGCTGCCCGAGGCGACCACCCAGTCGGCCTCATGGGCGGCGGCGAGCACGGCGTCGGCGACCGTGTCCAGCTCGCCGGCCGACAGCGCCGTGCCCGGCTCGTTGATCTTGGTGATGGTGCCGTCCGGCTCGGCCAGCGTGACGTTCGACCTGGTCGGGCCGGCCACCGGGACGGTGACCATGTCGAGCCCCTCCGCCGCGAGGAGCCGTACGAGCTGCCTGCCCTCGTCGCCGCCGAACGGCACCACCGCCCGGCTCGCCACGGCGTTGGCCAGCAGCGCGCGTGAGACGTTCACGCCCTTGCCACCGGGGTCCAGGCGGGCGGCCGCGGCGCGGATGACCGTGCCGCGGTCGAGCGCGGCGATCTCGATGGTCCGGTCGAGGCTCGGGTTGAGCGTCAGGGTGAGGATCATGCCCTGATCACCTCCGGGCCCGCCGCCGCGAGGTCGGCGGCCAGGGCGACGTCCAGCCCGGTGTCGGAGATCACCACGTCGATCTCGCCCAGTTCGGCGAACCTCGCCAGGTACGTGTTCGTGAACTTCGTGTGGTCGGCCAGCAGCACGCTGCGCTGCGCGGCCTTGACCATGGCCCGCTTGATCGCCGCCTCCGCCGGGTCGGGCGTGGTCAGCCCCCTGGTCAGCGAGCAGCCGTTGGTCGCCATGAAGGCCACGTCCACGTTGAGACCGGCCAGCGGGCGCAGCGCCCAGTCGTCGACCGTGGCGAGCGTCTTGCCGCGCACCCGGCCGCCCAGCATGATCACGTGCAGGTTGGCGCGGGCGGCCAGCGCGGTGGCCAGCGGCGGCGAGTTCACCACGACGGTGAGCTCGCGGTCGGCGGGCAGCACCTTGACCAGGCGGCCCGTGGTGGTGCCCGCGTCGATGATCACGGAGCCGTCCTCGGGCAGCTCGGACAGCGCGGCCTTGGCGATGCGCTCCTTCTCGGCGGTCAGGACCTCGTCGCGGGCGGCCAGCGCGGGCTCGAACCCGAGGCGCTCCACGGGGATCGCGCCCCCGTGCACCCGGCGCAGCACGCCCGCCCGCTCCAGCGACGTGAGGTCGCGGCGGATCGTCTCGGTGGTCACGTCGAGCTCGGCGGCCAGCGTCACCACGTCGACGCGGCCCGCGGCCCGCGCCCTGCGCAGGATCTCCTGCTGCCGCTCCTCGGCGTACATGATGTTGGTTCACCGCCGTTTCGGGTTGGTTTCTTCTGTATTTGAACCCGTTTTCGTTGGACGGTCAAGGGCTGGTAGGTATAGGCGAATGCGAAGCAAGCCCCTGGCCGCCGCGGCGGCAGCCGTACCCCTCGTCGTCGGGCTCGCCGCGCCCGCGTATGCCGCTCCGAAGGTCCCCCCGGGCACCACGGCGTCGTGGCTGGTGTTCGACCGGCAGGTCGGGAAGTTCGTGGCCACCCGGAACGCGCACAGGAAGTTCCGCTCCGCCTCGGTCGTCAAGATCCTCATCGCGATCGACTACCTGGAGCGGCGCAAGAGCGTGCCCGCCGCTGACGCCAGGCTCCTGAAGGTCATGCTGCGCTCCAGCGACGACGACGCGGCCTCGACGTTCTGGGACCGCGACGGCAAGGGGCAGATCGTCGTGCGCATGGCGCGCAAGCTCGGCCTGTCCGACACCGCGCCGCCGCCCGCCTCGCAGCCCGGGTTCTGGGGTTACACCTCGCTGAGCGCGTACGACATCGTGCGGACCTACCGCTACCTGCTCGACCGGGCCGACAGCCGGGTCAGGGACACGATCCTCGGCCACCTGCGGCAGTCCACGCCGTGCGGGACCGACGGCTTCGACCAGACGTTCGGCATCCCCGACGCGGTGCCGCGGCCGTGGGCGGTCAAGCAGGGCTGGTCGGGCTTCGGCACGACCCCGCCCACGCGCTGCTCCGACGCCAGGGCCGTCGGGGCGCCCATCTCGTGGATCTCCCGGCGGGCCGTCGGCTCGGGGGTGCCCGACTACGGCCGCCCGGTGCTGCATACGACGGGGCTGGTGGGCAAGAACGACCGGTACGTCATGGCGGTGCTGACGGCGCACCCGGCGGGCGGCGCGTGGAGCGCCTCCGTCAAGCGCATCACCACGCTGACGAGCGAGCTGTACCGCGGTCTGTCCTAGACGCCCGCAGCGAAGGAGACCTATGGGCGACAGCGTGTCGTTGGCCCAGCTTGTCCATCGCCTGGAAGCGGTGGTGGATGACCTACGGGGCATCCCGGTCGACGTCGAGCGGGTGGATGACGATGCGCTCGTCCGGGAGCAGATCGCGCAGGTCGTCCCCGCGGCCGGCGAACTGCGCGCCATGCAGCCTCTGAGCGCGACGGAGAAGGGCTCCGAGGAGCAGAGGAGCAGGCGCAGGGTGCTCGATGCCCTGGAGCGTGGCATGACGATGCGCACGATCGTCCACGCGAGCGTGCTGGACGACCCTCGCAAGGCGGCCCGGATCAGGCAGTTGCACGCCTCCGGTGACCTGCACCGGGTCGTCGACGAGCCGATGCAACAGGTGATCATCTTCGATCGCGCTGTGGCGTTCCTGCGGATGACCCCCTTCACCTACGCGCCGGGCACGTTGGTGATCAGGCAGCAGAGTCTCCTCGCCACTCTCATCGACCTGTTCGAGCGGACCTGGGCGACGGCCAGGGAGCTCGACGAGCCGACGCACCGACTGAGTGCCCGCGAACGCGAGGTGCTCGCCCTGATCGCGGAGGGGCGCTCCAACGGCGCCGTCGCGCGCGCCCTGTCGATCACGGAGGCGGCTGTCGGCAAGCACGTCGCCAGCCTGTTCGCCAAGCTCGAGCTGCCCGAAACCGCTGACGACAACCGGCGGGTGCTGGCGGTGCTCGCCTACCTGCGCGGCACGGTGAGGTAGGGCCAAGCCCACCGCGATCTCGCCCTAGCCCCCGCGCACGCGGAATCCCGGGCGAAGTTCAATGACGTCGTGCAAAGAATGACTGGATTACTGATCGGCGCGATCTTCGGCGCGGTTTTCGTCGTCGTCAACGCGCAGAGCCCGCTGAACGCCGTGACCGTCAACCTTCTGCGGGCAGCCGCCTGCCTGGCGGCCGCGAGCGTCATCGCCATGTGGTTCGCCACCGCCCGGAGAGAGCGGCCCGCCGCGGGATCGCAGCGGAACATGTTCGGCCGCGGATACCTGGTCGTCGTCGCCGCCGAGGCGATCCTGCTCTTCGGCGGGCTTCGGGTGCTGGCCGCCTTGGGAGGTCCCGAACAGGCCAACGTGGCGTGGGTGGCCTTGGTGGTTGGCGTGCATTTCATCGCGTTGGCGCCGATCTGGAAGGACCGGGGGATCGCCGTGCCCGGGGTGGTTCTCACCCTGCTGGGCACCGGTGGCCTGGTTCTGGCCTTGACGGCCGCCGTCGCCTGGGTACCGTTCGTCAGCGGCGTGCTGTCCGGGGTGGTGCTGCTGATCGGCGCGGTCTCCTTCGGCTGGCGCACTGTGACGACCCGGACGGTCTAGCACTCATCGCCGACGGCAGGCGCGCGTTCGTCAAGGCGGCCAGTTCGCTCGTGTCGCCTGGCACGGCGCGGTTCCACCGCCGGGAGATCGAGGTCTCCCGGCTGCTCCCCGGTGAGGTGCCGGTGCCCCGGTTGCTCGACGCCGCAGCCGCTGAGCGAGGAGCATCCGCTGACCCGCGACCTCGGCCCGGAACCGGTCAACGCCTTCCTCGCCGTGCACGCCGGCTTCCTGCTGCGGCTGGCGGCCGATGCCGGGCCGGGCGCCGACCGCCATCTGGTCGGCATGGCCACCGTGCTGGGCAAGCATCGCTGCACTGGCTGCGGCAGCGGCTGCGGGCACGACTGCCTAAGAAGGCGTCCGGCCGGCTTGCAGAGCCTCCTGCTCCACGCGCACCTTCTTCGGCACGCACATCCGCCAGGCCTCCAGCACCAGCTCCCGCATCTCGGCCACGTCGAGGGCGGCCACGCGCGCCACCACCCAGTTGAAGCGCATGTCGGACTCCCTCGGCATGAGGAACCTGTCCGGCTCGGCCGCCACCAGCGCCGCGCGCTCCTCCTTCGGAAACCCGAAGCCCATCAGCGTCTCGTCCCG
Source organism: Nonomuraea helvata (assembly GCF_039535785.1). NCBI lineage: Bacteria > Bacillati > Actinomycetota > Actinomycetes > Streptosporangiales > Streptosporangiaceae > Nonomuraea > Nonomuraea helvata. Next base: position 44,220 of record NZ_BAAAXV010000012.1, read on the forward strand.
CGAGAACGCCACGTAGACGATCTTGCCGACCCGGAATTTCACCCGGTCCCGGATGAGGTGCTCCGAGGAGCGTGGGAGCGTGCGCGCGAACTGCCGTACATCGTCGACTGTGAACACGCGGCAAACGTTACTGGTTGCCCTCCGCGGCCGAAATGTCGGCGAGCGCCGAGTTGGGGTCGCGTTCGAGGGCGAGGTCGCCGAGGCTGACGATGCCGACCGCGCGGCCGTCCTCGACCACCGGCAGGCGCCGCACGGCGTGCGAGCGCATGAGCTGGACCGCCTGGTCGATGCTGGTGTCCGGGCCGACGGCCTCGACGTAGGGGCTGCAGGCCTCGCGTACCGGAGTCCCGGGGGCCTTGTCCGCCGCGACGACGCGCACGGTGATGTCGCGGTCGGTGATGATGCCCTGCATCCGCCCGTTGTCGTTGACGATGACGGCGCCCGCGTCGTTGTCGCGCATGAGCGCCGCCGCGACGGACACCGGCTGGTCGGCCTCAACCGTCGCGGGGTGGGACGTCATTACATCGGCCACGGTCTTCGCCATGGGAATCCTCCTGCTAGAGCGGTCCAGCCGACCCTCTACCCGGGCGGATAGGCGATTCACGGGACTTTGTCGTGTCTCTGCGTTCGGCTAGAGCGTCTTGGCCGCCAGGCGGATCTCGTCGAGCAGGATGGCCAGGTCACGCTCGGTCGTGTCGGGGTGCAGGAAACACGCCCGCAGCGCATGACGGCCGCCCAGCCGGGTGCCGGTGATGAACGCGTTACCGCGTGCCTGCACCGCACCCGGGATCGCCCGGTTGACCGCGTCCGACCCCGGGCGGTAGCGGAAGGCGGTGATCGAGGTGGTGACGGGGGCGACGAGCTCGAAGTCGTCCGCCTCCTCGACCATGGCGGCGAGCGTGCGGGCCAGCCCCGCCGTGTGGTTCACCAGCCGCGTGACGCCGGACCGGCCCAGGTGCGACAGTGTCGCCCAGGTCTTGAGCGCGCGGAACGGGCGGGTCTGCTCGGGACCGTACTCGGAGAACCACCCCAGATCGCCCGCGTTGTCGTCGATCAGGTACGACGGCACCAGGCTGAACGCGGCCCGCGCCGCCCTCGGGTCGCGCAGCAGCGCGCAGCCGCAGCCCACCGGGACGCCGAGCCACTTGTGCGGGTCCAGGGCCAGCGAGTCGGCCCGATCCAGGCCCGCGTAGTGCGGCGCCGCGCCGTCGGCCAGCACGCCGAGCCCGCCGTACGCGCCGTCCACGTGGAACCAGAGCCCGTGCTCGGCCGCCACGTCGGCGATCTCGTCCAGCGGGTCCACCGCGCCGGAGTTGACGGTGCCCGCGCTGCCCGCCACGCAGAACGGCCGCAGGCCCCGCCCGACGTCCTCCTTGATCATGGTACGGAGCGCGCCCACGTCCATCCGGTACGCGCCGTCCACCGGGACCGTCCGGACCTGCCGCGATCCCAGGCCGAGCAGCTGGGCCGCCTTGTGCAGGCAGCTGTGGCCCTCCTCGGTGACGTACATGACCATGGGCGGCCGTCCGGACAGCCCCTCCTCGCGGACGTCCCAGCCGTCGGCGAGCGCCGCCCGCTGGCGGGCTGAGGCCAGGCAGATCACGGTGGCCATGGACGCGCCGCTGGTCAGCAGCCCACCGCCGGGCGGATGCGGGAACCCGACCAGCTCGGCCAGCCACCGCACCACCGCCCGCTCCAGGTGCGGGCCCGCGTGGTCGCCTCCGGCGCAGCTCGGGTTCAGGGCGGCGGCCAGCGGCTCGACGAGGACGCCGGCGGGGTTGGGCGGGGAGTTCACCCAGCCGAAGAAGCGGGGGTGGCCGTTGCCCATCGGGTACGGCAGCACGTGGGTGCGGGCGTCCTCGAGCAGCTCGTCGAGCGCCCGGCCGCGCTCGGGCAGCTTCTGGCCGCTCAGCCAGGCCCGCTCGGCGTCCGGCACGGGCTGCCACACGGGCCGCTCACCGAGGCTCGCGAGGTGCTCGGCCGCGATCGCCGCCGCCGCGGCCCCGGCCCTACGCAGCCCGCCGTCCACCGCATCGGCCGCGCGCATGCTCTGCGCGCTCGTGTCGCCGGGGCGTTCGTCGCGTGCGGTCGCGTCGGCGAGGTGCTCTTGATGTGCGCTCGCGTCGGCTGCGAGGTGCGGGGCGCGGTCAGGCATCGGGCGATTCCTTCCAAGGGTTGTGCTCCCCGGCGCCGCCCAGCTCCATCGCCAGGTAATACACACAGTCGACGGCGCCGTCGTTGGCGAAGGCGTGGCGGCAGTCGCCCGGGTAGTACGCCGAGTCACCGGCCCCCAGCTCGTACGGCCTGCCGTTGATCGTCAGCCGCAGCCTGCCGCGCTCGACCGCGAGATACTCCCGCGACCCCGGCGCGTGCGGCGCGAACTCGCCCGCGTCCACGCCGGGCCCGATGGTCGTCCGCATGAACTCGAACTCCACGTCCGGCAGCACCGGCGACAGCACCCGCCGCTCCCAGCCCGACGGGTCGCGCAGCACCCGCTGCTCCTCGAGGCGCAGCACCCGCATGGCCGCGTGCGCGGGCTCGTCGAGCAGCCGGGCGATCGACGTGCCGAGGGCCGTGGCCAGCCGGTCGAGCACCAGCACCGTCGGTGTCTTGGCGCCCCGTTCGACCTCCGAGACCATGCTCCGGCTGATGCCGCTCAGCGCGGACAGCCGCTCGACGGTCAGCCCGCGCGCCCGCCGCCCCGAGCGGATCCGCTGCCCGAGCTCGGCCATCGACAGGCCGCTCGACAGGACCCCTTCGCCTTCCATGTGTCCACTATAGCGGTGGTTTGTCCGCAATAGCGGAATGGGCCTCCTTGTACGCGGCCAGCACCTGCTTGCGGCGCTTGGCGGGAAGGCGGTCGATGTACAGGTGACCGTCGAGGTGGTCGGTCTCGTGCTGCAGGCAGCGGGCCAGCAGCCCCGTGCCCTCGACGGTGACGGGCTCCCCGTCGGCGTCGAACCCGTGGACGGTGGCGCGGTCGGCCCGGGGGAGCGGCGCGTACTGGCCCGGGACCGACAGGCAGCCCTCGTCGTCCGCGTCGAGGTGACGTTCGCCGACTCCCGGCAGCTCCAGGGTGGGGTTGACGACGACGCCCTTGTGGTGCTGTCCGTCGGCGTCGGGGCAGTCGTAGATGAACACGCGCAGCGGCACGCCGATCTGGTTGGCGGCCAGGCCCACGCCCTCCGCCGCGTACATGCTCGCGAACATGTCGTCCACCAGCGCCTTGAGCTCACCGTCGAACCGGGTGACCGGCTCGCACGGGTGATGCAGCACCGGGTCGCCCACGTGCACGATCGGCCGGACCTCTCCCACGACCAACGCCTCTCTCGAATCGTCAACAGCGCGTCCCGACATGGTAGTGCTCACCTGCGCAGACTGCTCCGGCGCGCGGGGATGATCGCGGCTCTTCCCGTACGGGTAACATGCCACCATGCCGCCCACCCGCGAACACGCCGAGCTGAAGCTGCAGCCGTTGCCGCAGGCGGGGCGGTCGCTGGCCGAGCAGGTGATCTCGGAGGTGCGCCGGGCGGTGCACACGGGCGCGATGGTCCCCGGCCGCCTCTACTCCGTCTATCAGGTGGCCGAGCAGCTCAACGTCTCCAGGAGCCCGGTGCGCGAGGCGATGCTGCGGCTCGCGGAGGCGGGGCTGGTGCAGGTCGAGCGCAACCGGGGGTTCCGCGTCGTGCTGCCGCACCCGCGCGAGATCGTCGAGATCTTCGGGGTACGGCTCGCGCTGGAGCTGCCCGCCGTCCGGCGGGCGGCCGGTGGTGGGGCCGCCGGGCTCGGCGCGTCCCTGCGGGCCACGATGGAGGAGATGGCGGCCGCGGTGGGCGCGGGCGACGAGTCCCTCTTCTTCCACCTGGACCAGACGCTGCACGACCACATCCTGGCCGCGGCGGGCAACGGCAGGGCCCGCGCGATCGTCGGCGGGTTGCGCGACACCATGCGCATCCTCGGCACGTCCACCGACGACCGGTCCCGCACGCTGCGGCAGGTGCACGAGGAGCACGAGCCCGTGGTGGCGGCCGTCGCGGCGGGCGACGCGGACGGCGCGGTGCGCGCGATGCGGGCCCACCTGACCAACACCGGTCTCATCCTGGCCGGGCAGGCGGCCAGGGCCCAGGGGGAGCCGGTCGACGTGGACGCACTGTGGGCGGCCATCGTCGACGAGGCGTGATCAGAGGTCAGGAGGCGCCGGGCAGGGCGATCTCGCCGTCCAGGCCGAGCTCCGCGCGCACGCGTGCCAGCGACGCCGCCCGGACCGAGGCGTACAGCTCGTAGGGGTCGTGCAGCGGTCTTCCGAGCACCGCGGCCAGGGCGTCGGGCCCGAAGTCGGCGCCGGTCCTGGTCGCGTCCTTGGTGCCGTCGGAGGTCAGGTTGGACTGGAAGATCCCGGCGGCCGAGCGCGGCAGGAAGTCCTCGTACACGATGGGCCGGGCGCTCACCCAGCCCTCGGAGAGGAGGGTGGTGAGGTCGGCCGGGGGCACGGCGCCGGGGCGGGCGTCGCGGACGTGGAAGGTGAAGTAGGCGAGGTCGCCCGTGACGAGCTCGGCCTCGCTGCGCGGCACGCGGCCTTCCCAGAGCTTGGCCGCGAGCTCGTTGCGTTCTTCCGCGGTGACGGAACGGCCGTGGAGCATCGCGTCGAGTTCGGCGGACAGGTCGTCGTAGAGCGCGCGCCCGGCCGGTGTCACCGCTATGCCCCGCGCCTCCACCTCCCCGAACCGCACTCGCAGGTCGTCCCGTACGACGCTGCCGTCCTCCTCCCGGAACAGCCGCGGCTCGGCCAGCGCGCGGAAGGAGGTCTGGCGCAGCAGCAGGTCGGGGCCGTCCCAGCGGGGCGGGCCCTGAATCGCGTCGATCATGGTGATGCCGCGCTCGCTCATGCGGGCGTAGAGGGCGTCGATGTCGAGCACGCGCGGGGTGAGGTGGTTGATGTGCGTGCTCGACACGCCGCCGATGTCGGCGGCCACCGCTGACACCCGCTCCAGTTCGGCGTACCAGCCGCGCGAGACGGGCTCCGCGGACAGCTCGAACGCCCGCGTGGCGAGGGTGAGGAACTCCTCGGCCGCCGCGTCGTCCAGGCCGCCCTCGGCCTCGGCGCGGTCGGCCAGGTCGAGCAGGCGCGGCGGGAACAGCCGGCGGGCCCCGAGGAACTCGCCGAGCCGGCGTTCCAGGTCCTCGTCGAAGAAGCGCCGGTCGCCCGTCACGAGCATGGACGTGAACACCCGGAAGGGATTGGCGGCCAGCTCGGCCTCGTCCACGGGACGGAACGCCGTGGAGACGACCGGCACGGAGCTGCCGGCCGCCTCGCGCAGGTCGTAGTAGCCGACGGGGTACATGCCCATCGAGCCGAAGATCCGCGCGACCTGCGCCAGCTCGGCCGGGGTGCCCACGCGGATCGCGCCGTGCCGCTCCGCGGTGACGCGGCCGATGGAGCCGAGCCGCTCGGCGTCGGCTCCCATCCGCTCCATCACCTCGCCGTTCACTTCCTGGGCGACGTCGACGAGCGTGTTGTACGCCGGGACCTCCGTGCCGTACATCGTGGACAGGCGCCGGGCGAAGGCCGCCCGGAGCGCGGTGGAGCCGACCATCATGCCTCTTCTCTCCCTTGCCGCTGGTACGGGTGAGTGGCATGTTACAGGGGTCGCATGTAGCATGCTACTCATGGATCGGGCCGCCGCTCTCGCGAACGACCTCCGCCGGCGCGGAGTCACCGACGTGCTCACCGACTCCACCACACGAGCGATCTACTCCTCCGATGCCTCGCTCTACCGGGTGCCGCCCCTGCTGGTCGCGCGGCCGAGGTCGGCCGAGGATGTGGCCGCCGCGATCGAGCTGTGCGCACAGCACGAGATCCCCCTGACCGCGCGCGGCGCCGGCACGTCCGTCGCCGGGAACGCCATCGGTCCCGGGCTCGTGCTGGACTTCAGCCGTCATATGAACCGGGTGCTGCACGTCGACGCCGAGACGCGCACGGCGGTGGTCCAGCCGGGCGTCGTCCAGGCGGCGCTGCAGCGGGCGGCGGCGCCGTACGGGCTCAGGTTCGGCCCCGACCCGTCCACCCACACGCGCTGCACGATCGGCGGCATGATCGGGAACAACGCGTGCGGCTCCAGGACGCTCGGCTACGGCCGCACCAGCGACAACATCGCCGGGCTCAAGGCGGTGGCCGGCGACGGCACGGCCCTGGACCTCCCCGCGCAAGGGGGCCCGGCCGCGCTGCGCGACCTCGTGATGGCCAACCTGGCCACGATCAGGACCGAGTTCGGCGGGTTCGGGCGGCAGATGTCGGGGTACGCGCTGGAGCACCTGCTGCCGGAGCGCGGCTTCGACGTCGCCGGCCTGCTGACCGGCGGCGAGGGCACGCTCGCCGTGCTGACCGAGGCCACGGTGAAGCTGGTGACCGACCCGGCGCACCGGGCCCTCGTGGTGCTCGGCTATCCCGACATCGCCGCCGCCGGGGACGCCGCCCCCGCCCTGTTGGAGCACCGGCCCACGGCCTGCGAGGGCATCGACGCGCGCATCGTGGACGTGGTGCGCCGGCGGCGGGGACCGCAGGCGGTGCCGCCGCTGCCGCGCGGGGCGGCCTGGCTGTTCGTCGAGGTGGCGGGGGACGACGCGGCCGAGGTGGGGGAGCGGGCCGCGCGGCTGGCGTCCGGCGGCGAGGACGCGCTCGTCGTCACCGACCCGGCGCGGGCCACGGCGCTCTGGCGCATCAGGGAGGACGGCGCGGGACTGTCCGGGCGCAGCCCCGCCGGGCTGCCCGCGCACGCGGGGTGGGAGGACTCCGCGGTGCCGCCTGCGATGCTGGGGCGCTACCTGCGCGACTTCGAGGCGCTGATGGCCGAGCACGGCCTGACCGGCCTGCCGTACGGGCACTTCGGCGACGGCTGCCTGCACATCCGGCTCGACGTACCGCTGGACCGTCCAGGCGGGACGCTGGACCGGTCGGGCGGGGCTCTCGACCGGCCAGGCGGGGCGCTGGACCGGCCAGGCGGGGCGCTGGACCGGCCGGGTGGGCCGAAGGTGTTCCGGGATTTCCTGGTCGCCGCGGCCACGCTGGTCGCCGGCTACGGCGGCTCGCTGTCGGGCGAGCACGGCGACGGCCGCGCCCGGAGCGAGCTGCTGCCCCTCATGTACTCCGAGGCCGCGATCGACCTCTTCGCGCGGGTCAAGGCGATCTTCGACCCGGGCGACGTGCTCAACCCCGGCGTGCTCGTCCGCCCCCGTCCCGTGGACGCCGACCTGCGGATCCCGGCCGCCCGTCCGGTGCGCGACCGGCTCGCCCTGGCCTACCGCCACGACGGCGGCGACTTCAGTCAGGCGGTGCACCGCTGCACCGGCGTGGGAAAGTGCCGCGCCGACAACACCGCGACCGGCGGCGTGATGTGCCCCTCCTACCTGGCCACCAGGGAGGAGAAGGACTCCACCCGGGGCCGCGCCCGTGCGCTGCAGGAGATGGTCAACGGCTCCGCCGTCGCGGGCGGCTGGCGCTCGCACGAGGTCCACGAGGCCCTCGACCTCTGCCTGTCCTGCAAGGGCTGCGCCTCGGACTGCCCGACCGGGATCGACATGGCCGCGTACAAGTCCGAAGTGCTCCACCAGAGCTACCGCGGGCGGCTCCGCCCGGTCACGCACTACTCCCTGGGCCGCCTGCCGCTCTGGGCGAGGCTGGCGAGCCGGCTGCCGCGCGCGGCGAACGCCCTGCTGCGGGTGCCGGGGCTGCCGGCGATCGCGGGAGTGGACCGGCGGCGCACGCTGCCCGCGTTCGCGCCGGAGACCTTCCGGGCGTGGTTCAGGCGGAGGCGCCCGGCGGAAGGCAGGCCGGTGCTGCTGTTCGTCGACACCTTCACCGACCATTTCGCGCCGGAGGCCGGCCGCGCCACGGTGAAAGTGCTGGAGGCCGCGGGCTACCGGCCGCGGATCAGCGAGCGCCGCCAGTGCTGCGCGCTCACCTGGATCTCCACCGGCCAGCTCGACACGGCCAGGAAGATCCTCGGCCGTACGGTCGCCGAGCTGGGCGAGGCCGCGGCGGAGGGCGTGCCCATCGTGGGCATGGAGCCGTCCTGCACGGCGGTCCTGCGCTCGGACGCGCTGGAACTCCTCGGCGAGGAGACGGCCGCACCGGTGGCGGGGATGACCCGGACGCTCGCCGAGCTGCTGCTGGAGACGCCGGACTGGCGGCCGCCCCCGCTGCACGGCCTGGAGGCCGTGGCCCAGCCGCACTGCCATCACCACGCCGTCATGGGCTGGGACCACGACGCCCGGCTGCTGCGCGAGGCGGGCGCGGACGTGCGGCGGCTGGGCGGCTGCTGCGGCCTCGCGGGCAACTTCGGCGTGGAGAAGGGACATTACGAGGTGTCCGTGGCGGTGGCCGGGCAGCAGCTCCTGCCCGCGCTCCGGCAGGCAGGGACGGAGACGGCGGTCCTGGCCGACGGCTTCTCCTGCCGTACGCAGATCGCCGATCTGACGTCCCGGCAGGGCGTCCACCTGGCCCAGCTGCTCGCCGATCGACTGCCATGAGGTCTGCTCATGCCCGATCCGCCACGCCCGCGAACTGCCGACAAATGGTGTTGCTTGGCCGCTTCCTCCGGCTCTGTCCGATCCGCGATGCTGGAGGTGGTCACTGGTGAAAGGAACCGATCAATGGGACGTGAGCTCCCCTCGCATGCCTCGGCGGTCATCATCGGCGGCGGCGCCATGGGCGTCAGCTCGGCGTACGCGCTGGCCGCCGCCGGGGTCAGCGACGTGGTCCTGATCGACAAGGGGCCGCTGGGCTCCGGCTCGACCTCCAAGGCGGCCGGCGGCGTGCGCGCGCAGTTCTCCGACCGGGTCAACATCGAGCTCGCCGTACGCAGCCTCGAGACGTTCGAGACCTTCGCCGAGCGTTTCGGCCAGGAGATCGACCTGCACAAGCCCGGCTACCTGTTCCTGCTCGACTCGCCCGAGTCGGTCGCCGAGTTCGAGAAGAACGTCGCGGTCCAGAACGACCTCGGCGTGCCCAGCCGGATGATCTCGGTCCGGGAGGCCATGGAGCTGTCCCCGCTGATCGACGCCGATGGGCTGCTGGCCGCCGCCTACTGCCCCACCGACGGCCACTGCACGCCCGAGTCCGTGGTCCTCGGCTACGCGGGCGCGGCCCGGCGGCTCGGCGCGCGGCTGCTGCCGGGCTGCGCCGCGACCGGCATCGAGACGGCGGACGGCCGCATCGTCGCCGTCCTGACCGAGGGCGGCCGCATCGAGACCGACACCGTGATCTGCGCGGCCGGCGCCTGGTCGCAGCCGATCGGCGCGTGGGCGGGCGTCGACCTGCCGGTGACCCCGCTGCGCAGGCAGATCCTGGTCACCGAGCCCGTCCCGGATCTGCCGCCGACCGCGTTCACCATCGACTTCGGCACCACGTTCTACTTCCACCGCGAGGGCCCGGGGCTGCTGCTCGGCATGTCCGACCCCGACGAGACACCGGGGTTCAAGCTCGACCGGTCCGACGCGTGGCTGCCGCGGCTGGGCGAGGCCATGGCCCGCCGCGCCCCGGCGCTGATGGAGACCGGCATCGCCACCGGATGGGCCGGCCTGTACGAGGTGACGCCCGACCACAACGCGCTCATCGGGACCGCCCCGGACGTCGACCGGTTCATCTACGCCACCGGCTTCTCCGGCCACGGCTTCCTGATGAGCCCGGCCGTCGGCGAGGTGGTCCGCGACCTCTACCTGGGCCGGACGCCGTTCGTGGACGTCTCCGGCTTCGACGCCCGCCGCTTCGCCCTGGCCGGTGCCAGGCCTGAACTCAATATCGTCTGATAAGGGGAGAACTTGATGGTGCACACGCTGCCCGGCGCCGACGAGCTGGCCGCGATGGCGCGGGAGACCGCCAAACGCTGCGGTGTGGAGGTGCCGGACGGCGCCGTCGCGACCACCTCGCCCATCAACGGCGCGCGCCTGGCCACGGTGGACTGGGTGGACGCCGGCGCCGTCGACGACGCGGTCGCGCGCGCCAGGCAGGCGTTCCTGACCTGGCGGGCGGTGCCCGCGCCGGCGCGGGGCGCGCTGGTGAAGCGGCTGGGCGAGCTACTGTCGGAGCACAAGGCGGACCTCGCCACGCTGATCAGCCTGGAGGTCGGCAAGATCACCTCAGAGGCGCTCGGCGAGGTCCAGGAGATGATCGACATCTGCGACTTCGCGGTGGGCCTGTCCCGCCAGCTGTACGGGCGCACGATCAGCTCCGAGCGGCCCGGCCATCGGCTCATGGAGACCTGGCATCCGCTGGGCGTCGTCGGCGTGATCAGCGCGTTCAACTTCCCGGCGGCGGTCTGGTCGTGGAACACGGCGATCGCCCTGGTGTGCGGCGACCCGGTCGTCTGGAAGCCGTCGGAGCTGGCGCCGCTGACCGCCCTGGCCTGCGCGGCCCTGCTGGAGCGGGCCGCCGCCGAGCAGGGCGCGCCGGCGTACCTGAGCCAGGTCCTCGTCGGCGGCCCCGACGTGGGCGAGGCGCTCGTGGACCACCCCGGGGTCGCCCTGGTCAGCGCCACCGGCTCCACCCGCATGGGCCGCGCGGTGGGTCCGCGCGTGGCCGCCAGGTTCGGGCGGTCGCTGCTGGAGCTCGGCGGCAACAACGCGGCCGTGGTCTGCCCGTCGGCGGACCTGGACCTGGCCGTGCGCGGCATCGTGTTCTCCGCCGCCGGGACGGCGGGCCAGCGGTGCACCACCATGCGCCGGGTGATCGCGCACACCGACGTCGCGGACACGCTCGTCGAGCGCCTCGCCGACGCCTACGGCAGGCTGCCGATCGGGAACCCGATGGCGCCGGGCACCCTGGTCGGGCCGCTCATCAACGGGCGGGCGCACGCGGCCGTGCGCGCCGCGCTGGAGGCCGCCGTGGAGCAGGGCGGCACGGTGGTGGCCGGCGGCGGCCGCCGCTTCGCCGACCAGGCGCCCGACGCCTTCTACGCCGAGCCGGCGCTGGTGCGGATGGGCGAGCAGACGCCGATCGTGACCGAGGAGACGTTTGGGGCCATCGTGTACGTAATGCCCTACGAAACCCTGGATCACGCCATCGCGCTCAACAACGCGGTGCCGCAGGGCCTGTCGTCCAGCATCTTCACCCGCGACCAGGCCGAGGCCGAGCTGTTCATGTCGCCGGAGGGCTCCGACTGCGGCATCGTCAACGTCAACATCGGCACCTCAGGAGCCGAGATCGGCGGCGCGTTCGGCGGCGAGAAGGAGACCGGCGGCGGCCGCGAGTCGGGCTCGGACGCCTGGCGCGCCTACATGCGCCGGGCCACGAACACCATCAACTACTCCGGCGAGCTGCCGCTCGCCCAGGGAGTCGAGTTCAGCGTCTGACCGCCGCCACGCTCTCGCGCTCGAGGAAGCGCGTCGGCACCACGGTGCGCCGCCCCTGGGCGGCGCCCGACCCGCCGATCTGGGCGAACAGGCGGTCGGCCGCGGCCCGGCCCATGTCGTACGCCGACTGCACGACGACCGAGATCCGCGGGCGCACCAGCGTGGTCCACTCCAGGTCGTCGAACCCGAGCAGCGACACCTGATCGGGGATCGGGATGTCGCGTTCGGACAGGAACGAACGTGCAACGGCATCGTGGCGGCCAGCCTCCCGCAGGCCGAACAGAGCTTGGAGGACGGGAAGAACCGGCCGACCTTGGCGAAGGTGCGGCCGTACAGTTTCGCCTTGTACTCCAGCATGCGCACGAACGCCGACCAGCCCGCGTCATGCACGCTCTTGGCCAGCCTCGTGCGCGCCAGCCCCTTGATCGCCAGGTCCTCCACATACACCGCTTGATTCTCACGGATGATCTTGATGGAGGTCTGGTGATGGAACTCACGGCGCGCATCAGCGACCTTCGCATGCTGGCGGGCCACCTTCACCCGGGCCTTGGCCCGATTCGATGATCCTTTCTCCTTACGCGACAGCGCTTTCTGCAACTTCTTGAGTTTCTTCTCCGCCCGGCGCAGGAACCGCGGCGAGTCGATCTTCCGGCCGTCGGCCAGAACAGCGAAATGGCCGAGCCCCAGATCGATCCCCGTCTCGGCGAGCGTGGCGGGCAGCGCCTGCTCGCGCACGTCGATGACGAAGCTGGCGACATAGCGGCCGGCCGCGTCCTTGATGACGGTGACCGAGGACGGCTGGGCGGGCAGCCGGCGTGACCATCGCACCTTCACGTCACCGATCTTCGGCAGGCGCAGCTTGCCGCAAGTGGTGACGGCGAAGCGGGCGTTCTTGGTGAACCGGATCGCCTGCCGATGGTCCTTGCGGGACCGGAACTGGGGCGGGGCCATCTTCGGCCCTTTGCGCTCGCCTTTGACCGAGGTGAAGAAGTTGCGGAATGAGGTGGTGCAGTCGGCGAGTGCCTGCTGGAGGACGACCGCCGACACCTCGCCCAGCCAGGCCCGTCCAGGTGTCTGCTTGGCCTGCGTGATGACTCGGCGGGACAACTCGGCATCGGTGATGAACGGCAGACCCTGCTCGTGGGTGTGGTTGCGCAGCGCGAGCGCGTCATTGAACACCACCCGCGCACACCCGAACGCCTTGGCCAACGCGATGCGCTGCCCCGGCGTCGGGTCGATGCGGAAGGAATACCGCAACTGCACGAGATCTATCGTAGGTTGGTTTACGGCCGAGCACAGCGAAACAGGACTGGCAGTCCCTGCGTTTCCGTCTTGCTCGCTCGCTTGGCTTTCATGAAGGCCGGACCGTCTGCACCGACTCCGCAACCGCCCCGGCCGCGTTCGACGGCGAGGTTAATCGCGTCCGCCTGTCGGCCACCTCCCCATCCACAGCGGCCACGCGTCGTCGGTTTGAGCGCCTTCTCCACGAAAGCGGTTACCTGGGGTTCGATCTGAGGGATGACCACCTGGTCGAGATCGGTCCGGAAAGTCTCGGGAATGCTCCGCAAGGGGCGGACGGGCACGCGGACCTGGCTCATTCCGCTCTCCAACGTGAGATCGATCTCATCAGGGTCGACGATGCCGCTCGCCCGGCGCGCACGTCAAGGGGTTGCATGTATCTCAAATATCAAGACAATTCTTCTTGAATTGTGAGACGAGCGCTAGGGTGGTAGACATCGGAGCGGAACGAAGGAGTTTGGCGATGAACGCCGTCTACACGCATGGCCACCACGAGTCAGTGCTGCGCTCGCACCGCTGGCGCACCGCCGAGAACTCGGCCGCGTACCTGCTGCCCCACCTCAAGCCGCACATGAAGGTGCTGGACGTGGGCAGCGGCCCCGGCACGATCACCGCCGACCTGGCGGGGCTGGTCGGGCACCTGACGGCGTCCGAGGTGACCGAGGAGGCGCTCGGCCTGGCCAGGGCCGAGCTGACCGCCAGGGGAGTCGAGAACGTGGACTTCGCCGTCGCGGACGTCCACGCGCTCGACTTCCCCGATGACACGTTCTGCGTGGTCCACGCCCACCAGGTGCTGCAGCACGTGGGCGACCCGGTGGCGGCGCTGCGGGAGATGCGCAGGGTGACCAAGCCCACCGGTTATGTGGCGGTACGCGACAGCGACTACTCGGCGTTCGCGTGGTATCCGCTGCTGCCGGAGCTGGACGAGTGGATGGCGCTGTACCAGAAGGTCGCGCGGGCGAACGGCGGCGAGCCCGACGCGGGGCGGCGGCTGCTGTCGTGGGCCAGGACCGCGGGCTTCACCGACGTGACGGCCACCTCGTCCACCTGGTGCTTCGCGACGCCTGACGACCGGGCCTGGTGGGGCGGGATGTGGGCGGACCGGGTCCTGAGCTCGTCCATGGCCGAGCAGGCCCTGGCGAGCGGGGCCGCCACGGAGGCCGGGCTGCGGCGGATCTCGGAGGGCTGGCTGAAGTGGGCGGCGGCCGAGGACGGCTGGATCTCCGTCCTGCACGGCGAGATCCTCTGCCGCGCCTGACGCCCCGCGCGCCGCGCCCCAGGACGGCGGACGCCCACGTGTCTCAGACGCCGAGCGGGCGGGTGTGGCGAGGGCGGGTCACAGGCCGAGCGTGCGGGCGCGCTGCCACTGCGGGTCGCGGTAGAGGACCATGTCGTTGCCGATCATCTCGTCGGGCGCCGACAGCATGGTGATCTCGCCCACGGCCTGCAGCTCCAGCAGCAGATCGCGGACCCGAGGCCCGACCGGCAGCCGCCCCGCGGGCAGCCCCAGCCCGGCCCGCACCGCGTCGGCGATCTCCGACAGGTGGAACGGCCCCTCGAAGCCCGCCACCACCCCGCGCACGACGGCCGACGTGATGAGCTGCTCGGCCTCGGCGTACGCGAGCTGCCAGGTGATCTGCTCCTTGCGGCGCCCGGTGGCCGCGCACGCCGTGCAGGCCTGCGTCAGCTCGGGCACCACCTCCTCCTGGGCGGAGCCGAGGCAGACCGAGCACAGCCCGTTCTCGGCGGCGTGCAGCTCGGCCGTCATCCGCCCGGCCAGCACGGCGCCGCACTCGCAGGCGAACGCGTCACCCAGGATGCCGGACTGCGGAAAGATCGAATGCGTCGTCATCGAGCCGACTCTACAGAACCTTCAGTCGCGCACGTCCGCCAGCCCGTGCAGCCGGCGCAGGGCCTTGCGCGCCGCGGCGGCGACCCGCTCGTCGGGATGGTGGTCGATGAACACCCGCAGCACCTGCCCCGTCCACGGATGGTCCCCGAAGGCCAGGATGGCGATCGTCCCCGCCTGCTCCTCGGCGTCCATCCCCATGGCGATGGACTCGATCACCTCGCCCGTCTCGCCCCCGAACTCCAGCAGCGCCGCCGCCATGTCCACCAGCACCCACGCGATCTCGCCCGGCGCGGGCTGTCGGTCCTCGCGTCCCGTCCTGGCGGCGATCACCGCCCCGAGCCTGGGCTCCTCCAGCAGTCCCGACAGCGCCGACCGTCCCGACTCCCCGAAGTCCGACGACAGCAGCTCCACGCCGACCGCCCGGCTCAGCGGGCTCACCGTGCCGAGCACCGAGGCGATCTCGGCCGCCGCCGCGCCCGTGTCCCGCGCTGTGTCCCGTCCCTTGAGCCAGCCCGCCAGCTCCTCGCCGCGCTCGGCCTCCGGATAGGAGCGCAGGCCGTGCAGCAGCGCCGCCGCGTCGGCGTCCGCGAGCGACCCCATGACGGGGACGTCCTGTCCCGTGGTCTCCGCGACGATCAGCCGCGCCGTCCACAGGCCGAGCCAGCTCAGCGTGTACGGCTCCGCCTGCCGTACCAGGCCCAGACCGGTCAGCTCTTCGGGCACCCGGCCCGGATGCGGCTCGCGTGACAGGAACATCCTGATGAGCTCCAGCAGCAGCCCCTCGTCGGCGGCCAGCCGTTCGCGGCAGTGGTCCGCCCAGAAGGCCAGAACCTCCGCGTCGGAGCCTTCCGGCTTCAGCTCCTCGGCCAGGGGAGCGGCACGTACGGCCGCCGCGAGCGTGGCCTCCTCCGGCAGCCGGACCGGGGGTTGCAGGGGCAGGGTGTCGTCGTAGGACCTCACGAGCCCATCCTGTCGCGATATTTCCGCTACAGTGCCATCTGACACCGAAAAGTCAGGAGAAAGGAGGCGCTGAGATGTTCGGCATGGCTTCGGGCGCTTACCGCGCCGTCCACTTCTGCTTCTCGGAGGAATCGTGCTTTTCCGCACCGCGGTCGAAGAAGATCTAGACCGCCTGCTCGGCTGCGTCGTCGACGAGTCCATCAGCTGGGCGCATCCTGAACGGCTGCTCTCGTTCCTGGAGAACGGCAACTACCGTTTCGACCGCATCTGGCTCGCCGTCGCCGACGACGGCGAGATCCTGGCCCGCGCCGTCTGGTGGGGTTTCCCCGACGGCGACAAGCCGCTCGCGCTCGACTGCGTCTACGTCCACCCCTCGGTGAGCGACCGCGTGAGTCTGGCTGCCGAGCTGTTGCGCCACGCCCACGAGGCGTACGGGCTGGCACCCGAGTACCACGTGTTCGTCGGCAACGGCTGGCGCGACGACCCCAAGGCCGCGGCGGCCATCGCCTGGCGCTGGGAGGCCGCGGGCCGCGTCGGGCTCACCCACGAGCTGGAACGGCTCCGCTACGAGTGGACGGACGGGCCCGTCCCCGAGCCGTCGGACCGGCTCGTCTTCCGCGGCGAGGAGGACGACGAGGTGTTCGTGGAGGCGTTCCGCCGGGTGGCCGCCGGGACGCTCGACTTCCACACGCGGCAGGCCCTGGCCACCATGGACCCCGTGGCGCAGGCCCGCGAGGACGTCCACGACTACAAGTCCATGCCGGGCGACCGGTCGTGGTGGCGGCTGGCGTACGACAAGAGCGGGGACCTCGTCGGGGTCGCCCTGCCGTCGGCCAACAACGGCGGGCCGGTGGTCGGCTACCTCGGCGTGGTGCCCGAGCACCGCGGCCACGGGTACGTCGACGACCTGCTCGCCGAGATCACCCGTTTCCTCGCCGAGCGAGGGGTCCAGCGGATCGCGGCCGACACCGACGCCGGCAACGTCCCGATGGCCAGGGCGTTCGAACGGGCCGGGTACCGCACCTTCGCCGTCAGGCTCGTCCTGTCGCCGGATCCCGTGAACGCGTGATGCGCGCGGGCCGTCGCACGCGTCATCGTCGATCTCATGACATGGAACATTGAGAAGCTCGACCTCGACGCGTACCTTGCCAGGATCGGCTGCGGCGGCCCGCTCGAGCCGACGTTCGAGACGCTGCGCCAGGTGCACCTGGCGCACGTGCGCTCCATCCCCTTCGAGAACCTCGACGTGCTCCTCGGCTTCGCCCTGAAGCGGCACCTGGCCAGGATCCGGCTGGGCCGCTACCACTTGCCGCGCTCGCACGCCACGCTCACGGTCGAGGTGGACGGCCGCACGTGGCTGGCCGACCGCCGGGGAACTCCTGTCGGCCCTGCGGGACCGCCTGGGCATCCAGGTCACCGAGGCGGATGCGGAGGCCCTGCTGCCCAGGCTCTGACTTTGGCGGGCGACCCGGCCGGCCCGGCAACGAGCTGCCGCAGCGCCAGACAGGTCAGCTCGTCCGCCCACTGCACGTCGTCCAAGACGATCGGAGGGCCCGGGAACGGGTGAAACGCTCGATCGCCTCCTCCAGTAGCCGGCTCTTGCCGATCCCAGCGGGCCCCTCCGCGACCACACACCCCGAACCAGTCGCCAGCACCTCGCCGACGACTCCCAGCGCGTCCTTTCTGCCCACCAATGTCACATCATGGATTCTCCACCCCACCCGCGCAGCCGCACCCGCACAACCAGATCATGCAGCGCTGCCTCGGCAGTCGCCCGTTCAGGCAGGCCTGCGAAGTCACGGGCCTCCTCCAGCGCTACCGTCATGCGCTCCACATCCGACTCCAGCCCGGGCACGGACGGCGCCGGCCCGTGCTCGGCCTCCTGCTTGGCGGCGACCAGGTCCGGCAGGTACGCGGGCCCGTACTCGTACAGGCGCGTCAGATCGGCCTCCAGCTCGCCGGTGCGCATGAGATGCGTCCCCGTGGCCAGCACGCGGAAGGTGTAGAGCAGCGGCTTGAGCTCCCCGCTCTTCGTGAAGAGCCGCCACTGCGTACGCGCGAACCCCAGGTAGTGGTGGGCGTGATGCCGCGTCAGGCATCCAGGGGCGAGCGCCACCAGCTCCTCGTGCACCGGCGACGACGTCACGACCAGCGGCGACAGCAACTGCTCGAGCACGTAGCCGTTGCGCCCCAGCAGCAACCGGCAGAACTTGGCCAGGTCATGCGTGACGAGGTCCACCTCCACGCCGTCGCGCGTCCACATGCGCTCCAGCGTCTCCGGCCCGTGCCGCAGCCCCGCCACCTCCTCGACCGGCAGCACGTGCACACCCCGCAGGTCCACGTCCGAGTCCACCGAGGGGAACCCGTACAGGTGGGCCCCGCTCACCGTCGCGAACACCAGCGGGTACGGCTGCTCCCCGGCCACCTCAGCCAGCCATCCGGGAAGGTTCACAGGTACTCCTTCCGCACGCCCACCAGGAAGTCCTCCACCCGCTCCCGATCCGGCCGCTCCGGCAGCACGCCGGGGGTCGCGGCCACCTCGGCGGCCAGCTCGGCCCGCCAGGCGTCCACCTCCGCCCACGGCACCTCGCCGCGCCGGATCGCCAGCAGCCGCTCCCTGTACGGCCCCACCTGAACGAGCGGCTCCCCGTGGCGCACCAGGTGCAGGCCGCTGAGCAGCAGCCGCACCATGTGCATCGCCTGCTTCCACTTGGGCACGGCCGGGTCGAGCCGGCGGAACTGCGACTCGGCGTACCCGGCGAACGACTGCCGGGCCCGCTCCGACAGGAAGGCCGGGCGCAGGTCGCGCAGCCGCCGCCCGGCCGGCGTGATCACCTCCACGATGGGGGACCACAGGCACTCCAGCACGGTGGGGTTCGCCTCGAGGGCGAGGACGCAGAAGCGCTCGACCTCCCACGAGAACTGCTCGGGCAGCGGCCCGTCCCGGTGCGTCGCCGGCTTCTCCAGCCGCCAGAACGCGGCCGTCGGCGCCACGAAGACGCCCCGCCTGTCGGTGTCGGAGGCGTCCGTCTCGAGCCCGTACGCCCGCGAGCCCATGACGACGGTAAGGATCATGTCATCGGTCACCCGGATATCTTGCGCCATGGGGCCGGTGGCTGGTCTGATCGAAAAGTGGGCGCTTATGACGAGGCTTACCGGCGGAGCATCGAGGACCCCGGCGCGTTCTGGGCGGAGGCGGCGCGCGGCATCGACTGGGACGTGCCCCCCGCCACCGTCACCGCGGACGGCCGGTGGTTCCCCGACGGGCGGCTCAACACCTGTCACAACGCGGTGGACCGGCACGTCGCGGCCGGTCGCGGCGACCAGGCGGCGCTGATCTACGACAGTCCCGTCACCGGCACCACGGCGACCTTCAGCTACGCCGAGCTGCTCGACCAGGTGGCCAGGACCGCGGGGATGCTCAGGGATCTCGGCGTGGAAAAGGGCGACACCGTGGTCATCTATCTGCCCATGGTGCCGGAGGCCGTGGTCGCGATGCTGGCCTGCGCCCGGCTAGGGGCCGTGCACTCGGTGGTGTTCGGCGGGTTCGCGGCCAGGGAGCTGGCCGTGCGGATCGACCATGCCAGGCCCAAGGTGGTGCTCTCGGCGTCCTGCGGCATCGAACCGTCCAGGGTGGTGGCGTACAAGCCGCTGCTGGACGCCGCGCTGGAGCAGGCCGAGCACCGGCCAGGTCACTGCGTGATCCTCCAGCGGCCGCAGTGCCCCGCCAAGCTCGAGGAGGGGCGCGATCTCGACTGGGCGCAGGCGGTAGGCGAGGCCGAGCCCGCGGCGTGCGTGAGCGTGGCCGCCACCGATCCGCTCTACGTCCTCTACACCTCCGGCACGACCGGCATGCCCAAGGGCGTCGTGCGCGACAACGGCGGCCATGCGGTCGCGCTGCACTGGAGCATGTCCCACGTGTACGGCGCCGCCCCCGGCGAGGTCTACTGGGCCGCCTCCGACGTGGGCTGGGTGGTCGGCCACTCCTACATCGTGTACGCGCCGCTGCTGGCGGGCTGCACGACCGTGCTGTACGAGGGCAAACCGGTCGGCACTCCCGACCCGGGCGCGTTCTGGCGGGTGGTGGCCACGCACGGGGTCCGGACGCTGTTCACCGCGCCGACCGCGATCCGGGCCATCAAGAAAGAGGACCCATCCGGATATTTCGCGAAAAAGCATGATCTGTCCGGGCTGCGCTACCTCTTCCTGGCCGGCGAGCGCCTCGATCCCGACACCTACCACTGGGCCACAGACCTGCTCGGCATCCCCGTCATCGACCACTGGTGGCAGACCGAGACCGGCTGGCCCATCGCCGCCGACTGCGTCGGCCTCGAACGCCTGCCGCTCAAACCGGGCTCACCCACCAAGGCCGTCCCCGGCTGGGACGTCCGGATCCTCGACCCCGACGGCAACGAGTGCCCGCCCGGCGTGGACGGCGCCGTCACCGTCAAGCTGCCGCTCCCGCCCGGCGCGCTGCCCACGCTCTACCGCGACGAGGCCCGCTTCGCCCGCTCCTACCTGGAGCGCTACCCCGGCCACTACCTCACGGGCGACGGCGGCCACGTGGACGCCGACGGCTACCTGTACATCATGGGCCGCATCGACGACGTGATCAACGTCGCCGGACACCGGCTCTCGACCGGCTCGATGGAGGAGGTCATCGCCTCCCATCCCGACGTGGCCGAGTGCGCCGTGATCGGCGTGGCCGACCAGCTGAAGGGCCAGCTCCCCGTCGGCTTCGTGGTGCTCAAGGCCGGGGCCGTGCGCGACCCGGCGGAGCTGGAGCGCGAGCTGACCGCCCTCGTACGCGAGCGCATCGGCCCCGTCGCCGCCTTCCGCCGCGCCGTCGTGGTGTCTCGGCTGCCGAAGACGCGGTCGGGCAAGATCCTGCGCGCCACGATGCGGGACATCGCCGACGGCAACCCGTACTCCACGCCGTCCACCATCGAGGATCCGGCGGCGCTGCCGGAGATCGAGGAGGCCGTGAAGCGAACATGACGGGCCGGTAACTTCCGCCGAAAAGTCCGCCCGTACGGCGCATGATGGGACATCTCCGTCCCCGGGAGAAGGCACATGATCGAGACCCCGAGCTACGCCGACGCCCTGAGGATCCTCGGATGCAAGGACGCCAGGCTCGTCAAGGTGATCGGGTTCGCCTCGGCGGCGGCGCGCACCGGCTGGGCGCTGGCCGGCGCGGGGCAGCTCGCCACCGGCCTGGCCGACCTGCGCAACAGCATCGCCCTGTACGGCGAGGACGTCGTACGCCGCCTGCCCGAGCTGAAGAGCGGCGTCGACCGGTTCACCCGCACGCAGCGGCTGGCCGCCGCGCACGCCGTGATCGTCGTCTCCGCCTACTTCGAGGCGCTCGGCGAGGCGAAGCTGCCGTTCACGCTCGACAAGCTCGACCGCGGCGACAAGATCTCCCACGGGGTGCCGACGCCCGAGCGGTTCGCCAGGCTGGTGGCGAGCCTGCTCCTGGAGCGGCTGCCCACGCCCGAGCCGCACGTGCCGTACACCGGGACCCGGCTGGCCGTGGAACGTGCCTACCTGCGCATGTCCGAGGCCATGACCGGATACGTGAGCGGCCTGGCCCTCTGGGACGAGCTCTCCGTGGACGACCAGCTCCTGCTGCCCCGCATGCTCGCCGAGGGCCCGCCCGCGCACGCGCTGCGCATCTACGACGAGGACTACCGGTCGCTGGCGCTCGACAGCCACGAGTTCGGGGTGCGCAGCCTCGTCACCGAGAAGCCGCCGCCCGCCACGGCGCTGTCGCGGGTGGCCTGGCTGCTGGCCGAGCTGGCCCCGCCGCGGGTCGGCGACCGCCCCATGATCCACCTGGCCAGGATGGCCGCCAACCTGCTCGACCGGCCGCTGCTGCTGGCCGGCAAGCTCCCCGAGGCCGTCTCGCTCCCGCTGCTCGGCGAGGGCTACCTCAGCCCCCGCTTCCGGGTCGCCGAGCTGACCCGCGAGGCCGCGCCCGCGCAGCTGAGCTGGTGGGAGGACCAGCGGCTGCTGCCCGACACCGAGGCGTTCCTGGTCGGCCACCTCACCTCGCTGCGCGCCACCCAGGCGCCGCTGCTCGTGCTGGGCGAGCCAGGCTCGGGCAAGACCAAGCTGACCGAGGTGTTCGCCGCGCGGCTGGCCAGGTCGGAGTTCCTGCCGATCAGAGTGGAGCTGGGCAGTGTGGCCGCGCGGGCGGGCGTCATCGAGCAGATCGAGCAGGCCCTCGCGGCCGTGCTGGGGGAGGAGGTGGGCTACGCCGAGCTGGTGACGGCCGCGGACGGGGCCATGCCGGTGATCCTCCTCGACGGGTTCGACGAGCTGGTGCAGGGCGGCGTCAACCGCTACGACTACCTCGAACGCGTGCAGGAGTTCCAGGCCAGGGAGGCGGAGCTGGGCCGCCCGGCGGCGGTGATCGTGACCAGCCGCACGGTGGTGGCCGAACGGATGCGCCTCCCCGACGGGCTGCTGGGACTGCAGCTCCAGCCGTTCGACGACGACCAGGTGCGGCAGTGGCTGACCATCTGGGACCAGGCCAACCGCGCCCTGCTCGCCCGCCGCGAACTCAAGCCCCTGCCCGCCGAGGCGGCGCTGGTCCACGGTGAGATGGCCAGGCAGCCGCTGCTGCTGTTGCTGCTCGCCCTCTACGATGCGGGCGGCAACGCGCTCCAGCACGACCACGGGCCGCTCGGCCGCGCCCGCCTGTACGAGGTGCTGCTGCGCGACTACACCGAGCGCGAGACCGGCGGCGTGCGGCGGGTGGCCATCGACCAGGAGCTGGTCCTGCTCGGCGCGGTGGCGCTGTCCATGCTCGCCCGCGGCCGCCAGCTCATCACCGACGAGGCGCTCGACCGCGACCTGCCGGCCCTCTGCCACGGCGGCGAGGACGAGCCGGATGACGAGGACCGGATCGACTGGGCGCGCAAGGCCACCGAGCGGTTCTTCTTCGTGCGCGGGAACGGCCCCAGGACCGGTTACGCGTTCCTGCACGCCACGTTCGGCGAGTTCCTGGTGGCCTGGCTGGCCGTCTACGCGCTGCGCGACCTCGACAGGAGGCGCCGCCTGGCGGGGGACGAGCCGCTCGCGGTGGTGCAGGCCGTGGACGACGACCTGCTGTACGCGGTCACGTCCCACTCGTGCCTGGCCGAGCGCGGCCCGACCGTGGGGTTCGTCCTGGAGCTGCTGGAGGAGGTGCCCTCCGCCGTGCGGGCGCGCTGCGTGGAGCTGCTGGCCGGGCTGCTGCGCCGATCGCTGCACGAGCGGCCGCGCCGCCACTTCACCGGGTTCCGGCCCGTACGCCACACGCTGACCCGCCGGCTGGCCGCCTACTCCGCGAACCTGACCCTGCTCGTCGTCTGCGCGTCGGAGGAGCCGGTCCGCGTCTCGTCGATCCTGCCCGGCCCCGACCACTTGGAGCAGTGGTCCTCGCTCAGCCACCTGTGGAAGGGGCAGCTCGGCCAGGAGGGCTGGACCGGGCTGGTCACCGCGCTGGCGGCGCACCGCGTGGTCGAGGACGGCAAGGAGGACGTCGTGCTCGGAGGCGACGGGACGGGCGGCATGGGCGACGTCGTCGTCGCGGTCGTCACCGGCCACTCGCCCCGCCACCGGCGGCTGCTCGACCTGCTGGTGCGGGCCCTGGGGGAGGGCCGCTTCCTGCCGTACCGGGACCGCCTGGCGATCCTGGAGGAGCTGGTGCGGACGGTGGCCGTGCGCTCGCCCGCCATGCACCGGGCGCTCGGGGCGATGTGGGCCGAGGACGGGGCCGACCACGCGCAGCTGCGGCCGCTGCTGCGCGCCATGCTCGCCGACCCGGCCGACCGGATGGGCACGTGGGAGCTGCTCGTCAAGGCCGGCATTCCGGAGACGGCGCTCTGGGAGATCCAGGGTCTAGACTGAGCCGCCCTCGGCGTGGACGGGCAGCTCGACGGTGATCGTCAGCCCGCCTTCCTCTCTGGGCGTGGCCGTGACCGTGCCGCCGTGCGCCTCGGTGATCACCCGTACGATCGACAGGCCCAGCCCGCTGCCCCGGTCCGAGCGGAGCCGGTCGCCGTGCAGCCGCCGGAACGGCTCGAAGATCGTTTCGATCTCGTACGGCGGCACCTGCAGCCCCGTGTTGGCCACGACCAGCTCGACCCGGTCGGCCCGCCGCCGGGTCGTCACCCACACCTCGCCCTTCGGGTGGTTGTGCCTGATGGCGTTCTCCACGAGGTTCTGCACCAGCCGCTCCACCAGCACCGCCTCGCCCGCCGTCGGAGCGGGGTCGAGCAGCCGGTGCATGGTCACCTCACGCTCCGACGCCTCACCCGCCGCCTGGTCCAGCACGTGCTCGGCCACGTCCGTCAGGTCGAACGGCCGCCGGTCCAGCACCGCCTGCTCGCCCTCGGTGAGCGCCAGCAGGCCGTCGATGAGTCGCTCGTGGCGGGCGTTGACCAGCAGCAGCGACTCGCCGAGCCGCTTGACGTCGTCGGTCGCGTCCGGCCGGCGCACGGCCACGTCCACGAGCGTCCTGTTGATGGTGAGCGGGGTGCGCAGCTCGTGCGAGGCGTTCGCGACGAACCTGCGCTGCCCGTCGAACGAGCGCGCGAGGCGGTCGAGCATCACGTCGTAGCTGTCGGTCAGCTCCTTGATCTCGTCGCGCGAGCCCTTGTACCCGATGCGCTCGCTCAGGTCGTGATTCTGGACGATGCGGCGGGCGGTGTCGGTGACGTTCCTGAGCGGGATGAGCACCATGCCGGCCGTCCGCCAGCCGACCCCGAACGCGATCCCCGTGCCGCCGAGCACGGTCAGCGCACCGGCGTTGCGCAGGTTGCCGAGGACACTGTCCTGGTAGGTGCCGTGCACCTTGAGTGCGAACTTCCGGGCGAGCTCATAACCTTCATGGAAACGCTCGCTCGACAGCCAGCCATATCGATCGTCGGGAAGCACGATCGAGTTGGGAGTGAACACGCTCGCCCGGTACTGCAGGCTTGCCCGGACAACGAAGTAGACGGAGACCAGCGCGGTCCCGGAGACCACGAAGAAGACGCCCGCGCAGGCCAGCGCGAACCTCAGGCGCATGCTCATGGAATGCGGTACCCCGATCCGGGCACGGTCTCGATGACCTGGGGCTCGCCTAGTTTCTTGCGCAGTTTCATCATCGTCGTGCGCACCGTGTTCGTGAACGGGTCGATGTGCTCGTCCCACACCTTCTCCAGCAGCGTCTCGGCCGACACCACGGCCCCCTGGGCGCGCAGCAGCTCGGCCAGCAGGCCGAACTCCTTGCGGGCGAGCGGCACGTACCTGCCCTCCCTGAACACCTGCCGGTGCGCCCAGTCCAGCCGCACCCCCGCCCGCTCCAGCATCGGCGGGTCGGCCCGCCTGGCCCGCCGCCCGAGCGCGTGCACCCGGGCCACCAGCTCCTCGAACGCGAACGGCTTGGGCAGGTAGTCGTCGGCCCCCAGCGACAGCCCGGCCACCCGGGCCCGCACGTCGCCCGCGGCGGTCAGCATGAGCACCCGCACCAGCCAGCCCTGCTCGACCACGGTCCTGCACACCTCGTCCCCGTGCACCATCGGCAGGTCCCGGTCGAGGATCAGCACGTCGTAGTCGTGCACACCGAGCCGTTCGAGCGCCGCGTCCCCGTCGTAGGCGACATCGACGGCCAGTGCCTCCCCCCGTAACCCCTCGGCGATCGAGTCGGCGAGCATCCGCTCGTCCTCGGCGACCAAAACGCGCACAGCGCCCCCAAAAGATCTAAAAGCCGCCAGTTTGCCCCGCTCGGCATAACGCGCGCATAACCAGAATCGGTGACGTTCAGGTTATAGGTGACGCACTGGACTGGCCGCCCGAAGCCGGGATCCGCCCGGCTCTTCCGGGGGAGAAGGCCATGGCGTCCACGCTCGTGAGGGGACGCCTGGAACGTCCGGGTCTCCTGCGCGGTCATGGATTGTTCGGGTGCGTGCTCGTGCTCGCCGCCGCGCTGCGCGTGCTGGTCATGCTGGGGTACGACACGGCGCGGCTCTACTGGTACGACTCGTTCACCTACCTGGACACGGCCGTGCACATGCGGCCGCAGGGCGCGTTCCACCCGGCGGGCTATTCGTGGTTCCTGTGGGCGCTGCGGCCCTTCCACAGCGTGGAGCTGGTCGTGGGCGTGCAGCACGCGATGGGGCTGGCCACCGGGGCGATGATCTACCTGCTGCTGCGCCGCCGGTCGCTGCCGGGCTGGGGCGCGGCGCTGGCGGCGGCGCCGGTGCTGTTCGACCCGGCGTTCGTCCGGCTGGAGCACGCCGTGCTGTCGGACTCGCAGGTCATCTTCCTCGTCGTGGCCGCGCTGCTCGTGCTGCTGTGGCGGCCCGAGGTGTCCACGCGGGCCGCCACGTGGACAGGCGCGGTGGCGGGGGTGCTCCTCGCGCTCGCCGGCCTGACCCGTACCGCCACCGTGCCGCTGATCGGCCTGGCCGCCCTCTACCTGCTGGCGCAGCGCGCGTCCTGGCGGCAGGCCCTCGCGCTGGCGGTGGCGGGCACGCTGCCGCTGCTCGCCTACGCCGGCTGGTACGCCCAGCACCACGGCAGGTTCGCATTGAGCGGCTCGGACGGCGTCGCCCTGTGGGCGCGCACCATGACCTTCGCCGACTGCTCGGTCATCAAGCCGCCCCCTGAGCAGGCCGTGCTCTGCCCGAACGGCACCGTCCTGGACGCCGCCTCCGAGTACGTCTGGGACCCCCGGGCCTCGCTCAACCGCCTGCCCGGCGACCGGTTCGCCCACAACGACCTGGCCAGGTCGTTCGCGCTCAGAGCCATCGCCGCGCAGCCCCTGGACTACCTGCGCGAGGTCGTCCGCGACACCTCGCTCGCCTTCACCTGGGAGCCCGTCGCCCATCCGAGGCGGATGACCCCGTCCACGGCCTTCTCGCGCGGCTCGTGGCCGCTCCCCTCGGGATACGCCCTCATCGACCAGGTGCGGAACGACTACGACCCGGACATCCGCGGCATGCGCTCCGTCGAGCCCTTCGCCTCGGTGCTGGTCGCCTACCCGTACCCGTGGTTCCTGCACGGCACGCTCTTCGGCGTCCTGCTGCCGGCCGGGGGAGTGGGTGCGGTGGTGCGCCGCCGTCCGGTCGCGCTGCCGTGGTCGTTCGCGATGTTCCTGCTCGTCGCGCCGGTGGCCGCGCTCGACTTCGATCACCGGTACGTCCTGCCGGCCATCCCGCTCGCCTGCGTGGCCGCGGCGCTGACCGTGCACGGGATCCGTCGCTGACGAGCAGGCCCACATTATCCCGGTGGCTACGATCATGTTGCGCGCCGGAGAGCATCGGCGAGCGCGCCTCACGCGTCCAAAGGGGCGGGGGCGGCCGCTGCGGTGCTGGTGGAGGCCGTGGTGATGCCTGCCCGCCGTCCTGGAAGCGCCCTCTGAGCGAGCTCTGTGGTTCCCCCGTCTGACCTTTCAGAGGCTGACACTTCGGTGGAATGTTACGTAATATCACGAACATCACGAGCGTTGGGGGCGCCAGGGTGCCAGGACAGAGCGTGGGTGTGGTCGTCGATCCCGGAGTATCTCCGGAAGTTGCCGGACTGCTGCGTGCCAACGCCCCGCTGCTGTCCAGGATCAGGGCCGGATGGGTGCCGCCCGCCGAGGTGTCCTCGCCGCGGCCCAAGAGCCCCACCAGCGCGGCGCTCCTGGCCGCCACCCCCGTCATGGTCGCCCTCATGGCCGTCCTGCTCGCCTCGCCGGTCAGACCGGCCGCTTTCGTGCTGCTCGGCGTGTACGTGTTCATCGTCCTCGTCCGGATCGCCTCCATGAACGAGGCGACGGCGTGGCGGCCGGAGGCCGGCCACCGGCCCTACGATCGCGGCGTGTACGAGCAGGCCCGCTGGTATGACGGCCGCTACCTGCTCCCCGAGGACTTCGACCAGGAGGCCGGGGCAGTCCTGCTCAGGGCCCAGCGCGCCATCGGATCCGTGCTGCGCTCCCACGTCAACGCCGAAGGGCTCCTCGACGACGCCCGCAACGCCGTGATGCTGCCCGCCCAGGAGTGGGAGATCGCCCGCCTGCTGGCCAAGCTCTCGGCGCTGCGCCTGGAGCACAGGGAGCTGCTGGCCAGGGGCATCGCGCCCGAGGTCGCCGCGGTGATCGAGCCGCTCGAGCGCGCACTGGTCAACAGCGAGGCCGCCGTGGTCGCCCGCGTGGAGGCGCTGGAACGTTACGCCGCCCACGTCGCCGAGGCCGAGCGCGCCTTCCACGCCCGCAGCCAGATCGAGGAGCTGCGCGCCCGGCTGCCGCGCTACGAGGAGCTGCTGGCCGAGTCGGGCGCGGACTCGCTCGCCGTGCCCGAGATCGAGCGGCTGACCGACGACGCCGACGTGCTCGAACGCACCTTACGACGCAGCGTCCAGTCCGCCCACGAGGCCTTTCGCTACCTCGAAGGTTGATTTATCCGCATAGGATCAAAAACGTGCCCGGACGTCATGCGAAGGTGATAGTCGATCCGGCGGTGCCCGACGACGTCGCGGCCCTCTTACGTGACAACCGCAAGCTCCTCTTACGCATCCACGCCGGCTGGGTGCCCCCGCACAAGCGCCACCGCCCCTTTTCCGGCCCCCTCGCCGGCCTCGTCGCCAGGCTCGCGGCGACGGTGACCGCCGTGGCAGCGGCCGTCTACGGCCTGGCCCTCTTCGTCGCCGGACGCTACACGCCCTTCGTCGTGATCATGACGTGCGCGGCCCTGCTGATCGTCGGCGTCCTGCTCAGGCCCAGGCCCGACGCCGAGGTGGAGCGTACGCACGCGCTGGAGCGGGAGGTCTACGACGGCGCGCGCAGGCACGAGGGCCACTATGTGCTCCGCGAGCAGCTCGACGAGCCGGCCAGAGCCCTGATGGCCCGCGCCCAGGGGGCCATCGACCAGGTCATGTACTCCAGCGTCAACACGGAGGGCCTGCTCGACGGCGTGCGCAACGCCGTGATGCTGCCCGCCCAGGAATGGGAGATCGCCCGGCTGCTGACCAAGCTGTCGGAGCTGCGGGCCGAGCACCAGGAGGTCGTCTCCGAAGGCCTCACCCCCGAGGTCGCCGCCGTCGCCGAGCCCCTCGCCCAGGCGCTCGACAGCAGCCAGCAGGCCGTGCTGGCCCGCGTCGAGGCGCTGGAACGTTACGCGGGCCACGTCGCCGACGCCGAGCGCGCCTACCGCGCCCGCCACCAGATCGAGCGGCTCAGCGCCAAGCTGCCCCGCTACGAGGAACTCCTCGCCGAGTCGGGCGCCGACGGGTCGTCCATGCCCGAGCTGAGCAGATTGTCCGACGACGCCGACCGCCTGGAGCAGGCACTACGCGACAGCGTCAGCTCCGCGCATGAAGCTTTTCGCCACCTAAGGGGGTGACTTCCCTTAGTATCCGGATTCGTGGCTGATGTGGTGGTTGACCCAGAGGTGCCGCCGGATGACGCGCAGCTGCTCAGGGAGAGCCGCCAGGTGCTGATCAAGATGCGCCAGGGCTGGGCCCCCGAGCCGAAGCGGGCCATGTCGAGCACGCACTACCGCATGTTGGCGATGGTCTTGTCGGTGCTGTTCTTCGGGGTGCTGGCCAGTATCGGATGGGTGGGCCGGGGTCTCGGATTCATGTTCGTGCTCCTCGGCATTCCCATGATGATCGCGCTTTTCGTCCGCAACGACCGGCCGGGGGACGAGGAGGAGGAGCACGAGCGCGAGGTGTACGAGCAGCTGCGCTGGTACGAGGGCCGCTACGTGCTCGTGGACGACCTCGACGAGTCCTCCGCCCAGCTCCTCTCCCGCGCCCAGCGCGCCATCGCCGCCGTCACCGAGTCCCGGGTCAACGCCGAGGGCCTGCTCGACGACGTGCGCAACGCCGTGATGCTGCCGGCCCAGGAGTGGGAGATCGCCCGGCTGCTGGCCAAGCTCTCCGCCCTGCGCGCCAAGCACAGGGAGACCGTGTCGAAGGGGGTCACGCCCGAGGTCGAGGCCGTGGCCGAGCCCTTGGCGCGGGCGCTCGACAGCAGCGAGGAGGCCGTGCTCGCCCGCGTGGAGGCGCTGGAACGTTACGCGGCCAACGTGGCCGACGCCGAGCGGGCGTACCTGGCCCACCACCAGATCGAGGAGCTGCGGGGACGGGTGCACCAGTACGAGGAGCTGGTGGCCGAGACCGGGGCCGACGGGTTCGCCGTGCCGGAGCTGGAGCGCCTGGCGCAGGACGCCGACCGGCTCGAACAGGCGCTCCGGCGCAGCGTCCGCTCCGCCCACGAGGCCTTCCGCTCCCTCGACCCGTAGGCTCCCTCGACCCGTAGGCTCACTCGTCGTCCAGCAGGTCCAACAGGTCCAGGCCGGCTTGCTCGGGAAGCAGGATGGGCGGTTCGGATTTCAAGGGCTGTTCGGTCCAGATGCACTTGCCGGTCGCGGTGTAGCGGGTGCCCCAGCGATGGGCGATCGCGGCGACCAGTTGGAGTCCGCGCCCTCCCTCGTCGGTGTCGGCGGCGCGGCGGATGCGGGGTGTGGTGAGGCTGCCGTCGGAGACCTCGCAGGTGAGCACGTCGGTGCGGAGCAGGCGCAGGTTGATGGGCCCCCTGGCATGCCGGATGACGTTGCCGACCAGCTCGCTGACCAGCAGTTCGGTGGTCATCGACAGGTCGTCCAGGTTCCAGGCGCCGAGCTGGGCGCGGACGTGTTCACGGGCCTCGCCCGCGGCCTTGGGGTGCTCGGGCAGTGGCCAGCAGGCCATGTCGTCGCTGGCCAGCGCGTGGGTGCGGATGACCAGCAGCGCCGCGTCGTCGGTCGTCCGCTTCCTGCCGGGCAGCAGGGTGGCGGTGAGGCTGTCGCACAGGGACTCGAGGCATTCGGCGCAGTGGAGCCCTGCCCCGTCCGACACCGCGGAGTGGTCCTGGTGTCCGGCCAGAGCTCCGGATACCGTGCCGCTGAGCGCCTTGGCGAGCCGGGTCATGCCCTGGTCGATGTCCATGGTGGGGGATTCGACCAGGCCGTCGGTGTACAGCACGAGCAGGCTGCCTTCGGGCAGTTCCATCTCGATCGTGTCGAAGGGCGGGGTGGCGGCGCCGAGGGGGGAGTTCGGGTCGGCGTCGGGGAAGCGGACGCTCCCGTCGGGGTGGACGACGGCGGGCGGTGGATGGCCGGCGCGGGCCAGGACGCAGGAGCGGTTGGTGGCGTCGTAGACCAGGTACAGGCAGGTGGCGTAGAAGTCGTCGCCGAGGTCGCTGACCAGGTCGTTGAGGTGGGAGAGCAGCTCATCGGGGAACAGTTCCAGGTCGGCGAGAGTCCGGACCGCGGTGCGCAGGCGGGCCATGGTGACCGCCTCGGCGACGCCGTGGCCCATGACGTCGCCGATGACGATGGCGACCCGGTCCGCTGACAGCGGGATGACGTCGTACCAGTCGCCGCCGACCTCCATGTCCGTGCCCGCGGGAAGGTAGCGGGCCGCGGGCGTGACCGCGGGCAGACTGGGCAGCTCGCGCGGGAGCAGCCCGCGCTGCAGCTCCCTGGCCCGCGTGTGCTCCCTGTCGTACAGGCGCGCTCGCTCCATGGCCTGGGCGATCAGCCCGCTGAGCGTGGTGAGCAGGTTGCGCTCCACGCCGGTGAACGGGCGCGGATCGGTGAAGGAGACGACGCAGCTGCCCACCGGGCGTCCCGAGGCGATCAGCGGCAGGAAGGCCCATGCCTGCTTGCCTGCCACCGCCGGGATGTCGGCCGTCGCGGGGTAGCGCTCGATGTACTCCTCCGAGGAGCTGATGAAGATCGGGGTGCGCTCCCGCAGCACCCCCGTGATGGGGAACCCCCAGGAGGCCGGCATGCGGGCTATCCGATCGACGAACTCCTTGGGGTACCCGGTGAACCCGACCGGGCGCAGGTGGTCGCCGTCCAGGAAGGTGAGCATCAGCCCGGAGGCGTCGAACGAGGGCAGGATGTGATCGGCGGAGGCGTCGACGACGTCCCGCACGGAGACCGCCTCGGCCAGCGCGCCGGCCAGCCGCCTGATATGGGAGGCCCGCTCCGCGGAAGCGCTCTCGGCGTTCTGCGCCTGCGGGTCGGTGACCATCTCCAGGATGTCGTGGGAACTGGAGACGTCCCACAATGTGCCGATCATGCGTGCCGGTTCCCCGTCGTCGTCGAGCACCAACCGGCCGCGGACGCGCACCCAGACGATCGTCCCGTCAGGGCGGCACACCCGGTACTCGGTGCTGTGCATCCTCCCCGTGTAGATCGCCTCGTCCATGTCGGCCAGCACCCATGGCAGATCCTCGGGGTGGATGGTGCCCATCCAGGTGTCGATCCGGCCGTCGGAGGTGGCCGGATCGAGACCGAGCACCGTGGGCATCGCGTCGTTCCAGAGGATGTCACCGGTGCGGATGTCCCAGTCCCACGTGCCGACCGCCTGCGGGTCCTGCGGCAGGCTCGGTTCCCGCCATCCCGTGCGGGCCGGATCGGGCGGCGGCGCCGGGGGCTTGGCCAGGCGCTCTCCGGCCCACCGGCCCAGGAGGTCGAGGAAGGCCCGTCGCCCGGCCGACGGCCTGCACGAGGAGGCCGTCACGACCGACAGCGTGCCGACCGGCCCGCCGGGGCCGAACAGCGGGACGGCCGTCATCGCCGAGGTCTGTACGAACACACCGTCCCGGAAAGCGCGTGCCGGGGCGAGCGGGCCGTTCCCGTCAACGCGCTCCCACTCCTGGGTGAAGGCCCGGGGGAGCCCGCTGGTCACCGCGAGGCGCAGCCCTCCGCCGAAGCCGGGACTGCCAAGATGCACCATGCCGCCCAGCCCGGCAAGCTCGGCAACCGCCTGCTGGATCGCGAACCGCAGGAGCTCGAGCCCCCACAGCTCGTCGCCGGCCAGCGCCAGGAGCCGTTTGCGCTCCTCGGCTACCTGGTCCGCCCTTCTGATCCGCAGGCCTGGCGTACGCCGTTCGCCCATCCCCATCCCCATCCCCTGCCCTTCACCGCGTCGCCGGGGTCCCCTTCAGGGCGAGGAGCAATCTGCATGTCCAGGGTATTACCAGGCCGGTAGCAGCGGCGAACACGCTCTCGGGAGGCGGGAAGCCCTCAGACGGGGCGGGCGGTCTCCAGGAGCAGGTCGCACAGCGCGTCGGCCGCGTCCACGCGGCCCACCTTGGCCGCCGCCTGCCCCATCGTCTGGCGCAGCTCAGGATCGGCGAGCAGCGGCATCAGCTCGGACAGCAGCTGCTCGGCAGAGGGGTTCGGCTCCAGCAGGGCCCGCGCCGCCCCCGCCGAGGCCAGGTACGCGGCGTTCTTGCGCTGCTCGTCACCGCCCGCCGGGATCAACGGGACGAGCACGGAGGGCCTGCCGATGGCCGTCAGCTCCGACACCGTCCCGGCCCCGCTGCGGGAGATCACCACGTCGGCCGCGGCGAACAGGTCGGCCAGCTCCCCGCCCACATAAGGCACCGGATGGTAGCGATCGGCCAGGTCGGGAGGGAGCTCCACGGCCCGCATCTGGTCGATCCACGCCGGTCCGCACTGGTGCACGATCTGCGCGTGCGGCAGCAGCCGCGGCAGAATCTCCGCGATCAAGGTGTTGATCTGCTTGCTGCCCTGCGCGCCGCCCGTCACGTAGATCAGCGGCACCTCGAACGTCAGTCCGAACAGGTCGTACGCCGCCGCCCGGTTGCCCTGCAGCAGCTCCGGCCTGATCGGGTTGCCCGTCACCACGGCCTTCGACCGCGCGGAGGCCGGCAGGTACTCCAGCGACGACTCGTGCGACAGCGCGATCCTGGTGGCCAGCCTGGCCAGGATCCGGTTGGCCAGCCCGATCACGGTCGTCTGCTCGTGCATCACCAGAGGCCGGCGGATCAGCTTGGCCGCCACCCCGATGGGCACCGCCACGTACCCACCCGTCGACAGCACCACGTCGGGCAGGTAGCGGGCCGCGTGCCCCACGGCCTGCAGCACGCCGATCGGGATGCGGAACACGTCGGCGATGTTGGTGCCGAGCTCCTTGAGGTTGGGGCGGCGCCGCAGCTTTCCCGTCGTGATCGCCTTGAACGGGATGCCGTGCTCGGCCGTGATCCGCGCCTCCAGGCCGTTGGCCGTGCCCACCCAGAGCACGTCGTGCGGCACCTGACGTCGCTGAACGGCCGCCAGAGTGGTCAGGGCCGGATAGGTGTGACCACCGGTGCCGCCGCCGGTGATCAACAGTCGCAGGGTTCGTGACATGCGATCAGACTAGGGCCGCACAGCGGAAACCCGTGTGCCCGGTGGAGGAGTCAGGCGTGTTGGACGTGCGGGCGGCCACGCGGTAGCGGTTGCAGTAGGAGTCGTGGCACATGTACGAGCCGCCGCGGATCACCTTGGCGGTGCCCTCGGCGGGACCGGCCGGGTTGTCGGCGGACGGCTCCCACTCCGTGCCCCACCAGTCGGCCGTCCACTCCCAGACGTTGCCCGAGACGTTGTAGAGGCCGTACCCGTTGGGCTGGAACGACTTCACCGGCACCGTCCCCTTGCTCGGCGCGGCCGGGAAGGGGCCCTGCCAGATGTTGCAGCGCTGCCGCCCCTTGGGCGCCAGCTCGTCGCCCCAGGGGTAGCGCTTGCGCTCCAGGCCGCCGCGGGCCGCCATCTCCCACTCGGCCTCCGTGGGCAGCCGCTTGCCCGCCCACGTGGCGTACGCGGTGGCGTCGTTCCACGACACGTGCACGACGGGATGGTTCTGCCGGTCGCCCACCGACGACCCCGGGCCCTCCGGCGAGCGCCACGTGGCGCCCTCGACCCCCACCCACCAGGGCGCGCCCGGCACCGTGGCGTCCATCATCCCGCGCGCGGCGAACTGACGGAACACGAACGACCAGCCGATCCGCTCCGCCTCGGTGACGTACCCGGTGTCCTTGACGAACGTGGCGAACTGGGCGTTCGTCACGCACGCCGGGTCGATCATGAACGGCTCCAGCCGCACCTCGCGCACCGGCCCCTCGCCGTCCTCGGGCCGCCCGTCCGGGTCGTCGCCGCCCATGAGGAACGTTCCTCCCGGTATGCGCACCATCCCGCGCGGCGCCGCCGGCCGCGCGGCGACCCCGGCAGGCTGCCGGAACGGCTCCGCGGCGACTCCCGCGGCACCCGCTGCTCCGGCGGCTCCGGCGGCTTCGCCTCTGCTCGGGCCACAGCAAGCGCTCAAAGGTCCCCCCAACGTGTCACACCATCAAGGAAGGGTAATGCCTCGGGCCTGCCCACGATCGCGACGGGGCAAGGGGCCTGTCCGGGTGCTCAGCCGGACCGCCCGTGAGGTGGGCGGACCTGCCGCGACACGCTCGGTCACGCGGGACTCCGCTTCGCTGTCGAAGCCGCAGACCGGTAGCGTTTTCCCATGCGACTCGGCGTGCTGGACATCGGTTCGAACACCGTCCATTTACTGGTCGTCGACGCCCACAGGGGCGCCCGGCCCATTCCCGCCTACTCCCACAAGGAGGGGCTGCGCCTCACGGAATACCTGGGCGAGGACAACCGGCTGGCCGACGAGGGCATCGAGCGGCTCGCCGCGTTCGTCGAGGAGGCCGTGCACCTGGCGGAGGACAAGGGGGTGGAGGACCTGCTGGCCTTCGCCACCTCCGCCGTGCGCGAGGCGGCCAACGGCGAGGAGGTGCTCGCGCAGGTCGAGGCGCGCAGCGGCGTGCACATCGAGGTGCTGTCCGGGCGCGACGAGGCCAGGCTGACGTTCCTGGCCGTCCGGCGGTGGTTCGGGTGGTCGTCGGGGCGGCTGCTGGCCTTCGACATAGGGGGCGGCTCGCTGGAGATCGCGGCGGGGGTCGACGAGGAGCCCGACGTGGCCGTCTCGCTGCCGCTGGGCGCCGGGCGGCTGACGCGCGACTGGTTCACCGGCGATCCGCCGTCGCCGGAGGAGGTCCGCACGCTGCGCAGGCACGTACGCACCGAGATCGCCCGCACGGTCGGCGGTGTCGTCAGATACGGCGAGGCCGACCGCGCGGTGGCCACGTCCAAGACGTTCAAGCAGCTCGCCAGGATCGCCGGCGCGGCGCCCTCCAGCGAGGGCCCGTACGTCTCGCGCTCGCTGTCCCGGGAGGACATGGCCGAGTGGGTGATCAAGCTGACCACCATGGGCGCCGCCGAGCGGGCCGAGCTGTCCGGCGTGTCCGAGGGGCGGGCCGCGCAGCTCGCGGCCGGGGCGCTGGTCGCCGACGCGACCATGGACCTGTTCGAGGTGGACCGGCTGGAGGTGTGCCCGTGGGCGCTGCGGGAGGGAGTGATACTGCGCCGGCTCGACCTCCTGCCCGGGCGGCTCGACCAGCTCAGTGGCGGTACGCCAGAGTAAGACCGATATATCCAGAGAAGTTGGAATAAAGGGCTGGTCGGCGGGCACTTTTTGCCAAATGTTGGAAGTGATCGGCACGATCGGCTCCCTGATGGCCGCGCTCCTGCTCATCGTCGTGGCCGTACTCGCCATCTCGGTGCTCGCCCTCGTGGCGTTCGCCGTGCTGGCCGGCTCGATGGCGGACTGGCGCGCGCTGCGGCGGCGGCTGGGCCACCGCAAGCCGAAGCTCACGCTGAAGCTCAGCGGGAGCGCGATTCCCGACCGGCTGCGGGCGGAGCTGAGCGGGGCCGTGCCCCGGATGCGCCGCCGGCTCCCGCTCGGCGGCGCTCAGGCCTGGGCGCACCGGCGTGGCGGGGGCCCGCACCGTTCGAGGATCCACGCGCACCGCCCGGCAGAGCGGCACACGCGGCTCTGACGGGCGGGGCCGTTTCACGCGGCAACCTTGAGGCGGCCACCTTTCGGATGGCCGCCTCAAGGCTGCTTGCGGGTTGTTGGTCTCAGGTGGCCATGAGGGACTGTCCAGCCGCTCCGGGGGCGTACTTCAGGCGTTTCTCCAGGCAGACCACTGCCCCGTTCTCGCGCCTGTTGGTGAAGCGGATGTCATCGGCGAGCGCATGCATGATCTGCATCCCGCGTCCGTGCTCGGAACCGGGCTCGGGGGCGGCGATCTTGTTGGGGTCCTTGTCCGGGTCGAACCCGTTCCCGTGATCGATGACCTTGATGATGCACAGATGATCGTGGACGGTCGCGCTGACCGTGTAGTCGTCGCTCGGCGCAGCGTGCCTGATCACGTTGGAACAGGCCTCGGTGAGCATGAGCTCGATGTCATCGCGTACCTGTGGTTCGACGCCAAGTGATCGCAGCGTGCCGTCCAACATCTGCCTGGTCAAGGGGACGCTCGCCGCATCCCTGGGCAGCCGGAGCGCTATTGTGGCCTCCACCGCCGACTCCTCCTCCCACTCGGATGCGTGCAGGGATCCTCTGCCCTCCATCGGATGAGTCAATCGTCTCTTTAGACGTTTGACGTCCCAAGGGTCAGATCTCCAGCAGGCGCCTGGCCACCTCCAGGGCGGCCTTGTGGACCTCGTCCTCGGAGAGCTCGCCCTCCTTCAGCAGCCACTTGCCCGCGTGCACGGCGAACATCGCCAGCGAGCGGCTGATGCGCTCGACGGGCGTGGCGCCGGGGCCGCTCATCTCGGCCGCGAGATCCATCATCCTGTCGCGGATCTTGATGAGCGTCGGATGGTCCCGCATCGCGGTCTGGTTGCGCTCCAGGAACCTCGCCACCTCGATGTGCCGGGTCCCTCTGAGCAGGTCGGCGTAGCGTTCGACCAGCTCGCGCCGTGTCTCGGTGGTCTTCTCCCGGCCCTTGAACCATTCGAGCAACTCGTCGAGCTCCGCCAGCCGGGAGTCGACGAGACTCGCCACGATGTCGTCCTTCGTCTTGAAGTGGTAGTACAGGGCGGCCTTCGTCACCCCGAGCTCCTCGGCGATCTCCCGCAGCGACGTCGCCTCGTAGCCCTGCTCGGTGAACAGCCTGAGCGCGACCTCCTGAATCCGGCTTCGCGTGTCTTCCCGCACTTCACACCTTTTCGACTTGACGGCCGGCAAGTAAGTATCTACCTTATTCTATGCTTGCCGGGCGGCAAGTAAGCAAGTGTGCAACTCACTGGGGGTATGTGGTGGCGGAGACAGCCGGACGGCGTCGCGAGGTCATGGTCGTTCTGCCGGGGCTGATGTTAGCGATGGTCCTGGCGATGCTGGACAACATGATCGTCGGCACGGCCATGCCGCGCATCGTCGGAGAGCTCGGCGGTCTGACTCACCTGTCCTGGGTCGTCACGGCGTACGTGCTGGGCACCACCGTCTCGACGCCGATCTGGGGCAAGATCGGCGACCTGTACGGGCGCAAGAACATCTTCATCATCTCCATCGTCATCTTTCTCATCGGCTCCGCGCTCTGCGGCATGGCGGGCTCGTCGATGCTCGGCGGGCCGGACGGCGGCATGGGTGAGCTGATCGCGTTCCGCGCGATCCAGGGGCTCGGCGCGGGCGGCCTGATGGTCAACGTCATGGCGATCATCGGTGACCTGGTGCCGCCCCGCGAGCGCGGCCAGTACCAGGGCATCATGGCCGGCGTCATGTCGCTGGCGATGATCGCGGGCCCGCTGGTCGGCGGCTTCATCACCGACCACCTCGACTGGCGCTGGGCCTTCTACGTGAACCTGCCGATCGGCGCCCTCGCCCTGGCCGTCATCGTGCTGCAGCTCCACCTGCCCAAGCTGCACAGCAAGGTGCGCATCGACTGGGCGGGCGCGATCCTGCTGTCGATCAGCATCACCGCGATGGTGCTCATCACGACCTGGGGCGGCAACGAGTACGCGTGGGGCTCCTGGCAGATCCTCAGCCTGATCGCGGTCGCCGTGGTCACCCTGGTCGCCTTCATCGCGGTCGAGCGCAAGGCCGTCGAGCCGATCATGCCGCTGCAGCTCTTCGGCAACCGCAACTTCACCCTCATCTCGGCCATCGGCTTCCTGCTGGGCTTCGCGATGTTCGGCGCGATCAACTTCCTGCCGCTGTTCCAGCAGATGGTGCAGGGCTCGACGGCCACCAACTCCGGCCTGCTCATGCTGCCGATGATGGCGGCCGCGATGGTCGTGTCGCTGTTCGTCGGCAAGGCCATCACCTCGACCGGCAAGTACAAGATCTACCCGGTGCTCGGCGGCATCGGCATGGCCGTGGGCATGTGGCTGCTGTCCACGATGGACGTCACCACGACCGCCTGGCAGACCGGCGTCTACATCGCGGTGCTCGGCCTCGGCATGGGCTTCCTCATGCAGACCACGATGCTCATCGCGCAGAACAGCGTCGAGCAGAAGGACCTGGGCGTCTCCAGCAGCGCGACCACGTTCTTCCGGTCGATCGGCGGCTCGTTCGGCGTCTCGCTGTTCGGGGCGATCTTCAACAACCACTTCCTGTCCGAGCTGACCGACAGGTTCGGCGCGCAGGCGGCCGAGCGGGTGGCCAAGAGCGGCGGCCGGATGGACCCCGGGACGGTCGCGCAGATGCCGGCCCAGATGCGCACCGGGCTGCTGGAGTCGCTGGCGACCTCCATCTCCGGCGTCTTCTGGTGGGCCATCGCGTTCGCGGTCGTCGTGCCGCTGCTGGCGGCGTTCGTCAAGGAGATCCCGCTGCGCGGGGGCGCCCCCGCGGCCGCCGCGGACGAGCAGGCCGTCACCTCGGCGGCCGGCTGATCCTCTTGAGTGGGGCGCCGGCGCCCGCGGAAAACAGGAGGCGAGCGGTGGGCGTTTTGTGGACAATCGCCGCTATGCACCACACCCTCGGCCGCCCACGCGTGGACGACGCCCCGGCCATCCACGAGCTCATCGCCGCCTACGACACCGCGGTGATCGGCGCCCCCGACGTCACGCTCGACGACGTCGCCGACGAACTGGCCGAGCCGGGCTTCGACCTCGGCCAGGACGGCTGGCTGGCCCGCGACGCGGGCGGCCGCCTCACCGCCTGGGCCTGGGCACACCGCATCGGCGACGGCGACCTGGTGAACGTCCAGGTGATCGTACGTCCCGGGGCTGAGGAGGCGGACGAGCTGGCCGCCGAGCTGTGGCGGCTGGTGATCGCCCGGGCCCGCGAGCTGGGCGCTGAGCGCGGCCACGACCACGTCACCGTGGACCTCGACGTCCACCGCTCCGACGAGGCCAAGCAGACCCAGGCCAAGGAGCTCGGCTTCGAGCCCGGCACCAGCTTCCACCGCATGCGCATCGACCACTCCGGCTCGGTGGACGCGCCCGTCCCGCCTGACGGGGTGACGCTGCACACGGGGGAGAGCGAGCAGGTGCGGCGCGAGGCGCACGGGGTGCAGCAGGCGGGCTTCGCCGAGCACTTCGGGTTCGTGCCGGTCGACTACGACTCCTGGTACGCGCGCCGGCAGGCGCAGTCGGTCAACGACTGGTCCCAGCTCACGCTCGCCCGCGCCGACGGCCGCCCCGCCGGGGTGGTGATCGGCAACAACCAGTTCCTCCCGGACGAGGACTGCGGCTACGTGGCCGTCCTGGCGGTCCTGCCGGAGTTCCGGGGCAGGGGCATCGGTCGCTTCCTCCTGCGCCACGCCTTCGCCTCCGACGCCGCGCGGGGCCGGCGGGGAACCATTCTTCACGTGGACTCCAACAACACGACGCCCGCGCTGGGGTTGTACGAGTCGGCGGGCATGCATCCGGTCCTCGTCATCGACGTCTGGCGCCGCCGCCTGTAACGCCCGGACGGCCACCGTCCGCCTGATGCCCCACCCCCCAGGACGTCAGACGCGGTGACGGGACAGGTGGTCCAGGACCGACTGGTTGGCCTCCCACCCGTCCGGGAATTTGACCGGCACCCCCAGCTGCACCGGCTCCGCCGACGGGTGGGCGTCCAGGAGTTCGGCGATCCCCGCCCGGGCCACCACCACGCACGCGTGCCGGTGCCGGGACGCCAGCACGCACAGCCGCCCCGACTCCAGGTGGAAGGCCGTGGCGTCCCGGCGCCCCGAGAGCGGGTGGAGGACGACGGTCACGTCGTACTCGCGCCCCTGCAGGCGGTTGGCCGTGTCCACGGTGATCTCCGCGGGCACCCCGGCGGCCCGGATCGCGGCGACCTGGTCGCGGTGGGCGGCGCCGACGGCGATGCGGTCCGCGGTCACCGGGCGCTCGCCCTGCTCGGAGGAGGCCACGGCCCCCCGCTGCAGCAGCCGGGCCGCCAGCTGGGCCACCGCCTGCACGGCCTCCCCGTCCGTACGGACCGTGTGCCGGTTGGGCAGCTCCAGCAGCGCCCAGCCCGACCGGGCCGCCTCCTCCAGGGCACGGTCGTGCACGGTCCCCATGCCGCCGGTCATCAGCTCCAGCCGCCGATCCTCGAAACTGGTCCCCGACCGGAACCCGGTGAACGGATAGAACGCCTGCGACACCACCGGCGCGGCCGAGGCGGGCAGCCGCCACGAGACCGGCAGCCGGTGCACCGGCAGGTCCGGGTTGTGCCGCAGCAGGACCGACACCGCGCTCTGCAGCGGATCCCACGACAGCCCCGACCACCGGTCCCCGTCCACGATCGAGAACGGGTCGAGCTGCCCGGGGTCGCCCACGAACAGCGCCCGCTCGAACAGCCCCGCGATCCGCAGCAGCTTGTCCGAGCGCATCTGGTACGCCTCGTCCACGATCGCCCAGGGCCACACCCGGCCGCCGATCCAGGCCCACTTGTCGGCGGTGGCGATGACGATGTCCGGGTCGCTCAGATCCTGGATCCGGGTGCCGACCCGTACGCCGGGCAGGTCCAGCAGCCGCAGCGGCGGCACGTACCCGCCGGCCGACAGCCGTCCCACGGTCAGGTGGGGGTGCTTCTCGGAGATGCGGGTCACCAGGTCGTCGACCTGCTCGTTCGTCTGAGCGACGATCATCAGAGGCTCGCCGGTCGCCGCGATGTGCGCGGCCGCCCGTACCACCAGCGTGGACTTGCCCGCTCCCGGCGGCGAGTCGACCACCACGCCGCGGTGCCGGGGCAGGTCGGCGAGGACGTTCCTGATGACCTGCTCCGGGCTGTCGGTCACGACCACTCCTCCTGCGCGTCCTCGTCGTCGGGTACGTACTCCTGCGGCGGCCCGCCGTGCGTCCACGGCGTCGCCTCGGTGTCGGGGAGGGCGGGGGAGCCCTGGAAGTCGTCCGTCAGCGAGGTGTAGCAGACGCGCTCCCCGACCTCGGGAACGGCTCCGGGCGCCGCCGTCTTTCCCCTGCCCATGCCTTTGGTGATCTTCAGGGTGACCAGGCCCTGGTCGGCCGAGACCAGCTCGGCGCCCTGGCCGCGGCGTTGCGGGGTGCCCAGGGAGGTGCCGGGCGCGAGGCGTACCGGATCGTCGGTTTTGATCACCACCAGCGGGCGGAGCTTGCGTGAGCGGCCCTCGCCCTCGGTGTTGTCGGGGACGGTCTCGACGACCTCGCCCGCGAACGCCTCCCCGGTGAGCCGGTACTCGGCCATGACCAGGGGATCGTCGTACGCCCGCTGCACGTCGTAGGCGGCCTGGGCGCGTTCCATGCGGGCCAGCTTGGCCGCGGCGGCGACCGCGCCGTCACGCCGGGGCTGCGGCGCCGTGCCCTCGGCGATGTGCGCCGCCATGCCGCTGAACGAGCCGCGGTCCTGCTCCCACCGCTGAGCCACGCCGGCCCCCTCAGGAAGCCCGGCGAGCAGGTCGATGGCCTGCCACATGAGCCGCCACGTGGGCTCCAGCTGCGTACGCAGCGCCTCGGTGATCCGCTCGGCGGCCCCGCTCTCGATCGCCGGCGCCAGCACCTCCGCGTCGAACCCCGGATCCGTCGCGGGCCCCGCGGGCGGCCAGATCAGCGGGTCCTCGGCCTCGTCGCTCGGCCCCGTGGTGATCCAGGCGAGCAGCGCGGCCAGATTGGCGTCCTCCAGGGAGCTCTGCCCGCTCGCCCAGTGCCGCGCCAGCTCCTCGGTCGCCGCCGTCATCAGCGACGAGCCCGGGTAGGCCGCCCGCTCCCCGAAATAGGTCAGCCACCGCCCCAGCAGCGGCACCCCCTCGGGCACCGGATAGGGCCCGTCGGTGCTGCGGAACCGCGTCGAGCGGCCGAGCAGCCTGGCGAAGGCGACGCCGCCCGGGTTCGGGACGACGATCTGCGGCGCGTCCAGCACCCGCTCGTAGGGGTCGGCGTTCTTGCGCTCCACCGTCTCGGTGTCGGCGATGAAGCTCTCGATGTACGGCAGCAGCACCCCGGCCAGGTCGGCGGCCCAGGCGAAGCGCAGGTCGCGGTTGCGCGGCTGGGTCACCACGAGCAGCTGCGGCCGTTCCCTGTCGGTGCCGAGCATGGCGGCCAGGGGAGCGGCGGCCTCACCGGACAGCTTGAGCGGGATGAACACCATCGGCCGGTCCGACAGATGGCAGTGCCTGACGGTCGCGACGGGCTGCGCGATGCCCTCGTCCAGGGCCCGCAGCCGCGCGAGCGAGGTCAGCAGACTCACGTGAGGCACTCCCTGCGCAGGCGTTCGGCGTTGCGGAGCAGCCGGGCGATCTCCTCCTGCCCCGCCGCGGGGTCGCGGGCGCCGTCGGCCAGCCCGAGCGCCTCCGCCACCGAGGCCACCCCGCCGAGCTCGTCGCGCACCTGCCGGCCGAGCAGGTCGGACGCGCCCTCCTGGCGGGCCTCGTCCCGGCAGAAGAAGCACATGTCGCACGTGGACAGGCAGTCGGGCGCG
Organism: Nonomuraea helvata; assembly: GCF_039535785.1. NCBI lineage: Bacteria > Bacillati > Actinomycetota > Actinomycetes > Streptosporangiales > Streptosporangiaceae > Nonomuraea > Nonomuraea helvata. The sequence goes on from NZ_BAAAXV010000012.1 coordinate 87,193, forward strand.
TAGCGGGCGGTCGTCCTGCGCAGCGCGTCGGCCAGCTCGGCCACGGGCCTGGTGGGCCGGCCGTCCTCGCCGGGCCGCAGGTCGAACGTGAGATCGTCGGGCAGCCCTTCGAGCAGCCGGTCGAGCGTCGTCATCCGGGTCAGCTGGCGGCGCAGCACGGCGAGCTGCTTGCGCACGTCGACCAGGGTCGCGACGGGCCGGTTGGCGAAGTTCTCGGGGCAGACCAGCACCACGTCGTGGGAGACCTTCAGCGGGTCGTGGCCGAGCTCCTCGAGGAGCGTGCGCAGCGCCAGCACGTACACCGCCGCCTGCCGCGCCGCCGCCGCCACCGCGGAGGGATCGGCCTGCCCGTCGATCACCGAGAATGACTTGATCTCCACGATGTGGAAGCGGCCGCCGAGCTGGAAGGCCACCACGTCGGGCTCCAGGTAGGCGGTGTGGCCGGCGATCTCCAGGCTGAGCAGCGGATGGTCGTACAGCGTGCCCGCGTCCTGGCTCTCGCGCGCCGCCCGGTCGATCAGGGTGCGGGTGTGGGCGTGGCGCAGGTGGGCGCCGACGTTCTCGACGTCGTGGTAGGCGACCTCGGCGACCGGCAGGTCCAGCAGCTCGCGCAGCATGCGCAGCAGCTCCGCGCACCCGTCGGCCTTGACCAGCCCCTCGAACACGTTGCCGCGCGTGATCGCGAACGGCGACTGCCCGAACGGCGCGGGAAAGCCCAGATGCCGGGCCGCGGCGTCCTTGTCGATGCCGGCGCCGTCGAGGAGGGCGCGGCGGGTGCAGCCGGGGTTGGCGGCCAGGGCCGCGATGGCGCGGGCGTCGTGCGGGCGCGGCGGCGTCGTGCCCCGCAACGCGTCGAGCCGCTGTATGGGGTCGCCTTCGCGCTTCAAGCCGCTCACTCCGCCTTCTCCTTCTTGATCGTGCTCAGCGTAGCGGCGCCGAACAGGCGAGCCACGTCACCGAGCTGCGCCGCGGCGCGTTGGGCCAGCTCGGCGCGATCCCGCGTGTCGCGGTCGCCGTGCACGCGCAGCTCGGCGCGGGCCGCCTCGATGACCCGGCCGGGGTCGGGCGGCCCGAGCGTGCCGTCGGTGGCGCCGGGGATGTTCCTGGCCATCCGGACGAGTAACCGGTCGGCCCGCCCGTCGACGGACTCGTGCGAGGCCACCGCGATGGCGCAGGTCAGGAAGTCGACGCGCGGGCTGAGCGGGCCGACTACGCGCCGCTCCAGCGGCCAGGTGCTGAGCGTGAGCAGCCCGCGGGCGGGGGAGAGGCGGTCGGTGAGCGCGGCGCACAGATAGTACGGCCGCCCGTGCGGCGAGGACCTGAACGAGCGCTCCTCGTCCCTGCGCAGGCTGGTGAGCTGGGCGCTGCGGATCGTGCCGCCGAAGAACGCGTCGCTGACGGCCACGATGAGCCGCGGCTGGGCGCTCGCGCCGAGCAGCCGCAGCCCCTGGTGCACCTGCTCGCGCACGGTGACCAGGCGCGGCGGCGCGGGCTTGGCCTGGGGCTGCTCGCCGCTCACGAGGGCGTCCCATTCCCGCTCGGCGGTACGGAGCTCGGCGCGCAGCGCGCGGGCGGTGCCGCCGTCCTTGACTCGCATCGCCTTGCGCACCCCCGCCCGCAGCTCGTCGATCCGCCGCTCGAGATCGTCCAGCCGGTCACTCATGGTGGCGAGCGTATCAACAGTCCCAGTATTTTCCAGTAATTTCGCGATATAGCAGCCAATATGTGATCTACAGTGTAAAGGCGGGCGCCGACGATTCGCGACCACCGTGCGTAACCAAGGCGTCAGACGGGGACGAAAGGCCATGTGACTCGTGAGACTCGTCATATGGTGGGAGGCGTCGCGGGCGTGGTCGCCCTCGTGCCCGTTTACTACCTGACCGAGGCGGCCGCCCGGGCGCTGCGGACAGGCAACGCCACGTTCGGCCCGTCCCCGGCGGCGCTGGCCTACCTGGCGGCAGTGGCCGTCATCGTCACCCTCCTGACCGCCTGGCCCGCGGCCGCCCTCGGCTGCGGCATCCCGCTGGTCGCCGCGGGCGCCGTGTTCGCGCTCGACCTCCCCGCCGCGCTCGGCGTGGCGGGGAGCCTGCCGTGGGCGGCGGCGGGCGGTCTGCCGTGGTCGCCGCCTGACGCCGCGCCGTGGGCCGAACTGGCCGAGCCGCCCGGCACCATGGCGGGCATGACCGGCCTGTACACGCTCATCGGCGCGCTGCTGGTGCTCTCGGCACTGCTCCCCGGCCGGCTGCGGTCCCTCTTCGGTAGGTGACCGCCCCGACTGGGTGCGCCCCGGGCGGGTGAGGCGCGAGATCGGCGGCGGCCTATCCTGGGCGGGTGAGTGGACGGGACCCGGACCGGCGCAGGGTGCTGCTCGACGCCGCCGACCGGGTCATCCTGACCCAGGGCCCCGAGGTCTCGATGGCGGCCATCGCCGCCGAGGCTGGCATCACCAAGCCCATCCTCTACCGCCACTTCGGCGACAAGAGCGGCCTCTACCAGGCGCTGGCGGACCGCCACGTCCGCACCGTGATCGCCCAGCTGCGCCCCGAGCTCGCCGCCCCCGGGGCGGACCTGCGCAGCAGGGCGCGGCGCACCATCGGCGTCTACCTCGACCTGATCTCGGCCAACCGCAACCTCTACCGGTTCCTGTTCCACCGGGCCAGCTCCGAGGACTCCAGGATCCGCTCACACATGACGGCCCTGGTCAGGGGCTTGGGGGAGGAGCTCGGCGGCCTGCTCGTCGCCGAGCGCGTGGTGACGGAGCCGACGAAGGCGCAGGTGATCGGGCACGCGTTCGTCGGTATGGTGCAGACGACCTGCGACTGGTGGCTGGAGCACCCCGAGGTGGACCGCGCGGAGGTGGTGGAGGGCCTGGTGGACGTGGTCGCCGCCGCTCTCGGCCCCCGGAGCGCCGCCGCCCTCGGCTCACGGGGCGCCGCCGTCAGTCCCCGAAGCGGGACAGCTTCCCACGCCGCCGGGCGTACCTGAGCGCCCACGCGAACAGCCCGAGCGTGCCCGCCAGGTAGACCACGTTGAGCGCGCCCGCCCAGACCAGCCGGTCCCACGGCACCGCGCCGCCCGCCATGACCGTGCGCATGCCCTCGAAGACGTGCGAGGCCGGCAGCAGCCAGGCCGCCGCCTTCAGCGGCGCGGGCAGGACCGAGATCGGGTAGAAGATCCCGGCCAAAGGCTGCACCACGAACACCAGCGACCAGGCGATCACCTGCGCGTTCTCGCCGAAGCGGAGCACCGCCGCGATGCCGACCAGGCCGAGGGACCAGCCGAGTACGAGCAGCACCCCCATGAACGGCACCAGCCCCACGCCCAGGCTCGTCACCCCGAACCCGTACAGCACGAAGGCGAGCCCGGCCATCACCGCGACCGCGAAGACCACCTTGCCCAGCGAGAACAGCACGAGCCCGATCAGGTATTCGGCACTGGACAGCGGGCTGACCTGCACGTTGAGCAGGTTGCGCGACCAGATGTCCTCCAGGAACGCGATCGAGATCTCGTTGCTGGCCTTCTGCAGCACCTGCCAGAGCAGCACCGCGCCGAGCAGGAACGCCACCACGAACGGCACCCGCTGCGCCTGCAGGAACAGCGTGACGAACCCCCACAGCACCAGCTCGACGGTCGGCCAGAACAGGATCTCGAACATCCTGACCGGGCTGCGCCGCAGCGCCGCGAAGTCGCGCCGGACGACGCCGAGGATCCGCGTGCGCCGCGCGGCCAGGCTCACGGGAGGCAGAGTCAGGGACGTCATCCGCGTGCCACCTTCAGGAACACCTCTTCCAGGTCCTCGGCCCCGTAGTGGCCGGCCAGCTCCTTGGCGCTGCCAGCCGCCACGACGACGCCGTCCGAGACGAAGTGGATGCGGTCGCACATGCGCTCGACCTCGCGCATGTTGTGCGAGGTGATGAGCATGGCGCTGCCGTTCTCCCTGGCCAGGCGGGACAGCAGGCCGCGGATGCGGTCGCCGGCGTCGGGGTCGAGGTTGGCCGTGGGCTCGTCGAGCACCAGCAGTCTGGGCGCGTTGACCAGCGCCTTGGCGAGCTGCACACGGGTGCGCTGGCCCGACGACAGGGCCATCAGCTGCCGCTTGCGCAGCGGGCCCAGCTCGAACAGCTCGATCAGCTCCTCGACCCGGCGGCGCGGATGGCGTACGGCGTAGAGCCTGGCGAACGCGTCGAGCACCTCGTGCACCAGCAGTACCCCGGGCAGGTCCACGTAGCTGGCGGCGAAGTTGACCTGGCTGAGCGCCTCGGTGCGGTGCCTGGCCAGGTCGAGGCCGAAGAGCCTGATGCTGCCCGCGTCAGGGGTGATCAGGCCGAGCAGCATGTGGAGGGTGGTCGACTTGCCGGCGCCGTTGGGGCCGAGCAGGCCGACGACCTCGCCGTCGCCCACGGAGAGGCTGAGGTCGCGCACGGCGGTGACCCCTCCGAACCGCTTGACCAGATGGGACGCTTCGAGGATGGCCACCGTTCAAGCGTGCGTTCCCCCGGGCTGCCGGGGCAACGGGTTTTCCCGCAGCATCCGCAGCAGGTCCACTCGTTCTCGCACACGCGCCGCCCGATCCCGGCCGGCTCCACCGACCGCGCGCCGCCGCGCAGGTGCCGCATGGTCTGCATGACGCAGATGACGCCCGGCCGGTCGGCGGCCAGGCGGCGCAGCGCCAGCTCGAACACCGGGTGCGGCGTCGCGGATCGGCCGGACGCTGTCGGGCACGGCGAAGCTCATGTTCCGGATCACACCCGAATCCGGTGGTCAGGTCAACGGTTTCAGGGCAGCCAGCTCACGCGGCCGTGCAGGAAGGCGTACCCGACGAAGGCGACGGTGTCGATCAGCGTGTGCGCCACGATCAGCGGCATGGCCCGGCCCCACCGCTGGTAGAGCCGCCCGAACACCAGCCCCATCACGACGTTCCCGACGAATCCCCCGAACCCCTGATAGAGGTGGTACGACCCGCGCAGCACCGACGACACGACGACGGCCTTCCACGGGCTCCATCCGGCCTGCCCCAGGCGGTGCAGCAGGTATCCGGCGACGAGCACCTCCTCCAGCACCCCGTTCTGCGCGGCCGCGAGCAGCAGCACGGGCACCTGCCACCACACCTGCGGGAGCTGCCCGGGGACCACGGTCAGGTTGACGCCGAGGGCCCACACGGCGAGGTAGAAGGCCAGCCCGGTGCCGCCGATCGCCGCCGCCAGCACCGCTCCGCGCGCCACGTCGCGCGTCTTCTGCCCGAAGTCCGCGCCGATCGTGCGCAGCGACTCCCCGGAGCGCACCATCAGGTACGCCACCAGCCCCACCGGCGCCACCGTGATCGCGATGTCGACGAGTTGCAGCGTCAGGTCCAGCCACGGCCGCCCGGGGGCCATCGACCCGACGAGCACCGCCTGCTGGCCCTTCAGCTCCTTGGGCGCCGTGAGCGCGCCGATCAGCCGGACGAGCGCCACGAGGCCGCTGGCGCCGAGCGAGACCGAGAACACGACGAAGAGCTCGGCCCGGATGAGCTTCGGCGCGAGCACCGGGGACGGCGCGCTGGGGGACGCGGCGGGGGACTCTGTGCGCATGGCCGCAGACTAGCCCCTACATGATCCGACCAGGATAAAGAGGCTGCATCCTGCCTGAAAGGCTGACGGCCCGCCCCCTCGCGGTGGGGCGGGCCGTCAGTCGGATCAGGTCGGGCGGATCAGGTCGGCCGGATCAGTGGGAGTCGGCCAGATCCAGGTCCTTCACCCGCGGGTCGCCCTCGTCGGCGAAGTAGTCGCCGCGAGCCGTCGCGTCCTCGCCGTCCGCCACCTTGGCGGCCCGGAACAGCAGCGTGCCCAGCGCCGCCACCACCAGGTTCACGATCACCGCCAGGAACCCGGCGTAGATCGTCATCTTGGTGTCGAAGCCCAGGTTCGCCAGCCCGAACGCCGAGCCGCCGAAGTGCAGCTTGCCGTTGGCGGGGTTGGGGATGAGGTACAGCATCCACAGGCCCGCCACCAGACCGGCCGCCCAGCCGGCGATCAGGCCGCTCTTGTGGAACCAGCGCGTGTAGAGGCCCAGGGCCACCGACGGCAGCGTCTGCAGGATGATCACGCCGCCGATGAGCTGCAGGTCGATCGAGAACTGCGGGTCGAGCAGCAGGATGCAGAGCACCGCGCCCACCTTGACGACCAGCGACACGATCTTGGAGACGTTGGCCTCCTGGGCGTCGGAGGCGTTCTTGTTGATGTACTCGCGGTAGATGTTGCGGGTGAACAGGTTCGCCGCCGCGATCGACATGATCGCCGCGGGGACGAGCGCGCCGATGCCGATGGCCGCGTACGCGACGCCCGCGAACCAGCTCGGGAACATCTGGTCGAACAGCATGGGCACGATCGTGTTCGTGTCGGGCTTGCCGGTGGCCGCGTTCACCACGGGCTTGGTGCCCGCCGCGATGGCCATGAAGCCGAGCAGCGCGATCAGGCCGAGCACGAAGCTGTAGGCGGGCAGCGCCGACATGTTGCGCTTGATGACGTTGCGGTTCTTCGAGGCCAGCACGCCGGTGAGGCTGTGCGGGTAGAGGAACAGCGCCAGCGCCGAGCCGAACGCCAGCGTCACGTACTGGAGCTGGTTGTTGGCGTTCAGGGTGATGCCGTCGTTCGGCAGCGGGGTGGTGTCGAACTTGTGCTTGGCCGCGTCGAAGATCGAGCCCCAGCCGCCCAGCTTGGCCGGGATGTAGATGACCGCCGCCAGGATCACGATGTAGATCAGCGCGTCCTTGACGAACGCGATGAGCGCGGGCGCCCGCAGGCCCGATTGGTAGGTGTACGCGGCCAGGATCGCGAACGCGATGATGATCGGCAGGTGCCCGGTGATGCCCATCGACTTCAGCACCGCCTCGATGCCGACGAGCTGGAGCGCGATGTACGGCATCGTCGCCACCAGCCCGGTGATCGCGATCACCAGTGCCAGGGTCGGCGATCCGAAGCGGGCCCGTACGAAGTCGGCCGGGGTGACGAACCCGTGCACGTGCGAGACCGACCACATCCGCGCCAGCACCAGGAACACCAGCGGGTACACCACCACCGTGTACGGCAGCGCGTAGAACCCCAGCGCGCCGGAGCTGAACACCAGTGCCGGCACCGCCACGAACGTGTAGGCGGTGTAGAGGTCACCGCCGACCAGGAACCATGTGATCCATGACCCGAAGCTGCGCCCGCCGAGGCCCCATTCGTTCAGGCTCGCCAGGTCGTTGGGCCGCCGCCACCGCGCGGCGACGAACCCCATGCCGCTCACCAGCACGAACAGCAGGATGAAGACGACCAGCTCGGTCGTGTGGCCGTTCATTTGGTCATCCTGTAGACGATGGTCGTGGACACGACGCCCACGATGATGAAGGCGAGCTGCAGCCAGTAGAAGAGCGGGAAGCCCAGCAGGCGTGGCTCGTCGGCGTTGAACAGGAACGTCAGCAGCGGCAGCACGATGGGCAGGACCAGCAGCCAGTTCCATGGGCTGCGGTCGGTGCGCGGCTGCCCGGGTTCCCCGGTAGTCATCGACCCTCCGATGAGTGGATCAGGAGCGGTGTTGTTACCGGATCCTGACGGTTAGTCAATGGAGGGAGATTACTTTGCGGGGGTATTAAACCCAATGTCGGTAGTATTACGGTTTGGCCTAAAATGCCGCGTCAGCCCCGCTAGCACCACCTCTCACCTGGGCAAACCTTATACGCGTGCGATGTCGCCATCCCTCCCCGCTCGCCGAGTGGTCGTTTCTCCGCGCCGAGCGGTCAAGCAGCCGGGCGGAAGCCGGCGGGAAAAGATGACATCAGGTGTCGGGTTTTCCCAGGACGATCGCTCGCATGATTGCTGTGGTGGCGGGGGCAACCCGCGGAACGGGACGAGGCATCGCGGTCGCGCTGGGCGCGGCCGGCGCGACGGTTTACTGCACGGGCAGGAGCACCCGGCGGCAGCGCTCCGAGATGAACCGGCCGGAGACCATAGAGGAGACGGCGGAGCTGGTGACCGCCGCAGGCGGCACCGGCATCCCGGTCCAGGTCGACCATCTGGACCCCGCCCAGGTCGAGGCGCTGGCCGAGCGGGTGGACCGCGCGCACGGCAGGCTGGACGTGCTGGTCAACGACGTGTGGGGCAGCGACCACCTGTGGGACTGGGAGACGCCGGTCTGGAAACACGACATGGAGAAGGGGTTCCGGCTGCTCAGGCTGGCGATCGACACCCACGTCATCACCAGCGGCCACCTGCTCCCGCTGATGATCAGGAACGAGGGCGGCCTGGTCGTGGAGGTCACCGACGGCACCTGGGCCTTCAACGAGACCCGCTACCGGGACAACGTCTACTACGACCTGGCCAAGGTGTCGGTGAACCGGCTCGGCTTCGCCTGGGCGAACGAGCTGCGCCCGTACGGCGGCACCGGGGTGGCGGTCACGCCGGGCTTCCTGCGCTCGGAGGCCATGCTCGACAACTTCGGCGTCACCGAGGACAACTGGCGGGAGGCGAAGGTGGACCCGGCCTGGCAGGTGTCCGAGACGCCCGCGTACGTCGGCAGGGGCGTGGCGGCCCTCGCCACGGACCCGGACCGGCAGCGCTGGTCCGGCCGGTCGGTGTCGAGCGAGGAGCTGGCCGAGGCGTACGGCCTCACGGACGTGGACGGCAGCCGGCCGCGGGTGTGGAGCTTCCTCACGGAGCCACGCGAGCCGGGCAAGGAGCTCGACCCGGCCGACTACCGATGACTCACCGGTAGAGGGCGGACATGCGGGCGGCGGCGTCGGCGACCATCGCCCGCAGCTCCGGCGGGTCCAGCACCTCAGCCTCCGGCCCGAACCGCAGCACCTGCGAGTAGGCCACCTCCACCGACTCCACCCCCAGCCGCACCGTCCCGTCCGGCCGGAGCGAGGCGAGGGCCTCCTCGAGCGCGGCCGGGTCGGCGATGTGCCGCAGCATCCGCACCCCCCGCTCGCTGAGCCGCAACGTGACCACCTCCCGCAGCAGCGACCGGCTGAACTGCGCCGACTGCCCCGCCCAGAAGGCCGCCAGGTCGAAGGCGGGGTCACGGTCGAAGGACTCAGGAAGCACGGACACCGCGCCGAACCGGGGGACCCGGAAGATCAGGAACCGGGTCCCGAGCCGCGCGGCCAGGTACCAGGTGCCCGCCTTGAGCACCAGCCCGTACGGCTCCAGCGTACGCACCCGCTCCTTGTAGACGGCCGAGACGCGGCGGTCGTTCCACACGGCCCTGGCCAGCGGGGCGAGGGCCGGCGGCGGCGGGTCGCCGCTCGCGAACCAGCCGGGCGCGTCCAGGTGGAAGCGCTGCGCCGCGACGGCGGGCGCGTCCCGCAGCGCGGGGGAGAGCGCGGCGGCGGCCTTCAGCCGGGCCGTGGCCGCCACCTCCTCCAGCCCCATCTCCCGCAGCGCCGCCGGCACCCCCGACAGGAACAGCGCCTCCGCCTCGGCCCGGTCCAGCCCCGTCAGCCGCGTCCGGTACCCGTCCAGCAGCCGGTACCCGCCGCCACGCCCCCGGTCGGCGTACACGGGCACGCCCGCCTCCGACAGCGCCAGCATGTCCCGGTGCACCGTGCGCTCCGAGACCTCCAGCTCCTTGGCCAGCTCGGCCGCCGTCATCCCGCCCCGGCCCTGCAGCAGCAGGACCAGCGACATCAACCGCGAGGCGCGCACAGCGGCAGCACCACGGCGGAGGGACGGTCAGGGGAGTGGAACACCTCGATGTCGGCGGGCACCATCGCGCCGTCGCCGCCGCCCAGGGGGTCGCCGGTGCCGTGGTTGCGGGCGATCGTCGGGTACGCCCCCGCCGCCACGTGCACCCTGATCCGGTGGTCGCGCCTGAAGCGGTGCGCGATCGGCCAGAGATCGACGGAGACCCGGCGCATCCCGGGACCGGCGTCCGCCAGCCGGCGCACGCCCTCGCACACGTTGAGCGAGCGCCCGTCCGGGTGCACGTCGCACACCCGTACCACCACGTCCACATGCGGCGTGCTCGACCGCACGAAAAGCTCAGCCCGCACCGGCCCGATCATCTCCACGTCCGACTTCAGCGCCGCTGAACTGTACACCAGCACGTCGCGCCGCTGCTCCAGCCGCCGCTGGTCGCGCGGCCTGGAGTCTCCGAGCAGCACGGGGCCGCCGATCACGGGCGTCGGATGGGCGGGGTGGTACCGGAACCGGTCGGGCGGGGACTCCAGCGGCCCCTCGGTCCCCAGCCCGAATCCGCGCTGCAGGTGCCAGCGCTGCTCCCGCATCCCCGGCACCGGCCAGTCGGGGTAGTCGCGCCACTCCTCGGCCCCCGTCACGTAGAGCCGCACGGGCTCGGCCCGCAGCCCGGAGCGGTCGCCCAGCAGGTGCGCGCGGAACCAGGCCGACGCCTCGGCCATGGCGGGCCGCCCGTGCCGGGTGTCGACGTGGTACCAGGGCCCGATCGTCAGGTACGGCCGCCGCCCCGTGGCCCGCATCGCCGTGTAGTCCTTGATCTGCCACGGCAGGAACACGTCGTACCAGCCGCCCAGCATGGTGACCGCCGCATCCACCTCGCCGACCTTCAGGGAGAAGTCACGCCTGTCCCAATAGGCGACGGCCGGATCGGCGTGGTGCGTGAGCAGGTCCTGGTAGAACCGGAGCGGCCGCCCGACCGACGCCAGGTCCAGCTCGGCCAGGGGACGGCCCGACAGGACCGCCCTGCGGGCCAGTCTCGGAGCGGTCAGCACCGCGGCGCCGCCGAAGCGGCGCGACATGGTGTCGGTGAGCGTGGTCCAGCTCAGCGTCGACTCCAGCGCGAACGCGCCGCCCACGTACGCCGCGTCCCTGAACTGGGAGGCGGTGATCTGCGTGGCCATGGCCTTCAGCTCGGGTCCCACGTAGGGCGCGACGGCCCACTGCGTGTAGCCGAGGTAGGAGGGGCCGAACATCGCGAACGAGCCGCCGTACCACGGCTGCCCGCGCAGCCACGCCACGGTGGCCAGCCCGTCGTCGTGCTCGTCGCCGAGCGGGTCGAGCAGGCCACCGGAGCCGAAGCCGCCGCGGCAGCTCTGGATGACGACGTGGAAGCCCTGCCGGGCGAAGCCGCGGCCGTAGAACCAGCCGAACAGGCCGCGCCGGCCGTACGGTGAGCGCATCAGGATGACGGGCGCCGGGCCGCCGCAGGCCGGCGCGTAGTGGTCGGCCAGCAGCGTCACGCCGTCGGGCATCGGCACGGGAAGATCCCGCTGGAGCCGAAAGCGTCTCATGTACTTACCAGTAACATACGCCGCCCGGTCCGCGGTATCCCGGGGGCGTCCGTTCCGGGTAAGGGCTGCCCCGGGACAGCCCTTACCCGGGTCCCGCTACGGGAGCGCCTTGTCCGGGCGCTCCGAGATGCGGACGGCGTTCACGATCGTCGAGCCCTGCCGGGTGGCGAAGCGGACGTTGAGCTGGCCGTCGGTGACCTTCACCGTGTACTGCCGGCTCACGGCCGTGTACGTGCCCGCCTCCAGGGCCAGGTCGAGCGCCGGGATCGCCAGCTGCCCCTCGACCAGCACGTCGAAGACGCGCTTGCCCGGCTGCGTGCTCTTGAGATCGGCGAAGTCCAGCTCGACGGTGTACGTGCCGGCGGGCACGTTGTCGAACCGGTACTCCAGCATCTTCTCCCGCGCGGTCTTGAAGAGCGCCTGGTCGGCGGTCCCCGCGATGGTCCTGGACGTGCTCGACGTGCTGGTCGAGGTGGCCACGTAACCGTAGCTCCCGGCCGCGTACTTCTTGTCGGGCGTCCAGGTGTCACCGGCGCTGTCGACCACGTTCTTGCCGGCGCCCACGTCGACGGCCACCTGCAGCTTGGGCACCACGACCGTCACCTTGATCTCGATGGTCGGCTGCCGGCCGCTGGCCGACTGAACGAGCAGCTTGCCCGTCTTCACCGTTCCTGGCGCGACGCCGGCGCTGGAGAGCGTCGCCTTCAGCGTCACCTTCTGGTCCTTGGCCAGGCTGCCCGAGGCCGGCGTCGTGGCGAACCACGGCTCCGAGACCACCGTGTACGGCGTGGGCGAGCCCAGGTTCGTCAGCTCCAGGGTCCGCGTACGGGTGGACCCGGCCGGCATCACCACGGTCAGCTCGGCGGCTGACGCGCTCACCCGCCCGGTGACCAGCGCCGTGTCGATCCGCGTCACCGTGGCGGCCGCCACCGTGACGGCCTTGGTGAAGGTGCCGTAGTGCTCCTTGGAGACCACGACCTCGTAGTCGCCGGCCGGCACCTGCCCGTAGAACGAGCCGTCCGCGCCGGGCGTGAACGTGGCCACGTCGCCCACCTTCACCGTCGCCCCGGCCAGCGGCTGACCGTCGTTGGCGTCGGTGACCGCGCCGATGACCAGGCCGTGCCTGCTGGCCGTGAACGTCAGGCCCTGCCCGGTGGAGAGCACGGGCTCCTCGTACGCGTACAGCATGGCGTCGTCGCCCGCCGCGTTCTCGATGCCGACGGTCGCGCTGGAGCCCTGCTCGCGCTCGCTGTCGATGTCCTTGTACCGGAACCCGATCGAGCCGTCCTCGCCCAGCAGCGCCGAGAACGACACCCGCTGGTCGCTCGCGTTGTAGAAGCCGACGTTGCGCCACTCCACCACGAACGTCCGGTGCGGCGCCGTGCCCGTCACCGCGGTGTAGACGCCGGCCTGGGCGTCCACCGTGAGGTCGTCCCAGTACGCGTAGATCGCGTTGTTGGGTGCGGTCGTCGTCGGGAGCCGGCCGTTGCTGCCGGTGGTGGCCTTGTCGGTGGCGAACGAGATGTTGCCGTTCGTGCCGATCCACGCCTTGCCGTACCCCGTGCCGTAGAACGGCACCGGGAACGGCAGCGTCACCTGCTGGGCGTCGTCGTCACCGGTCAGCGCCAGCTTCTCGGTGCCCGCCACGTACGCCTGCGCGCCGCTCTTGCAGGTGTAGCCGAAGTTGTCGCCGCGCAGCGGCAGCTCGATGTCCTTGACCACGTCGCCGGCCACCGAGACGGACGCCGTCGTGCCGCTGGAGCAGCGGGAGACCGGCGTGACCGTCAGCTCGTAGTCGCCGTGCGGCAGCGTCAGGCTGTAGCGGCCCGCCGCGTCGGTCACGGCCCTCACCGGCGTGCCGGTGGCCGCCACCGTCGCGCCCTGCTCGGGCGTGCCCGCCGTGCTGATCGTGCCGGAGACCGTGCCCGCCGCCTGCCTGGTCATGGCCACGTCCGCGGTCGTGGACTGCCCGGCCGTGATCGTGGCCGGCGCGGTGGCCTTGTCGTAGCCGAACTTCTCCGCGCTGACCTGGTAGTCGCCGGGCAGCAGGCGCGGGACGGCGTACGTGCCGTCCTGGCCGGTCGTCACCGTGCGGCTCAGCGGCCCGGAGACCGTGACCGTCGCCCCGGCCACGGGCGCGCCGCCCGCGGTGACCGTGCCGCGCAGGTCGCCGACGCCCTCGTGGGGCGCGGCCTGCACGGCGGCGTACGTGTCTAGCCTGCCCTCGCCCCAGACGTTGTTGTCGGTGGCGGTGCCGCCGCAGCTGGTGTCGCTGACGTCGATCGCGGTGCTGTCGAGCAGCGGCCGGGTGGCCGCCACGTTGCCCTGCAGCCCCGGTGAGCCCGACCAGATCAGCGCGACCGTGGCCGCCACGTGCGGCGAGGCCATCGACGTGCCGGTGTAGCTGCTGTAGGTGTTGCCGGGGGTCGAGGAGCGCACGTTGACGGCCGGGGCCGCGATGTTCGGCTTGATCTCGCCGTTCTCGCCCTCGCCCTTGCTCGACCGGCTGTACAGCGTGTTGTTGACGTCGAAACCGCCCGCGCTGTAGCTGCTCACGTAGTCGCCGGGCGAGCCGCTGGTGCGGCAGGCGGGGCCCTCGTTGCCGTTGGCGAACGCCGGGAAGATCCCGGCCGCGACCCAGGCCTCGACGATCTCCTTGTACCAGAAGTCGTTCCCCGGCCCGCCCCAGGAGTTGTTGACGATGTCGGGCGCCAGGTCGGGGCGCGGGTTACGGCCGTTCAGGTCCGTGGGCGCCAGGATCCACTGGCCGGCCGCCAGCAGGGAGGCGTCGGTGCAGGTGTTGACCTCGCAGCCCTTGGCGGCGATCCACTTGGCGCCGGGCGCGACGCCGATGCCGTTCGCGCCGACCATCGTGCCCATGGTGTGGGTGCCGTGGCCGTTGTTGTCGCACGGCGCGGCCGTCGGGCACACGTGCGCCGGGTCGAACCAGTTGTAGTCGTGCGTGAACGTGCCGTCCTGGTTCCTGCCCCGGTAGCTCTGGACCAGCTCGGGGTGGTCGAACTGGGCGCCGGAGTCGATGTGGGCGACGACGATGCCCTCGCCGCGGTTGCCCAGCTCACTCCAGACACGCGGCGCGTTGATCCGGTCGATGTTCCACTCGACCGCGTTCACCTTGGCCTCCGCCCTCCCGGACACAGGCTCGGGGAGGGTGTAGGTACGGACCGGCTCGAGGCTCTGGACCTCGGGCAGCTTGGCGATCTCGCCCGCCAGCTTCTCGTCGGCGGTCACCCGCACCGCGTCGACGATCCAGTACGGGGTGTAGTCGGCGTGGCGGGAGTCGAGCAGCTTGCGCAGGTTCTGCTGCGAGTTCTTGGCCCGGTCGGTCTTCGCCTCGAAGACGAGCTCGGCCTTCGCGTCCTTGGTGACGGCCCGGCGGGCGCCGCTCAGGTCGGCGGCCCCTTTCATCCGGACCCAGAAAGTGGCTTTGTCGTCCCGTGCCAGTTTCGCTTGGACGGTCGCGTCTATTTTCGCGGGATCCGGCGCCGCGTGGGCCGCGGCCTGCGGAACGGATAAGCCTGCGATGACGACGATCCCGGTGAGGATCGCCCGCCAGCGGGGGGTGTGGGGCACCGCGCCTCTCCTTCGAGACTTCTGAGACTTTCGAGACAAGAGGTGATCTTCACGCCTCTGTCGAGAAGCGTGAAGAGATCTTGTCTGGAAAGCAAGAGGTGCCGCGAAATGTAACGTGACTGGCAGAAATGTAATCTGGTCAGCTGAAATGTCGCCACATAGGCCACATGGTGGACCAGGGCTGTTTTGGCCCCCTGCACAGGTAGACCGGCAGGCCCTGCTCCTCGTTGTCGACGCCCGCGCCGTTGTCGATCCTGGCCTTCTCCTCACAGGAGCCGAACTGTGCGAGGCCACGTGGCCCGAAGTTCACCAGGATCACGGTCGTGGCGGTCTCGGGCGGCGGGCCGTACTCCCAGAGCTGGTTGTGGCCCGAGTAGACGCGCGGCACCCCGGCCTGGGCCAGAGCGCCGTGCTCGCCGTAACTGCCGGTCACGATCACCGCCCTGGCCCGCTCGTCAGGGGGGAGCGCGCCCAGGACGCCGTTGACCGCGGCGACGAACCGCGGCCAGCCGACCGACTCGCGCGCCACCTCGTTGATCGCCGGCACCGGGCTCGAGGCCAGCTCGGCCACCGGGATGAGCGGCAGCGCGATCACGGCCGAGCCGAGGCCGCTGAGCACCAGGCCCGCCAGCCACGGGCGCCAGGCCTTCTCGGCGCCCACGCAGCCCGCGGCGAACAGCAGCAGGATCAGCCCGGCCGTGTAGTCGAAGCGCCCGCCGCTGATCAGCGTCAGCGCCGCCGCCACCGGGTAGGCGACGGCCGGCGCCCGCACCCGCCGGTCGCGCCACAGCCGCACGAACCCCCACACCGCGAGCACCGACACCACCGGGCCGAACAGCGTCAGCTGCATCGGCACGAACAGCACCCGCATCTCGGCGCCCTTGTTCGCGCTGAGCGCCGCCGCCATTTTGAGCTGCGGCCAGTCGTGGGTCACCTGGTAGATGAGGTTGGGCAGGGCGATCACCACCGCGACCAGCGCCCCCGCCCACAGCCACGGGCTCGCCAGAATCCGCCGCGGCCCCGCTGTCAGCAGCCCCACCGCGAGCCCGATCACCAGCAGCGCGATGAGGTGTTTGTTGAACGTGGCCAGCCCGATGACGGCGCCCGCCGCGAGCCACCAGCGCGGCTGCTCGCGCAGCAGCGCCTTCAGCAGGAACAGGATGGCCGCCGCCCACAGCGGCAGGTCGAAGCTGAGCGTCAGCAGCGAGTGCCCCGCGATCAGCGAGTACGCGCCCGTCGCCGTGCCCAGCGCGGCCATCACCTGTGCCGCCCTGCCGCCCTCCAGCTCACGCGCGATCAGGGCCATGAGCACGACCAGGATCGCGACGGCCAGCGCCGGGAACGCCCTGATGCCGGTGAGCGTGTCGCCGAACAGCGCGATCCCGGTCCTGGCCAGCATCGGCGTCAGCGGCGGCTGGTCGACGTACCCCCAGGCGGGATGCTCGGACAGCACGCGGAAGTACAGCTCGTCACGGTGATAGCCGTACCAGGGGCTCAGCGCCAGCAGCACCCCGAACAGCAGGACCGCGATCACCGTCACCGGACGCCAGGCTAAGGGCCGCTCCATGGCCCCCAAAGCTAGATCTTTTCGGACCCCTTTGTCACCGGTCGATAGCCGAACTGTTTCATGATCGTCAGGAAGTACGCCTTGATCTGCTCGGCGCTCTGGTCGTCGGGGCGGCCGACGAGATGGCCTATCACCGCGCTGCTCAGGACGTCCGCCACCACGTCGACGTCGATGTGCGCGGGAAGCTCACCGCGGTCGCGGGCGAGGAGGAGCGCCTCGCGCACCACCGCCGCCCGCCGCCCGGTGTTGGCCTCGTGGTACGCCCTGATCAGCTCGGGATAGTCGTCGACCGTGCCGAAGACCCGGCGCAGCAGGACCCGGTTGCGCGGCACGGATATGTGCCCCGCCCAGTCACCGAACATGTCGTCGAGGTCGCGCCAGCCGGTGAGAGCGGGGTCGTCGTCGTGGTGCGCCAACTGCAGGGCCTGCACGAGCAGCGCGGTCTTGTCGGCGTACCGGCGGTAGACCGTCGCTCTCGTCACCCCGGCCCGCTTGGCGACCTGCTCGATGCTGGTCTGGGTCGCGCCCTGCTCGATGAGCAGGTCGAGCGCGGCCGTGAGGATGGCCAGGTCGGCCTCCTGACTGCGCGGCCGGCCGGCGGGCCGCGGTGCTCGCGCGGCGAGGTCGTCGGTGGTCATCATGCCTGGCGGGTCACCATCTTGTCGTAGAGGCGGTCCGGCAGGAGTCTATTGACCCACAGCAGCAGATCGGCCAGGTGGCCGACGGCGTAGCGGGGTTTCGGGTCGCGCGCGGCCACGATCTCGGCAACGGCCCGGCCCACCACGCGGGGGTCGGACGCCTTGCTGCCCGGCCCGAACCCCTCCTCGGCCCGCCGTGCCATCCACTCCGCGACCTCCGCGTACGGGCCGTGCCCCGAGATCTCCCTGAGCTGGCGCGGCGTGTCGTCCTCGAACCCGGTCTTGATGATCCCCGGCTGCACCACCACCACGCGCACGCCGAACCGGGCCACCTCCTGCCTGAGCGAGTCCGAGTACGCCTCCAGCGCGTGCTTGGAGGCGTGGTACCAGGCGCCCAGCGGCAGCGAGATCTCGCCCGCGATCGAGGAGATGTTGACGATCGTGCCCGAGCGCCGCTCGCGCATCTGCGGTAGCACGAGCTGGGTCAGCCGGGCCAGGCCGAAGAGGTTGACCTCGAACACCTGCCTGGCGCGCTCCATCGGCACCTCCTCGGCGGCGCCGTGCACGGCGGTGCCCGCGTTGTTCACCAGCACGTCGATGCGCTGGTGCTGGTCGAGGACGGCCTGCACGGCACGGTCGAGGTCGGCCTCGCTGGTGACGTCGGCGCCGATCGCGTGGCCGCCGGCGTCCTGGATGACGTCCATCTTCTCCACCCGGCGTGCCAGGCCGTAGACGGTGTGGCCGGCGCGCAGCAGCTCCAGCGCGGTGGCCCGGCCGATGCCGGACGACGCGCCGGTGACGAGACACACCTTGCCGGTCATCGTGCCGGTCATCGTGCCGGTCATCGCGCCGGTCATCGTGCCGTGTCCCAGGTCACCGGGAGGCTGTGCACCCCGTGGATGAGCATGTCGGTGTGGAGCGGCACCTCGCTCGGCTCGACAGCCAGCCGCAGTGACGGGAACCTCCGGAACAGCGCGGGATAGCCCGCCCGCATCTCCACCCTGGACAGCTGCTGGCCGAGGCACTGGTGCACGCCGTGGCCGAAGCCCACGTGCCCGGCGGTGTCCCGGCGCAGGTCGAGGGTGTCGGGGTCGGGGAAGCGGCCCGGGTCGCGGTTGGCGGACGGGATGGAGACGGTGACCGTCTCACCCTTCCTGACCAGCTCGCCGCCCAGCTCGACGTCCTCCAGCGCCGTACGCACCAGGAAGGGGACGATGCTCAGGTAGCGCAGCAGCTCCTCCACCACCTGGTCCACCCGCTCGGGCTCGTCGCGCAGGACGGCCAGCTGGTCGGGGTGGCGCAGCAGCGCGAACGTGCCCAGGGCGAGCATGTTCGCCGTCGTGTCAAGACCGGAGCCCACCAGCATGAAACCGATGTTGGCCAGCTCCTCGTCGCTCAGATCGCTCTTGGTGAGGCCGCTCAGCATGTCGTCGGTGGGCGCCGCCCGCTTGGCCGTCACCAGCTCGCGCATCTGCGCCTGCATGGACAGGAACGCGGAGACCTTCTCCTCCTGCGGGAGATCCGGCCGCAGGAGCGCGTCGGCCCCGGTCATGAAGCCGGCCCGGTCCTCATCGGGCACGCCGAGCAGCTCGCAGATCACCACCGCGGGGACCGGAGCAGCGAACGCCTGCACCAGGTCGGCCGGCGGGCCCTGCCGCTCCATGAGGTCCAGCTGCTCCTTGGTGATCTCCTCTATGCGCTCGGTGAGCAGGCGCATCCTGCGCACGGTGAACTCGCCGGTGAGCAGCTGGCGGTAGCGGGTGTGCTCGGGCGGGTCCATCCCGATGAAGAACCCGGGAGGCGCGGGCCGGGCCTCGCTCGTGCTCTCGATGGGCGTGTGCCGCAGCTCGGAGCGGGTGCTGAAACGGCGGTCGGCCAGCACCGCGCGCACCAGCGCGTGGCTGGTGACGAGCCAGCCCTGGTGGCCGTCGGGGTAGGCCAGCCGGGCTATGGGCCGGGTCTCGCGCAGCTTGGCGAGGTCTTCTGGCGGGTCGAACGGGGTGGGCCGCTCGGTGGGGAACGTGATCGCCTCGGTCTCGGTCATGTCGGATCTCCTTCCTATGAATACAGTACAGCTCTGTATTGAAATAGCGGAACCGGGTTCGCGTTGCGCGATCATGGTCCGGCGGTTAGTCTGTCCTCATGCGAAATCACGTCCAGCTGCAGTGGTGGCGCCGCTCCTAGGCGGCGTTGTGTTTCGCATTTCTGAACGGACGGCCGCCCCGGATGGCGGCCTTTCGTGTGTCCGCCCCCGGGGCTCGATCATTTGACCTGGTGAAGGGGCACGAAGTGGAGACGAGCGGATATACCACCGCCGGGGGCATCGGGGTCGAGCGCGAGGCGCGCGAGGTGGACGAGGCCGCGCTGGAAGAGATCGTGACCGCGCTCGGGACCAGGCGCGGCGGCGCGTTCTCCTCGGGCATGGACTACCCGGGCCGCTACAGCCGATGGGCCTTCGGCTACGTCGACCCCTGCATCGAGCTGGTTGCCAAGGGCCGCGTCATCTCGGCGACCGCGCTCAACGACCGCGGCAGGGTCGTGCTGCCCGCCGTCGCCTCCTGCCTGCTGGCCGCGGGCAAGCCGGTCTCCGAGCCCACGCCCGGCCACGTCGCGGTGCACGTACCGGAATCCGAGGATCTGCTGCCGGAGGAGCAGCGCAGCCGCCGGCCCACCGTGTTCACCGCGATCCGCGAGGTCATCGCCGCCTTCAAGGGCGACGACCCGCACCTCGGCCTGTACGGCGCGTTCGGCTACGACCTGGCCTTCCAGTTCGAGCCCATCAGGCAGGAGCTCGTCCGCCCCGACGACCAGCGCGACCTCGTCCTCCACCTGCCCGACCGGCTCGTCGTGATCGACCGGCAGCGCGAGACCAGCGTCGAATACCGCTACGAGTTCACCGTCGACGGCGCCACCACCCGCGGCCTCGAGCGCACCGGCGCCACCGCTGAGCCCGTGATCCCGCGCGAGCTGCCCAAGGACCCGGAGAAGGGCGAATACGCCAAGGTCGTGGCCGCCGCGAAGGAGCGGTTCAAGCGCGGCGACCTGTTCGAGGTCGTGCCCGGCCAGGTCTTCCACGCCGTCTGCGCCGACCCGTCCGCCTTCTACCGCGGCCTTCGGCACAGCAATCCCGCGCCGTACGAGTTCATCATCAGCCTCGGCGAGGGCGAGCACCTGGTCGGCGCCTCGCCCGAGATGTACGTCAGGGTCAGCGGCGACCGCGTGGAGACCTGCCCCATCTCCGGCACCATTGCCCGCGGCAGCAACCCGGTCGAGGACGCCGAGGCCATCCGCACCCTCCTGTCCAGCGTCAAGGAGGAGTCGGAGCTGACCATGTGCACCGACGTCGACCGCAACGACAAGTCGCGCATCTGCGTCCCGGGCACCGTCAAGGTCATCGGCCGCCGCCAGATCGAGCTCTACTCCCGGCTGATCCACACGGTGGACCACATCGAGGGGCGGCTGCGCCCCGAGTTCGACGCGCTCGACGCGTTCCTCACCCACATGTGGGCCGTCACGGTGACCGGCGCGCCCAAGACGTGGGCCATGCAGTTCATCGAGGACCACGAGGCCACCACCCGCAGGTGGTACGGCGGCGCCATCGGCTTCATCGGCTTCGACGGCTCCATGAACACCGGACTGACCCTGCGTACCGCACAGGTCAAGCACGGCGTGGCGACCGTGCGGGCCGGGGCCACCCTGCTGTTCGACTCCGACCCCGAGTCGGAGGAGCGCGAGACCGAGCTCAAGGCCAGCGCCCTGCTCGGCGCCCTGGCCGCGGTCAACCGGCCGGACTCCGTGCCGGCGCCCGAGGTCAGGCCGCAGCCGGGCCAGGGCATGAAGGTGCTGCTCGTCGACCACGAGGACTCCTTCGTCAACACGCTGGCCGACTACTTCCGGCAGGAAGGCGCCGCCGTGGTGACGCTGCGCCACGGCTTCCCCGCCCACATGATCGACGAGATCGCCCCCGACCTGGTGGTGCTCTCGCCCGGGCCCGGCTGGCCCTCCGACTTCGGCATGTCGGCGCTGATCGACCAGATCTACGCCCGTGACCTGCCCGTCTTCGGTGTCTGCCTGGGGCTGCAGGCCATGGTCGAGCAGGCCGGCGGCTCGCTGGAGCTGCTGGACTACCCCGAGCACGGCAAGCGCGGCCAGGTCTCCCGGCTGGGCGACAGCGCGCTGCTGGAGGGGCTGCCCGAGGAGTTCACCGCGGCCCGCTACCACTCGCTGCACGCCAAGCAGCCGGGCGTGGTCGGCTTCACGGCGACCGCGCTCACGCCCGACGGCAACGTCATGGCCATCGAGGACGTCGAGCGGCGGCGCTTCGCCGTGCAGTTCCACCCCGAGTCGATCCTCACGCAGGAGGGCGGCGCGGGCGCGAAGGTCATCGCGAACGTGCTGCGCCTGTGCCGCAGGTGAGCGGTCCCTGGCGTAGGTAAAACCGCCGCGGGGGCATGCGGGGCTCCCCTAGAGTCTCCGCATGCTCCCCGTAGATCTACCCTCCACGGTGCGTGACGCGCTGCTCGCCCCGCTCGTCGACCACCACTGTCACGGGGTGCGGCGGGACGACCTGAGCAGAGCCCGGTTCGAGCTGCTCATCAACGAGGGCGGCAGCCCGGCGCCGCCCGGCACCACCCACTTCGACACGCCGTTCGGCGCGGCCGTGCGCCGCTGGTGCGCCCCGGTGCTCGACCTGGAGCCGCACGCGCCGCCCGCCGTCTACCTTTCCCGCCGTGAGGAGCTGGGCGCGGCCGAGGTCAACCGGCGGCTGCTGGCGGGGGCCGGGGTGGTGGCGTTCCTCGTGGACACCGCCCCCGGGGCGGAGGACATGGAGGTGCTGACGGCCACCGAGATGGGCCGCCACGGCGGGGCCGCCGCCGACGAGCTCGTACGGATCGAGCAGATCGAACGGGACGTGGCCGAGACGGCCCAGCTCGCCGTGGACTACCTGGACGCGCTCGGCGAGGAGCTGGCCGCCAGGGCCGCCAGGGCGGTCGGGCTCAAGACCGTCATCGGCGCGCTGTGCGGCCTCGACTTCGACCCGGCCAGGCCGAGCAGGGGATCGGTGATCGCGGCCGCCAACCGGCGGCTGTCGGACCCGAAGCGGCCGCTGACCGACGAGGTCATGCTGCGCCACCTGCTGTGGAGCGCGGTCGACGTGGCCAGGGAGCGGGGGCTGCCCGTGCAGTTCCACACGGGGTTCGGCGGCTCGGGGCTCGATCTGCACCGCACCGACCCGGGCAGGCTGGGCGAGTTCGCCGGGATGCTGCAGCCGCTCGGCGTGCCGCTCATCCTGCTGCACTGCTACCCGTACCATCGCCAGGCCGCCTATCTTGCCGGCGTCTACCCGCACGTGTACGTGGACGTCGGCCTCACACTCCCGCACACCGCCGCGGCCTCCGCCAGGGTCGTGGACGAGCTGCTCGAGCTGGCCCCCTTCCACAAGCAGCTGTTCGGCTCCGGCTGCCACAGCGTGGCCGAGACGGGCTACCTGGGCGCGCTCTCGTTCCGGCGGGCGCTGGGCGCGTCGCTCGCGTCGCGGCTCGCGTCGGGGGAGTGGAGCCCCGCCGACGCGGCCCGGGTCGCCCACATGATCGGCTCAGGCAACGCCCGCCGCGTCTACCGCTTGTGA
The DNA here is from genome assembly GCF_039535785.1 of Nonomuraea helvata. NCBI lineage: Bacteria > Bacillati > Actinomycetota > Actinomycetes > Streptosporangiales > Streptosporangiaceae > Nonomuraea > Nonomuraea helvata. Next base: position 109,842 of record NZ_BAAAXV010000012.1, read on the forward strand.
ACCCCCCTCACGGGCATGATCAGGTGGCCGGCCGCCGCCGACTCGCGCCGAGTGGCCCCGACCTGGTTTGCTTGAGGCCGTCACGACACCCAACCTGAGCGGGGGCTTCATGGGCAACGCCGAACCCGAGACCGAGATCAAGTTCCGCAGCGATGTGGACGTCGAGCTGGTGAAGGCCGCCGCGTCCGACGCCGACGTGCTGTGGGCCGCCCGCGTCTCCACGAAGGGTGAGAGCTCTCTGGCGGAGATCGAAGCCGATCCGCAGCGGTCCAAGGGCCTCATCAACTTCCTGATGCGCGACCGGCACGGCACGCCGTTCGAGCACTCTTCCATGACCTTCTACATCAGCGCGCCGATCTTCGTTTTCCGGGAGTTCATGCGGCACCGCACCTTTTCCTACAACGAGGAGTCCGGAAGATACCGGAAGTTGACGCCGGTTTTCTATGTGCCGGGGCCCGACCGGAAGCTGGTGCAAGAGGGAAAGCCCGGCAAGTATGTGTTCCTGGACGGCACGGCCGAGCAGCACAAGCTGGTGACGGAGGCGACCCAGGAAAGCTGCCGGCAGTCCTACCGGGCCTATCTGGAAATGCTCGAAGCGGGGGTGGCGCGCGAGGTGGCCCGCACCGTCCTGCCCGTGGGCCTCTATTCCTCGATGTACGCCACCTGCAACGCCCGTGCCCTGATGAATTTCCTGTCGCTGCGGGTGAAACGGGAGGACTCCACGTTCCCGTCGTTCCCGCAGCGCGAGATCGAGATGGTCGCCGAGAAGATGGAGGCGCTGTGGGCGGAGCTCATGCCGCTCACCCATGAGGCGTTCGAGGCCAACGGGCGCGTCTGTCCCTGAACCAGGCGCCTGATCGGCTGTCAGGGCAGGCGGGAGGTGGTCTCGCTGATCATCTGGGTGAGGATCTCCGCCGCCGTGGGGTGGGTGTCGAGCAGCTCGTCCAACCGGGCGCGCCAGACACCCGCCTCGGCGTGGACCGCCTCCGCCTCCGCCTGCAACCGCAGCCGCGTCTCGCGCAGCTGCAGCTGGTAGATGTTCCCCAGACCGCGGCCGATCGTGTCGCTGAGCCACCAGTAGGCGTCCGTGTTCGCGGCGCAGACGAAGATCCGCGCGCCTTCCCAGGCCACCCGGCGGGGATGGAGGGCTGCCATGGCCGGATGGTACGCCCGCCCGCTCCGCTTCCACCAGCCGCGGGCATTGAATGTGATTTTTACTCGCATTCACCGACCGAAAAACAGGCACGGAAAATCACCAGACGGCTACGGATAGCTCGCATCGCACCGTATTGGGGAGAAACGGTTGTGGCGGGTCATCGGTGGTGTAAGACTCAATTTCGAGCGCATCGGAGTGCCGGGGAGGGGACCGGGCGCTCAACACCCGGAGCCGTCAAGGAGGTGAACGACACGACCGGAAAGCCTTTCCGGTCCCTAGGTGGGGTTGGTAAATGTCGTTGAATCCGCGCCTGGTAAAAGAGAGTTTCTCCGTCATCGAACCGCAGGCCGACAAGGCCACGGCCTACTTCTACGGCCGGCTGTTCGCCGAAAGCCCGCATTTGCGCGGCATGTTCCCGCCCGCCATGGACGTCCAGCGGGACCGCCTGTTCAGCGCGTTGACACGGATCGTGTGGAGCCTGGACAGCCCGGACAGCCTCGCGGCCTACCTGGGCCAGCTGGGCAGGGACCACCGCAAGTACGGCGTGCTCGCCGAGCACTACACCGCCGTCGGCAACGCGCTGCTCGCCACCGTCCGCCGCTTCGCGGCCGACGTCTGGAACCACGAGATCGAGGCCGCCTGGGTGGCGGCGTACACGGCGGCCGCGGATCTCATGATCGAGGCGGCCGGGTCGGACTCGGGAGCCGCGCCCGCCTGGTGGCTGGCCGACGTGATCGACCACGAGCAGCGCCATCACGACATCGCGGTCCTCACGCTGCGGCCCACGGAGCAGCTGCCGTTCACACCGGGGCAGTACGTCACCGTGCAGACCGCGCGCTGGCCCCGCGTCTGGCGGACCTTCTCCATCGCGAACGCGCCGCGCCCCGACAACACGATCAGGCTGCACGTCCGCTCGGTCCCCGGCGGCTGGGTCTCCACCACGCTCGCCAGGCACACCCGCATCGGGGACACGCTCATGCTGGGCCCGCCGATGGGCACGATGGCCCCGTGCGACCACAGCACCCGTGACGTGCTCTGCGTGGCGGGCGGCACCGGGCTGGCACCGCTGAAGGCGATCATCGAGCACATCATCGCCTCGGGCCGCCGCCCCAACATCCACCTGCTGTACGGCGCGCGCACGTCCGAGGAGCTGTACGACCTGCCGGACCTGATCAGGATGGAGTCGTCGTTCCCCTGGCTGCGGGTGCTGCCCGTGGTGTCGGACGAGCCCTCGTACGATGGGATGCGCGGCCACCTGCCCGAGGTCACGCAGCGCTTCCACTCCTGGGCCGAGCACGACGTGTACGTGTGCGGCCCGACCTCCATGGTCAACGAGACGGTCCGCCGCCTCCAGATCGACGGCGTGCCCCTGTCGCGCATCCACCGGGACGTCATCCAGGCCGAACGCTGACAGATCTTGACAGGTCGGGTCGAAAGGTGCGAGGTAGGGGGTGACACGCCAACGTGGAGGTGGACTGTGCCATCCCCCGCCAGGCGCCGAGGAATCGGCGGGCTGCTGATCATCATGCTCCTCCTGACCCCCGTCCCGGCCCTGGCGGCCGAGACCGTCCCGCTGACGGAGCTCGGAGCCGACTCGTACGCGAACGCCACCAGCCAGCACGGCACCCAGGCCGGCCCCGACACCTTCCAGACAGGCACGACCGTCGTGGCCGCGCAGCAGGCGGGCCGCTTCTTCGACGGAGGGGCATCCGGCATCGCGTTCGCCACCTCCAGCGACAACGGCGCCACGTGGACCAAGGGCGTCCTGCCGGGGATCACCACGTTCGGCGGCGGGCCCTTCAACCGGGTGAGCGACCCCTCGGTGGCCTTCGACGCCAGGCACGGCGTCTGGCTGGTCTCCTCGCTGGCGCTCACCGACACGGGCGGGATCGTCGGGGCGGCCGTGGTCACCAGTCGCTCCACCGACGGCGGCCTGACCTGGGCAGAGCCGGTCACGACCGCCGTCGCGGGCGGGGGCGACCTGGACAAGAGCTGGACCGCCTGCGACAACGCCCCGCGCAGCCCCTTCTACGGCCGCTGCTACACGGTCTACGACGACGCCGCCGCGGGCAACGCGATCAAGGTGTCCCGCTCCTCCGACGGCGGCCTGACCTGGCAGGAGACCACCACGTCCGCGACCGGCCTCGGCGCGCAGCCGGTGGTGCGGCCCGACGGCGCCGTCGTGGTGGCGTACCTGAGCAGGGAGCAGCAGATCCGCTCCATGCGCTCCGGCGACGGCGGCACGAGCTGGGACGCCGACGTGCTCGTCGCGACCGTGCGGCGGCACCTGGTCGCCGGCGGCCTGCGGGCCTTACCGCTGCCGTCGGCGGAGAGCGACGCGCGCGGCACCGTGTACGTGGCCTGGCACGACTGCCGCTTCCAGATGAGCTGCGGCGGCAACGACATCGTCATGAGCACCTCGGCCACCGGCGAGGAGTGGGGCCACGTCACGCGCGTCACGGACGACGGCGGCGACCACTTCATCCCCGGCCTCGGCGTCGACCGCGACAGCTCGGGCGGCGCCGCCCGGCTGGCACTCGCCTACTACCGCTACCCCGCCGCCGACTGCACGGCCGCCACGTGCCGGCTGACGGTCGGCTACACCACCTCGGGCAACGGCGGCGGGAGCTGGTCGCGCCCCGCCGAGCTGCAGGGACCGATGGACCTCGGCTGGTTCGCCAACAGCGCGCACGGCCGCATGGCGGGCGACTACCTGTCCACCTCGGTCATCCCCGGGGGCAACGCCTACGTGGCCTTCACGGCCGCGGCCGCCCCTTCGGGAGGCGCGTACGACGTGCGCACCTACACCGTCACGGGCGGCCTGCCGATCACCGGCGGCGGCCGCGCCACGCTCGCGATCGAGGCACCCGTCGCGGCGGGCGAGGCGGCGCCCGACCTGCCCGCCACGGCCCGCTGACCCCTCCCGGAAGGGCCCAGCCGAGCTACCCGGTCTGGAACGCGGCCGCCGTCTCCTCGTCGTTCGGCCAGAACGTCTCGATGGCCAGTTCGGAGACCGTCACGTCCACCGGCGTGCCGAACGTCGCGATCGTGGTGAACATCGACAGCACCCGGTCACCGGCCGCGATCCGCAGCGGGACCAGGATGTCCGCGGGGCCGGGCACGTGCGCCACGTTCAGGTCCACGCCCTCGTACGTGTACGAGGCCAGCTCGTCGTGCAGCTCGGCCAGCCGCCCGTCGCCGGACACCTCGGCCTGCCTGCGCAGCTGGTGCAGCAGGTGGGCCCGGACCTCGGCCAGGTTCAGCAGCCGGCCGCCCATCGCCTGCGGGTGCAGCGACAGCCGCATCACGTTGATCGGCTCCTTCAGCAGCTCCTCCGGCACCCCCTCCATGAACATCGAGGCCGCCGAGTTGGCCGCCACCAGGTTCCACGCCGCGTCCACCACGACCGCCGGGTACGGCTCGTGCCCCGCCAGGATCTTGTCCAGCGCCTGGCGCACCAGCCCGAACTCGGGGGCGCGTACCTCTCTTTCTGGATAGATCGGCGCGAACCCGGCAGACACCAGCAGCCTGTTGCGGTGCCGCAGCGGCACCTCCAGCTCCTCGGCCAGTTTGATCACCATCTCGCGGCTCGGCCGGGCGCGCCCGGTCTCCAGGAAGCTGATGTGGCGGGCCGAAACGTCGGCCTCGATGGCCAGGTCCAGCTGGCTCACCCGCCGGCGCTGCCGCCAGGAACGCAACAGATCACCAAAAGACTCTTCATATATGGCTACGGCTCCCATATCCGGCACGCTATCGCCTGGAGGGAAGCGTCTCGATTACCTCCCAGGTAATGCGGCTCCTGTGGGAGGAAAACTCCCAGTCCTCAGAACCTGTCGGTCTGGCGTGGCACGATGGCCGCACGACGACAAGGAGCCTAGCCATGAGTGACGCAGTCCTCGCGATCGGCACCCGTAAGGGCCTGTTCCTCGCCCGCTCGACCGGCGGCGGCCCGTTCGAGATCGAGCCGATCCAGTTCTCCACGGTCGCGGTGCCCTCGGTGGCGATCGACACCCGCGGCGCCACACCCCGGCTCCTGGCCGGCATCGAATACGGTCATTTCGGTCCATCCGCCGTCTATTCGGACGACCTCGGGAAGACGTGGGGCGAGGCCGAGCAGCCGCCCATCGCCTTCCCTGAGAAGACGGAGACGACCCTGACCAAGGTGTGGCAGCTCGCGGCCTCGCCGTCCGAGCCCGGCGTGGTGTGGGCGGGCGTCGAGCCGGGCGCGCTGTTCCGCTCCGAGGACGGCGGCATCACCTACCAGCTGGTCGAGGGGCTGTGGGAGCACCCGCACCGGCCGCAGTGGCAGCCGGGCGGCGGCGGCCTGTGCCTGCACACGATCGTCCTGCACCCGAGCGACCCCCGGCGCATCGGCGTCGCGATCTCCACCGGCGGCTTCTACCGCTCCACCGACGGCGGCCTGTCGTGGGAGGCCGCCAACAAGAACATCCGGGCCCCGTTCATGCCGGAGGGGCAGCAGTACCCGGAGTTCGGGCAGTGCGTGCACAAGGTCACCATGGACCCGGCCCGGCCGGAGCGGCTCTACCTGCAGCACCACTTCGGCGTCTACCGCAGCGACGACTTCGGCGGGAGCTGGCACGACATCGGCTCGGAGCTGCCGTCGGACTTCGGTTTCCCGATCGCGGCGCACCCGTCTCGGTCCGGCACGGTCTTCGTGCTGCCGCTGACGGCCGACATGGACCGCACCCCGGTCGATCACCGCTACCGCGTCTTCCGCAGCGACGACGCGGGCGAGACGTGGCGGCCGTTCGGCGAGGGGCTGCCCGAGGGGCCCGTGCACGGCAGCGTGCTGCGTGACGCGATGACCGCGTCGGAGGCCGGGCTGTTCTTCGGCACGCGCGACGGCGAGGTCTACTGCTCCCGCGACGACGGCGAGACCTGGTCGCTGGTCGGCCGCCACCTGCCCGACGTGCTCACGGTGCGCGCGGCGGTGCTCTAGATGATGGTGACGATGGTGGTCTTCGTGCTCCCGGTCATGCTGCGGCGGTGGGTGAGCGGGCGAGCGGAGGTCAAGGTCTTCGCCGTCGCCGCCGAGCGCGGCTCCGCGCCCACCCTGGGGTCCGCGCTCGACATGCTCCGGCGTACGCACCCGCTGCTGGAGGAGCGGCTGCGCGACGAGTACGGGCGCATCCGCAGGCACATCAGCATGATCGTGTGCGGCGAGAACGCCACGGGGTTCGGCGACCTCGACTGCGCCCTGCCCCCGGGCGCCGAGGTCTACGTCACGCCCGCGCTGGCCTGAGCCCCGCCGCATCTCGTGCGGGCTTGTCGACGACCTGCCACTCCGGCACAGCGCCATCGGGGGCCAGGTCGCCGATGCCGCATGCCCTGACGCCGTGCCGCCTGAAGGCCCTGGAACGACGGCGGCACATCACCCCGCGGGGACAGAAGTAGTAGATCTTTGGGAGAGGTGACATATCGGAAAGAGTCTGCGCCATGATGGGGCATGTGGCCGTCACCTCGACAGGCTGATGGCGGCACGGCTCCCATGCCCCCAGGAGATCGCATGTCCCGACCGCTGATCGGAATCACCTCCTACTTCGAGGCCGCCCGCTGGAGTGACTACGTGCGCGAGGCCGTGCTGTCGCCTCCCTCCTACGCCAGGGCGGTCGGACGGGCCGGGGGCGCGCCCGTGATGCTGCCGCCGATCGCCACGCCCGCCGTCGACGACTACGTACGCGGCCTCCAGGGCATCGTGCTGGCCGGGGGCGCGGAGCTCGGCGCGGACACCTACGGCGGCGAGCACGACGAGCGCGTCGCCGAGCCGCAGCAGCACCGCGACCGGTTCGAGCTGGCCCTGGTCAGGGCCGCCGTCCGGGCCGACGTGCCCATCCTGGCCATCGCCAGGGGCATGCACGTGCTCAACGTCGCCCAGGGCGGCACGCTGATCCCCTGGCTGCCCGAGGTGCTCGACAACGACCGCCACGGCGAGCCGGGCGCCGGCCACACGATCCAGGTCAGCGTCTCCAGCAAGCTCGGCAAGGCCGTCGGCGACCGGGTCGAGGTCTCCGCGCCCCACCAGCAGTCCGTACGCCGCCTCGGCAGCGGCCTGCTGGCCGTGGCCTGGGCCGAGGACCAGATCGTCGAGGGCATCGAGCTGCAGGGCCACCGGTTCGGCGTGGGCGTCCAGTGGCACCCCGAACGCGACGGCGACGGCCGGCTCTTCGATGCGTTCATCGAGGCAGCCCGATAGGGTGCGATCATGCCGCTGCACCCCCAGGCCCGGGAGTACCTCGCCCGCTACGCGTCGGATCCGGACACCGATCCGGCCCCGCTCGACCTGGCCGGCATCCAGGAGCTGCGCGCACAGGACGGCCTGGCCGCCCACCGGGGGCCGCTGACGAAACTGCCGTTCGTCCGGGACGAGCTGGCCGAGGGCGTGCCCATCCGGATCTACCGCGCCGACCCGGGCGACGGCCTGCTGCCGGTCGTGGTCTACTTCCACGGCGGCGGCTGGGTCTTCGGCAGCGTCAAGCGCAACGACGCGGCCGGGCGCGACCTGGCCATCCGCACCGGCGCCGTGGTGGTCTCCGTCGACTACCGGCTGGCGCCGGAGCATCCGTTCCCGGCCGCCGCCGAGGACGCCTGGACGGTGGTGCGCGACATCTTCGCCCGCCCCGCCTTCTACCAGAGCAACGGCAGCGTGGCCGTCATCGGCGACAGCGCGGGCGGCAACCTCGCGGCCGTCGCCGCCTGGCAGGCCCGCGACGCCGGGCTGACCATCGCCCACCAGGCGCTCGTCTATCCCATCCTCGACGTGGGCATGGACACGCCGAGCTACCGCGAGTTCGCCAGGGGGTTCGGGCTGGACGCCGAGGAGATGGCGTGGTTCGTCCAGCAGTACGCGCCGGGCGCCGACCCGGAGGACCCGCGGCTGTCGCCGCTGCGCCTGCCCGACGCCACCGGCCTCGCGCCCGCGACGGTCGTGACCGCCGAGTGCGACGTGCTCAGGGACGAGGGGGAGCGGTACGCGCTCCTCCTGACGGACGCGGGCGTGCCGGCCGAGCTGCGCAGGTTCGACGGCGCGGTGCACGGCTTCTTCGGCGTGCCGGGCCTGTTCGACCAGGCGCTCGAGGCCCGCGAATATGTCGCCGAGCGGCTGCGGGAGTCGTTCTGACGCTGGGGGAGCCCTTTTGACGTACACCAAGCTCAAGATCGACACTCCGGCCGACGGCGTGCTGCGGGTCACGATCAGCGAGCCGTCCAGGGTATGAACTTTGCCAACGCTCGCTACGTGAACCTGTAGTTGCCCGAAGAGCTGTTATTGGCTTGCTGGGGCCGATCGACTGCGACCTAAGGTAATCAGATGGTAATGTTCAGTCACAGCCGGGTGCCTGACTGGCGCCCGGTCCCCGCCCCCATTGGTGTCCGCACCAACGGGACAGCGTCCGGCGGGGCGGTGGCCCAAGAGCCGCACTCCCTCCAGGAATGCGGAGTCAGGCCCCGACAACGCGGTTCTCAGCCACGGTCCGCCCGGCTCGCCGGACGGACGCGGCATCAGCTTCCACCGGATCGCTTCCCGGCCTCGGTCGGCAAGCGACGAGGCTACGCTGATGTCCGTTTTACTCAAGGTAAACACAGGGAGTCGAAGACGCTGACCAAATACTCGCTCAACAACTGGCTGCGCCTGGCCGGGCCGGCCTTCGACGCCTCCCTGGCCATGGAGTTCCTCGGATTCACCGGACCGGACGTGGCCGAGGGCGTGCGCGCGCTGCGGGAGAAGCGGCCCCCGTCGTTCGGCTGAGTCGTTCGGCTGAATCGGGGGTGTGCTTCCCCCGGGCTCGGGTAGCGGGGGGAGGACGGGGCGGCCTGTGGTCGCGCGGATGTCGAGGGCCTGTTCACCGAGGCCGAGAACGTTGCTCCGGGGACGAGGCGGAGACTCACCCCGGCCCGCGCGCACCATGGCCGCCTCCCCTAACCTTAAGTCCGCGGCCTGCGCGCATGGAAGACGAAGGCCGGGGGAGCGTTGCGCCACACCGTACGTCCCGGCACGACCTCCTCGAACCGCTCGGCCAGCAGTGCGCGGAAACGCCGGGCCGAGCTCAGCGGGATGGCGTGAATGTAGGAGAACGTCGTGAACGCCGCCCCCGGGCTCATCGCCGACGTCACCGCGTCCAGCAGCGAGTGCTGCAACCTCTGCGGGAACGCCGCCCACGGCAGCCCGCTCACCACCACGTCCGCCTGCAGCAGCCCGCGCTCGTCCAGCAGCTCGCCCAGCCGGGCCGCGTCGGCGTGCACCACGTCCACGGCCGGGAAGCGGGCCGCCAGCAGCCGCGCCATCGGCTCGTTGACCTCCACGGCCAGGTGGTGGCCGCGCCCGCCCAGCCGCTGCTGGATCTCCGCCGTGAACGGGCCCGTGCCGGGGCCGAGCTCCACCACCGTAGGCTCGCCGCGCTCGGGGATGGGCGCGCAGACGGCCGAGGCGAGCCGCCGCGAGCTGGGCGCGACCGCCCCGATCGTGGCTGGGGTGCGGAGAAACTGGCCGAGGAAAAGTGCGGTGTCGTGGGACATGTCCGGAAAGTTAGGGCCGGTATCGCCCCCGGGCGCTCCCTCATCGGGGCGGACCTCCGGCCAGATGGAGGAGGCGGGGTCCTCCGCGCGGAGGATCAGGTCGCGGGCCTGGACGGATACCGTGAGGGACATGCGTTGGCGTGGTTTGCCGCTAGATGTCCTGCTTGCGGCCTCGGGCGTGGGCCTGGATCTGTTGACGACGGCACATGCCGGCGACACCGAGTACCTGCCCGCCGAGATGAACATCCCGATGGCGCTCCTGGTGGGCCTGCCCATGGGGTTCGTCCGGCGCCGGCCGGTGCCGGTCACCCTCTACCTGGCCGGGTTCCTGATCCTGACCGACCAGCTCGGCTCGTTCACCGCCAACACGGCGCAGATGCTCGTCTGCGTGGCGCTCGGGGCGGCGGCCTACCGATCCGGGTGGCGGGCCGTCGCGGTCGCTGCCGCCGCCACGACCGCGGCGACAGCGGTCAACCTGGTGGATCCTGGTAGCGCGCTCACCACGAACGGCTTGGTGTACTCGGTCTTCCTGCCGGCCTTCCCCGTCCTGCTCGGGGCGTACCTGCGCAGCTCGGCGGGGCGGCTGGAGGAGCGGGACGTCACACCGGACGCCCTGCTGGCGGCCGGCGGGGTGGCGATCACCGTGCTCAGCACCTGGACCAGCTGGGACTCGGGCAGCCAGCCCGTCTGGATGGTGGGGCTGCTCGCCGTGGTCGGCGGCCTGTCGCTGGGCGTCGCCAGGCGGCTGCCGGGACTGGTGTTCCTGGCGCAGGGCGTCCTGCTCGTCGTCACCGACACCTACCTGAACGACGCCGTGACCACCTGTGTGATCCTCACGCTGATCGCGATCGGCGTGTTCGCCATGCGGGTGGACTCGTGGGCCTGGACGGTGGTCGCGTACTTCGCGGGCTGCGTGCTGACCGCCATCGCCGTCGTCGGCCCGGACACCGAGATCACCGGGCTCCGCGTCGGGACCCTCATGACACTGGTGGCCACGCCCATCGCGATCGGCCGCTACCTCGGCATGCGCCAGGCCGCCGCCGCCGCCGAGCGGCTGCGCTCCGAGGAGTCCGCCCGGGCGGCCGTCGCCCAGGTACGCGCCGACCAGCTCGCCGAGCGCGAGCGTATCGCCCGCGACGTGCACGACATCGTGGCCCACCACGTGGGGGCGATGGTGCTGCGGGCCTCCGCCGCCCGCTTCACCGCGCCCGACGGCCCCGTCGCCGAGGCTCTCGCCGACATCCGCGAGACGGGCCACCAGGTGCTGCAGGACCTGCGCGACCTGCTCGACCTGATGCGCGACCCCGAACGCCAGCCCGACCTGCTGGCCAACCCCTCCGACGTGGTCCGCGAGTCCGCCGAGCGCATGGCCGCCGCCGGACTCGTCGTGGACCTCGACCTCGACCCCGCCACCGACCAGGCTCCGCTCATCGCCCGGGCCTCCGCCGCCCGCATCGTCCAGGAAGGACTCACCAACGTGCTCAAACACGCCGGCCCCGGCACCCGGGTCCGCGTCACCGTCGCCCCGTCGGAGCAGGGGCTGTCGGTGCAGATCCGCAACGGCCGCCCGCCCAGCGTCGTCGAACGCCTGCCCTCGTCCGGGCGCGGCCTGGCCGGCATGCGCGAACGCGTCCGCACCCTCGGAGGCACCCTCAGCGCCGGGCCGGACGGCGAGGGCGGCTGGCTGCTGGCCGCCAGCCTGCCGTCGAGGAGCGCCGCGTGATCCGGGTGCTGGTGGCCGACGACCAGGCGCTCGTACGGGCGGGCGTGCGGATGCTGCTGCAGGCCGCGGGCGACATGGAGGTCGTGGGCGAGGCGGAGGACGGCGCCGAGGCGGTGCGCCTGGCCGAGCGCCACCTGCCCGACGTGATCCTCATGGACCTGCGCATGCCCAGGGTGGACGGGCTGGAGGCGATCAAGCGCGTGCTCGCCGCCCGGCCGGGCATCCGGATCGTGGTGCTGACGACGTTCGCCGAGGACGCCGACGTCTACGCCGCACTGCGGGCCGGCGCGGTCGGCTTCCTGGTCAAGGACGACGAGCCCGAACGCATGGTGGACGCCGTCCGCCGGGCGGCCACGGGGGAGCCGCTCCTGGCGCCGTCCGTGCTGCGGCGGGTCGTGGAGCGGTTCCTGTCGGCCGAGGAGCAGGCCGCCGCGCCCCCGCCGGCCGGGCTGACCGAACGCGAGCTCGAGGTGCTCGCCCTGGTCGGCACCGGGCTGTCCAACGCGGAGATCGCCGACGAGCTGCACGTGGGGGTGACGACGGTCAAGACCCACATCGGGGCCGCCATGGACAAGCTGGGGCTGCGCAACCGCATCCAGGCCGCGGTCGTGGCCCACCGCACGGGGCTGGTCGACGCCTCCTTCCGTCCGGTACGCCGGCCGCGCCCGCCCTCCTGAGCGGCGCCCGGGTCCGCCCGGCGGCGGACCCGGGTCATCCCGCAGGCTGACGACCACTCACGATCTCCACCCCGAACATGGGTCCTTCACCTCGCTCCTCTCCAGGAAGGACCTCTGATCACCATGCGGGAAACCATGGTCCAGCCCCCCAAGACGGCCGGACGGACCTCCCCGGGCCTGCTCTACGGCCTGCGCGTCGCCGCCACCGCCCAGGCCGCCGCGCTGCTCGTGGCCGCCTCGTTCGCCGGCCAGGCCGTGGAGTCCGACTCCATGGTCGAGACCCACGTCATGGCCGGCATGGTCGTCCACCTCGTGGCTCTCGTCCAGATCGTCCTGGCCGTCCTCGTCTGGCGCCCCGGGCGCGGGGCGGGCTGGCCCGCGCTGGCCAGCGTCGCGCTGTTCGTCGTGGGGCTCGCCCAGCACTTCACCTGGCTGTGGCTGGGGGCGCACCTGCCCAACGGGGTGCTCCTGTTCGGGCTGATCGTCGCCGTACTCGTCTGGGCATGGTCACCGGCAGCCTCCCGCCGCCGCTAGGGTCATGGGTGTGGTGTATGTGAAGATCTGCGGGTTGAGCGAGCCCGAGCACGTGGCCACCGCCGTCGAGGCGGGCGCGGACGCGATCGGGTTCGTCATGACCCGGAGCCCCCGCAGGATCACGCCCGAGCGGGCGGCGGAGCTGGCCGCGGCGGTGCCCGGCCACGTGCTGACCGTCGGGGTGTTCCGCGGGGAGGACCCGGACGCGGTGCGGGAGGCGGCGCTGGCGTCCGGGGTGCGGGCCATCCAGCTCCACGGCAGGCACCCGCACGGCGACTTCACCGCACTCAAGGACCTCGGCCTCCGGCTGATCAGGGCCGTCGACGCGGAGGCCGACCTGCGGTGCGGTGCCTTCGACGAGGACCTGCTCCTCGTGGACGCGCCGCACGCCGGCTCCGGGCAGCCGTGGGACTGGGCCGCGGTCCGCGGCCGGCCCACCGGCCAGTGGCTGCTGGCGGGAGGCCTCACACCCGCTAACGTGACGGAGGCGATCGCGGCCGCCGACCCGTGGGGGGTCGACGTGTCCAGCGGCGTCGAGACCTCGCCCGGGGTCAAGGACTCGGCCCTCATCCGGGAGTTCCTGCGGGAGGTCCGCGTTGTCGGCTGATCTCCCGCTGCATCGGGCGGCTTCGGCGGCGGGGGATCTGGCTCGGGCGGTGGAGTTCCAGCACGCCTTCGCCCGCCGCAAGGCGCCCCGGGTCGTGGCGGTGCCCGGCGGGTTCGCGGTGCTGGACGACCGGTTTCCCGGCTCGTACGACGACAACAAGCTGATCGTCGGCCCCGGCTCTGAGGCGTCCGGCGGTGCCGCGCCGGAGCCGCCCGGCGGTGCTGCGCTGGGGGCGCCCGGTCCTGCTGTCGCGCCGGGGGCGTCCGTTGCTGCGCCGGAGGCGGCCTCGGGGCTGCTGCGGGCGGCAGACGAGGTGCTCGAGGGGCGGGACCACCGGCTGGTGTGCGTGGACGACGACCGGCTCGGGACCGCCCTCGCGCCCGCGTTCGCCGCTGCGGGCTACGAGCAGGAGACCAACCTGATCATGGCCTTCCGCGGCGAGCTCCCGCCCGGCCTGCCCGGCTTACCGGAGGCTGAGCGGCTCTCGCTGACCGAGCTGCTGCCCGTGGTGCGGCGTGACTGGCGGGCGACGCTGCCCCAGGCGCCGGAGGAGGCGATCGACCGGCTCGCCCGGCGCGTGGAGGTCCGCCTGCGTGGCGCCGACGCGGTGAGCTTCTGGGGGGTACGCGCCCCGGACGGGCAGATCGCCGCCAGGGCCGACCTGTATGTGCACGGAGGCGTCGCCCAGATCGAGAGCGTCTTCACCGGTGAGCCGCATCGGGGCATGGGCTATGCGCGCGCCCTGATGACGGCACTGCTCGCTCAGGCCGCCGACGCCGAGCTGATCTTCCTGGTGGCCGACGCGTCCGACTGGCCCAAGGACTTCTACGCCAAGCTCGGCTTCGTGGAGCTGGGCCGCACCCACGCCTTCCTCCGCACCTGACCTCGATGCCCTTCGGCCCGGCGACGATCCGAGCCGCTGTCGTGATCTATCGCTGAGCTACTTGGCGGCTGAGGCGACGTTCGGAAGAACCGCAGGTGCTTCACACCGGCGGGCCCGCCTTGACGCGCTGCACCAACTGTTCCACCGGCCCTCGGTAGCCGTGGAGGTGCTCCAGCCACCACGTGGCGCCCGCCTCGGCGTAGGCCTGCACCGGCGAGCCGGGCTCGCTCACCCCGATGACCACCACATCGAGGTCACCCGCGGTAGCCCGGTGCCGGCCCCGGTGCCGGCGCAGCTCGCCGACCTGAGCGGCCAGAGAGTCGGGCGAAAGCGTCATGCGGCCCTCCTGGTCGTCGCCGGCGACGATCCAGCCGTCCCAGCGGGCGGCACGCCGAAGGGCGCCCGGAGCCGTGCCGCCGACCCACACCGGGACCCGGGGCCGCTGGAGGGGCAGCGGCGCGAGCCGCACCCCGTCGACGGTGTGATGCGCGCCCCGGTGGTGCACCTCGTCGCCGGACCAGAGCGAGGTCATCACGTCGAGTGCTTCGTCGAGCACGGCCCCGCCGGGACGCGCCGAACCGAAGGCGGTGAACTCCTCCGTCACGCCGCCCAGCCCGGCGCCCAGGATCGCGCGGCCGCCGCTCAGCCTGTCGAGTGTCGCCACAGTCTGGGCCAGCCGTTCCGGGCGGTGCCGGGCCACGGCCGTCACCGCCGTGCCCAGCCTGATGCGCGAGGTCGCCTGCGCCGCGGCGGCCAGCGCCACCCACGGGTCGGCCGACGGTATGCCCCAGGCGAAGGCCAAATGGTCCCACACCAGCACGGCGTCCCACCCGGCGGCCTCGGCCTCACAGGCGAGGGTGACCAGGCGTGCCGGCTCCGCGAGGTCACCGATGATCGCGACGTCGATGCCGTAACGCATGCCCCCCACTCAAGCACCGGGCACCGACAGTTCCCGGGGTCCCGCCGCGCTTACGCCTCGGGCCCTGCGCCAGGCGCCGTCCGTGGGCCGAGCGTCGAGCGCTGACCAGCGGGTGTGCGGCCTCGCCCCGGGCTGTGGGGGTGTGGCGTCCCGCCAGGGCCCCATGAGCGGCACCGCAAGCGCTGGATGGCGGCGTCGCTCGGTGGCGTTGCAAGCGCTCAAGGTGGGGCCGCTGTGTCGGAGTTCCACGCAGTAGGGTCTGCTCCGTGAGCGAAACTTCCGCCGAGGACCGAATCTGGACGATTCCCAACGTCCTGAGCTTCCTGCGCCTCCTGGGCGTCCCCGTGTTCCTCTGGCTGGTTCTCGGGCCCAAGGCCGACGGGTGGGCCATCGGGATCCTCGCGGTGGCCGGGTTCACCGACTGGCTCGACGGGAAGATCGCTCGGGCGTTCAACCAGACCAGCAGGCTCGGCCGGATCATCGACCCCGCGGCGGACAAGCTCTACGTCTTCGCCACCATCGTCGGCCTGCTGCTCCGTGAGGTCATCCCGTGGTGGCTGGTGCTGATCATCCTGGGGCGCGAGCTCTTCGTCGGAAGTTTCATCCCAGTACTTCGCAAACATGGCTACAAGGCACTTCAGGTGCATTTCCTGGGCAAGGCCGCCATGTTCAACCTCATGTACGCCTTCCCCCTCCTCTTCCTTGCCTCCCACACGGGGTGGTATGCCGATATAGCGCGAATTGTCGGGTGGGCGTTCGCGCTATGGGGAACGGGACTGTACTGGTGGGCGGGCGTGCTGTATGTGGTGCAGGTGCTCCAACTCGTAACCTCGGCCAAAAAGGAGTGATCGGGTGAAGGCGGTCGTCATGGCAGGAGGAGAGGGCACGCGGCTGCGTCCCATGACCGCCAACCAGCCCAAACCATTGCTTCCCGTGGCCAACCGTCCGATCATGGAGCACGTGCTGCGCCTGCTCAAGCGGCACGGCGTCACCGAGACGGTGGTCACGCTGCAGTTCCTGGCCGCCCTGGTGCGCACCTACTTCGGCGACGGCGACGAGCTGGGCATGAGCCTCGAGTACGCCACCGAGGCCGTGCCCCTCGGCACGGCGGGCAGCGTCAAGAACGCCGCCGACCGCCTCCGCGACGACCGCTTCCTGGTCATCTCCGGCGACGCCCTGACTGATATCGATTTATCGGACATGATCCGATTTCATCGTGAAAATTCGGCACTTGTGACAATCGGCCTGAAGCGCGTGCCGAACCCCCTCGAGTTCGGGATCATCATCGTGGACGACGAGGGGCGCGTTCAGCGGTTCCTCGAGAAGCCCACCTGGGGCCAGGTCTTCTCCGACACCGTCAACACCGGCATCTACGTCATGGAGCCCGAGGTCCTCGACGAGGTGGCCCCGGACGAGCCCGTCGACTGGTCCTCCGACGTCTTCCCCGCGCTCCTCGACCGCGGCGCCGCCATCTACGGCTACGTGGCCGACGGCTACTGGGAGGACGTCGGCACCCACGACAGCTATCTCAAGGCCCAGGCCGACGCCCTGTCGGGCAAGGTCGACCTGGACATCGGGGGCTTCGAGCTCTCGCCGGGGGTCTGGGTCGCCGACTCGGCCTCCGTGGACCCCGAGGCCGTGCTCAAGGGCCCGCTGCTCATCGGCGACTACGCCAAGGTCGAGGCCGGCGCCGAGCTGCGCGAGTACACCGTGCTCGGCAACAACGCCGTCGTCCGCGAGGGCGCCGTCCTGCACCGCGCGGTCGTCCACGACAACGTCTACCTCGGCCCCGGCGCCCACCTGCGCGGCTGCGTCATCGGCAAGAGCACCGACATCATGGCGGGCGCCCGCATCGAGGAGAACGCCGTCATCGGCGACGAGTGCGTCATCGAGGCCGAGGCGTACGTCTCCAGCGGCGTCAAGGTCTACCCGTTCAAGACCATCGAGGCCGGCGCGGTCGTCAACACCAGCGTCATCTGGGAGTCGCGCGGCCAGCGCAACCTGTTCGGCCCCAGGGGCGTCAGCGGCCTGGTCAACGTCGAGATCACCGCCGAGCTCTGCGTCCGCCTGGCCAGCGCGTACGCCACCACGCTCAAGAAGGGCGAGTACGTCGTCACCTCCCGCGACTGCTCCCTGGCGGCCAGGGCGCTGAAGCGGGCCGTCATCGGCGCGCTCACCGCGGGCGCGATCAACGTACTGGACCTCGAGGCCGCCCCGCTGCCCGTCGCCCGCTTCCACGCGGCACGGGAGTCGGCAGCGGGGGGCATCGCGCTGCGCACCACGCCGGGCGACCCGCAGAGCGTGGACATCGTGATCATGGATGGCCGCGGCGCCGACCTGCCCCCGGCCGCCCAGCGCAAGCTGGAGCGGGTCGTCTCCCGCCAGGAGTACCGCCGGGCCTTCCCCGGCGAGATCGCCTCGCTGACCTACCCGGCCAGGACCGTCGAGGACTACACCAACGAGCTGCTGGGCCACGTCTACGTGGACGACGTCAGGGACATGAAGGTCGTCGTGGACTGCGCCGGTGGGACGTCCTCGCTGGTGCTGCCCAAGCTGCTCGGCCGGATCGGCGTCGAGGTGCTCACCGTCAACGCCCGCCTCGACGACGTCTCGCCCACCGAGACGCTCGCCGAGCGCCGCCGCGACCTGCAGCGACTGTCGGAGCTGGTCAGTTCGTCCCGGGCGGCGTTCGGCGTCCGGTTCGACCCGGTCGGGGAGCGCATCGCGCTGGTGGACGAGATGGGCCACCTCATCAGCGAGGAGCGCGCGCTGCTCGTCGTGCTCGACCTCGTCGCCGCCGAGCGCAGGGGCGGCCAGGTGGCGCTGCCGGTCACCACGACCAGGGTCGCCGAGCAGGTCTGCCGCTTCCACGGCGTGGAGGTGCAGTGGACCTCCACCTCGCTCGACGCCCTCACCTCGGCCGCCGCCGGCCCCGACATGATCTTCGCCGCCGACGGGCGCGGCGGCTTCGTGGTGCCGGAGTTCAGCCCGGCCATCGACGGGCTGGCCGCGTTCATGCGCATGCTCGGCCTGGTGGCGCGGACCCGCCTGTCGCTCAGCCAGATCGACGCCAGGATCCCCGAGGTGAAGATGCTCAAGCGCACCGTGCCCACCCCGTGGGCGGCCAAGGGCGCCGTCATGCGTTCGGTCATCGAGACGGCCGAGGCCGAGCAGGACGGCGGCCGCATCGACACCACCGACGGCGTCCGCCTGGCCCACCAGGACGGGAGCTGGGTGCTGGTGCTGCCCGCCGCCGCCGAGCCCGTCACCGACCTGTGGGCCGAGGCGAACGACATGGACAGCGCCCAGGCACTGCTCGAGCGGTGGGCCCGCATCGTCGAGCAGGCCGCCAGTTGATCGAGCCAGTGGATCCGGCGCTGTTGACCGGCGCTCACGGAGGGTGAGGGAGGTGGTGGGATGACGGGTGCGGACGCCCGCCGCTCACAGTCAGTCCCCGAATACGTCCTTCGGTGTGCGCACAGAGTGCCGCAAGATCGTAATGTAGAAACGCGCGGCGGCATGGACCACGGGGCGGGGGCGGCGGTAACTTTGTCTGCGTCCAAACCAACAGTCCAGTGCCCCGCCTTGACCTTTGCCGCTGATCAGCGTATGTTGCGGCATTCGCAAACTTGAAAAAGCGAAGCGAGGCGCGTCCATGACCACCGTCGCCGCGTCTTCGCGGTAGGAGGCCGAGCCGATCGATGCCGAGCGTCTACTGCACGCAGTGCGGGCACGCCAACCCCGAGGATGCCCGTTTCTGTTCCCGTTGTGGGTCACCGCTGACCAGACCCGAGGTCTCCGGGGACACCACATCGACGATCTCCATCGCGGGAATCGAGGCGTACGAGGCTGAGACAGGCGACATGCTCCTGGCCGAGCGGGCGCTCGTCGAGCAGCTGCCGCCCGGCACGGCGTTGCTCACGGTGACCAGGGGTCCCAACCAGGGGAGCCGATTCCGGCTCGACAAGGACCTCACCACGACCGGGCGCCATCCGGAGAGCGACATCTTCCTCGACGACATCACGGTCTCCCGCCGCCACGTCGAGTTCTACCGGCACCGCGGTGGCCAGTTCTCCGTGCGCGACGTGGGCAGCCTCAACGGCACCTACGTCAACAGGGAGCGCATCGAGGAGGTCCCCCTGCACTCCGGAGACGAGGTGCAGATCGGCAAGTTCCGCCTCCTCTTCCTGATGAGGACCACCGCCGGCACATGAGCGAGCGAAGCGAGCGACCGACAAGCACAGCCTCCTGTGAGCTCATGGGGCCGCCGAGGGAGGCCGCATGAGCGCGCAGGCGGCCCGCTCGCACATGAGCATCGGGGAGGTGCTCACGCTGCTGCAGGGCGAGTTCCCCGATGTGACGATCTCCAAGATCCGGTTCTTGGAGGGTGAGGGGCTGATCGAGCCCGAGCGCAGCCCGTCCGGCTACCGCAAGTTCACCCACCTGCACGTGGAGCAGCTCCGCTTCATCTTGACCGAGCAGCGCGACCACTACCTGCCGCTGCGGGTGATCAAGGACAGGATGGCGGAGAGCTTCGGCCGCCCGCGCGCCGTGCAGGACAAGCAGGAGATCCGGCTCAGCCGGGCCGAGCTGCTCGAGGCGGCCGGGATCGACGAGGAGACGCTCACCGAGCTGGAGGACTACGGGCTGCTCGCCCCGGTGGCCAGGCGCTACGACGAGGAGGCGCTCAACGTGGCCCGCAGCGTCGGCTCCCTGGCCCGCTTCGGCCTGCACGCCCGCCACCTGCGCGCGGTCAAGGCGGCGGCCGAGCGCGAGTGCGGACTGGTCGAGCAGGCCGTCGCCCCCATACTCAAGCGGCGGGCTCCCGGCGCCATCGGGGAGGCCGACGAGGTCGCGAGGGAGCTTTCCTCCCTGCTGCTCGATTTGCACGCATCCCTTGTGCGGTCGGGGATCCGCTCCGTCCTGGGGCGCTGAGGGGGCTTCGGGCCGGGAGGTGGAGGAGCACTTCAGGCCCGCCGGGTGTTACGTTGAATTGCAGTAGCCAGTCAGCAGAAGCGACGAGCCAAATAGCTGTGCCGGGTGACCGGTCAGGAATACGGAGCAGCCCGTGTTGCAGATGGAGGTCGTGGGCGTTCGCGTAGAAATGCCCACAAATCAGCCGATCGTCTTGCTCAAGGAGGCACACGGGGAGCGGTTCCTTCCTATATGGATTGGCATGACCGAGGCGACAGCCATCGCCCTGGCCCAAGCGGAGGAGCCCCCGCCGCGGCCGCTCACCCACGACCTCTTCCGAGACGTGCTGAGCGCTCTGGGTGTAGGCCTGCGAGCGGTCAACATCGTCGCCCTGCGCGACGGCATCTTCTTCGCCGACCTGGTGTTCTCCAACGGCGTGGAGGTGAGCGCGCGGCCGTCCGACTCGATCGCGCTCGCCCTGCGCACCGGAGCGCGCATCTTCGCCAGCGAGGAGGTCGTCCAGGAGGCCGGTGTCATCATCCCGGACGACCAGGAAGACGAGGTGGAGAAGTTCAGGGAGTTCCTTGACACGATCACGCCCGAAGACTTCGGCAGGGCGGGGTAGGTATTTCGGTGCATTTACGCTTCACGACGCGCCGAGCCGGATCGTTGACTGAGCATGGTCACGGTCCTACGGTGCAAGTGAAACCCGTGGTCGCCCTTTACGAACCCCCAGATCAGACCACGGGATGAGAGAAAGCCGGAGGTCCGCGTGGCGGTCAGCAGCGGCGAGGGAAAGACGGCCGGCCAGGAAGATCCGGTACGGCGCGAGAGTGCGCGGCAGCGTGCCGGGGAGCAGGGTCTGCTCTTCGACGAGCAGCCGACGGCGCTGCCGGCAGACATCGGATACCGCGGGCCGACGGCCTGCGCCGCGGCCGGCATCACCTACAGGCAGCTCGACTACTGGGCGCGCACGGGCCTCGTGGAGCCCACGATAAGAGCCGCGCAGGGCTCTGGCTCCCAGCGGCTCTACAGCTTCCGCGACATCCTGGTGCTCAAAGTCGTCAAGCGGCTCCTCGACACCGGGGTCTCGCTCCAGCAGATCCGCACGGCCGTGCAGCACCTGCGTGACCGCGGGGTGGCCGACCTCGCGCAGATCACGCTGATGAGCGACGGCGTCAGCGTCTACGAGTGCACCTCGGCCGACGAGGTGATCGACCTGCTCCAGGGCGGCCAGGGCGTGTTCGGCATCGCGCTCGGCCGGGTCTGGCGCGAGGTCGAGGGCTCCCTCGCGGAGCTGCCGGGGGAACGGGCAGCGGTCGAGGACAGCGTCCCGGCCGACCACCCCGCTGACGAACTCGCCCGCCGCCGCCGCGCCCGGCGCATGGGCTGATCACACGCCCCGTTGCCTGAGTGGCCCGCCGCCGCTTGTGGTGGGCCCGGGGAACATACCGGGAAAGTTCTGATTGCTCTGTTTCGTGGAAATTCGCCCGTAACGGATAGGGTTGTAACCTAGGACAGCAAGGCTGACGACCCCGTGCGGGAGAGTCCCTGGGATCCATGGGTCCCCGGGCGCCGAAGGAGCAACCCTCCCCGGAATCTCTCAGGCACCCCGTACCGCTCGGGCGAGGCAACTCTGGAAAGCAGGCGCACCCGCCAGGCGCGTCTCACCGACGGTGCAAGCCCCGTTACCGGGGTGAAGCTCTCAGGTCGCGGTCCCGCCGCGCTGACAGAGGGGGAGATCCGGCACTCGCCCGCGCCCTGGCGCCGGTCTCCATAGCCTCGGGAGGCACTTTCCATGACCGACCTGTCAGCTCCGCCGTTCTCGTCCAGGCACATCGGCCCGTCGGAAGCCGAGCAGCAGCGCATGCTCGAGGCCGTGGGCTTCGAGTCCGTGGCTGACCTGGTGGCGGTGGCCGTCCCCGAGGCCATCAGGGCCAAGGACCGGCTCAAGCTGCCCGCCGCCGTCGGGGAGGACGAGGCCATCGCCGAGCTGCGCGCCCTCGCCGGGCGCAACCGTGTGCTCACCTCGATGATCGGCCTGGGCTACCACGACACGATCACGCCCGCGGTCATCCGCCGCAACCTGCTGGAGAACCCGGGCTGGTACACCGCCTACACCCCGTACCAGCCGGAGATCTCGCAGGGCCGCCTCGAGGCGCTGCTGAACTTCCAGACCGTCGTCACCGACCTGACCGGCCTGCCCGTCGCGGGCGCCTCCCTCCTCGACGAGGCCACGGCCGCCGCCGAGGCGATGACGCTGGCCCGCCGGGCCGGCAGGTCCACGAGCAACGTGTTCGTGGTCGACGCCGACGCGCTGCCGCAGACCAAGGCCGTGCTCGCCACCCGCGCCGAGCCCCTCGGCATCGAGCTGGTGGAGCACTCCCTCGACGGTGAGCTGCCCGAATGCTTCGGCCTGCTGGTGCAGTACCCGGGTGCGTCCGGCCGCCTGCGTGACTTCCGCGCCGTGGCCGCCGCCGCGCACGAGGCGGGCGCGCTCGTGGTGGCCGCCGCCGACCTGCTGGCCCTGACGCTCGTGGCCGCCCCCGGCGAGCTGGGCGCCGACATCGCGATCGGGTCCTCGCAGCGGTTCGGCGTGCCGTTCGGGTTCGGCGGGCCGCACGCCGCGTACATGTCCGTACGCGAGGGCCTGCAGCGCCAGCTCCCCGGGCGGCTCGTCGGCGTGTCGGTGGACGCCGACGGCGACCCCGCGTACCGGCTGGCCCTGCAGACCCGCGAGCAGCACATCCGCCGCGAGAAGGCCACCAGCAACATCTGCACCGCGCAGGTCCTGCTCGCCGTCATCGCCGGCATGTACGCCGTCTACCACGGCCCCGAGGGGCTGCGCCGGATCGCCCACCGGGTCCACCGGCACGCGGTGGCCCTCGCCGACGGGCTGCGCGAGGCGGGGCTGGAGGTCGTGCACCAGGAGTTCTTCGACACCGTGCTCGTCCGCGTTCCCGGCAGCGTTCCCGGCGGGGCCGCCGCCGTGGTGACCGCCGCCGCCGAGCGGGGCGTCAACATCTGGCAGGCCGGCGAGGACCACGTCTCCGTCTCCTGCGACGAGAAGACCGGGGCCGCCGAGCTGGCCAAGGTGTGGGCCGCGTTCGGGATCGACCGCACCGGCGCGGATCTCGACTCCGACGCGCTGCCCGCCTCGCTGCTGCGCGAGTCGGCGTACCTGACCCACCCGGTCTTCCACAGCCACCGCTCCGAGACCGCGATGCTGCGCTACCTGCGCAAGCTCCAGGACAAGGACATCGCGCTCGACCGCTCGATGATCCCGCTCGGCTCCTGCACGATGAAGCTGAACGCGACCACCGAGATGGAGCCGATCACCTGGCCCGAGTTCGCCGGGATCCACCCGTACGCGCCTGACGACCAGGTCGGGGGCTACCGGGAGCTGATCGGGACGCTGGAGGACTGGCTGGCCGAGGTGACCGGCTACGACCGCGTCTCCATCCAGCCGAACGCGGGCTCGCAGGGCGAGTTCGCCGGGCTGCTGGCCATCCGCGCCTACCACCGCGCGGGCGGCCAGGACAGCCGCGACGTCTGCCTCATCCCGTCCTCGGCCCACGGCACCAACGCGGCCAGCGCCGTCATGGCCGGCATGCGGGTCGTGGTCGTGGCCTGCGACTCCGACGGCAACGTGGACTTGGCCGATCTCGACGCCAAGATCGACAAGCACCGCGACCGGCTGGCCGCGATCATGGTCACGTACCCCTCGACGCACGGGGTGTACGAGGAGTCGATCACCGAGGTCTGCGCCAAGGTGCACGAGGCCGGCGGCCAGGTGTACGTGGACGGGGCCAACCTCAACGCGCTCGTCGGGCTGGCCAAGCCGGGCGAGTTCGGGGCCGACGTGTCCCACCTGAACCTGCACAAGACGTTCTGCATCCCGCACGGGGGCGGCGGTCCCGGCGTCGGCCCCGTCGCGGTACGCGGCCACCTGGCGGCCTACCTGCCCGGCCACCCGCTGCACAACGGGACGCCGGTCGGGCCGGTCTCGGCGGCGCCGTACGGGTCGGCGGGGATCCTGCCGATCTCGTGGGCGTACGTCAGGATGATGGGCTCGGAAGGGCTCACGGCGGCCACCGAGCAGGCCATCCTGTCGGCGAACTACCTGGCCAGGCGGCTCGCCCCGCACTACCCCGTGCTCTACACCGGCCGCGGCGGGCTGGTGGCCCACGAGTGCATCATCGACCTGCGGCAGATCACCAAGGAGACCGGGGTCACCGTGGACGACGTGGCCAAGCGGCTCATCGACTACGGCTTCCACGCGCCGACCATGTCGTTCCCCGTCGCCGGGACGCTGATGATCGAGCCGACCGAGAGCGAGGACCTCGGGGAGCTCGACCGGTTCGCGGACGCGATGATCGCCATTCGCGGGGAGATCTCCAAGGTGGCATCCGGGGAGTACGACAAGACGGACAACCCCCTGCGCAACGCCCCGCACACGGCCGAGTCGGTCAGCGCGGACGAGTGGCCGCACCCCTACTCGCGGAGCGAGGCGGCCTATCCGGTGCCGTCGCTGCGGGACGGGAAGTACTGGGTGCCGGTGCGGCGGATCGACCAGGCGTACGGGGACCGGAACCTGGTGTGCTCCTGCCCGCCCCTCGAGGCTTACGAGGACTAGGCAGCTCTAAGGCGCGGCAGTCCCGTTGTGCTGACGGGGCTGCCGCGCCTGCTGTTGCGTCAAGGTCCGAAGCCGGTCAATCCTTCCGCGTCAACTGAGCAGACATGATCGCCAGAAGTCGTTAGGCTCGGTGCGACCGTCGCCACAAGGAGCTCCCTTGACGTCCTCAGAGCTGGAGACCCCGCCTCTCGACACCGCCCGCCGCCTGGCCGAGAGCGGCGACCTCGACGGCGCCGCCGCCATACTCGCCGAGCTGGCCGCCGACCCCGACGGACCCGACAGGGCGCAGGCGGCCGTCGGGCTCGCCGTGGTGCTGGAGGAGCGCGGCGACGTGGAGGCCGCCAGGACCGCCGCCAGGACCGCGCTGGCCACCGGACACCCCGAGTACGCCGCGCAGGCCGCCTGCCACCTCGCTCAGGGGTTCGAACGGGAGGGCCGGGCCGAGCAGGCCAGGGCCGCCTGGCAGGCCGTTCTGGGGGTCGGTACGGCCACGTACGTGCCGCTGGCCCACCTGGCGCTGGCCCGGCTGGCCGCGGACTCCGGCAACCCGGCCGAGGCCGAGGACGAGCTGCGCGCCGCCATGGAGGGCGTTGATCCGCACGTGGGCGCCCACGCCGCCCAGCAGCTGGCCGGTCTGCTGCTGGAGCAGGGGGAGCCAGGGGCGGCGGCCGACGTGCTCATGGACGCCCTCGAGGTCGCTCCGGCCGAGGAGGTGCCGGGGCTGCGGGTGCAGCTCGGGATCGCGCACCTGGATCTGGCCTGCGCGGAGTTCGCGGAGAGCGTCGAGTCCGGTGCGGACCCGCAGACCAGCGCCTTAGCCATCGAGCTCCTGGCCCGGACCCTGCCGCTGCGGGGGCGCGACGACGACGCGGAGCGGGTGTGGTCGTACGGGCTGGAGCACGAGGACGAGACCCTGGCCGGCGAGGTCCGCCTCCGCTTCGACCGCGACGCCTGATCCGCCGGGTCCGCGACCCGCCTTCCCCGTCGCGGCTTCCCCGTCGCGGCTTCGCCTTCCGGCCCGGAAGGTCGTGGCCGCTCATCGGCCTCCAACCTAGGTCAGGCCTTGATGCCGTTGCCGCGCCCGCGATGGCGGCAGGGTCGAGCGAGGTGCCCCGCGTGTCGCCTTTGGGGCGAGGGCCGGACTTTCCCGCCATGCCTGGGAGCAGCCTCAGGCGTGTCTCCGCGCCGCGAGCGCAGCGCGGCGCGGAGACACGCCTGGCCCAAGGTGCGGAGCACCGCGGGTGGCGGCGCTCCGTGGGCCCCGCCGATCAGTTGCGGCGCATGACCGCCCCGGCGGCGGCCACGTTGATGATCACGATCGCGATCCACGTGATGGTCAGCCCCGTCAGCCCAGCGTAGCTCGCCGCGATGGCCGTCAGCGGGATGCCGATGCCCATCGAGCCCAGCGCGATCGGGATCATCGCGCCGCCCGGGGTGCTCTTCTTGCGCGGGGCGGCGCCGTGGTGGTCCAGCTCGGCCCGTACGCGGGCGGAGATGGTGGCGTCGAGGCGCTCCACGAACGACTCGACGAGCGCGGTTTCGTACTCGGGCCCGAGATCCCGGCGGGCCTCCAGGGTGGCCCGCAGCTCATCCCGGATTGGGCGCGTGTCTGGCATGAGAGTAATCATTCATCGCGTTCGGCGCGCCGTCATCCAACCTGAGGGCTATCGCGGGATCCTCCCCAGGTACGGTGCTGGCATGGAGGTCATGACCCCGCGAGGGCCGGCGCTCGTCCAGATGGACGAGGTCGCGGATCCGCGGCTGCTGCTGGTGCTCACCCACGGGTCGTCCGGGGGAGTGGACGCTGTCGACCTGCTGGCCGTACGGGATGCCGCCCTGAAGACGGGGGCCACCGTGGCCAGGGTGACGCAGGCGTTCAGGGTGGCGGGGGCGCGGGCGCCGGGATCGGCGGCCAGGCAGGACGAGGCCTGGGAGATCGTCCTGAAGGAGCTGCGTACGCGCTGGCCCGGGCTGCCCGTCGTGCAGGGCGGGCGGAGCAACGGGGCGCGGGTGGCCTGCCGCACGGCCAGGGCGGTGGGCGCGGCCGCGGCGGTGGCGCTGGCCTTTCCGCTGCACCCGCCGGGGAAGCCGGAACGCTCCAGGGCCGACGAGCTACGCGGCGCCGGGGTGGACGTGCTGGTGGTCAACGGGGATCGGGACCCGTTCGGCGTGCCGGACGCCGCGGACGCCGCGCGCCTGGTGGTGCTGCCGGGGGAGGGCCATGATCTGAAAAAGGACCCCGCCCGGGTGGGCGAGGTCGTGGCGGAGTGGATCGTCCACTACGCGTAGGTCACGCGGCGCCGACGACGGGCCGGTGCGGTTCGATGGTGGCGCCGCTGGGAAGAAGCTCCCCGGTGTCCTCGAACAGGACGACGCCGTTGCAGAGCAAGCTCCACCCCTGCTCGGGGTGGCAGGCGAGAGTGCGTGCCTTCTCGCGGTCAGGCGCCTCGGCGTCCGGACAGGCCGGGTCGTGCGGGCACATCGGCGTGCCTCCGATATCTCGTGGGACGCTCCCGTTTGGAGGGTCGGGAGCCGGCTCGGGTAGTTGTTCTGGCAATTGTGCGACATCCGTCACACTCTCGGGCATAGCCCGTTGGGACCCGTTACGGGTGATTTGCCCGGTCGTGTGACCTTCGACACAGCGTGCCTTATGCAGAATAACGGGCCAAGCGCGACACGCGCACTACGTTTGCAATCCCTTGAGCAGAGCGTCGAGTCCGCGCTCGAAATCCACATCGGCTCTTTCGTCACGCCTGACCCACTCGTCAACTTCTGGATCGGCCCAGCCTGACTGCTGCACCTCGACGGCCACGCTCCCGAAGACGAAGGCCCGCAGCGCCCGTACGGCCTCCGCGGCCTCAGGCAGGCCGCCTTCGGTGAGTTGCTCGGTCTGCTCCCGGATGGCGAGGGTTGTGGCGCCTTTAGGGGGCTTCGTCAGGGCTAGTGCGAGTACGCCCGGATGGTCGCGCAGGAGCTCCCGCTCCGCCCTGCACCAGGCCTTGGCCGTCTCCTGCCACGTGGGCTGCTGCTCGACGTGGACCGTGGTCACGTGCTCGGCCAGGGCGTCCATCAGCGCCTCCTTGCCCCTGGGCAGGTGGTGGTAGATGGCCATGGCCTCCACCTCCAGGGCGTCGCCCAGGCGCCGCATGGTGAGCCTGCGCAGGCCCTGGCTGTCGGCGATATGGAGCGCGGCCTCGATGATGCGCTCGCGGGAGAGCGGTACGGGCGGTCTCTTGGCGGGCATGGAGATCATCTTACTTCGTAAAGGGCGCTGCGCCGGGCCGATTTCCCGCCGTGTCGCGGGACGGCGTACCCTTGGCGGTTGTATGAGTACCGGCTGGTGAAGGGGCAGGGTCGATGGCGTTTTTCCGTCCGCGGGTGAGCCGTGAGGCCGAGGTTCGCTACCACGCGGACCAGGAGATCTCCAAGAGCTTCCCCGAGTTGCTCGAGAAGGCCCGTCAGGCCGAGCAGACGCTGCGCGAGCTGCGGGCCGCCGCGGTCGACGAGATCGAGCTGCTGGCGGCGGGGCGGGAGTTCGACCGGACGCTGACGGACGCGCTGCGGGCCGCCGAGGCGGGGCAGCGGGCCACGTTCGGGGTGAAGGCGTACGACAACCGGATCGCGCGCCGCAAGGCCAAGGCGACGCCTGACGGGGCCATGTGGACGGCGGAGGTCGATCGGCTGCGCACGCTGCGCGAGGACAACCGGATGTGGGGGATCCCGCGCGTGCCCCGGCCGGTGCCCGCGAGCCACTGACCCGGAGGTTCACAACGCAAGGCGAAGCCCCGGCACATCCTCCCTCGTTGTGCCGGGGCTTTCCCAGGTTGTCAGCTGGCCCAGTCGAGCAGCGGACGGGTGTTGCTCGGGTGGCGGAGCTTGGAGAGTGACTCCTTCTCCAGCTGGCGGATCCGCTCCCGGGTCAGCCCCAGGTGCTTGCCGATCTCGTCCAGTGTGTGCGGCTTGCCGTCCACCAGGCCGAAGCGGAGAGCCATGATCTTCGACTCCCGGGGCGAGAGGTTGTCGAGGACGCCTCGCAGCTGGTCCCCCAGCAGCTGGCGGTCGACGATCTCCGAGGCCTCCGGCGAGTCCACGTCCTCGATGAGGTCGCCGATGGTGGTCTCCCCGTCCTCGCCGATCGTCGCGTTGAGCGAGATCGGCTGGCGGCTCGTCCGCAGCAGCTCCTCGATCTGGTCCGGCGTCTTGTCGAGCTCGACGGCCAGTTCCTCGGGCGTGGGTTCGCGGCCCAGCCGCTGGTGCATGTCACGCTCGATGCGCGACAGCTTGGACAGCATCTCCAGCACGTGCACGGGCAGCCGGATCGTACGGGCCGAGTCGGCGAAGCCGCGCTGGATGGCCTGCCTGATCCACCACATGGCATAGGTGGAGAACTTGAAGCCCTTGGTGTAGTCGAACTTCTCCACGGCCCTGATCAGGCCCAGGTTGCCCTCCTGGACTACGTCCAGCAGCGACATGCCGCGGTCGGTGTACTTCTTGGCGACCGACACCACGAGCCGGAGGTTGGCCTCCAGCATGTGGTCCTTGGCCTGCTTGCCGTCCTCGACCACGAGGAGCAGGTCCTCCCGGTAGGAGGGGGACAGGTCCGGGTCGGTCTCCAGCTTGTACTCGGCGTACAGGCCCGCCTCGATGCGCCGGGCCAGCTCCACCTCCTGCGCCGCCGTGAGCAGCGTGCGCCGGCCGATGGACTTGAGGTAGGTGTGCACGGAGTCGCCCATGACCGACTGGGTGTCGTCCAGGTCGATCTGCTCGTTGTCGAGATCGACTTCCTCGGCGCTCATCGCGAGGTCGTCGGGGACGTCCTCCTCGTGCTCCGGCTTGGGCTCGGACGGGGTCACGGCCCTGGCGGCGGCTGCGGTGACGGTTTTTGCCTCGGCTGCCTTGCGGCCGGTAGTCTTTGCACGCGCAGGCTTCCTGGAGGCCTTCTTGGGGGCGGTCTTGCTGAGAGACGGCTCGTTCTCGGCGGCCAGGCTCACGCCGCTCTCCGAAAGCTCGCGCAGGATCGTGCGGCCTTCGGAAGGGCTGATGCCGGCCTCAGTGAACGCGTCACGCAGCTCCGCCAGAGAAAGGTGACCCTGGGCTCGCCCTCGTTCAATGAGCTGGTCGAGAGTCGCAGGTGGGGTCGCTACGGCGGTTCTGGGCATGAGGACACCTCCTCCGTACGGAGTCGAAGCGATCAGGCAGGTTGTGGTGGGGCGGCCTCTGGCTGTCCGCACGGCGCACCAGTATCAATAACGCCAATCGCCGTCATTTGTTCCCGGGGGGACGAAAAAGGGGCGGATCGCCCATCGGGCCGAACCGCCCCTCCCCCTGAGTCTTACTCCCGAACCTCGACCTCTCCGGCCGAGACCACGGGCATGGGCATCGGCTGGGCGTCCTGCATGCGCTGGTCCGTCCAGTAGTCGATGACGGCGCGCGGGTCGGGGTTGACGTCGTGGGAGACCACGATGTCGTCCTCGCTGGTCGTCGGGGACGGTGACGCCTTCTCCACCACGGCTCTGGTCTCCTTCGCGACCTGGTCGAGCTTGCCCGCGGAGGCGGCCGCCGCGATCGAGGCGCCTCCGGCGACAATCACGCCGACGACTGCCGCGGATGCCCACATCTTGCGGGTCTGGTCCATGAAGGCTCCCTCCTTCTCCCCAATTTGACGCAGCCGCAACTCATCAGGTTCCTGCCCGAAGCCGTACCAAATCGGTCTTACCGTTCGGTAGCAGCGGGAGCTGGGGTACCAGGCGAAGATCGCGGGGAGCGGCGTGAGGGGGGAGCCTATCGCGGCAGAACGCCCGCAATTGCGGAAGCGTCGGGGGTGTGTCGGGGTTGGCAGGGACCACGACGGCCGTGACCAGCTCGCCCCATTCCGGGTCCGGCGTGCCGATCACGGCGGCGTCGGCCACCTCGGGGTGGGTACCGAGCACTGTGGCCACGGCGGCGGCCACGACCTTCTCGCCGCCGGTGTTGATCACGTCGTCGGCCCTGCCCAGCACGCGGAGCCGGCCGCCGGTCAGCTCGCCCAGGTCGGAGGTGCGGAACCAGTCGCCGTCGAACGGAGCATCATCCAGATCGCCGAAGCGGTAGCCCGAGAACAGCACGGGCCCGGCGATCCTGATCAGGCCGTCCTCGCCGATCTTGAGATCTACATTGTAAAGGGGCCGGCCGTCGTACACGCAGCCGCCGCTCGTCTCGCTCATCCCGTACGTCGTCACGACCCGGGCGCCGAGGTCACGGGCCTGCTCCAGCAGGCCAGGGCGGGGAGCGGCGCCGCCGAGCAGGATCGTGCGGAACACCGACAGGTCCGCCCCCAGCTCGACCAGCCGGTGGAGCTGGGTGGGGACGAGGGAGACGTGGTGGGCTCCCGAGCGGAGGACCTCGTGCGGGTCGAACCTGGCGTGGATGATCGGCTGGGTGTCCGACAGCAGGGCGCGTACCAGGACCTGGAGGCCGGAGACGTGGGAGACGGGCAGGCAGCACAGCCAGCGCTCGCCCTTGGAGGCCTCGAGGCGGCGCAGGGAGGCCGCGGCGGAGGCGCGCAGCGCGGTGGCCGAGAGCAGCACACCCTTGGGCGCGCCGGTGCTGCCGCTGGTGGCGATCACGACCGCCACGTCGTCGGGGACACCCGCGCCGTCGCTCTGGGGCGCGCCCTCGACGTGGGTGGGACGCAGCGCGGCGACGGCGGCCTCGGAGTGGCCGGGCGTCAGGGGGAGGACGGCCGGGCCCTCGCCCGACAGCGCGTCGCGGACGGCCCTGAACAGGGCGGGGCCGGGAGGCTGCACAATGGCATGCAGCGGACGGTCCGGATGCGACGGGTTCCTCCACATGCTCGTAAGGTTAGTGGCGACAGGTCGGATTGAGGCGCAGGGAGGGTCGTGACGCGTTCTCCCGTGGTCTTCCGCATCCCCATGCGCACTCGATTCCGTGGGCAGACCGTCAGGGAAGGCGTGCTGCTGCACGGTCCCGCAGGGTGGGGGGAGTTCTCGCCGTTCCCGGAGTACGGCCCGCGCGAGTGCGCCCGATGGCTGGCCTGCGCCCGTGAGGCGGCGTTCGAGGGGTGGCCCGCGCCGGTGCGCGACAGCGTCCCCGTCAACGCGACCGTGCCCGCGGTGGGGCCCGAGCAGGCGTACGAGATCGTCCGGCGATCGGGGTGCGGCACGGCCAAGGTGAAGGTGGCCGAGCGCGGTCAGACGTTCGACGACGACGTGGCCAGGGTGGAGGCCGTGCGCGACGCGCTGGGGCCGGGCGGGCGGCTGCGGGTCGACGCCAACGGCGCGTGGGACGTCGACGAGGCGGTGCGGCGGCTGAAGCGGCTCGACCGGTTCGACCTGGAGTACGCCGAGCAGCCGTGCGCCACGCTGGAGGAGCTGGCGGCGGTGCGGCGGGCGTGCGACGTGCCGATCGCGGCCGACGAGTCCATCCGCAGGGCCGAGGACCCGCTGCGGGTGCGGGCGGCGGAGGCGGCCGACATCGCGGTGGTCAAGGTGCAGCCGCTCGGCGGCGTGCGCAGCGCGCTGCGGGTGGTGGAGGCGTGCGGGCTGCCCGCCGTGGTCTCCAGCGCCGTGGAGACGTCCGTGGGGCTGGCGGCGGGGCTGGCGCTGGCGGCGGCGCTGCCGTCGTTGCCGTACGCGTGCGGTCTCGGCACGATGGCGTTGCTGGCGGGCGACGTCGTGGACGATTCGCTGACACCCGTTGACGGATTTCTGGCCGTCCGGCGCCCCTCGGTCAGTTTTCACCATTTGTCAGCTTTTGAGATTGAATCTCCCCAGTGGCTTCGCCGGATGCAGGAGGCGTCACTTTGAACCCCGCTACCGCGCTGGCCACGGTGCTGGTCGACGAGCTGGTGCGCTGCGGCCTGACCGACGTGGTGCTGGCGCCGGGCTCGCGCTCCGCCCCCCTGGCACTGGCCCTGCACGCCGAGTCGCGGGTGCGCCTGCACGTGCGCATCGACGAACGGTCGGCGTCGTTCCTGGCGCTGGGGCTGGCCAAGCGCTCCGAGCGGCCCGTGGCGCTGATCTGCTCGTCCGGCACGGCCGTGGCGAACTTCCACCCGGCCGTGATCGAGGCGGGCGAGTCGGGCGTCCCGCTGCTGGTGCTGACCGCCGACCGGCCGCCCGAGCTGCGCGGCACCGGCGCGAACCAGACGATCGACCAGATCAAGCTGTTCGGCACCGCGGCCCGGTGGTTCGCCGAGGTGGGGGTGCCCGAGGACCGTCCCGGGCAGGTGGCCTACTGGCGTTCGCTGGCCTGCCGCGCCTACCAGCGCGCCATGGGCCCGTCCGACCCCGGCCCCGTCCACCTGAACCTGGCCTTCAGGGAGCCGCTGATCCCCGACGGCGACACCTCGTGGTGCGAGCCGCTCGACGGCGGCGCGAACGGCCCGTGGGCGCGGGTCAGGGTCGCGCCCCCGCCGGTCGCCCTGCACCTCCCGCCGACCAGGCGCGGCGTGCTGGTCGTCGGCGACGGCGCGCCCAACGTGCGCCGGTACGTGGCCGCGGCCGGCATGGCGGGCTGGCCGGTGCTGTCGGAGCCCAACGGCGGCGGCCGCTACGGCGACCACGCCATCTCGACCTACCACTACCTGCTGGGCACGCCGGAGTTCGCCGACACGCACCGGCCCGACGTGGTCGTGACGCTCGGGCGGCCGGGGCTGTCCAGGCCACTGCTGTCGTGGCTGAAGCGGGCGGAAGAGCACATCGTGGTCTCGCCCGACCTGGGCCGCTGGCCCGACCCGACCCGCTCGGCCACGCAGGTGGCGCAGGCCGTGGAGATCCCGGTCGCCGCCGGCGACGACTCGTGGCTGCACGCCTGGCGGCAGGCCGACCTGGCGGTCAGGTCGGTGATGGACGCGGTGCTGGACGTGTCCGGCACGAGCGAACCGCGCCTGGCCAGGGACCTGGCCGACTCGCTGCCGAACGGCGCGCTGCTGTTCTGTGGCTCGTCGATGCCGATCCGCGACCTGGACCAGGCGATGCGGCCGCGGCGCGGCATCAGGCTGATGGCCGGCCGGGGCGCCTCGGGCATCGACGGGGTGGTGTCCGCGGCGATGGGGGCGGCGCTGGCGCACAACGGGCCCTCGTACGCGCTGATCGGCGACCTGTCGTTCCTGCACGACCAGAACGGGCTGATCCTCGGGCCGCGCGAGCCCCGGCCCGACCTGTGCTTCGTGGTCGTCAACAACGACGGCGGCGGCATCTTCTCGCTGCTGCCCCAGGCGGCGGTGCGCGACCCCTTCGAGCGGGTGTTCGGCACGCCGCACGGGGTGGACCTCGCCTATGTGGCGGCCGCGACGGGCACGCCGTACCGGCTCCTGGAGGACGTCAGCGACCTGCCCAAGGCGCTGCGCGGGGAGGGGCCGCGCGTGGTGGAGGTGCGCACCGACCGCGAGGAGAACGCGATCGTGCACGCCCGCCTGCGTGAGGCCGCGCAGGATGCCGTCCACGCCTTCCTCGCCGCCCGCTAGGCCTCGGGGGGATCCTCAGGAAGTGGCGCCGAGCGCGTCGAAGAGGCGATTGAGCGGGCTGTCCAGGCCGTACCGGTCGGCGAGCTGCACCAGCGCCTCGGGGTCGCGCGGCTTGGCGGGCAGGGTGAGGTCAACCGGCGGCAGCGGCGCGTCGGGGGCCACCTCGACGACGGCGGGGGCGGCGCTCAGGTAGTCGCGGGCGGCGGCCAGCCGGGTGCGGCTGCCCGCAGGAAAGCCGTCGGTGACGCCCGCGTCGAGGGCTTCGAGCAGGGCGTCGAGCGAGCCGAAGCGGGTGATGAGGGCGGCGGCGGTCTTCTCGCCGACGCCCGGGACGCCGGGCAGGCCGTCGCTGGGGTCGCCGCGCAGGGTGGCGAAGTCGGCGTAGGAGCGGCCGGGGATGCCGTATTTGGCGGTGACGAACGCCTCGTCCACGATCTGCAGGTTGCGGATGCCGCGGGCGGTGTAGAGGACGCGTACGGGGCGGGCGTCGTCGACGAGCTGGAACAGGTCGCGGTCGCCGGTCACGATGTCGACGGCGCCCGTGGCCTGGTGGGTGAGGGTGCCGATCACGTCGTCGGCCTCGTAGCCGGGCGACTCCAGGCGGGCGATGCCGACGGCGTCGAGCACGTCCTGGATGACCGCGATCTGGGGGACGAGCGCCTCCGGCACCTCTTCGGCGTCGCCCTGGGCGACACGGTGCGCCTTGTACGTCGGGATCGCCTGGACGCGGAAGGCCGGCCGCCAGTCGGCGTCCATGGTGGCCGCGAGCGCGGTGGGGGAGTGCTGGCGGACGAGGGTGGCGATCATGTCGATGAGGCCGCGTACGGCGTTGACGGGGGAGCCGTCGGGGGCCTTGACCGACTCCGGCACGCCGAAGAAGGCGCGGAAGTAGAGCGACGGAGTATCAAGCAGAAGACATTTTTTTGGGCGGGTCGACATGCGCTTAGCATGCCACTGGTGGGCGTCCGACGAATGCCGCCAGGGTCATGTCGACGCCTCGCTCACCTGCCACGGGGCGAGAGGTGGACGGGCAGCCTTGGCTCAGCGGCACGGGTATCGGGACTCGTCCGACCGGACGGGCCGGGGTCTTGTGATCATTCCTCCCGCGTCACGCGGCGCATGGTCGGTGCACTCGCACAGGTCAGGCCCGGGAGTTCGGACGGCATCGGGCGGGGTGCGCGGAGCCCGCAAGACGGCCGAGCGGGCGTTCCCGGCCCTGCAACGCTCCCAGGAGCGCCGCATGAATGTCACACTTGTCAGCCGACCCGCCTGCCCATGTGGTCGTCGGCGCCTGGCACGCCGATGTCCTGGCCGTACTGGTTCCGCCAGAGAATGTCGAGCCTCTGAGGGTCGATACCTCGGCGGCCTCGCGTACCCGGCCGGACGACGATGTGGGCGATGGCGCTTTCCAGCAGTAAGCGGCGGCCGTCCGTGTCGCGAGCCTCCCACGCTTCAGTGAAGGTCTGGCCCAGTCGGACATACTCGACGACGGGCTCGCTCGGCTGGGACAGAAACTGCTTGCGCCGTACCTTGAGCGCGCGGAGGTGGGCCAACAGTTCCGCTTCCCGCCGCAGGTAGAGCACCGCAGCAGTCCGCCGGACAGCAGGCGCGCCCTGCGCTTCCGCTCACCGCCCGGCGTCTTCGGGGGTGCCAGCCGTGCTGGGATATCGCGGAGCATCAGCGCGATCCTGTGGTCGTACCCCTGACAGCCCTTACATGATCTGCCCGGGTACGGCCACTGCCAGCAGGCAGGCGTCGTCCTCGGGGTTCGGTCCGCCGATGTCGGCGAGGAGGCGGTCGAGCCCGGCGTCCAGGTCGCGGGCGGGCACGCCGCGGGCGGCCGCCAGGGCCAGGTCGAGGCCGACGTCGATGTCGCGGGTGCGCCGCTCGACCAGCCCGTCGGTGAACATCAGCAGCAGGTCCCCGGGCAGCAGCCGGGTGGTCGCGAGCTCGTACGGGCGCTCGGAGGCGGCGCCGAGCAGCACGCCGCGGGGCTGGGCGAGCTGGCTGGCGACCCCGTCGCGCACGAGGATGGGGGCCAGGTTGCCCGCCTGGCCCCAGGCGAGCACGCGCGTCTCCGGGTCGAGGTGGCCGATGATCGCGGTGGCGGTGGTCTCCTTGAGCTGGTGCAGGACGAGGTCGTTCAGCCAGGCCAGAAGCCGGTGCGCGGGCTGGCCGGTCATGGCCAGGCCGACGAGGGCGTGGCGCAGCTGGGCCATGTGCGCGATGGCGGGCAGGCCGTGGCCGGAGACGTCGCCGATGGCCAGCAGCAGCCGTCCGTCGGGGGCCGGGGCGGCCTCGAACCAGTCGCCGCCCAGGCTCGCGGTCTTCTCGGCGGGCACGTACCGGACCGCGACGTTGGCGTGCGGCAGGTGGAGGCCTCCGGCGGAGTCGGGGAGGATGGCCTCGCGCAGGGCGAGCATGACGTGGCGTTCCTCGGCGGCCTGCTCGCGGGCCTCGAGGAGCTGGCGGCGCGACTCCGACATCATGCGCTCGGCGCGGCGGCGGCCGGTGATGTCCTGGATGACGCCGTGCAGGCCCACGGGGCCGCCGGGGGCCATGAGCGGCTCGAGCACGACGCGCAGGTCGCGCAGCTCGCCCCCGCGCCGGATGCGGAACTCCGCCTGGACCGGCTCGACGCCTTCCACGGCCGACCACAGGAGCCGGCTGAGCGTGCCGACGTCGTCGTGTTCGACGTGTTTGGCCAGGTCGGGCAGGGCGATCGGGCCGTCGGCGGGGTCGCGGCCGAAGATCAGGTACACCTGGTCGGACCAGATCGTCTCGCCGGAGTGCATGTGCCACTCCGCCCAGCCCATGTTGCCGAGCCGCTGGGCGTGCGCCAGCCGGGCGGCGAG
This sequence comes from Nonomuraea helvata, assembly GCF_039535785.1. Classification (NCBI taxonomy): domain Bacteria; kingdom Bacillati; phylum Actinomycetota; class Actinomycetes; order Streptosporangiales; family Streptosporangiaceae; genus Nonomuraea; species Nonomuraea helvata. The sequence continues at coordinate 146,744 of NZ_BAAAXV010000012.1, forward strand.
CTTTTCGGCGTCGCTGTCGCGGCTGGCGGGGTTGTCGTGGCTGAGCAGCTCGGCCGCGCCTATGACGTCGACCATGGTCTCACTCTCAAGTGCAGTCGAACTGGACAATTGACCCCACACTACGTGATCAACTATGAACGGAGTGTAGCGATGGGCTGCTGTGTTGTGAGAGCTTTTCGCGGATTTTAGGGGCCGGGGTCCGAGTAGATTATGGGCTGTGACGTCCTCAGACTTGTATCCCGTGTCCCGTCTCGCCGCCGTTCAGGAGGCCACCGCCAAGGCCGGTGTCGACGCCCTGCTGCTGACCCCCGGGCCCGATCTGCGTTATGTGAGCGGATATGAGGCCAAGCCGCTGGAGCGGCTGACGTGTCTCGTGGTGCCCGCCTCCGGCGACGCGTACATGATGGTGCCCCGCCTGGAGCTGCCCGCCGCGGAGGCGTCGCCCGCCTCGCGGCTGGGGCTGGAGTTCGTGGCGTGGGACGAGACCGACGACCCTTACGCCGTCGTGGCCGCCCGCCTCGGGAAGGTCGGCAAGGTGGGCCTGGCCGACCGGATGTGGGCCATGTCGTCGCTCCGCTTCCGCGAGGTGCTGCCGGAGGCCGAGCAGGTGCTGGCCGGCACCGTGCTGCGCGAGCTGCGCATGCGCAAGTCGGCCGTGGAGGTGGCGGCGCTGCGCGGGGCCGGGGAGGCGATCGACGCGGTGCACCGGCGCGTGCCGGAGTTCCTGCGGGCCGGGCGCACGGAGCGCGAGGTGGGCAGGGACATCGCCGAGGCGATCCTGGCGACGGGCCACGCGACGGTCGACTTCGTCATCGTCGCCTCGGGGCCGAACAGCGCCAGCCCGCACCACGACGTGTCCGACCGGGTGATCCAGGCGGGCGAGCCGGTCGTGGTCGACATCGGCGGCCAGCTGCACAACGGCTACTGCTCGGACTCGACGCGCACGTACAGCGTCGGGGAGCCGCCCGCGGACTTCGCCGAGTACTACGAGGTGCTGCGCCGGGCGCAGGACGCGGCCTGTGCGGCGGTGCGGCCGGGCGTGTCGTGCGAGTCGATCGACGCGGCCGCCCGCGACATCATCGCGGAGGCGGGCTACGGCGACCACTTCATCCACCGGACCGGGCACGGGATCGGGATCGAGACGCACGAGGAGCCGTACATCGTCTCGGGCAACGGGGCGCCTCTGGAGCCGGGCTTCGCGTTCTCGGTGGAGCCGGGGATCTACCTGCCCGGCCGGCACGGGGCCCGGATCGAGGACATCGTGGTGTGCACGGACGGGGGCGCGGAACGCCTCAACAACACGCCCCGCGACCTCGTCATCGTTTGACATGCTCTTCCCCATTCATTCATGGGGAGGATTCTCGTGGCCGCTACCCGGCCACCCCATACGGGGCGGCACGGGTAGTCCCGCCATGAGATGCTTGACGCTTCACCGGCCCCAGTGGTGCAGGGCCTCCACGTCCAGTGACCGCCTGTCCGGCGGCTGAGGTGTACCGGTACATCTGGGTGCGGGCGGCGTTGATGTCGGCGTTGCCGATCCACCCGCATGCTGTGTTCTTGCACACGAACCGGGACTGGCTCTCGCGGGAGCCCTCGGTGATCGTGTGGCAGACGTGGCATTCCTAAAGGGACCAACGCGTGGTCACGCGGCGCGCGGCCAGGTCGTGAGAGCGGACGTACGGGGACGAGGGCTGCGGAGGCTGGTGCTGGTGTGGCACAGTCGCTGTCATGTTCGCGGAGGTCGCCCACGCCAGCAGGCCAGGATCCGAACGCCCCAACGAGGACCTGATGATCGCGGGGCCGTCGTGGATCGTCGTGCTCGACGGTGCCACGGCGGCGACTGGGGTGGACAGCGGGTGCGTGCATGATGTGCCGTGGTTGGTGGCGAGGCTCGGGGGCGCGCTGGCGGCTGAGCTGTCGCGGTCGGAGACGTCGCTCTCCGGCATTCTGGAGGCGGCCATCGAGACGGTCATCGCGGCGCACTCCGATGCCTGCGATCTCGGCAATCCCGACTCGCCGTCCGCGACGGTGGCCATGGTGCGCAGCGTCGAAGGTCGTGTGGAGTACCTCGTGCTGGGGGACTCGCCGGTCGTCTTCGCACTGGCGGACGGCGGGGTCCGGGTGGTGAGTGACGACCGGCTCGAGGGGCTGCCGGGCGGACGGCCGTACACGGTGGAGCTGGTGCGGCGGATGCGCAACGCACCCGGCGGGTTCTGGGTGGCGGGCAGCCGCCCCGAGGCGGCCCGGCAAGGGGTGTGCGGCGCCGTGACGGACGTGCGCGGGGTGGGGCTGCTCACCGATGGGGTGTCGCGGCTCGTCGAGTGGTACGGGTGGAGCTGGAGCGACCTCGTGGCGGCGCTGGAGGGGAAGGGGCCGGAGGCGGTGATCCGGGCGGTACGGGAGCTCGAGAGGACCCGGGGACCGGTACGCGGCAAACGGCATGACGACGCCACCGCCGCCTGGGGGCGGGTCGGCCACATGTGACGGCGGCTGCGGTCGCGATGCGCCTGCACCCCCGCCGCCGGCCGGCTCGTCGCCGCCAAGGCCGCGCAACACGGGCAGTGGCAGGAGGCCGCCGCCCACCTCGACCTGGCCGCCGGGCTCACGGAGTCGGCCGCGCGCCGCGACGAGCTGCGTACGGCGGTGCTGGAGCACGTCCTCATCGGGGGCGATGTGCTCCGCGCCGCCGAGCTCGCCGCCGCGCCCAACGCCGTCAGGCGGACCTGGCCCTGGCCTTCCTCGGTGCCGAGCCCACCCTCGCGGGCGACACGTTCCCATCGGACACGCGACAACGCCGGACAGGCGGCACAGCCGTGAAGCGTCCGCGCACGAGCTGGAGGCCTGCGGGCTGGAACCCCCGGCCACGGTACGGCTCGGCCTCACGCCGCAGGAGCTCAGCACCGCCACGCTCGTGGCTGGCGGCCTGACGAACCGGCAGATAGAGCCTTTAGCCACGGATCAGACCAGGATCCAGGTGGTCACGACCGGGCCGCCGCCCTCGGGGCTGACCCGCAGCCGCAGCGGCCCCGGTGCCAGCTCACCCGTCGTGAACCGGCCCAGTTCGTCGGCGCGCACGCGCGTACCGCCGTCGCGCCGCTGCACCACGATGTCCGCGGCCCCGCCACCCGACAGCCGCCCCACCAGCCGCCCCCCGGCGACCTCCAGCTCGACCACCACCTCGCCCGCCGCGAACGTCAGCAGCCGCGCCCGCCCCCCGCCCCGGACCCGGGTCGCCGACAGCTCGTCCCACGAGTCGAACGTCAGCTCGGCCAGCTCCGCGTCCAGGGACCTGAGCGCGTACGCCCGCATCGCCTCCTCGAACAGCTCCGCCGGGACCGGGTCGAGCCGCTCGGCGGCCGCCCGGAGGCGTTCCTCGAGCTCCATTTCGCGGTCGTCCATGGAGTCCATGCCGTTCACCCCCGGATGTCGCTCACGCCGCGCCGGTTCATCAGCGCGGCCAGCCGCTTGAGGCACCGCCCCCGGTTGGGCCCGATGCTGCCGACCGCCATGTCCAGCCCGTCCGCGATCTCCTGATAGCTCGGCCGCGGCGAGGCGATGAGGACGCGCAGCAGCCGCCGGCAGCGCTCCGGCAGCTCCTCGAACGCGCTCCACAGTGCCCGCTCCCGCGCGGCCCGCTCGTCCTCCTCCTCGGCCTCCAGCAGGAGCAGCTCGGGCGAGCGCTCGTCGACGTCCATCCCGAGCAGCTCCAGGTCGCCGACCGGCAGGGCCCGGCCGCTGGTGCGCAGGACCCGCAGCGCCTCGTGCCTGGCGGTGCTGGCCAGCCAGGAACCGGCCCGCGCGGGATCCCTGAGCCTGGTCAGGTGCTCGGCGAAGCGGTACCAGGTCGTCTGGCACACGTCCTGCGCGTCGGCGGCGTTCACGAGGTAGCTCCGCGCCACGGCCCACACCAGCCCGCTGAAGCGCTGGTAGAGCTCCTTCCACGCGCCCGCGTCGCCGTCCGCGGCAGCGACGACCAGAGCTGCGGTGTCGTCCACGGCGGCGGCTCCCTGGGTTCGGGCGGATGCCCAATATATTTGGCCCGCCGCCACCAGAGCGCGAACTCGCCGTCATCTGAGCAAACCGCTCAGATCCGGTACGGCCAGCCGCCCCGCCATGAGGTCCGCCGCGGCCGCCCGCGACGACACCTTCTCCTGCGACATGCGCGCCGCGACCAGCCCGGCCACGATCGGCGTGGCGAACGACGTGCCGCTCCACTCCGCCAGCCCGGTGAACGTCGCCTTGTCGCCGTCCTGCAGCGTCGCCAGGCAGCTGCAGCCCGGGTAGAGGCCCTGGTCGGAGAAGCGGCAGGTGGTGCGGTGCGGGTAGCCGTACTGGTAGGGGCCGGAGGTGAAGGCGTTGACCAGGCGCTCGCCCGGCGCGTACACCGTGACCCAGTTTCCGTGGTTGCTGAAGCAGGCCCGGCCGAGCCCGTCCTCGCGCAGCGCGCCCACCGAGATCACCACGTCGCCGGAGACGTTGACCGGCTCCGCGGCGTACGCGGCCGGCCAGAACGGCAGCGTCTCGCCGTCGTTGCCCGCCGCGGCCACCAGGAGGGTGCCCGGGTGGGCGGCCAGCTCGTCCATGAAGGCGGCCAGGCCGAGCAGCTCGCCGGCGTTCCCGGTCCTGGTGCCGGCGGACAGGGAGATGATGTCGGGCCAGCCGTGGGTGTCCATGATCCGCAGCAGGGTCTGGCCCAGCTCGTCCTCCAGGGCGGCGCCCGCGTACGGGAAGACGTTGTGGACGCGCACGTCGGCGGCGGGGGCCACGCAGCGCAGCACGCCCGCGATGAACGTGCCGTGGCCCACGTACGGCTTGATCAGGCCGTCGGCGTCCAGCTCGTCGCCGGCGGCGGTGACGTCGCCGGTCACCAGGGGGATGTCGGGCACGCCCGAGCTCTGGGCCAGCCACTGGTGGTCGAGGTAGTCGTGGACGAGGCCGGTGTCGAGGACGGCCACTGTCACGTTCTCGCCCCGGTCGCGGCCGGACAGGGGCGGGTTGAGCGGCCCCGCGCTCGGGACCGGCTCGTCGCCCGGACAGAGGTTGACGCCCGCGACGGACACGAAGTGGACGAGGCTCGACGCGATGTTCTCGCCGGCCAGGTGCTCGACGGTGCGGTGGAGGTCCCTGGAGCCGACGGCGAGCCTGCGTACGGAGCCGCGGCCCGCGTGCCTCGCTCCGGTCACGCGGACCGCGTCGGGGCCCGGCAGCAGGTCCTGGACGGCCGCGACGGCCCGGTCCGCGTCGGCGTCGCGTACCAGGACGTGGCCGTCGAGGTGGGCGAAGCGCGGCTGGACCCCGGAGCCGGGCGCGGCCCCCTCCGGGCCCGCCGCCGCCCGCATGCCGTGCGGCAGGGCGGCGTTGAGGATCTCCAGCTGCTCCCAGAATCGGGTGTCCGAGGTGGCCATGTTCTCCGTCTCTCTTCGCGTGTACGTGTGTATGAGCGGCCACCGGGCCGGTTGATACAGAGCCGGTTGATACCGCGCGGGACTACGATCGACTCGTGTCCCGTGAAGATCCGCATGACCTGCTGGCCATGGTCTTCGCGAGACCCCGGGAGGCCCTGGCCGCCGCCAAGGAGGTGCTGGCCGAGGGGCGCGGGCCGTACGAGTCCTCGATCGCCAGGCAGGCGCTCGGGATCCTGCACCGCGAGTTCGGCGACCTCGAGGCCGCGATCGGGGAGCTGCGCCACGCCGTCCGCCTGGCGCGGCGCTCCGGCTCGGCCGACCGCGAGGCCGACGTGCTGGCCACGCTGGGCATCGCGCTGCTGCACGCCGGGCGCACCAGAGCCGGGCTGTCGGCGCTCGACTCGGCGGCGGCGCGGTCCGGCGGGGCGACGCGGGCGCGGGTGCTGTTCCGCCGCGCGGGGGCCCGCTGGATCCTGGGGCGGCACGCGGAGGCGCTCGAGGACCTGCGGGACGCGGTGCCCGCCCTGCTGACGGCGCGCGACACGGTGTGGGCGGCGCGGGCGCTGACCCTGCGCGGGCACGTCCAGCTGGCCCTGGGCTCCGTCGCCCCGGCCGAGGCGGACTTCCGTACGGCTCACGACATGCTGGGCACGACCCGGCAGGAGCACGACTCGGCCGTGGCCGTGCAGAACCGCGGGGTGGCGGCCTTCCGCACCGGGGATCTGCCCGCGGCGCTGGACCTGCTGGAGGAGGCGGAGCGGCGCTTCAGCGCGCTGGGCACGCCGATGTTCGATCTGATCGCCGACCGGTGCGCGGTCCTGCTCGCCGCAGGGCTCGCCCGGGACGCCCTGGAGCAGGCGGACGGCGGGCTGCGCCTGCTGGCGCGGCTGCGCGGGCAGGCGACCCGGCGGGCGGAGCTCCTGCTCATCGCCGCCCGAGCCGCTCTCCAGAGCGCCGACCCGGTCACGGCCATGGAACGGGCGGGGGAGGCGCGGCGGCTGTTCGCCCGCCAGCACCGTACCTGGTGGTCCGAGCACGCCCGCCTCATCCTCTTCCAAGCCGAGCACGCCACCCTGACGGAAGGCGCGGCCGCTTCGAAGGATGAGCAGGCCGGAGGCGGTGCCGCGTGGCAGAGGTCGCTGGGGGAGGCCCGGCGGCTGGCCGGGCGGCTGGCGGCGCTGGGGTCGCCGGAGGTCTGGCAGGCGCAGCTGCTGGCGGGCCGCGTCGCGCTCGTCCTGGGCAAGCCGGGCGTGGCGGAGCGGCACCTGGCCAGGGCGGCGGACGTCAGGCACAAGGGGCCCGCCACGACCCGGGTGGGCGGCTGGCTGGCGGAGGCGCTCAGGGCCGAGGCGGCAGGGGAGCCGCGCCGCCTGCTGCACGCGTGCCGCGCCGGGCTGGCGCTCATCGAGGAGCATCGCCTCACGTTCGGCTCCTCCGAGTTACGCGCGCTCGCCACCGCCCAGGGCGCGGAGCTGGTGACGCTCGCCCAGCGGCACCTCCTGCGCGCCGGCCGCCCGCGCCGCCTGCTGGCCTGGACGGAGCGGTGGCGGGCCACCGAACTCGCCGTGCCCGCCGTGAGCCCGCCCGAGGACGACCGGCTCCTCGCCCAGCTCGCCGCCCTGCGGCAGGCCGAACACCTGCTGGCCCAGGCCCGCCAGGACGGCGCCGCCTCGGCCCCGGCCCTCGAGCGTGACAGGAGCCGCCTGGAGTCCCGCGTACGGGCGACGACGCTGCGCACCCGCGGCGGCCGCGAGCGCAGGGAACGCGACGACGACCGGACGGAGCGGCTCCTGGCGGACCTGGACGAGGGGCGGCTGGCCGAGCTGGTCGTGATCGACGGCACCCTGCACGTGCTGGTCTGCGGCGACGGCACCGTGCGCCGTCATGTCGCGGGGCCGATGGACCGGGCGGTCGCCGAGGTCGAGTTCGCCCGCTCCAGGCTCCGCCGCCTCGCCTACGAACGCCACCCCGACCAGCGCGAGCTCCACGACCTCGGCGCCCGCCTGCAGCAGGCGCTCCTCGGCCCGACCGCCGACCGGCTGGGCGACGGGCCGCTGGTCGTCGTGCCGCCGAGCACCCTGCACACCACCCCCTGGGCCCTGCTGCCCTCCCTGCGCCGCCGCCCCTTCACGGTCGCTCCCTCCGCGGGGGCATGGCTGCGAGCCAGGGCCGCCCGCCGTCCCGACGCCGGCCGCATCGTCCTCGTACGCGGCCCCGGCGTCCCCCACGCCGACGGCGAGATACGTCAGATCGCCCGCCTGTACGGGGAACCCGCCGAGATCGGGGCGGGCGGCGACGGCGACGTCACCGTCCTGGCAGGAGGCCGGGCCACCGCGCCCGGCGTGCTGGCCGCCATCGACGGCAGCCCGCTCGCCCACCTGGCCGCGCACGGCACGTTCCGGGCCGACAGCCCGCTGTTCTCCTCCCTCCACCTCGACGACGGCCCCCTGACCGGCTACGACCTCGAACGCCTGCGCCGCGCCCCCCACCACCTCGTCCTGTCCAGCTGCGACTCCGGCCAGATGGCCCCCGTCGGCGCCGACGAGCTGCTGGGCCTGGCCACCGCCCTGCTCCGGCTCGGCACCGCCGCGATCGTCGCCAGCGTCGTCCCCGTGAACGACGAGACGGCCGTGCCCGTCATGGTCGGCCTGCACGACGGCCTGCGCCGCGGCCTCGGCCTGGCCGAGGCGCTCTGCCGGGCCAGGGGCGACGACGTGTCGTTCATAGCCATCGGAGCAGGCTGATCGGCCACGCTGCTGATACCTGGATCGTAAGTACGCGATCATGAAACAATTCGCTGACAGCTGCGTCTATCGGGGACGGTCGCCCATGATCCGCGAGCTCATCGAGCGGCCCTAGGATGCCCGACCATGAGGTGGACGAGGCGTTCGAGCTGGGCAGGACGTGCGCGCTGGCCGCGGAGTGCGGCAGGGACCTGCGGCGCTGCGCCCAGATGTACAGCGGACTCTTCCCCGCGACGGCCTTCAGCGCCGATGACTACAGCGCCCTGACCCTCTCCACGGCCTTCAGCGCCCCCTGGGCCACCGCCGCGCGCCTCAAGGTCGCCAACCGGGCCGCCCTGTGGGTCCTGGCCGTCGACCGGCTCGTGGACCACACCGCGACCACCCGCGAGCAGGTGAACCGCCTGGCCGGCGAATGCCTGTCCGTCGCCGACGGCGCCGTGCCCCGGTCGGCGGTCACGCGGTTCCTTGCCGACCTCCGCGACGAGCTGGCCACCGTCAAGGGGTTCGACGACCTGCGCCGGCTCTGGCGGGACCAGCTCGCCAGGATGCTGGCGGGCATGGCCAGGGCGTGGGTGTGGCGTGACACACGTACCGTTCTGACGCTGGACGGCTACCTGGACAACGCCGACAGCCGCGGCTCGTGCTTCGTGGACGTGTCGCACTGGATCTACACGGCCGACGACTGGGCGAAGGCTCACCTGGAGGAGCTGCGGGCGGTCAGCCGGCAGGTCCAGCGCTACCTGCACCTGCTCGGCGACGTGGCGTCGTACCGCAAGGACATGAGCTGGGGCGACCTGAACGTGCTGGCGCTCGGTGTCAGCCGCGCCGAGGTGACCGAGGCGATGGCCGAGCTGGCGCGCGAGGCGGCCGCCCTCATCGAGCCGGTACGGGCCCGCAGCCCCCGCACGGCCGTCTACCTGCGAGGACGGCTCGGATTCAACGCCGGTTTCTTCGGTATTTCGGGCCGTGGGCCGGCATGCTAAGGGACGTGTCGGATTCCATGACAGGCTTCCTTGACAGAGTGCCGGTGGGTCAGACGAATAAGGGTGCGCTAAGCGACAAACCGTGACATTTGGTTTCTTGTAAAAGAGTGCGGCTTGAGTGGAAAATGTGGCGTTGCTAGGGTGTCTCGATGCCAGGCATGTGGAGCGACCTTCTCAACACACCTTGACAGGTACCACTGACCACGGCACCTCAGGGGCGGGTTGTGCATGCGCGGGAGATGTACAGGCGGTGCTGGATGGAATTCGGTCGCTCTGACCATTGGCGGCTGCCGACGGCGATCAAGATCTTGATCGCCGGCGGGTTCGGCGCGGGCAAGACCACCATGGTCGGCGCCGTCTCCGAGACCCGGCCGCTACGCACGGAAGAGGCGCTCACTCAGTTGGGCGCCAACGTCGACGACCTGTCAGGCGTCGAGAGGAAGTTCACGACCACCGTCGCCATGGACTTCGGGCGGATCACCATCGCCAACGACTACATGCTCTACCTGTTCGGCACGCCCGGCCAGGAGCGCTTCTGGTTCGTGTGGGACGAGCTGGCTCTGGGCGCGCTCGGCGCCGTCGTGCTGGCCGACACCCGCCGCCTCGACGCCTGCTTCCCGGCCGTCGACTACTTCGAGAAGCGTGAGCAGCCGTTCATCGTGGCGCTCAACTGCTTCGACGGCACCCGGCCGTTCACCGTGGGCGAGGTCCGCTCGGCGATCGGCCTGGAGCCGGAGATCCCCATCGTGCTCTGCGACGCCCGCAGGCGCGACTCGGGCAGACAGGTGCTCATCACCCTGATGGAGCACGCGATGCGCATGGGCGCCTCGCCCGTCGGGACCATGTCGTGACCATGACCGGCTAACCTTTGGCCGATGGAGGAGATCGATCGCCGGATCGTCACGCTGCTGGCGCGCGACGGCCGCATGAGCTTCACGGACCTGGCCAGGGAGACCGGGCTCTCGGTCTCAGCGGTGCACCAGCGCGTACGCCGCCTGGAAAAGCGCGGAGTCGTGCGCGGATACGCCGCGATCATCGACCATGACGCGGTGGGGCTGCCGCTGACCGCGTTCGTGTCGATCAAACCGATCGACCCGGCCGCCCCCGACGACGCCCCCGAGCGGCTGGCCCACCTGACGGCCATCGAGGCGTGCCACAGTGTGGCGGGCGACGAGAGCTACATCCTCAAGGTACGCGTGGCCTCACCGGCGGCGCTGGAGGACCTGCTGCAGCAGATCCGCGCCTCGGCCAACGTCTCGACTCGCACGACGGTCGTGCTGAGCACGCCGTACGAGCACCGCGCCCCCGAGGTGGCCGGCGAGGGACCCTCCGGCCAGGACACCTGACCACCTTGATCGGGCACTCAGATCATTCAGGATCCTGTCCCGGCCGACCGAGCTGACCGGCCTGCGAAGGGCACCGGCTGGGGCGCCTACACCGCGCTGGTCTCCACCGGCGACAACAGCGGTGACGGCAAGCCCGACTTGATCGCCCGCGACTCCGCCGGTGCGTTGTGGCTTTCAAGGGCACCGGCGTGGCCTCAGCGCCCTTGGCCGCTCGGTCTTTTGACCAGCGTGTGAGATGGCTCACATGTGGGTCAACTCCCGCAGCGCCCAATGCCTGACCGTTGCGGGCGGCAGCACCGCCAACTCGGCGCCGACCATCCAGTGGTACTGCGGCAGCGGTGACGACCAGAAATGGTCTTGGACGGGTGATATCGAGGTGGGAGCGCGTGGCTACCTCATCAACAAGAAGTCCGGCAAGTGCCTGGCCGATCCGGCGAGCAGCACCACCGAAGGCAAGCAGCTGATCATCTACACGTGCAACCAGAACGACGACCAGTACTGGATTCTTGGCAGCGGTTTCCGGCTGCAGAACGACCACAGCCGCATGTATATGGCTGTCGCGGCCGGCAGCTTCACCGCGGGCGCCAAGGTCATCCAGTGGCCCGCCACCAACGGTGATGAGCAGGACTGGGGTGTGGTCGTGACCGGCTGACGGACTCGCATCGAGCCTGCTCCACCAGGCCAGGGCGGGGGCCGCCGAGCAGGATCGTGCGGGAACACCGACAGGTCCGCCCCCAGCTCTGACGCGCCCTTCCCCGGCGAGATCGTATCTCGCGGGCGCGCGGCAGTTCTCGCTGCTCGTACCTCTGTCCGGACGGGACGAGGCCATCTCGCCGAACTGTGACGCCCGGGTCGTGTTGGACCGGCTGGAGACCCCGTCTCAACACGTTCGGCGAGTACGATCCGGTGACGCGCTGCGGCTATCCCGTCGTTGGGGAGAGGCCGACCAACTTGACGAGGAACCGGTCGACCTGCTCCTCCAGTGGCGGCATCGGCAGGTCGGCTGAGTTGAGGCGCATCGAGACCGCGCCGTGGACGGCCGCCCGCAGGTCCAGGGAGACCGCGGCGGCGTCGCCGGCGGGGGCGAGTCCGGCGTCCATGCAGCGCTGGATCGCCGCCGTGGTGCGCTCGCCGAGCACCGTCTTGAACGGCATCCGCGTGCGCTGGTTGAGCGTGCTCTCGTGGAGCACCTTGTACAGCCCTGCGTGCTCGTAGGCCCACTTGCCCTGCAGCAGCACCCGGGCGCGCAGCTTGGCCGCCGGGTCCTCGGACTCGGCTTCGGCCCGGTCGATGGAGTCGATCAGGTCCGTGTGGCAGCGCTCCATCGCCGCCAGCACGAGGGCGTCCCGGTCGGCGAAGTGGATGTAGACGGACGTGGCGGCGATGCCGATCTCGCGTGCCACGGCCCGCAGCGACAGCGCCTGGTCGTCGGCCAACTCGTCGAGCAGCCGCAGAGCGGCCTCGATGATCTCCTCGCGCAGCCGTTCGCCCTGGCCCCGCCGGTTGCGGCCGCGGGCGCCACGTTGGGCCGGGGTGGTCGTGTCCATGAGCGTCATCGTATTGGAACATACGTTGCGCTACTCGTAGCGCTATGACCGTTCGGCTACAGCTGTCCATGGATGCACGGACGTGAATCTGCGCCCCCACCAGCGTGGGATTGAAGCCCTAGTAAATCCCCTTGATGTTGCGCAGCACGGGTGCGGTCTCCATGAGCCGGATACCGGGAAGAGGGGCGATGCGGCGGGTCAAATAGGTGTACAGGGCGGCCGCGCCGGGGCCCGCGACGCTGGCGTAGAGGTTGGTGGGGCCGGTGGCGGCCGCGGCGTAGCCGACTTCGGGATGCTGGGCGAGGGCGTTGCCGACCGTTTCGAGCGCCGCGGGTTCGACGGACAGCCACGGCACGGGTCCATGGGGCGACGGCGGGGAAGAGCCGCTGGTCGACGTCGATGTCGAAGGACAGGACGCCGCCACCGGCCAGGTCGCGGGGCCACGGTGGTGAAAGCGGACGTGACCGACCCCGCCCAGCTGCGTTCCCTCTTCGACGCGGCCGAACGCGAGTACGGCGGCCTCGACGTATTCGTGCACAACGCCTACGGGTTCGCGCACGGCCCGCTCGCCCGGGCCGCCGACGAGGATTACGCGCACACCTTCACGGCCAATTCCCAGGCCACGTTCGTCGCGTTCCGTGAGGTGGCCGGGCGCATGCGCGACGACGGCAGGATCGTCTACATCTCCTCCAGTGCCACCCGCGCGAGCAGCCCGTCCGAGCCCCTCTATTCGGCGAGCAAGGCGGCGGGCGAGCAACTGGTACGGGCCTTCTCCCGCGAGGTGGCCCCGCGGAGGATCACGGTCAACGCCGTCCTGCCCGGCCCGACCAACACCGACTCGGTACAGGACGTCATGGACATGCTGGCGGACGCCATCAGGCGGACTCCTTTGGGCAGGATCGGCGAGCCCGAGGACATCGCGGACGTCGTCGCCTTCCTCGCCTCTGACCAGGCCCGTTGGGTCATCGGCCAGAGGATCGCCGTCGACGGCGGCCTGACGGCCTGAGCCGAGTTGTATGTGAACGCCTGTTGCGCTACGGTCGTAACACAACAGGCGTTCACATAAGGATGTGCATGATGAGCACGGGTTCGAAGCTTGACCGGAACAAGCGAAACGTCCTGGCCTTCTACGAGGCCGGCATCAACAGCAAGGATTTCGACGCCGCCACGAAACTCATCGGCGAGCGCTACGTGCAGCACAATCCCGCCATCGCCGACGGCGTAGAAGGCTTCAAGAGCCGCGTCGACTTCATCAAGGAGACCTTTCCGCAGTTGCGCGCGGAGGTGAAGAACATCTTCGCCGACGGCGACTTCGTCATCGCGCACGTTCACGGCGTACGGGTGCCCGGCCAGCGGGGGACGGCCATCGTCGACATCTTCCGGCTCGACGAGAACGGAAAGCTCATCGAGCACTGGGACGTCATGCAGGACATTCCGGAGAAGGCCGAGAACGAGAACGGCATGTTCTGACTGTCGGCCGATCGAATCTCTGAGGCATGCCATGACCACATCAGTCGGCTCCCACCGGCTCCCATACGAGCCCACCATCCCTGACCCCAGGCGCTGGTGGGCGCTGGTCGCCGTTGCGACGGCACAGCTGCTGATCGGTCTCGACTCGACGATCATGAACATCGCGCTACCCTCCGCGCAGAGATCGCTGGAGATGTCGGATCCCGCTCGCCAATGGGTGATCACCATCTTCGCTCTGGGGTACGGCGGCTTCCTGCTCCTGGGCGGGCGGATGTCGGACCTCATGGGCCGCAGGCGCAGCTTGCTGATCGGGCTGTCCGGATTCGCGCTGGCCTCCGCGTTCGGCGGTGCGGCCGTCGATCCGGCGATGCTGCTGACCGCGCGGGCACTGCAAGGCATCTTCGGAGCGCTGGTCACTCCGTCCGTGCTCGGGACGCTCGCGGTCGCCTTCCCGCGGCCCGCCGAGCGCGGCAAGGCGTTCGGGATCTACGGCACCGTCCTGGGCAGCGCTTCCGGCCTCGGCGTGGCGCTCGGCGGAGTGCTCACCGACTACCTGGACTGGCGCTGGTGCATGTACGTGAACCTCCCCCTCGCGATCGCGGCGGCAGCCGGAGTGCTGTACGCGGTCCGTCCCGCGCCTCGCGCCCCCGGGGTACGGGTCGACGTCATCGGCGCCCTGCTCGCCACCACTGGCCTGATGGCCCTGGTCTTCGGGTTCGCTCATGCCGAACCCGACGGCTGGAGCGCGCCCACCAGCGCCGGGGCGCTGGTGGGCGGTGTCCTCGTGCTGGTCGCGTTCGTCTGGGTCCAGCGCCGGAGCACAGGGCCGCTGCTGCCCCTGCGGGTGGTCCTCGACCGGCGTCGGGGCGGGTCCTACCTGGCGGTGTTCAGCCTGGCGACAGGCATGTTCGCCGCGCTGTTCTTCCTCACCTTCTATCTGCAGGACGTGCTCGGCTACTCGCCGGTCATGGCGGGTCTCGGCTTCCTGCCCCTCACCGGCGGGCTCATGCTGGGCGTACGCCTGGTGAGCCCTCTCATCGCCCGCACGCCGGTGCGCCTGCTGCTGGCACCCGGGCTCCTGACCATCACGGCCGGGCTCGCGCTGCTCGGCCTTGTCCAGGTCGACAGCGGCTACTGGCTGCACGTGCTGCCCGTGTTCGCCTTGGTCGGCCTCGGCACCGGCTGGGTGCTGGTCACCGCCAACAGCACCGCCACCCTCGGAGCGGGGGCCGACACGGCCGTGGCAGGCGCCATGGTCCAGACCTCCCAGCAGATCGGCGGGTCCCTCGGCACTGCCCTGCTCGGCACGATCGCCGGCACGTCCACCGCCGACTACCTCCGCGCACATCCGGCGTCCGCCGCCGCCGCGACCGTCCACGGCTTCAACGTGGCCGGCCTCGCGGCGGCGGGCTTCCTCGCCCTGGCCACGGCCGCGGTCTTCTTGATCATCGGCCCAAGTGACGTGCAGCGGCAGAACCCGTGAGGGCCCTCCGACGGCATATGCCGGACGTGGCCACGTCGGCGGTGAATCCGGCCCCCCGCAGGTAGCACGACCAATGTCGATGACGCCAGGAGGCAACCGTGATCAAGACCTTCCGTATCGAGGTTCCCCAGGCAGAGCTGGATGACCTGGCCGTCCGGCTGGGCCAGGCCCGTTGGCCCGACGAGTTGCCCGGCGTGGGCTGGGATCACGGCATCCCGCTCGGCCGGGTACGCGAACTGGCCAACTACTGGCGCACCGGCTACCACTGGCGCGAGCACGAAGCCGAGCTCAACGCCTATCCGCAGTTCACCACCGAGATCGACGGGCAGAACATCCACTTCCTGCACGTTCGCTCACCCCGGCCGGACGCGCTCCCCCTGATCCTCACCCACGGCTGGCCCGGCTCCATCGTGGAGTTCCTCGACGTGATCGGTCCGCTGTCGGAGGAATTCCACCTGGTGATCCCGTCGATCCCCGGCTTCGGATTCTCGGGTCCCACGCACGATCGCGGCTGGGACATTCACCGCATCGCCCGCGCCTGGGCCGAGCTGATGCGCCGCCTCGGCTACGACCGCTACGGCGCCCAGGGCGGCGACTGGGGATCGGGGATCTCCCTCGCGCTGGGCGCCGCCGACCCCGGCCACGTGGCGGGCATCCATGTCAACTTCCTGTCCCCGCTGCCCGCCGGCTACACCGAGGACGGGCTGCCCGCTGAGGATCTGGCCCGGCTGGAACGGGCCAAGCGCTTCCTCACTCAGCCGTCGGCACATCGCCTCCTGCAGAGCACCCGGCCGCAGACCTTGGCGTACGCACTGACCGACTCGCCGGTCGGTCAACTCGCGTGGATCGCCGAGAAGTTCGGCGAGTGGGCCGACCCGCGATCCGAGATCGCCGTCGATCGCATACTCACCAACGTGGCGATCTACTGGCTCACCGGCACCGGAGGCTCCTCGGCTCGTCTCCACCGCGAGAACGCCGGACCACCGCCAACCTGTACGCCACCGCTGGGCGTGGCCGTCTTTCCGCACGAGGTCGTCCTCCCCGTGCGTGCCGTCGTCGAGCAGGCCTACACCGTCACGCATTGGACGGAGTTCGACCGCGGGGGCCACTTCGCCGCGCTGGAGGCTCCTGACCTGCTCGCCGCCGACGTACGGGCGTTCTTCGCCAACCTGCGATGACCGAGGCGCACGCTCCAGCGGCAGACACGAGCCTGGGCCGGCTCCGAGAACATCCCGGTTCATTCACCATGAGAAGGAGAAAGGCATGACCACCTCGTCCACCAGGGACAACACGGTCCTGTTGCTGGTCGATCACCAGACTGCCGTGATGGAGCGGCTGGTCAAGGTACCTCCGCTGGAGGACGTCAAGGCGAATACGGTCGCGCTGGCGCGTGCCGCGCGGCGGCTCGGCGTACCGATCGTGCTCAGCTGCAACATCGAACAGGACAACGGCATTCTGATTCCCGAACTGGAGAAGGCGGCTCCCGACGAGTATCACCAGCGCGTCGAGCGGCAGGGCACCGTCAACGCCTTCGATGATCCCCGGGTGTCGGCAGCGGTCCGGGCCACCGGCCGCACTCATCTGGTGATGGCCGCGATCGGCTCCGAGGTCTGCGGGCTCAACACCGCACGCGGCGCCCGGCAGGAAGGGTACGAGGTGCAGTTCGCCGCCGACGCCTGCGGCACGCTGACCGAGTTCTACCACGACATCGTGCTGCGGCGGCTGGAGAGCGAGGGCGTCAAGCTCACCACCACGCCGATGATCACCGCCGAGCTGGTCACCAACTTCGCGACCGCCGACGGAAGGGAGATCGTGCAGATCCTCGCCGAGGCAGGCAGAACTGGACGCTGAGCCGCGAGCCTTGTGACTGGCGCCGGCGGCGTTTGGGGATCGCGGGCCGTCCGGCGTACAGGCCCTCGATCTTGGTGTGGCCTTGTCCGGCGAGGCTGTGTCTGACCTGGCGTTCTATGAGGCAGAAGATGAGCAGGGCCAGGCAGATGACGGTGACCAGGGCGGCGATGGGCCCGTTCTTCGTCAAGTGGTTGCAGCTCAGCCAGCGCGCCCACCCGTTCGAGCCGGGCGCGACGGTCGCCCGCAACGCCGTGGGCGATGTCGACTCCGCGGTGCTGGCTGCGTACAACGCCCCGTTCCCGGACGAGTCGTACCTGGCGGCCGCACGCCAGTTCCCCACTGACTTCGTGGCCGCTTCATCGATGACAGCCTGAGACGTCCCACCGGCCGGCACCCCAACGCCGGTGGGACAGCCGGTGGGACAGAGTGCACGTCGAGCAGACGCGACGCGGCAGACCGGCGGTCTCCTGGCTGCCGTCGGCCTGCCGACGTGTCGGACGCCTCACCAGGGCCGTCGACTTGGAACAACACCCGGCGGTGTTGTGCTCACCCAGCCCGCCTTGACCAGGGGCATGGCCGCGTACTTGATCGCCCTGGGCGGCCTGACGCGGGCAGCCGCCCTGGCGGCGCTGCTGGTGCTCATCGCCGCCCTGGTCCGGCTGCTGCCCCGCACCACCGCCACCGGCTGAGCCCCCGAGCCAAGGACTCAGCCCCCGGCCGGCGCGTAGCGGGCGCGCAGGCGCGTCTTGGCGGTCTCCGCGGCCCCGAGGTGCTCCAGGCCGAGCAGCGCCGCGCCCACGATCGGGGGCACGTCGGCCAGCACGAGTTTGGCCCGCGGCGCCCGTACCGCGAAGGCCGAGTCCAGCAGCGACATCAGCAGCGGGTCCCTGGCCGTCAGCATGCCCCCGCCCAGCACCACCTCGACCGGCGTCTCCAGCAGGCCGAGGCGGCGCAGGCAGACCTCGGCCAGCACCGTCACCTCCTCCGCCTGCCGCTCCACCAGCGCCCTGGCCACGGCGTCACCGTCCGCGGCCACGGCGAGCACGCCCGGCGAGAGCTCGTGCAGCCGGTCCTCGGACAGGCGGCCGAAGTGCACCTCCAGCACGAGCTCCTCGACCGTCGCCGTGCCGAAGTGGGCGGTGATCAGGCCGGTCAGCGCGGTCGGTACGCCCCGCCCGTCCTCGGCGCGGGCCGCGTACCACAGCGCCTCCTCCGCCAGGCCCTGCCCGCCGCCCCAGTCGCCGCTGATGCGGCCGAGCGCGGGGAAGCGGGCCACCGCGCCGGCGGGGGAGACGCCGACCGCGTTGATGCCGGCTCCGCACACCACCGCCACCCCCCACGCGGCCGACGCGCCGGCACGCAGCAGCGCGAACGTGTCGTTACGCACCACCACGTCCCCGCCGAGCCCCCTGGCCGCGAGCTCGCGCGCCAGCGCCTCCTCCTCGACGGGCAGGTCCGCCCCCGCCAGGCAGGCCGACACATGGTCGAACCCGCCCGCGGGCCGCGGCAGCGTCGCGAGCGCCTGCTCCACCACACTGACGGCCGCCGCCACGCCGTCGCGCTGCGGCGCGAACCCGCCCGCGCGGCCCGTGGCGAGCACCTCGCCGTCCTCCGCCACCACCGCGACGTCGGTCTTGCTGTTGCCGCCGTCCACGGCGAGCACCAGCCGCGTCACCGGCCCACCGTCCACGGCAGGTGCGCGCGATTGGCCTCCAGCAGCAGGCCCGTCAGCTCCTCGGCGATCTCGTCCTGCCCGACCAGGGGATGGGCGAGCAGCGCGTCCCGCACCCGGTCCGCCCCGCCGTGCAGGGCCGCCTCCAGGGCGAGCGTCTCGTACGCGGACACGTGCGCGATCAGTCCCGCGTACAGCGGCTCGACGGCGGGCACCGGCAGCGGCGCCGCCCCGCCCGCCCCGACGGCCGCCGGCACCTCGATCACCGCCGAGTCGTCGAGGAACGGCAGCGTGCCCGCGTTGCGAACGTTAACAATCTGGGTGTCGCCCCGGTCCCCGAGCAGGGACGCGATCAGCGCCACGGCCGCCTCCGAGTAGAACGCCCCGCCCCGCTCCGACAGCAGCTCCGGCTTCGTCACCACGGCCGGGTCGGCGTACATCTCCAGCAGCCGCCGCTCCAGAGCCGCCACCTCCGCCGCCCGCGACGGCTTCGAGCGCTGCTCGCGCACCACCTCGTCGTGCGCGTAGAAGTAGCGCAGGTAGTACGAGGGGATCGCGCGGAGCCGCTCCAGCAGCCCCGGCCGCAGCCCGAGGCTGTCGGCGATCTCCTGGCCGTGCGTGCGCAGGATGGAGGGCAGGACATCCTCGCCGTCCAGGTAGACGGCCCGCTCCCAGGTCAGGTGGTTGAGCCCGACGTGGCCGAGCGAGATCCGCGAGGGCGCCACCCCGAGCCCGGCGGCGAAGGTGCGCTGGAAGCCGATCGCCACGTTGCACAGCCCGATCGCCCGGTGACCGGCGTCGAGGAGGGCCCGGGTGACGATGCCGACGGGGTTCGTGAAGTCGACGATCCACGCCTGCGGTGCCAGCGAGCGTACGACGGAGGCGATCTCCAGCACGACCGGAACCGTGCGCAGCGCCTTGGCCAGCCCGCCCGCGCCGGTCGTCTCCTGCCCCACGCACCCGCAGCGCGGCGGCAGCGTCTCGTCCACCTCCCGGGCGGCCTGCCCGCCCACCCTGAGCTGGAAGAGCACCGCCACGGCCTCCGCCACCCCCTCCTCGACCGAGGACGTGGCCAGCACCCGCGCCGGGTGCCCCGCGTGCGCCAGCATCCGGCGCGACACGCCCGCCACCAGCTCCAGGCGCGTCGCGTCCGGATCTATCAGCGCGATCTCGGTCACCGGCAGCTCCTCGCGCAGCCGCGCGAACCCGTCCACCAGCTCAGGCGTGTACGTCGAGCCGCCCCCGACCACGGCGATTTTCAACCCTTCACCCCCGTCAAAGTCACGCCCTCGATGAACACTCGCTGGGCGAAGAAGAACACGATGATCACCGGTGCCGTCACCAGCAGTGTGGCGGCCATGGTGAGGTTCCACTGCACGCTGTGGAACGCCTTGAACGTGGCCAGGCCGAGCGACAGCGTCAGGTGGTCCTGCTCGACGCCGGCGTACAGCAGCGGCCCGTAGTAGTCGTTCCAGCAGTAGAAGAACTGGAACAGGGCGACCGCCGCGACAGCCGGGCGGGCCATCGGTAGGATCACCCTGACCAGGGTCTTGAGGTCCGAGCAGCCGTCCACCCTGGCCGCGTCGGTGTAGTCGCGCGGGATCGTGACCAGGAACTGCCGGAGCAGGAAGATCGAGAACGCGTCCCCGAACAGCAGCGGCAGGATCAGCGGCCACAGGCTGTCGGTCAGCCCCAGCCGCGCCCAGACCAGGTAGATCGGCACCGCGATGACCTGCGGCGGCAGCATCATCGCGGTGATCACCAGCAGGAACGCCAGGCGCCTGCCGGGAAAGCGGAACCGGGCCAGCGCGTACGCCACGGGAACGGACGACACGACGGTGAAGACCGTCCCCAGCACCGCGTACATGAGGGTGTTGGCCGTCCACCGCAGCAGCATCGACTTCTCGAACACCACGGCGAAGTTCTCCCAGTTCCAGCTGCGCGGCCACAGGTCGCTGGTCAGCGCCTGCTGGTCGGTCATCAGCGCGGTCAGCGCGATGAACACCACCGGCGCCACGAACATCAGCGCCAGCGCGATGGCCAGGGCGTGCGTGGCGATCCAGACCAGCAGCCGCCGCCTGCGGGCCCGGACGCCGTCCCGGCGCGCGGGCGCGGCCACCGTGCGGGGCGGCGCGGTCGCCGTGGCGCTCATGAGGCCTCCTCGGCCCGGCGGAACTGCCGGAGCAGGATCAACGTGAAGATCATCGACGTGGCGAACAGGAGCAGCGCGAGCACGCAGGCGTACCCCATGGAGTAGTCGCGGAAGCCGACCTGGAAGAGCCACTGCGGCAGCGTGAGCAGCGACTCGTCCGGATAGCCGGGCGAGAACGAGCTGCCGGGGGAGTCGGTCGAGCCCGAGGCCACGCGGGAGGCGATCATCGCCTGCGTGAAGTACTGCAGGGCGTAGATGACGTTCGTGACCAGGGCGAACATCAGCACCGGCGCGAGCGTGGGCAGCGTCACGCTGCGGAACTGCCGCCACGGGCCCGCCCCGTCGATGGCGGCCGCCTCGTACAGGTGCCTGGGCACGTCCAGCAGCGCCGCCAGGAAGATCACGACGAGCTGGCCGCAGCTCCACAGCGACAGCAGCGTCAGGCTCGGCTTGGACCAGGCCGGGTCGCCGAACCAGTCGGGCCCCTGGATGCCGAACAGCGCGAGGAACTGGTTCCACGGCCCGGTCGAGGGGTTCATCAGGAAGACGAACGTGATCGTGCCGGCCGCCATCGGCACCAGCGACGGCAGGTAGAAGATCGTCCGGAACAGCCCGGCCCCGGCCTTGAGCCTGACCACGAGCTGCGCCAGCGCCAGCGAGAAGAGCACGGTCGCCGGCACCAGGACGACCACCAGCCAGAGCGTGTTCTTGGCCGAGGTCAGCACCCTGGGGTCCTGGAAGAGGTACCGGTAGTTGTCCAGGCCGGCGAACTCGAGGGTGTACATGTCGTAGCGGTGGAAGGAGAAGTACACCGTGGACAGCAGCGGGTAGATGAAGAAGATCGCCACTCCGGCCAGCCACGGCGACAGCCACACAAGGGCGCGCAGGCCCTCGCGGCGCCGCCACACGTCAGCGAGCGAGGCCACCTCAGCCCCCGGTCAGCTTCAGCTTGTCGTTGATCTGCTTGTCGACGCTCTTCAAGCCCGCGTCCAGGTCCGGTACGGCGCCCTTCTCCCACTTCTCCATGAAGG
The DNA here is from genome assembly GCF_039535785.1 of Nonomuraea helvata. Taxonomy (NCBI): domain Bacteria; kingdom Bacillati; phylum Actinomycetota; class Actinomycetes; order Streptosporangiales; family Streptosporangiaceae; genus Nonomuraea; species Nonomuraea helvata. The sequence goes on from NZ_BAAAXV010000012.1 coordinate 168,428, forward strand.
TCTGCATGGCCTCCTGGTTGAAGACGCTGTTCACGCTGGCGGGGATGGTCGAGGTCTTCGGATGGGCGAAGATATCCAGAAAAGTCTTGAAATTGGCGTCTTCGGCTAGATCGGGGGAGTCCATCGCGGCCCTTGTCGTGGGGACGTTGCGCAGCGCGTTCGACAGCGTCACCAGCGACGAGGTGTCCGTGGTGAGGTACTTGACCAGCTCCCACGCCTGCTGCGGATGCTTGGCGCCCTTCGGCACGCCGATCACGGTGCCCGCGGTGAAGCCGCTGCCGTACAGGTCGGGCCGGTCGTCGGCGACGGGCAGGGGAGCGGTGCCGTAGTCGAGGCCCTTCGCCTCGTTGCCGATCATGGCGTTGCGCCACTCGCCGTCGAGGACCATGGCGACCTTGCCCTCGTAGAACGGGTGCTTGGCGCTCCACTCGTCGCCCAGGCTCTTGCGGAACTTCTCCAGGTTGGCGTAGCCGTACCAGTCGACGAGCTCCTTCTGCCAGGTGAGCAGCTTCTTCCAGGCCGGGTCGGAGCCGATGGCCGAGGTGCTGTCGTCGTTGTACCACGTGGCGCCCACCAAGGGGGCGAGGTGGCTCGGCACGTTCTCGTAGTACTGGGCGCTCGGGACGAACCCGGCCACCTTGATCGTGCCGTCGGCGCCGCGCACGGTGAGCTTCTTGGCCAGCGCCGTCAGCTCGCTCAGCGTCTTGGGCGGCGCGTTCCCCTTCATCAGGGCCTTGTTGTAGTAGAGGCCGTACGCGTCGGCCAGCAACGGCAGCGTGCACTGCCTGCCCTCGAAGCTCGAGTAGGACCGCGCCACCTCCGGCAGTACCGACAGGTCGATGCCGTCCTGCTTGATCACCGGAGTCAGGTCCTGGAACGATCCCGACCTGCACCATTGGGCGACGCTGTCGGTCGTGAACGAGGCCGCCACGTCCGGCGCGTTCCCGCCGCGGATGGCCTGGGTGATCTGGTCGTCCTGCACGCCCTTGACGGCCTTGACGGTGATCTGCGGGAATTTCTGGTTGAAGCCCTTGATGGCGTCCTCGAACGCCTTGACCTCGGCGTCGGTGGAGAACCCGTGCCACAGCTCCAGCGTGGCGGCGGGGAGGGGCTGCGAGGCGGAGCCCGAGGGTCTGGGCCGGGCGCCGAGCGGCGGCCCCGCCTCCTTGCCTGCTGTGCAGGCGGTCAGCGCGAGAGCCGCGGCGACCGCCAGAGGGACGAAGCGCACGGGGGGTGCCTCCTGCCGGGGATCATGACGGAACGGTCGGCGAGCCGCTGGACGCGGCCACCGTCGAGCTGAAGACCTGGTCGCGTACGGTGCCGAGGGCCAAGTGGAGGGCGCCGGCCAGGACGGGGTTGCCTTCGACGCTCGACAGGCGGACCCGGGGCTGCGGGATGGTGAGCGCGTGCAGCTCGTGCTCGACCAGCTCGCGCAGGGTCTCGCCGCCCGACAGCACGATGCCGCCGGTCAGGATCACCAGCCCCGGGTCGACCACGGAGGTGATGGCGGCCAGGCCCACGGCCAGGCGGGCGGCGATGTCGCGCAGCCCGGCCCTGGCGTCGTCGGCCTTCTGCCCCTTGCCCTCGGCCGCCTTGACGGCGTTGGCGACGGCGTGCTGGAAGTCGGCGCCGCGCACGCCGTACGAGCGCAGCAGCTTCAGCACGGCAGGGCCGCCGGTGAGCGCCTGGTAGCCGTGGTTGGCGTAGCGGCCCGCCTCGCGGGCCGTGGGCGCGCCCGGGGTCGGCATGTAGCCCACCTCGCCCGCGCCGCCCGTGGCGCCCCTGTGCATGCGCCCGCCCAGCACGATGGCCGCGCCGATGCCCTCGTCGGCCCAGAGCAGCACGAAGTCCTGGTGGCCCTGGGCGGCGCCGTGCGCCTGCTCGGCCTGCGCGACGAGGTTGACGTTGTTCTCCACGTCCACCGGCACGCCCAGGCCCGCGCTGAGGGTGGGCACCAGGTCGGGGATCTGCCAGCCGGGCACGTCCTTGGCGGCGGCGTACCCGAGCCGGCCGGTGGACGGGTCGATGGCGGCCTGTACGCCGATCACGACCCGGCGCAGCGTGCCCGGCGGGTTCGCGCCGCGCAGGGCGGCTTTGAGGCGGTCCACGAGCTCGCCATGGGGCCGGCGCGGCGTCGGCAACACGTGCTCGCCGACGATCGCGCCGGTGATGTCGGCCACCTTGGCCTCGATCCGGTCCGGGGTGACGTCGAGCGCGGCCACGTACGCCGCCGCCGGGTTGATGCGGTAGACCTCGGCCGTACGTCCCGGCAGGCCCTCCCTGATGCCGTCGAGCACGACCAGCCCCGCGTCCTGCAGCCGGGAGAGCAGCTGCGAGGCCGTCGGCTTGGACAGCCCCGTGAGGGTGCCGATCTCGGGGCGGGTCAGCGGACCGCGTTCGAGGAGGGCCTGCAGGGCGGCGCGATCATTGATGGCGCGTAGCAGACTAGGGGTCCCCGGGACCGGACCGCTCACAGTCACATCTCCTTGCTCAAGAGTTAGGAAAGTTTCCTAACTCGGAACATAGGGAGTCGGCCCGTGCCGGTCAAGGGGTGAGACCAAGACGTAACAGGAGAGGATCAAGAGAAAGCGAGTGAGAGTGCCTCAACAGGCCTGCTAATGTAGTCGTTTGTCGTAACAACAAGCAGAATGGCCCGGAGTGTCCCATTAACCACAATAATGGTCAGGCGGCAACTCGTCAAACAGAGCTCGCCAGGGAGCAGGCGTACGTCACCGGACTCTACGCCCGCCTCGACGAGCTGCGCGAGCGTACCCAGCGGCAACTCAAAGAGGTGCTGGCCATGGGGGCCGTCGGCACGATGCAGAACATGTCCGAACGCGACACGTTCGCCGACATGCACGCCTCCAGGCTCGCGCGGCTGTGGGCGGTCGAGCGCGGCCTGGTTTTCGGTCGCCTGGATCACGTCGACGAGGGCCGGCTGTACATCGGCAAGATCGGCATGACCGACGATGAGCAGACGCGCCTGCTCATCGACTGGCGGGCGCCGGTGGCGCAGCCGTTCTACCGCGCCACCCCGGCCGCCCCGATGGGCGTCACCAGGCGCCGCCACCTGCAGACCAAGGGCCGCACCGTGGTCGGCGTCGACGACGACCTGCTCGACCTCGACTCGCTCACCGACGACGACCGCGCCACGCTCAACGGCGAGGCCGCGCTGCTGGCCGCGCTCGACGAGCGGCGCACGGGCCGCATGCGCGACATCGTCGCCACCATCCAGGCCGAGCAGGACCGCGTCATCCGCAGCGACCTCAACGGCGTGCTGGTCGTGCAGGGCGGCCCCGGCACCGGCAAGACCGTGGTGGCCCTGCACCGCGCCGCGTACCTGCTCTACACCCACCGCGAACGCCTCGAGCGCCGCGGCGTGCTCGTCCTGGGCCCCAACCTCACCTTCCTGCGCTATATCGAGCAGGTCCTGCCCTCGCTCGGCGAGACCGACGTGCTGCTGTCCACGGTCGGGGAGCTGTACCCGGGCGTGACCGCCACCGCCAGGGAACGGCCCGAGGTGGCCGCCGTCAAGGGCGACCTCCGCATGGCCGAGGTGATCGCCAAGGCCGTGCGCGACCGGCAGCGGGTGCCGCGCAAACCCGTCGAGATCACCATCGGGCGCATCACGCTCACCATCGACCGTTCCATGCTCGAGGCCGCCAGGAACAAGGCCGTCCGCTCCCGCCGCCCGCACAACCAGGCCCGCGCCGTGTTCGTGCGCTCGCTGCTCAACGCCCTGGCCAGGCAGCAGGCCCGCAAGATCGGCAAGGGGCTCATCGACGAGGACGAGCTGGCCGACCTGCGCGAGGAGCTGCGCACCGAGCCGGCGGTCAAGTCCGCGCTCAACCGGCTGTGGCCCTACCTGACGCCGCAGCGGCTGCTGCTCGGCCTGTACGGCTCCCCGGAGCGCCTCGGGTACGCGGCCTCGGCGCTGAGCCCGGAGGAACGCGCGCTGCTGCGGCGCGACGGCGGCGAGTGGACCGAGTCGGACGTGCCGCTGCTCGACGAGGCCGCCGACCTGCTCGGCGACATCGACGAACAGGTGCTGCGCGCCACCGCGATGCAGGCCGAGGAGGAGCTGGCCGCGGCCAGGCAGGCCGAGGAGCACCAGCGCGAGGCCGAGCTCGCCTACGCCCGCGAGGTCCTGGAGCTGACCGGGCTGTCCGACGTCATGGAGGCCGAGCGCCTGGCCGAGCGGCAGCGTGACGGGGGTCCCTACCTCACCACCGCCGAACGCGCGGCGGCCGACCGCACATGGGCCTATGGGCACGTGATCGTGGACGAGGCGCAGGAGCTGTCGCCGATGGCGTGGCGGGCGGTCATGCGGCGGTGCCCGACGCGGTCGATGACCATCGTCGGGGACATCGCGCAGACCGGATCCGCCGCCGGGGCGCGGTCGTGGGCGGAGGTCCTCGATCCGTACGTGGCCGGGCGGTGGCGGCAGGAGCGGCTCACCGTCAACTACCGCACGCCGGTGGAGCTGATGGCGGTGGCCGCCCGCGTCCTGGCCACCATCGATCCCGCGCTGCAGGCTCCGACGTCCGTGCGCGAGGCGGACGTGGAGCCGTGGTCGGCGCCGCTGGCGGCGCTGCCGGAGCTGGCCAAGGCGGAGGTGGGCGAGGGCGGCAAGGTCGCCGTGGTGGTGCCGGACGCGCTGTTGGAGTCCCTGGGGGCCGAGGTGGCCGCCACGGTGACGGGCGCGGCGGTGGTGACCTCCGGCGCGGCCAGGGCCGGCTCCGGGGCCTCTGGGGGCTCTGGGCGGGCCGGGGCGGCGGCTGCTCTTGACGCTCCGGTGGCCGTGATGTCGGTGGCCGACGCGAAGGGGCTGGAGTTCGACTCGGTGATCGTGGCCGAGCCCGACCTCATCGCCGCCCAGTCGCCACGGGGGCCGAGCGACCTGTATGTTGCTCTCACCCGTGCCACGCAACGGCTGGGAGTGGTGCACGAGCGCCCGCTTTCACAGGCGCTGAGCGGTCTGCAAAGCCGCTCACCAGCAGGCAAATGAGCTTCGATCGGCTTCCGGCCCATGCTCTACCTGGGAAAACTTGATGTTTCTGCTGATCGGGACACGGTTGACATCTGAGGTGGAGTCGGTAGTTTGCTGCGCAGTCCAGCACGGGACTTGGCCGGTTGGCCGTCTCTGACATCGTCGGATCCTGCGTCCGTGACGGAGCGTGACTTCGTCCACACAGCCAGGTGCAGGGCCGTCGGTCCGTCGAGTCGGGGCACCCCAACCGGGCGGGGGGTTGGACCCGGGACGGGTCCGGGAGCCCAGTAGACAACGGAATTCCGCGCTCGCCGCCGACGAGACGGGTCCGGTCCGAAGGGTTTCCGGGCCCTCTTCCCGCTCTCGTGCGCAGGACCGACATGTGCGCCGGGTGGTCCCGTCGGCCACGGGATCACCCTGCCGCCTCCCATGCAACGCCGATTCTTTTCGATCTTCTTTGCCGCGCTGGCTTGAGCCGCGCCCGCGGGGCGGTAGCGTTTTCGCAAGCAGGCGTGCGATTCGGCGGAGGAGATCCCGGAGTGGTTCAGGAGAGAGCGAGCCTACCGCCCACACCCGGGCGCGACTCGACGCATGCCACTGCGCCCCCTCCCGCCGCCCCTGCAGCCGCCACGTCCGAGGCTGAGCCTCCGCTCACGTCCGCCTCGACCAGCGCGCTCGGTTCGGGCGACGCGTCCGTCTCGAGCGACGCGCCAAGTGCCCTGCCGTCCACCGGCGCCGCGTCTCCGCCCGCGAGGGCCATGTCCGATGCCGCGCGCACCTCCGGCGATGCGCCCGAGGACGAGCGAGTCGCCGAGGACGGGGCGGGCGGCGTTGACGCGTCGGAGCCCGAGCTGCCGTCCGGCGCCGCATCGACGTCTGCGCCTGAGATCGCCTCCGCGCCTGAGATCGCCTCCGCGCCAGCGACCCTCTCCATGGCGGCGACCGCTTCTGTGCCAGCGACCGCCTCCGCGCGGGATGGGCGCACCGAGGGACGGTGGGTGCTGCTCGCACGCGTGGCGGCGGGCGTGGTCGGTGGGCTCGCGCTCTACACCGCCTTCCCGCCGCTCGACTGGTGGCTGTGCGCCCCCCTCGGCATCGGCCTGATCGTCGCGTCCCTCTACGGCACCAGGCCCAGGAGAGCCGCCTGGCTCGGTTACCTGACGGCCGTGGTGTTCCTGCTGCCCACCCTCGCGTGGGTGCGGGCCATCGGCGACGACGTCTGGCTCATGCTGGTGGGCACGGAGAGCGTGTTCTACGCCGTCATGGCCGCGCTGGCCGCGCTGGTGTTCAGGCTGCGGGCCTGGCCGTTGTGGTTCGGCGGGCTGTGGGTGGCCATGGAGTGGGCGCGCGGGCTGGTGCCCATCGGCGGGTTCCCGTGGGCGCGGGTGGCGTTCAGCCAGAGCGAGTCACTGTTCACCGAGTACGCCGCGCTGGGCGGCGCGCCGCTGGTGTCGTTCGCCGTCGCCCTGTGCGGGGCGCTGCTGGCCTATGCCGCCCTGGTCAAGCCCAAGGCCACTCCCGGGCCTGAGCTCGTTCCTGCGCCCTCTGACGGTGTTCTGACGCCCGATGGTGCTCCGACGCCGGAGGCCGGTGCGCGGCCCGAGGTCGGCTCGGGGATCAAAGGTTCCGTGTGGCGCAGGGCCGTACCCGTGGGGGTGGCGCTGGCCGTGCCGGTGCTGACCCTCGCGATCCCCAGGCCGGGCGACGAGGGACGGACCGTCAACGTCGGCATCGTCCAGGGGAACGTCCCGGGAAGGGGCATGGGCTTCCTGGGCGACGAACCCGCCGTTGTCCTGAAAAATCATGCCAACGAGACGAAACGCCTCGCCCAGGCCGTACGCGAGGGAAGGCTCCCCAAGCCGGACTTCGTCGCCCTCCCCGAGAACTCCACGGACATCGACCCCTACAGCGACCCGTATGCCCGCCAGATCATCCAGGACTCGGTCCAGGACGTCGGCGTCCCCACGCTGATCGGAGCCGTGGTCGCGATCGGCGAGGAGAACCGCGCCACCCGCAGCCTCGTGTGGGACCCGAAGACCGGGCCCGGCGCCTACTACGACAAGCAGCACCTGGTCCCGTTCGGGGAGTACACGCCGTTCAAGGACATCGTGCTGGCCCTGTGGGAACGGGCGAGCCTGGTCGGCAGGCAGTCGGTCGCGGGCGACAAACCGGGCGACCTGAAGCTGGGGCCGGTCACGATCGGCGCGGTCAACTGCTACGAGGTCGCCTACGACGACACGGTGCGCGGCACCGTACGCGCCGGGGGCAGCCCGCTGGTGATGCAGGCCAACAACGCCACCTACGCCCTGTCCAACCTGCCGCCGCAGCAGCTGGCCATGTACAAGCTGCGCGCCGTCGAGCACAACAGGGCCGTGGTGGCCGCCGCCACCACGGGGATCTCCGCGAACATCGGACCTGACGGTAAGGTCTCCTGGCGGACCCGCGAACTGGTCGCGGACATGAACGTGGTCAAGGTGCCCGTACGCACCCGGGAGACGATCGCCACGAAAGTGGGCGCGGTTCCGGAATGGGCATTGATGATGATGGGAGCGGCGGCGGCAGGAGTCGCCGCATGGCGTGGCAGGCGGCGAGGCGATCGGATGAGGAACGACGGATGATGGAGACTCTCGGCCGGGTGCTCGTCGTCGTGCCGACCTACAACGAGCACGACAATCTGCCCGCGATCGTCGAGCGGATCCGGGCCGCGGTGCCGGAGGCCCACGTGCTCGTGGCCGACGACAACAGTCCCGACGGCACCGGTGAGGTCGCCGACGGGCTGGCCGCCGACGACGACCACGTGCACGTCATGCACAGGGAGGCCAAGCAGGGCCTCGGCGCCGCCTACATCGCCGGGTTCCGCTGGGGCCTGCGGGAGAGCTACGACGTCCTGGTCGAGATGGACGCCGACGGCTCCCACCAGCCCGAGGAGCTGCCCAAGCTGCTCGAGGCGCTGGCCGACGGCGCCGACCTGGCGATCGGCTCCCGCTACGTGCCCGGCGGCAAGGTGGTCAACTGGCCCCATCGGCGCGAGCTGCTGTCCAAGGGCGCCAACCTCTACACCCGGGTCATGCTCGGCCTGCCCGTACGCGACGCGACCGCCGGCTTCCGCGCCTACCGCGCCGCCACCCTGGAGAAGGTGGGCCTGTCCGGCGTGGAGTCGCAGGGCTACTGCTTCCAGGTGGACCTGACGCTGCGTACGTCCAAGCACGGGCTGCGGGTGGTGGAGGTGCCGATCACGTTCGTGGAGCGCACGATCGGCAAGAGCAAGATGAGCGGCAAGGTCATGTCCGAGGCGCTGTGGCGCATCGGGCTGTGGGGCGTCACCGGCCTGCCCAAGCGCCTGCGCGGCGGCGGCGGCCACAACTGAGCTGCCGTAACTGAGTGGCCGCAACCGAGCGGCCCGTAACTGAGCGGGCTCTCAGGACGGGCGGAACGCTTTCCGGTCGCCGGGCGTTGTTCGTGCTGTAACGCGTGTGCGGAATCGAGGAAACGATGCGGTTGCTGCTCTTCCTGGCCTTCCTGGTCGTCCCCGTCCTGGAGATCTGGCTGCTCATCCAGGTCGGCTCGGTGATCGGCGGCCCCGCGACCGTGGCCCTGCTCATCGCCGACAGCCTGCTGGGCGCGTGGCTGGTGCGCCGCGAGGGCCGCAGGGCCTGGCAGGCGCTGCAGGAGGCGCTGCGGTCCGGCCGGATGCCCGACCGCGAGCTGGCCGACGGCGGCCTGGTGCTGGTGGGCGGCGCGCTGCTGCTGACGCCGGGCTTCTTCACCGACGTGTTCGGGTTCCTGTGCGTGCTGCCGTTCACCCGGCCCCTGATGCGCCGCCTGGGCGCCTGGTTCTTCGACCGCAGGGTCAAGAAGCTCTCCGCGAGCTCCCCGTACTCGCACCTCTTCCCGTCCGTCGAGGACCCCGGAGCGGCGCACGGCGGCCGGGTGGTCCACGGCGAGGTCATCCGCGAGGAGCGCGACTGACTCCTTCCGCACGGGGCATGCGTCCGGGACCGGACGACTCGCGGGAGGACGCATGCCGCACGTGGACAGGATCGCCGAGCCATGGGGGACGCGGACGCCGTACGGGCCGGGGGAGCCCTGGCCGGTCCGCGTCGACTCCTTCCTCGAGGCCGGCGTACGCGCGCAGGACGTGGACCGCTGGGTGCAGAGCGCGACCATCCTGCACAGCAACGGTGACGGGCTGGACATCGCCGTCAAGGACGGGCGTGTCGTCGGGGTGCGCGGGCGCGCCGAGGACCGCGTCAACCACGGCCGGCTCGGCCCGAAGGACCTGTACGGCTGGCAGGCCGTCAACGCGCCAGACCGGCTCGTCCGCCCGCTCGTCCGCCAGAACGGACGGCTGGTCGAGACCGACTGGGACACCGCGATGGAACGCGTGGCCGGCCGCGCCAGGCAGCTCCTCGACGAGCAGGGACCGAGCGCCATCGGCTTCTACACCACCGGCCAGCTGTTCCTGGAGGAGTACTACACGCTCGCCGTGATCGCGCACGGCGGCATCGGCACCAGCCACCTCGACGGCAACACCCGGCTCTGCACGGCCACGGCGGCGGCCGCGCTCAAGGAGTCGTTCGGCTCCGACGGGCAGCCGGGCTCCTACACCGACGTGGACCACGCCGACGTCATCGCCCTGTACGGGCACAACGTGGCCGAGACGCAGACCGTCCTGTGGACGCGGATCCTCGACCGGCTCGCCGGCCCGAACCCGCCCGCGCTCGTCTGCGTGGACCCGCGCGAGACCCCGGTGGCCCGGGCCGCCACCGTGCACCTGGCCAACCGTCCCGGCACCAACGTCGCGCTGATGAACGGGCTGCTCCACGAGATCATCGCCAACGGCTGGATCGACGAGCGGTACCTGCGCGACCATGTGGTCGGCTTCGAGGAGCTCCAGAAACGGGTGCACGACTTCCCGGTGGAGGAGGCCGCCAGGATCTGCGACGTGCCCCCGGACGCGCTGCGCGAAGCGGCCCGCCTGATCGGCACCGCGCGGCGGCTGCTCTCCACCGTCCTGCAGGGCTTCTACCAGGCCCACCAGGCCACGGCCGCGGCCGTCCAGGTGAACAACATCCATCTCGTACGCGGCATGCTGGGCAGGCCCGGCTGCGGCGTCCTGCAGATGAACGGCCAGCCGACCGCCCAGAACACCCGCGAATGCGGCGCCGACGGCGACCTGCCGGGCTTCCGCAACTGGTCCAACGACACCCACGTGCGCGACCTCGCCCGCGTCTGGAACGTCGATCCGATGGACATCCCGCACTACGCCCCGCCCACCCATGCCATGCAGATGTTCCGTTACGCGGAGGAGGGCTCGATCCGGTTCCTGTACGTGACGGGGACCAATCCGGCCGTGTCGCTGCCCGAGCTGGAGCGGATCCGCTCGATCCTCGCCCAGGACCGGCTCTTCCTGGTCGTCCAGGACATCTTCCTGTCCGAGACCGCGCAGCTGGCCGACGTGGTGCTGCCCGCCGCGACGTGGGCCGAGAAGACCGGCACGTTCACGAACGCCGACCGCACCGTCCACCTGTCGGACAAGGCCGTCGAGCCGCCCGGCGAGGCCCGCCCCGACCTGGACATCTTCCTGGACCTCGCACACCGGCTCGACCTGCGCGACAAGGACGGCGCGCCGCTGGTGAAGTGGGGCGACGCGGAGGGGGCGTTCGAGGCGTGGAAGGAGTGCTCGCGCGGGCGCCCGTGCGACTACAGCGGGCTGTCGTACGCGCGGTTGCGCGGCAGCGGCGGCATCCAGTGGCCGTGCGACGCCGACCGCCCCGGCGGCACCGAGCGCCTGTACGCCGAGGGCCGCTTCTGGAGCGCCCCCGACTATTGCGAGGCCTACGGGCGCGACCTGCTCACGGGGGCGCCGCTGTCGGACACCGAGTACAAGGCGCTCAATCCCGACGGAAAGGCGATCATCAAGGCCGCCGAGTACGTCCCGCCGCACGAACAGGCGGGCGGCGAGTTCCCGTTCTGGCTGACGACCGGGCGTACCCTCTACCACTTCCACACCAGGACCAAGACCGCGCGGGCGCCGCAGCTCCAGCGCGCGGCCCCGGAGCCGTGGGTGGAGATGTCCCCGGCGGACGCCTCCCGCGACGGCTTCGCCGAGGGCGACCTGCTGGAGATCGCCACGGCGCGCGGCTCGGTGCGGGCGCGGCTGCGGATCACCGAGATGCGGGACGGACTGGTCTTCCTGCCGTTCCACTACGGCTACTGGGACCTTCCGGGCGGCTGCGGGCCCGGCGCCGGATCGGGAAGAGCGGCCAACGAGCTGACGATCACGGACTGGGACCCGGTCTCGAAACAGCCCCTCTTCAAGACCGCCGCGGCGCGGGTCTCGCTGGTGGAGGTCTGCCCCGGCACGCCGTCCCTGGCGCCGACCACCACGGCGTCCCGTCCTGTCTCCGCCGAGGTGCCCGCCACTGCCGGAGGAGCCGAAGCCCAGGCGGAGGAGTCCCTGTCATGAACCTGGATCTGGTGATCCGCGAACTGCACCGCTCCGAGAACGAGCTGGCCCACGTGCTGCTGCGGATGTCGGAGCGGCACAAGACCGACCACGAGACGTACCATGTCGCCCGCGACCTCGCGGCCTGGTGCCACGACCACGTGCGGGCGCTGGCCGAGGCGGGCAAGGACTACGGCCTGGACCTGGACCCGTCCCCGGCGGGCGACCCGTCCATGGTGGAACGCCTGCGCGACAAGGCGGCCGAATGGCTCGGCCGCCGCCCGGAGCCCGGGCTGCTCCTGCTGGCCGACTTCCGCCACCTGTATCTGGCGGCCTCGGAGGTCTCCCTGGACTGGGAACTGCTGGCCCAGGCCGCCCAGGGGGCGAAACAGCGGGACCTGCTCGAGCTGGCGCGGCGTTGCCATCCCCAGACGCTCAGGCAGCTCCGGTGGGCCAACGCCCGCCTGAAGGAGTCTGCCCCGCAGGCCCTGGCCTCCTGACACGCGCGCATGAAGAACCCCCGGGCGGCAGGCCGCCCGGGGGTGTCACCGTGAGATAAAGTCAGGCGCTCTTTCGACGCTGGGCCCGCAGTACCGCGAGCCGCTCGTTGAGCACCTCCTCAAGGTCTTCGATGGACCGCCGCTCCAGAAGCATGTCCCAGTGTGTCCGCGGGGGCTTGACCTTCTTGGACTCCGGCTGCTCGCCGTCCATGCGTACCGCGGTCGCGCCGCACATGCGGCACTCCCAGGTCGCTGGGATCTCAGCCTCGGCTGCAAGCGGAACCTCGAAGCGATGGCCCTTAGGACAGGTGTAGGACACCTCCTGGCGCGGGGCCAGATCCGTGTTACGGTCGTTCTCGTAGCTGGTTGCCCCGAGCCGGGTGCCACGAAGCGCGCGCTCGCCCATGTCTAAATGCCTCCTACAGGGCCCCCTTGCGTGGGGGGGTCTGTCTCCCACGGTGTCTAACGCTTGGTACCGTGATGGGATTCCCACCCGCGAGGTGATCCAATCGCGCTTCGGGCCTCGGTTCTTCACACCTTCGCCGAACGGGCCCGCATCTGGGTCGTGACCAGGGCCGCGGCCAGCCAAAGTCCGCCGATCATGATCAGGACGCCGTGCGCGATCCGCAGCGGATACGGTCCGAAGAACTGCGGGATGAACAGCGCGAACCCCAGCGCCAGCGCCGTCGCGCTCCACTTGGGCAGCGTTCCGGACCGCCACACGGAGACCGCGGCCATGATCGTGCCGACGCCGAGCAGCAACAGTCCGGCGGCGAACATGGTGACCGCGACGGGCCCGTACCTGAACTCCTGGGCCAGCTCCATCAGCGCCGGCGCCTGGTCGCGGAGCGAGCGCTGGGCGATCACGTTCAGGCCGAAGTCCTCGGCGCCGTAGTACGGAAGGGTCAGGCCCGCGCCCACCCAGGTCACCGCCGCGGCGCGCAGGGAGAGGCGGTCGCCGAGCACCTGGTGCAGTCCCAGCACGGCCAGGCCCAGCAGCACGAATCCGACCATGGCGGCCGCGTGCCCGGCGACCCACGCCGTGGACGCCATGGCGGTGGCGTCGTCGCCGGAGGGGCGGACCGCTGGATAGACGAGGAAGAGGATCCCCGCGGCGGCGAAGGCGGCGGAGGTGAGTCTGGGGGCCATCAGTGCTCCTTGAAGAGGACAATGCTCTTATGTGAGAGCAATGCTCTCGTCAGTGGTCGCTGATGTCAAGAGCGGTGCTCTCTCTTTGGAGCGGCGACTTCATCTTTCAGCGGGAGCGCCGGCGGGTCAGGAGGGGGACGAGCGTTCTGTCGCCCAGGCGGGTCATCGCCGCCAGCGGCTTGACGGCGGCGCTCACCAGCCAGGGAAGGCCCGGCCTGCCGGTGGCCCGGGCCAGGCCGGGGGCCGAGCGCGGCCATCATCGCCGTCAGTCCGGGCAGTGGACGGATCCACATGGTGATCTCCTTGATCAGCCCGTCCTCGCCCACCTCGACGAAGGCCGCCTCGTGGATCTCCTGGCGGCCCAGCCGGGCGGTCGCGGTCAGGGCGCGGCGGCGTCCGTCGCCGATGTCGCTCTGGTAGCGCAGGTCGGACAGGGCGCTGAACACGACCGAGAACAGCTCCCGGACCTGCTCCTTGCCCGCGAAGGAGGCCGTGGCGCTGAGCGGCGAGCGGAAGACGACGTCGTCGGCGAGCGTGGCGAGGAGGGCGTCGACGTCATGCGCCTCCCCGGCCTCGCGGTACGCCCTGGCGGGTGAGTCCTGAATGTGAACTGTCATGAGTTCACTTTATCAACCCACTATTCTGGGCGTATGAACAGGTTCGGTGAGATGCACTGCTCCATCGCCCAGGCCGTCGGCGTGGTCGCCGAGCCGTGGACGCCGCTGATCCTGCGCGACCTGTTCCTGGGGCTGCGCAGGTTCGACGACCTGGCGGAGGATCTGGGGATCTCGCGCAACCTTCTCACCCGCCGCCTGGAGCACCTGGTCGCGGCAGGGGTCGTGGACAGGCGGCCGTACCAGGAGCGTCCGGTGCGTCACGAGTACGTCCTCACCGAGGCGGGCCGCGACATCGTGCCCGCCCTGCTGACGTTGATGGCCTGGGGGGATCGCTGGTCGACGCCGCCGGGCGGCCCGCCCGCGCTCCTGGTGCACTCCTGCGGCGAGCGCTTCACGCCCGTGGTCACCTGCCCGCACTGCGGCGGCGAGGCCACGGCCGACACGGTGACGGCCATCGGGGGCCCGGGCGCCGCTCAGGGCCCGGGCACCATGCTCCTCGCGGCGCCCTCGTAAGCCGGCCCGGTAAGCCGGCCCGGTAAGCCGGCCCGGTAAGCCGGCCGTCACTCAGAGGCGGGCGGGCACCTCGTTGCCCGCCGCCTCGATGGCCTTGCGGAGGTTGGTCATGGCCAGGAGGACAAAGCCGACCACGAAGAAGATGATCATCGAGACGATGGCGATGCGGTAGCTGTTGGTCAGCTGCAGCGCGATGGTGACCGTCAAGGAGCCGATGAACGCCGACCCCTTGTCGCTGATCTGCAGCAGGCTGAAGTACTCGGCCTCCCGCCCCTTGGGGATCACCTGCGAGAACAGCGAGCGCGACAGGGCCTGCGTGCCGCCCAGCACGATGGCGATCGCGAAGGCCATCAGGTAGAACTGCAGCTCCTGCTTCTCCGCCACGAACATCGCCGCCACCACGATCAACGTCCACACCACCAGGCTCGCCAGGACCGTGCGCTTGGTCCCGAAGCCGCGGGCCAGCCACCCCAGCAGCAGCGCGCCGAAGAACGCCACGAACTGCACCATCAGGATCGCGGTGATCTGCACCGTCTTGTCGAGCTTCAGCGCCTCGGAGGCGAAGGCCGCGCTGTTGCCGATGACCGTCTGCACGCCGTCGTTGTAGACCAGGTAGGCGATCAGGAACAGCAGCGTCAGCGGATAGCGGCGCAGCTCGGCCAGGGTGCGGCCGAGCTGGCGGAAGCTACCGCCGACCGAGCCCAGCGCCGTGCCCTCGTGGACGGGTACGGGCCGGTTGCGCAGCCGCAGCAGCGGGATGATCGTGAAGATCGCCCACCACAGGCCCGCCGACATCATGCTGATGCGCACCGCCATGCCCTCGCCCAGGCCCAGGCTCTCGTGCTGGAGGTAGAGCACGAGGTTGAGCGCCAGCAGCAGGCCGCCGCCGAGGTAGCCGATGGCCCAGCCGCGCGAGGAGACCCCGTCGCGCTCCTGCGGGGTGGAGATCTGCGGCAGGAACGAGTCGTAGACCACGACCGAGGACCCGTACGCCAGGTTGGCCAGGATGAACAGCACCCCGCCCAGCATGTAGCGGTCGCCCTCGACGAGGTACAGGCACATCGTGGCCAGCGCGCCGATGTAGGCGAAGCCGCCGAGCAGCTCCCGCTTGCGGCCGGTGTGGTCGGCCAGCGCGCCCACCACGGGCAGCGCGACGATCTGCAGCAGCACCGCGATCGTCAGCGTCAGCCCGAAGAACGCGGCCGGCCTGATGTCGGCGCCCAGCACGTCGACGTACCCCAGGCCAGGGTGGGCGGCGGCCAGCTTGTCGAAGTCGGTCACGCACGTGTCGGACGCGATCGCCGGGAAGTCCTTGGCGCAGGCCGCGGTCTTGGCGACCGGGATGAGATACGGGCCGAGGAAGACCGAGATGATCGTGGTGTAGAAGGCGGAGTTGGCCCAGTCGTAGAAGTACCAGCCGCGCTGCTCGCGCCTGCGCGCTGCGGGGGAGTCGTCGAGGGCCGCGGGGGGTGCGGGTACGGGCATGGCGTCGGGTCGCTCCTATGCGGCCGTGAGGGGCTTGTGGAGGGGGTGGGGACTCTCTACGCGGCCAGGCTGCCGGGGTGCCACTGGCCGCGGCGCTCCAGCACGCCGCGCAGGGCCGTGAGGTTGTCGGTCATGATGCCGTCCACGCCGAGGTCGAGCAGGTGCTCCATGCGGGCGGCATCGTTGACGGTCCATACGTGCACCTGCATGCCGACGGCGTGCGCCGTACGCACCAGGGCCCGGGTGGTCACGCGCAGGCCGCGGAAGCCCACCGGCACCTGAGCGCACGGGACGCCGGAGCGCGACAGGCGGGCCAGCAGGCGGCCGTAGCCGGAGGTGGAGGCCGCGGCGCGCAGCGCGGCGACGCCGCGCGGGCCGAGCGCCGAGCACACCTCCCTGCCCAGCGCCGCCCTGGCCATCACCAGGCGTTCGTCGGAGAAGGAGGTCAGGCAGATCCGGTCATAGGAGTTGGTACGCCGGATCGCCGCAGCCAGCGGGGCGATGGCGGCCGCCTCCTTGACGTCGATGTTGAACCGGATCTCCGGCCAGGTGCCCAGCAGGTCCTCCAGCAGCGGGATCTCGTGGACCCCGCCGATGCGGGCCTGCCTGACCGCCCGGTAGGGCAGCTCCGAGATGCGGCCCCGGTGGTCGGTCACGCGGTCGAGCGTGTGGTCGTGGAAGGCGAGCAGCACCCCGTCGGAGGTGGCGTGCGCGTCGGTCTCCAGATAGGTGTAGCCGAGCGCGACCGCCCGCTCGAAGGCGGCGAGGGAGTTCTCCGCGCTCTCGGCCGCACCGCCGCGATGGGCGAAGGCCAGCGGGCCCGGATGGTCGAGAAAGGCGAATCGACGGCTCAGCACGTCCTGAGTATGCCTTCCGTGGGTGAACGGATCGGTTACGGTTCGGGGAGATTCTCCCACTCCTGGCGGCGCGCCTCGGCCAGCGCGATGGCCGCCGCCACCGCCACGTTGAACGAGCCCACCCGCCCGACCTGCGGGATGTAGCAGACGCCGTCCACGGCCTCGAGCAGGGCGGGGGAGCAGCCGTGGTCCTCGCTGCCGACCACCAGGCACACGTCGCGGGCCAGGTCGGCCCGGTGCAGCGGCACGGCTTCGGCGGTCAGCTCGATCGCCAGCACCGCGTAGCCCTCCTCCTTGGCGGCCTTGACCGCCTCGGTGGCCAGGACCGGCTCGTGCCAGGTGACCAGGCGCTCGGTGCCGAGCGCGGTCTTGCCCGCCTTGGGGTTGGTGGGCGGGGTGGCGTTGCCCGCGAGCCAGATCTCGTCCACGCCGAACGCGGCAGCGCTGCGGAAGATGGAGCCGATGTTGAACGGGCCCGTGACCGATTCGATGATCAGGCCGAGGCGGTTTCCGGTGTTCCTGCGCCAGGTGCGGTTGAGCCGCTTGACGTCGGTGGGGCGCAGCTGCCTTCTCATCGGGTCACCTTCAGGATCCGGTAGGCGGCCCGGCTGGCCTCGCGTGAGGCCTGCCAGCCCTGCTCGCCGAGCCAGCGCTGCAGGGAGTCCGAGCCGAGGTGTTTCTGGACGACCAGGTAGGCCACGCCGTCGGGGGTGAGCCTCGTCAGCCACCTGGTGAGCATCTCGTGCAGAGCCTGCTTCCCTATTCGGATCGCAGGATTAGACCAGATTGCCCGAAATTTCACATCATCTGGAACTTCGTCGACATGTACAGACCTTACTTTGTAAAGGCGGGCGGCCTGTGCGTTCCGGGCGGTCAGCTCCACACTGCGCCGGTTCACATCGACGGCCCAGACCGTCGCATCGGGCGCCCGCGAGGCCATGGTCAGCGCGATCGGCCCGTAGCCGCAGCCCAGGTCGAGCAGGTCGCCCTCCTGCGGGGGCGGCGGAACGCTCTCCAGCAGGACGCGCGTGCCCACATCGACCCGCTCCGGCGAGAACACGCCGCTGTCGGTCTCCAGCCGCAGGTGCAGATCGGGCAGGACCAGATCGACCGATCCCGGCCTGCTCGCGGTCTTCGGCTGCTCGGAGAAGTAGTGGGCCACGTCGCAAAACGTTACCGGACCGCCCCGCGACCTCAGTCCGCGCCGAGGCCGGCGGGCCAGGTCAGGGGATTCTGGACCCGAACAGCACCGCCGCCCCCGCCACCAGCAGCCCGGCCACGATCGCGGCCACGATGAACCACTGGGTGACCTCCTGGTTGACCAGCTTGTAGCCGAGCGAGGTGCCGATCTGCTCGTAGACCTCGCGCAGCTCGCTGCCGGACTCGGCGGCGTAGGCCCGGCCGCTGGTGCCGTCGGACAGCGACTGCAGGGTCTGCTTGTTGACCGGCACGTTCACCGGCCTGCCGTCGATGTTGACGGTGCCCTCCTGGGTGCCGTACGCGATCGTGGAGACCGGTACGCGGGCCTGCTGCGCCGCGTCGATGGCCTCGTTCACCGACCTGCCGGAGGTGTTGTCGCCGTCGGAGAGCAGCACGATGGCGGCCGGCGGCGGGTCCGTGGCGGCCTGCTGGTCGAACGAGCGCAGCGAGTCGAGCGAGTTGAAGACCGCCTCGCCGATCGCGGTGCCCGGGCGGGTGGTGAGGGTGCCGAGGGCGGTGACCACGGCCTGGTGGTCGGTGGTGGGTGAGATCACGACGTTGGCGGAGCGGGCGAAGGACACCACGCCGACGTTGAAGCGGTCGGGCAGCTCCCTGACGAACGCCTGCGCGGCGGCCTTGGCGGCGCTGATGCGGTCCGGCTGGACGTCGTCGGCGTCCATGGACAGCGACACGTCCAGCGCGATCATGATGGTGGCGCGGTCGCGCGGGACGCGTACCTGGTCGGCGGGTTTGGCCGCGCCGACCACCAGGAGCGCCATCATGGCCAGGAACAGCGCGGGGGCGACGTGGCGGCGCCAGCCGGGCCCGGCGGGGGCGACCAGGTCGAGCAGGGCCAGGTTCGTGAAGCGCACGGTGTAGCGGCGGCGGGCGAACATCGACGCGATGTACCCGGCCACCAGAAGCCCCACCAGCAGGAACAGCCACAGCCAGCCGGGGGCGAGAAACGTCACAAGGCCTCCTTCGTCGGCCTTGCGACCAAGGTGCTGCGTCTAATGGTGCCCTCGCTTCGCTCGGTCACGTAGGTCTCCTGTGGGCGAGGTGGCTCATGCGGCGCTGGCGCAGGACGAACTGTGCCACGTCGAACACCCAGTCCCGGTCGGTACGCAGCACCAGGTGCGCGATGCCGGCGCGGCGCAGCGCCACGCGGGTGCCTTCGCGCTGCAGGGCGGCCGCCTCCGCGTACGCTTGCCGAACTTTGGGTGAAAGATGCACTTCGCGTACGTTCCCGGTCTCGGGGTCCGTGAACGCTACCCGGCCCACGTCGGGCAGCTCAAGCTCGCGCGGGTCGATCACCTCCACGGCCAGCACCTGGTGCCGGGCCGCCAGTCGCCTGATGGGCCGCTCCCAGGGGCGTTCGGCGTCGGGGTCGAGGTTGGGGTGGGCGTCGAGGAAGTCCGAGACGATCAGCCGCACGCCGCGCCGCCTGCGGCTGGCCGACAGCACCTCGATGCCCTCGGCCAGGTCGGGCGGGTCGGGCACGACCCGGCCGCGCGGGGCGTCCATGAGCGAGTGCAGCAGCCCGTAGAGCGCGGGGCGGCCGGTACGGGCGGGCATGCGGTGCACGTACTCGTCGTGCAGCACCAGCGCGCCGAACCGGTCACCCATCCTGCTCGACAGGAACCCGATCGCGCCGATGGCCGCCACCACCAGGTCGCGCTTGTCGGTGTCGGCGGTGCCGAAGTCCATGCTGGGCGACAGGTCGGCCAGCGCCCAGGTCTCCAGCTCGCGGTCGGCGATCAGGTCGCGTACGTGGGGGACGGTGGTGCGGGCGGTGACGTTCCAGTCCATGCGGCGCACGTCGTCCTCGCCGGGCACGTAGACGCGGCTGTCGCCGGCCTCGCTGCCCGGCCCCGGCAGCAGTCCCTGGTGGGCGCCGTGCAGCAGCCCGTCCAGCCGCCGGGTGACCGTGAGTTCCAGCCGCCGGAGCGCCTGCTCCGCTGTGCTCATTTGTCGCTCACCAGCTCCTCATTCGCTTCGCGGAGTCCCGCCTCCGTCGGGCCTCCACTTCGCTTCGCGACGCACCCTGTCCAATTGCTCGCTCCGCTCGCTGGGCGTCGGGTTCGCTCCATGGCGCTCAACGGTTCTGGTTCCAGACGACGAGGGGCGGGGGCACCGCGTGCAGGATCTGCCTGACCACCTGCTCCGGATCGACGCCGTCGGCCAGGGCGTCGAAGGTGAGCATCAGCCGGTGCGACATGACGTCCACGGCCACGTCGCGTACGTCGTCGGGCAGCAGGTAGTCGCGGCCGCGCAGCAGGGCCAGGGCGCGGCCGGCCGAGACCAGGCCCAGGGTGGCCCGCGGGCTGACGCCGATCTCGATGGTCTCGGTGAGGTCGGCCAGGCCGTACTCGGCGGGGTTGCGGGTGGACATGACCAGCCGTACCACGTAGTCGGCGACGAGCTGGTGCACCGAGATCTGCTCGGCCGCCTCCTGCAGGGCCAGCAGCTTGCCGGGGTCGAGCACCCGCTCGGGGACCGGCGGGGTGACGCTCATCCGGTGCAGGATCTCCAGCTCCTCGTGCGCGCTGGGGTGCGGCACCCGTACCCGGAACAGGAAGCGGTCGCGCTGCACCTCGGGCAGCGGGTAGACGCCCTCGGACTCGATCGGGTTCTGGGTGGCGAGCACGATGAACGGCTTGGGCAGCGGGTGGGTCACGCCGGCGAGGGTGACCTGCCGCTCGGCCATCACCTCCAGCAGCGCGGACTGGACCTTGGCGGGGGCGCGGTTGATCTCGTCGGCCAGCAGGAAGTTGACGAACACGGGGCCGAGCTCGACATCGAACTTCTCGTTGGAGGGGTGGTAGACGCGGGTGCCGATGATGTCGCTCGGCACCAGGTCGGGGGTGAACTGGATCCGGGCGAACGTGCCGCCCACGACAGTGGCCAGGGTGGAGGCGGCGAGGGTCTTGGCGACGCCTGGGACTCCTTCGAGCAGGCAGTGCCCGCGGGCCAGCAGGGCCACGATGAGTCTTTCGACCATGTGGTCCTGGCCGACGATGACACGCCGGACCTCGTCAAGACTTTGACGCAGCAGCTCCACGTCGTTTCCGCCTGGCAACTCTTCGGCGACGCTCATGACGCCATTCCACCAAACGCGCCGCAAACGTGCACGACGCCACGTCTGTGCTTTCATGGCAAACGTGGCAAGTCCCCTGCAGTACGGCGATCCACCCCGGCTGGGACCATACGTGGTCCAGGCCCGCCTGCACGCGGTCCCGGCCGGTTTCGTGTACCTCGGCCAGGGACCGGACGGGCGCGCCGTGTCACTGGCCGTGCTGACCCGAGGGGCCGCGTTCGACGCGGCGGCGCGCGACAGGTTCGTGACCGCGATCACGGAGGCCAAGGGCGAGCGGTCCGGCGTGCGCGGCTGGCTCGGGCTCGCCGGGCGGTCGCGGAGCGCGGTGCTGGACGGCACGCCCGAGGTGCTCGCCTTCGACGGCGGGCCCGCGCCGTGGGTGGCGGTGCCGTACGTGCCGGGCCGGCCGGGGGCGGAGCGCTTCCTCGAGCCGGTCATGGTGGGCGGGACGCTCATCGGGCAGGCTCACGGGCCCGACTTCGTGCCGTACTGGCTGACCGACCGCGCGCCCGCCCTGCCGGGGCCGACGCGGCGGCGCAGGCCGCTGACCGAGACCCGCAAGCGGGTGCTGACGGCCGCGCTCGCGCTGGTGCTGCTGGTGCTGCTGGTGACGGCGATCCTGCTGATGCTCCTGCTGGGCAGGCGCGACAGCGAGCCGCAGCCCAAGCAGTTGCCGCCGACGGTGTTCGTCCCGACGCCGCCGCCGACGCCGGCGAGCCCCGAGCCGCGGCCCTCCCCGTCGCAGTCGCCGTCGCCGTCGCAGAGCGGGCAGGTCACGCCCGGGCAGACGCCCGGCGACGACGCGGGCGAGGAATCTCCGCTCTGATATCCGGTTGAGCCTCACGTTACGTGAGGCTTTAGCGTCCGCGGCATGGAGTTCATCGTTCACGACACGCTCACGGCCATGGCCGCCCTTCTCGGGGAGCCGCTCGACCGGCGGCCCGACGCGCTGCGGGAGATGCTGGCGCCGATGCGCCAGGCGATCCCGATGCCCGGCGACATCGTCGACATCCACCACCAGGGCGGCGGTTTCCGCGTCGATGCCGACGACCCCCGCTACCTGCCCGCCGTCCAGCGCATGATCGACGCCGACGTGCCAGGCCAGGTGCGGCGCGAGCTGGAACGCGCCTCCGAACGGCTCCACGAAGCCAAGCAGGCCGACTCGCTGCAGGTCATGCTCGTGATGGGCGACCCCGACAACGCGCACCTGATGAACGTGACCGGCGGCTACTACGGCATGGGCGGCGGTACCGGCTGGCTCTACCTGCTGGCCTGGCCCTCGGACGAGGTGATCGGCCGCATCGCGCACCTCGCGGTACACGAGTTGCACCACAACATCCGGTACGCGAACGTCGAGTGGAACCCGGCGACCGTGACCGTGGGCGAGCACGTCGTCGCCGAGGGGCTGGCGGAGGCGTTCGTACGGGAGCTGTCGGGGCCCGGGGCCATGGGGCCGTGGGCGTCGATGGTGACCGGGGACGCGTTCGAGCTCGCGTACGAGCGGATCATGGCGGACTTCGAGCTGGCCGGGATGCAGAACACGCCCGCGTACGTGCTGGGGGACTCGGCGGTGCGGAACTTCGGGCAGGAGCCTCGCGGCATTCCCGACATGGCGGGATACGCGGTGGGACTGCGGCTCGTCGACCAGGCCCTGGCCGCCACGGGGCTGACCGCCACCGAGGCGACGCTGCTGCCTGCCTCCGAGCTCCTGCGGCGCGCCGGCCTCCGGCCGTGACCCGCGCCTCGGGGTCACGGCCCCTCTCCCTCCGGCCTCGGCAGGCAGCCCTTCCCCTCGCTCTCCCCAAGGACACCAGCCCTGGACGGCGGTCGTACCCGGGTCGCGGCCCCGTGGGGAGGTCTCAGGCAGGGGAGACGAAGCCGGACTCGTAGGCGGCGATCACGGCCTGGGTGCGGTCGCGGACGCCCAGCTTGGCCAGCACGTTCCCGACGTGCGTCTTGATCGTCTCCTGGCTGACGACCAGCTCGGCGGCGATCTCGTGGTTGGACAGGCCCTTGGTCATCAGGCGCAGCACGTCGCCCTCGCGTCCGGTCAGCCGGTCGATCCCGGGCACTCGCGCCGAGCCCTGGGGGCGGCGCCCGGCCAGCGTCCGGATCGCGGCGGGGAACAGCAGCGAGTCGCCTGCGGCGACCAGCCTGACGGCCTGCACGAGGTCGTCCGGCCTGGCGCGCTTGAGCAGGAAGCCGCTGGCGCCGGCGCGCAGCGCTTCGTAGACGTAGTCGTCGTTCTCGAACGTGGTGACCACGAGCACCTTGGGCGGGTCGTCGAGGGTCAGGAGGCGCTGGGTGGCCTGGATGCCGTCGAGTGCGGGCATGCGTACGTCCATGAGGACCACGTCGGGCCGTTCGCGGCGCACCACGGGCACGACCGCGGCGCCGTCGGCGGCCTCGCCGACCACGGTCAGGTCCGGCTCGGCGTCGATGATGATCCGCAGGCCGGCGCGGATGAGGTCCTCGTCGTCGGCGATCACGACTTTGAGCGTCATGGGCTCGACCGTAGCGGCAGGCGTACCGAGACCTTCCATCCGGTCTCGGTGGGTCCGGCCTCCAGTTCGCCGCGGAGCAGCCGGACGCGCTCGCGCATGCCGGTCACGCCCCTGCCGCCGGAGTGGGCGCCGTTCCGGCCTCCGGGGTTGGTGACCTCGAGCCGCAGGTCGTCCCCGTGCACGGTGGCGGTCAGGTGTACGGGGGCGCGGCCGTGCTTGATGGCGTTGGTGAGCGCCTCCTGGACGATGCGGTAAGCCTCCCTGGAGACCACGGCGGGCACGGCGGACAGATCGCCCACCTCGTGCCGTACTTGCGCGCCCGACGCGGCGACCAGCTCGTCGAGGTCGGCCAGCGTGGCCCTGGGCGCCCGCGACCCTCGCCGCCCGTCGTGCCCGTCCGGACCGCGCCGGGTTTGGCCGGCCGGGTCAGGGTTCCTCCGTGCTCCCGCTGGGGCCCCTTCGGGGAGCAAAGTGCGGCGGGCGCCGTCTGGGACGCCGGCCATGGCGCGGCCACGCAGTCCCACGCCATCCGCGTCGCGGTCCCCCTGGGCGGCGTGGCCTGTGTCGTGGTCGCCTTGGGTGATGTCGGCCGCGTCGCGGCTGTTCCGGGAGGCGCAGGGCAGGTCTTGGCCACCCAGTGAGTCGTTGGCCGGAGCGTCCTCGCGGAGCAGGCCCAGGACGTGGTCGAGGTCTTCCAGGGCGGCGCGGGCCGACTGCTCGATGGCGGCCAGGGCGGTCCTCGCCGTCTGGGGGTCACGGTCGATGACCCGGCCCGCGGCCGCGGCCTGCAGGGTGACGACGCTGAGGGCGTGGCCGACCGAGTCGTGCAGCTCGCGGGCCAGCCGGTTGCGCTCGGCGAGCGTACGGGCGTGCTCCTCGGCGGCGGCCAGGCGTTCGGCCGGGGTGGGGCCGAGCAGGACGGGAGCCAGCCGGGCGAGCAGTTCGCCCGCGCCCGCCGCCACCGCCACCAGCGCCGCGAGCAGCGCCAGCCCGCCCGCCATCCACAGCACGACCGGCCACCCAGGCTCGGCCGCGATGCCGAGGACCGGCGTCGCCTGCCCGGCGAACGGCAGCGCGAGCGTGGCCAGCGTGAACGGCACGATCGCCAGTGTGCAGCCGCTGACCAGGCCGCCGATCGCCAGGTGCAGGGTGAACCAGGCGGCCGTGCGGCGGCGCTCCTGCCAGGAGCGGCCGGCCTGCCTGGGCGGTGTCTCGACGTGCGCCCCGAGCAGGCCCTGCGCCGCGTTCACCTCCAGCCCGCGGACGGGCAGGAACAGCCCGGTCACGGCCACCACCGGCAGCACCGCCACGAACACTCCGATCTGGATGGGCAGCAGCAGGTTGGCGCTCTGCTCCTGCCACTGAGCCGAGACGACGACCCCGGCCATCATGTACGGCATCAGCAGCGCGCCGCCCAGGATGAGGCACGCCCACCGGCGGGGGAGGTTCCTTCTCACATCCGCGATTGTATGTCGATAGTTATTCGCTCTCGGTGGAATGCGCTCTTAGAGAAATGCGCCGCCAGCGAAATGATCTGAGAATTGCCGGCCGCCGGGTCTAGCGTTTTTCCGAGAAATGCCCAGCACAGAAAGGCGGCCGTCATGACGGAGAACCAGCGCTCGGCCTGGCCTGACCAGCTCAGTCAGCGCCTGCTGAAGGAGCGCATCGTCGTTCTCGGCCAAGAGGTGGACGACGAGATTTGCAACCGGCTCTGCGGGGAGCTCCTATTGCTGGCGGCCGAGGACCCGAGGCGCGACATAACGCTTTACATCAATTCGCCGGGCGGGTCCGTGACGGCCGGGCTGGCCCTCTACGACATGATGCAGTTCATTCCGTGCGACGTGGCGACGGTGGCGATGGGGTTCGCCGCGTCCATGGGGCAGGTGCTGCTTTCTGCGGGCGCCAAGGGCAAGCGTTACGCCCTGCCCAACGCCCGGGTCGTCATGCACCAGCCGCTCGGCGGCATCGGCGGCTCGGCCAGCGACATCCAGATCCAGGCCGACAACATGCTCTACACCAAGCGCCGGATGGCCGAGATCATCGCGCACCACACCGGCCAGCCGCTGGAGCGCATCCAGGCCGACTCCGACCGCGACCGGTGGTTCACCGCCCAGGAAGCGCTCGAGTACGGCATCGTCGACCACATCTCAGAGGGGATGAACTGATATGAGCGGCCGTTACGTGCTGCCCTCGTTCTCGGAGCGCACGTCGTACGGGGTCAAGGAGACGACCCCCTACAGCAAGCTCTTCGAGGACCGGGTCGTCTTCATCGGCGCGCCCATCGACGACGTCGTGGCCAACGACGTGATGGCCCAGCTGCTGACGCTGGAGTCGCTCGACCCCGACCGTGACATCAGCCTCTACATCAACTCCCCTGGCGGGTCGTTCACGGCGATGACGGCCATCTACGACACGATGCAGTTCGTCCGTCCGGAGATCCACACGGTCTGCATCGGCGAGGCCGCCTCGGCGGCGGCGGTCCTGCTGGCGGCGGGCACGGCGGGCAAGCGCGCCGCCCTGCCCCACGCCCGCGTCCTGCTGCACGAGCCCCACACGGAGGGCGGGCGCGGCCAGGGGAGCGACCTGGAGATCCACGCCAGGGAGATCCTGCGGATGCGCGACCAGCAGGAAGAGATCCTTTCCCGGCACACGGGGCGGGGGATCCTGGAGATCAGGAAGGACATCGAGCGCGACCGGATCTTCACGGCGGAGCAGGCGCGTACGTATGGGCTGGTGGACGACGTCTACGCCTCCAGAAAGCGCACCCTGACCGCCGCCCGCTGAGCGGTCACCCGAGAGCCTCACCCGGCCCTTCACGCCCGGGTGAGGCTCCTCGTGCCTGCGTGGCCGGGGCCCTTGCGCGCGGGTCTCGGGTCGCAGGCAGCTCGGAGGGGCCGTTTCCCGGATCCGTCCCGAAAGACCGATGACTTTTCTCTGCCACCCCGGTCCAACAGGTAACAGAGAGGAGCAGCGCATGGATCTCGGAATCGGTCTCCCCACGTCAGGGCGGCACGCGGACCCTGGGGCGATCAGCAGAGTGGCGCAGGCGGCGGAGCGGGCGGGGCTGGGGGCGGTGTGGGCGTTCGAACGGCTGCTGCGGCCGGCCGAGGCGGTGTTCGCCGGCACCGACCAGTCCATGCCGCTCCCCGACAACAACGCCCTCGTCTACGACCCCTTGGAGACCCTGGCCTACGTCGCGGCCAAGACCAGCACGATCCGGCTCGGCACGAGCGTCGTGGACGCGCTGTTCCACAGTCCGGTCGTGCTGGCCAAGCGGCTGGCGACGCTCGACCGGCTCAGCGGCGGGCGTGCCATGATCGGCCTGGGACAGGGGTGGATGCAGCAGGAGTTCGAGGCGACCGGCACTCCCGTACGGCGTCGCGGAGCGGGGTTCGAGGAGCACGTCGCGGCCATGCGCGCCTGCTGGGGCCCCGACCCGGTGAGCTTCGCCGGCCGCTTCTACACGATCGCCGAGTCGGAGATCAATCCGAAGCCCACCGGGCTGACGCTGCTGGCCGGAGCGGCGGCGCCGCCCGCGATCGAGCGGGCGGCCCGGCTGGGGATGGGGATCACCGTGGTCGTGTTCGCCTGGGACCAGCTCAGGCAGGCCGTCGAGACGTACGGCAAGGGCTCGGGCCCGGTGGTGGCCCAGGTCAACGGGGTGATCACGGACCGGCCGCTGGACGAGCGGATGCCGCTGACCGGCTCGGTGGAGCAGGTTGCCGAGGACCTGGCCGAGGTGCGGGCGATGGGCGTGGACCACGTGTTCTGGCACACGTTCGACGCTGACCCCGACGAGATGGTGGAGCGCGTCGGCCGGCTCACCACCGCTTGACGGCGCTGTCGAGGATGAGCGAGCGGCGAAAACCGGTCAAAGTGCACCTTGTACACTCTTTGCGTTTATCGGGGGAAAACGGGGGAGTGGCGTGCCGCTGGAGCAGGTCCTGGTGTTGCTGGCCGCAGCGGCAGGGGCGGGGTGGGTCGACGCCGTCGTGGGCGGCGGCGGGCTGTTGCAGCTTCCCGCCATCATGATGACCGGAATGCCGACCGTCGAGGCGATGGCCACCAACAAGCTCTCCTCGGTCTTCGGGACCACGTCGGCCGCCATCGCCTACGCCCGGTCCACCAAGGTCGATCGGCAGGTGGCCTTGCCGGGCGCGGCACTGGCCGTGGTGAGCGCCGGATTAGGGGCGTGGGCGGCGGCGGCGATCTCGGCCGAGGTGCTGCGGCCCCTCGTCATGGTGGTGCTGCTGGGTGTGGCCGCGTTCGTGACGTTGCGGCCCGCGCTCGGGGCCGTGCCGGTGCCTCATCTGCGCACCGACGCCAGGGTGTTCGCCGCCGTGGCGACGGCGGGGGTCGGGATCGCCTTCTACGACGGCATCGTGGGTCCCGGTACGGGGACGTTCCTCATCATCGCCTTCACCACCATCCTCGGGCTCGACTTCGTCTCGGCCTCCGCCTCCGCCAAGATCATCAACATCGGGACGAACCTCGGGGCGCTCGTGGTGTTCGGGCTCCAGGGGCACGTGAACTGGGCGCTCGGGCTCGGCATGGCCGTGTGCAACGTGGCCGGGGCCCAGGTCGGCGCGCGGATGGCGCTCAGGCGCGGTGCCGGCTTCGTGCGGATCGTCCTGCTGTGCGTCGTGGTGGCCCTGGTCGCCAGGCTGGGGTGGCAGCAGTTCGGCCCCTGAAGGGGCGCCTCCATGGCAAGCGGGGCGCCCCAAGACGGCTGCGGGGTCAGGCCAGCAGGGAGCGGACGTAGTCGCCGATCGTCTGCGTGGGGCGGCCGATGAGCTCGCGCAGCGTGCCGGACGTGTCGTCGAGCCAGCCGCGGGAGATGTTGACGTCCACGTCGGCCAGGAGCTCCGCGAACGCGGCCGGGAGGCCGGCGCCGGCCAGGACGCCCGCGTACTCGTCCTTCGGCAGGTCCCGGTAGGCGACCTCCTTGCCGGTGACCTTGGAGATCTCGGCGGCCAGGTCGGCCCGGCTCCAGGTGGTGTCGCCGGCCAGCTCGTACACCTTGCCGTCGTGACTCTCGCCGGTCAGCACGGCGGCCGCCGCGGCGGCGTAGTCGGCGCGTGAGGCGGAGGCGACCCGACCGTCGCCGGCGGCGCCGTACACGGCGCCGAGCTCGGGCGCGGTGACGATCGACTGCTCGTAGACCTCGTTGTACCAGTTGTTACGCAGGATCGTGTACGTCACCCCGGCCGCCTTGATGTACTCCTCGGTCGCCCGGTGGTCGGCGGCCAGGGCGGCCTCGGTGCTGTCGGCCCTGGGCGCGCTGGTGTAGACGAGCGTGGCTCCGGCCTGCTTGGCCGCGTCCACGACGGCCGCGTGCTGGCGCACCCGCTGGGGCTCGATGCCGGAGATGAGCAGCACCTTGGCGGCGCCCCGTACGGCGGCCTCGATCGTCTCGGGCCGGTCGTAGTCGGCCTCACGGACCTCGACGCCCAGGTCGGCGGCCTTCTGCGGGGTACGCGCGGCCGCGACGACCTGCGCGGCGGGGACCCGCTTCGTGAGCTCCTCGACCACCAGCCGGCCCAGGTGTCCGCTCGCTCCGGTTACCACGATCATGGTTTCTCTCCCTCAGTGCTTTCTGTTGGTTAGTGCTTTCTATCAGAAAGTACACCCAAAGGCGTAAGCTGTCTTCCATGGAGGAGTTCGATGAGCTGGTGGCAGACGTCTTCTCGCGCAGGTGCACCTCGCGCACGGTGCTGGAGACCCTCACCGGCCGATGGGCGATCCTGGCGCTGGTGGCCCTGCACGAAGGGCCCTACCGCTTCAACGCGCTGCGCCGCCGCGTCGACGGGGTGAGCGAGAAGATGCTGTCCCAGACGCTGCACGCCCTCGAACGCGACGGCATGGTGCTGCGCGTGGCCGAGACCTCGATCCCGCCCCGGGTCGAATACAGCCTCACCGCGCTGGGCCGCGAGGCCGCCGAGCGCCTGATCCCCCTGCTGGAGTGGGTGGAGGAGCGCATGCCCGAGGTCGTGTCCGCCCGCGAGGAGCACGCCTCGCGCTAGCGGCCGGCGGAAGCGGAGGTACGGGGGCGCAGCGCAGTGGCGGTCAGGGCGACGAAGGCGGCCAGCACCGCCGGGATGGCCAGCGCGAGGGGCAGCCCGGTCAGCTCGGCCGCGGCCCCGATGAACACCGGCCCCGACAGGATCCCCATGTACCCGATGGAGGCCACCCGCGCCAGTGCCCGGCCCGCGAAGGCGGGATCGCGGTGGCCGGCGGCCGAGAATACCTGCGGCACGATGCACGACAGCCCCGCCCCGAAGCAGCCGAACCCGATCACCCCCGCCACCTGGTGCCCGCCCAGCAGCGCCAGCCCCAGCCCCGTCGCGGCCAGCAACCCGCAGCAGCGCACCAGCGGCACCGCGCCGAACCTGGCCGCCAGCCGGTCGCCCGCCAGCCGCCCGGCCGTCATCATGATGGAGAACGCGGCATACCCCGCCGCCGCCAGCCCCGGCGAGGCGGCCAGGTCCTCGCGCAGGTAGACCGAGCTCCAGTCGGCCGAGGCGCCCTCGCCCACCAGGCAGCAGAACGCCAGCACGCCCAGGAACACGATCCCCTTCGGCCGCGCGGCCGAGCCGCCCTCGATCGACGGGTCCTCGGCGGGGGACGGGAGCGAGCGCAGGGCCCAGCGGGCCGCCCAGACCGCCAGCAGCACGACGACCGCGCCCACCGACGCGAACGTGGCGGCGGCCGACAGATCGAGATGCGCGAACAGGCCGCCCGCCGTGGCGCCCGCGAACCCGCCGATGCTGTAGACGGCGTGGAACGACGACATGATCGGCCGCCCGTGGGCCCGCTCCACCTCCACCGCGTTGGCGTTCATGGCCACGTCGAGGATCCCGTGCACGGTCCCGAACGCCAGCAGCGTGCCCGCCAGCGCCCACAGGTTCGGGGCGTAGGCGGGCGGCACGAGCACGACGCCCTGCAGGAGGGCGGCCGGGATCATGACGCGGCTGCTGCCGTGGCGGTCGACCAGCCGGCCCACCGCGGTCATCCCGGCCATGGCCCCGCCGGCGATGGCCAGCAGGGCGAGGCTGAAGTGGCCGTCGCCCAGCCCGAGGTGCTCCTTGATCGCGGGGATGCGGGCCGTCCAGGTGCCCATGGCCGCGCCGGCCAGGAAGAACAGCAGGTAGACCGCCGTACGTTCCCGCACCAGGGCGCCCCGCCGGGTGCCGGGCGCGGCTCTCACACAGCCTCCCTGACCGTCACCCCGGCCGCCATCAGGGCGTCGCGCTCCTCGCCCGGTATGCCGGGGTCGGTCACCACCACGTCCAGCCGCGAGATCGGGCACACCGCGCCGAACGCCGTACGCGCGAACTTGCCCGAGTCGCACGCCACGATCACCCGCCGCGCCGAGGCGATGGCCGCCTGCTTGACCGCCACCTCGGGCAGGTCGTGCGCGGTCAGCCCGTGCTCGGCCGACAGCCCGCAGCAGCCGATCACCGCCGTGTCGAACCGCAGCGCCTTCAACGAGCTCTCGGTCAGCGGCCCCATGACGTTCAGCTCGCCCTGGCGCACCTCGCCGCCGGGCAGCACCAGCCGCACGCGCGGCGCCGAGGCCAGCAGCGCCACCGCCTGCAGCGCCAGCGGCAGCACGGTCAGGCGCCGGTCGTGCAGGGCGCGGGCCACCTCCAGCGCGGTCGTGCCGCCGTCCAGCACCACCGCCTCCCCGTCGGCGATCAGGGCCGCCGCCTCAGCGCCGATGCGCTGCTTGGCCTCCACCGCCTCCCGCTCGCGCACGCCGAACGGCGGCTCCTCGCCGCGCAGCAGCAGCGACAGCGCCCCGCCCCTGACCCGGCGCACCACTCCTTGCTGGGCCAGCTCGTCCAGGTCGCGCCTGATGGTCATCTCGGAGACGCCGTGCTCGGTGGCCAGCTCGGCGACCGAGACGCTGTCGTTGGTGCGCAAGGTGTTCATGATGGCGCGCAAACGATCCATATGTTCATACAAACACGACATATGTGCGCAATACAATGGGACCATGCGTGCCAGCCGCCTGCTCTCCCTGCTGCTGCTCCTGCAGACGCGCGGCCGCATGACCGCGCCCGAGCTGGCCGCGGAGCTGGAGGTGTCGGTCCGTACGGTCTACCGCGACGTGGAGGCGCTGTCGGCGGCCGGCGTGCCCGTCTACGCCGACCGGGGACCGGCCGGCGGCTACCAGCTGCTCGACGGCTACCGCACCCGGCTGAACGGACTGACGGCCGAGGAGGCCTCGTCGCTGTTTCTGGCCGGGCTGCCCGGTCCGGCGGCCGAGCTGGGGCTGGCCGAGGTGGCCGCCACCGCGGAGCTGAAGCTGCTGGCCGCGCTGCCGCCCGAGCCGCGCTCGCACGCCTCGCGGATGCGTGAGCGGTTCCTGCTGGACGTGCCGAGCTGGTACCGCTCGGCCGACGACGTGCCGCATCTGAGCGAGGTGGCCGAGGCGGTGTGGGACCAGCGGCCGCTGCACATGACGTACCGGCGCTGGGGGCAGCAGGAGGTCGACCGGGTGGTGCACCCGTACGGGCTGGTGCTCAAGGGCGGCTCCTGGTACATGGTGGCCGCGCCACGCCCACACAACGAGCAGGGCGGCAGCCCGCGCACGTACCGGGTGGCGCGGATCCTGACGATGGAGACGCTGCCGGGGCGGTTCGCCCGGCCCGAGGAGTTCGACCTGGGCGGGTTCTGGCAGGAGTACGCCAAGGAGTTCCGCGAGCGGATGTACACGGCCGAGGCCGTGATCAGGCTGGCTCCCGGCTATGCCGATCTGCTGGCGTACACGATGGGCTCCGATGTCGTGGGCGCCGCGCTGGCCGTCGCGGCGCAGCCCGATCCGGAGGGCTGGGTGACGCTCACGGTGCCCATCGAGTCGATCTCGCACGGGCGCTGGATGCTGCTGCGGATGGGGGCCGCCGTCGAGGTGCTCGGGCCGCCGGAGCTGCGGGCGGCGATGTGCGAGGCGGTCGCAGAACTGCACAAGATGTACGGTTGACCCTTTATTCGGGCGATATTCGGACACTCTTCTGGGAGCATGCCCGGCATGTATCTTCTAGCTTTCGTGGGCGCGTGCGTCCTGATCGCCATGGTGCCCGGGGTCAGCACGGCCATCATCCTGCGGCAGACGCTGCGCGCGGGCCGCGGCTCCGGAATGGCCGCCACCCTGGGCAACGAGACAGGGATCCTGCTGTGGGGGCTGGCCGCCGCGTTCGGCCTGTCGGCGCTGCTGGTGGCCTCGCAGCTGGCCTACGACCTGATGCGGATCGTGGGCGCCGTGGTGCTGGTGGCGATGGGCGCGCAGGCGCTGTGGCAGGCCCGCAAGGGCGCTCAGCCGTCAGAGGCGGCCTCCGACGGGGCGGTCGTGCCGGGCTGGCGCGGGCCGTACCTGGCGGGGGTGGGGACGTGCCTGGCCAACCCGAAGGCGGCGGTGTTCGCGATGTCGTTCCTGCCGCAGTTCGTCCCGGCGGGGCGGAACGTGCCGCTGACGCTCGTGACGCTGGCCGTGGTGTGGGTGCTGGTGGACCTGCTCTGGTACGGGCTGCTCATCTGGGCGGTCGGCAGGGCGAAGGCGTGGCTGAGCAGGCCGGCGGTGCGCCGGCGGCTGGAGCAGATCTCCGGCGTGGTGCTCATCGGACTGGGTGTGCGACTGGTGGTGGAGGCACGATGACGATCTGGCACGCCGAACACGGCACGGGCGAGCCCGTGGTGCTGCTGCATTCGACGGCGGTCGACTCCAGGATGTGGGACGCGCAGGTGGAAGCCCTGTCCG
Source organism: Nonomuraea helvata (assembly GCF_039535785.1). Taxonomy (NCBI): domain Bacteria; kingdom Bacillati; phylum Actinomycetota; class Actinomycetes; order Streptosporangiales; family Streptosporangiaceae; genus Nonomuraea; species Nonomuraea helvata. The sequence goes on from NZ_BAAAXV010000012.1 coordinate 201,548, forward strand.
GCCGCTTCCGGGTGATCACGGTGGACTTCCGCGGGTACGGGCGGAGCGCGTTCCGGGCGGACGGGCCCTACAGCGACGCGGGCGACGTGGCCCGGCTGCTGGCCGAGCTGGAGGTGAGCCGCGCGGCGCTGGTCGGGGCGTCAGGAGCGGGCCGGGTCGCGCTGGAGCTGGCCGCGGCCGGGCTCGCCGACCGGCTGGTGCTGCTCAACCCGCTTTCCACGCTGCCGCCCACGGACGACCTGCGGGCGTACTGGGCGGAGGAGCGGCGCCTGCTGAAGGAGGGCGACGTCCAGGGCGCGGCCGAGCTGAACGCGCACACCCTGCTCGGGCCCGAGGCGTCACGGGAGGCGTTCGGGCGGGTGGTGGAGATGCAGCGGCACGCGTTCGAGGTGCAGCTGGCCGCCGATCCGGAGCCCGAGCAGGCGGAGGGCGAGATCGAGCCGGCGAAGATCGACGTGCCCGCGCTGGTGGTGGCCGGCGCGCACGATCTGCCGTACTTCCTGGCCAGTGCCCGCCACCTGGCCGGTGAGCTGCCGCGGGCGCGGCTGGTGGAGCTGGAGTGGGCCGGCCACCTGCCGGCCATGGAACGGCCTGAGGAGATCAACCGGCTGCTCCTGGACTACCTTTAGTGCATGACGAACGACCTGGCGACCCTCGTGAGGCAGGCTCAGGACGACGATCCGCTGCTGGCACTGCACGCCACCACCGCGCTGCGCCGTGAGATCGAGCGTCTGGAGGCGGTCCAGGTGCGGCGGGCCAGGGTGGCGGGGCTGGCGTGGGCGCAGATCGCCGACGCGATCGGGGTGAGCAAGCAGGCCGTGCACAAGAAGTACGGCCGCCGCTAGTCCTTCCACTGGTCGGCGAACCAGCGCAGCACGATGTTCCAGGAGTAGCCGCGCCGGATGCGCCCGGCCACGTCCGGGGGCAGGGTGTCCAGGCCGCGGTGCTCGAGCAGCACCTCGGTGCCGCCCTCGACCGGGCGGAACGTCACCTCGATCTCCATCCGGCCGGTGGGGTTGATGAGGTCGGCCCAGACGAGGCGGTGCGGCGGCTCCCAGGCGATGATCCTGCCGGTGTCGACGTGGCCGCCGTCGGACCACAGCTCGCGCAGGTAGCCGTCCTGGAAGCGGATGCCGGTCGCACGGGCGGGGTCGACCCAGCTGTGGCGGCCGCGCACGTACCAGCGGTCGATCTCGTCGGTGAAGATCCGGAACGCGGCCGCCGGGTCGACGGGCACGGTGACGCCGGCTCGGACGGAGGTCACCGGCCGCGCTCCACGTGGTCCTTGAACGAGCCGAGCTGCTCCGCCCAGAACGCCTGCACCTGGTCGAGCCAGGCCTGCAGCGCGGTGAAGGGCTCCTGGCGCAGCGTGTAGAGGCGCAGCCGGGCGTCGGCGCCGCCCGCCTCGGCGCGAACGAGACCGCCGGCCCGCAGCACGCGCAGGTGCCTGCTGAGGGCGGGGGCGCTCATCCGCACGGCCTGCGCCAGCTCACCCGCCGGTCGCGGCCCGTCGCGCAGCAGGTCGATGACCTTGCGCCGGGTGGGGTCGGCGAGCGCCGCCAGCGTGGCGTCCAGATCGTTAACGTTGGTGTTAATTGTTGCCTGCTTCCGTTAGGGTGTTAATCCTTAACGATAGCGACAACTATTGCGGAGGTGCATACATGAGTGCCGAGCTGGGGTACTACACGCTGTCCGTGGCGGACCTGGACCGGGCGGCCGCCTTCTACGGGGCGCTGTTCGGCTGGGAGTTCAAGCGGGAGCACGACACGTACCTGCACGTCACGAACACGGCCGTGCCGATGGGCTTCGTCTCCGACGGGCCCTCCTCGCAGCCGAACCTCTACTACCACGTCACCGACCTCGACACGGCCGTCGAACGGGTGCGGGAGCTGGGCGGCAGCACCGGCGCGGTGTACGACAGCAAGTCGGGTCGCGGCTGCGCCTGCACCGACGACCAGGGAACGCAGATCAGCATCTGGCAGCCCGTGCCGGGCTTCGGCTGATTCTCCGTACGCCGGCCCATACCCCCGGCCCTCGGTGGCGTGCGCAGAAGCGGCCTGCCCGGGGGAGCGGGCTAGTCGGGGGCCTTGACGGTGGCGATGCCGAGGGTGCTGGTCATCGGCAGCAGCCCGGCCTCGAAGACCGCGCCCAGGAAAGGCCCGGCGAGCCGGGCCAGCCGCTCGGCGCGCTCCTCGCCCAGCAGCCGCCACGGCTCGGCGGCCAGCCCGTCGGTCATCCGCTCCACCTGGTCGCGCAGCTCCCGTCCCCGCTCGGTGGCCTGCCCGTCGAGGTCGACCAGGCCGCGCGCGGCCAGCCGTTCGCGGGCGGCGTCCCACTCCTGCTCGCTCCAGCCGCGCCCGGCGAAGTTGGCCGCCGGGGCGGCGCCGATCGCGGCGAACGACACCAGCGCCTCGCACCCGTCCAGCCCGGCGGCCAGCAGCGCCGCCAGATGGCCGTCGCCGCGATGCTCGCGCAGCACGGTGGCAGCCTGCCAGAGCACCAGGTGCGGCTCGTCGGGCCAGGGCAGGTCGAGGTTGGCCGCGGCGAGCGGCCGCCCGGCCACCGCCACGCTCTCGGCGGCCCGCCTGGCCAGCTCCGCCGCCTCCGCCACGTCCGGTCCGGCCACCTTGTCGCCCAGCAGGTGGCGGTAGGTCCTGTCGACCGCGGTCAGCCGCGCCTGCAGCACCCGCTCAGGGGTGGCGACCTCCCAGGCGGCGGGCACGTGCTCGCCGATCATGCGCGGGCTGAAGCTGTAGTACGTGGCCGTGGCCAGCCGGCTGCCCGCCCGCCCGAGCGGCGCCGTGCGGTAGGCGAAGTAGCTCGGCCAGCGGGACTCCACGTCGTAGCCGAGCGTGGCCGCCTCCTCGAACGCCTGAGGCGAGAAGTACAGCACCGCGTGGATCGGCTCAAGCTGGTGCCACATGCGGCGGGCGAGCCCGGACAATGCGCTCACGACAATCCCTCACTGTCTAGATAAACTATGCCAGTGACGATAGAGGCTTGGCGCATCACTGGTCAATCGCAAATAGACAGTTATGTCGGCAGGTGGGTGGAGCTGGCCGTCCTGCTGGTCAACGAGCTGTCGGTCGCCTGGGCCCATGGCCGTCCCGTGGAGCCGCCCGCGGACCCGAGGGCGGCGCTGGAGGAGGCGTTCACCCGCCAGGGCCGGCCTCCCAGCCGCGCGCTGACCGGCGCGGACACCGACCGGCTCGCCCACGTGGCCGCCGACCTGCACGCGGCGTTCGCGGGTGACGTCGCCACGCTCAACGAGACGCTGGTACGTCACGGCGCCGTGCCCAACCTGCACGGCGACCCGTCCGTCCTGGCCTTCCACGCGCCCGGGGCGGACCTGGTGGACGCCTGGGCCGCCGACGCCGCCACGGCCCTGGCCATGGTGATCGGCGTCGGCCAGGGCCGGCGGCTGCGCAGCTGCGAGGCGGAGGGCTGCGAGCTGGTCTTCATGGACGTCACCAGGAACGCCTCGCGCCGGTTCTGCGGCCTGTCCTGCCAGAACCGCGCCAAGGCCAGCGCCTACCGCGCCCGCCGCCGCGCCTGAGCGGCCTCGTGGTTTCTGTCGGTGGCGTCGGCCAGGATGTGCGCCATGGCTTCATGGCAGGAGTTCGAGGAGCAGGCGCCGGAGCTGGCCGGCGCGGCGCGGCGCGTGATGGGCACGTGCAAGCACCGGGTGCTGGCGACGTTGCGCAAGGACGGCTCACCCCGGGTCAGCGGCATCGAGACCACGTTCAGGGACGGCGAGCTGTGGACGGGGTCGATGCCCCGGGCGGTCAAGGTCCACGACCTGCGGCGGGATCCGCGCATGGCGGTCCACGTCGCCTCTCCTGAGCCTGGGGAGGGTGACCCGTCGACGTGGGAGGGCGACGTGAAGCTGGCCGGACGGGCCGTGGAGGTCGCCGACGAGGCGGTGCGGGAGCCGTTCCAGCAGCCCAGCCCGGACTCACACCTGTTCCGGATCGAGCTGACGGAGGTGGTGTGGACGAGAGTCGAGGGCGACGAGATCGTCATGACCGTCTGGCACGAGGGCGCAGGAGTGCGGGAGATCCGCCGCAAGTAATCTACAAAGTAAAGGCGCCCGGCTCAGGCGCTCCAAAGCTCGTCAATGGACGGAGAAGCCGCCGTCCACGAAGAGCATCTGGCCGGTGACGAAGGCGGAGGCGTCGCCGGCCAGGAACACCGCCGCGCCCGCGAAGTCCTCGGGCACGCCGTTGCGTCTGACCATGTGGCGGGCGGCGAGCGCTTCGACGCGGCCGGGGATGGCCTGGGCGGGCGCGGTGAGCGGGGTCAGGACGAAGCCGGGGATGATCGTGTTGACGCACACGCCGTCGGCCGACCAGGCCTCGGCCTGGGAGCGGGTCAGGCCGGCGATGGCGGCCTTGGCGGCGCCGTACGCGCCGCTGTCGCCGAAGGCGCTGATGGACTGCTGGGAGCCGAGGTTGATGATGCGGCCCCAGCCTCGGGCGGCCATGCGCGGGCCGAAGTGCTGGCCAAGGAGGTAGGGGGCGGTGAGGTTGACGGCGATGGTGCGCTCGTAGTCCTCGACGGTGAGCTCGGCCATGGGCTTGCGGATGTTGTTGCCGGCGTCGTTGACGAGGATGTCGATGTCGCCGGCCGCGGCGCACACGCGCCGGATGTCGTCGCGGCCGGCGAGGTCGGCGCTGATCCACGAGGCGGTGACGCCGTGCTCGCGCAGCCGGGTGACGGCCTTGTCGAGCTCGGCCTGCCTTCGGGCCACCACCACGACCTCGGCCCCGGCCCTGCCGATCGCCTCGGCGATGGCGTACCCGATGCCGGAGCTGCCGCCGGTCACGAGGGCGCGCCGGCCGTCGAGGGAGAACAGCTCTCGCAGATAGTCAGACATGGTCGGACAAGCTAGCACCCCCTGCTTAGGAGGCCCGCGCGGGTCCTCACCGGGCGCCGACCAGGCTCTCGAAACAGGGGCGAAGGAGGGCGAGGAGGTCGTCGGCGGGCGCGTCGGCCAGGGAGCCGAGTTTGAGCAGGTAGCGATCGACGACCACGCCCATCATGATCGCGCCGATCAGCCCCGCGCGCAGGTCGGCGTCGCCGGCCGGGATGGCCGCCTCGATCCGCTCCAGCCACTCGCTCGCCGCCTCGCGGAGCCCGTCGGCCGCTTCGGTGTGCGTGAGCATCGAGCGCAGCAGCACCAGGGATGCCACGGGCTCCCCCTCCAGGCGCTCGCGCAGCACGGCGAGCAGGGCCTCGGCCGGGTCGCCAGGGGGCAGCTCGTGGGGTGAGAGGTGGGCCGCGCGGGCGAACAGTTCCTCTTTCGACCCGAAGTAATGCATCACCAGGCCCGCGTTGACCCCGGCCGCGGTGGCGACCGCGCGGATCGTCGTGCGCTCGTAGCCCAGCCCGGCGAAGGTCTCGCGGGCTGCGGTCAGGATCCGGGCTTCGGTGTCGCGGCGTTGCTGCGCGCGGGTGCGGCGGGGCGGCTCGGTCATCGTTTCATTGTACGAACGTTGAACGAGCCCGGACTTTCGTTGTACGGTCATTCAATGAACATGCGTTCAACGAAAGTCGTGGAAGAAATCATGCGGGCCGGCCTCGCGGGCGATCACGAGCGCTTCCTGGAGCTCATGGCCCCCGACGGGATGATCGAATGGCCGTACCGCCCTGACGGCGTCCCGGGAGAGCTGCGCGGCAGGCAGGCCATCGGGGCGTTCCTGGCCGCCAACAGGCACCTGATCACGTTCCACGACTACACCGACGTGGAGATGCACGAGACTCTCGACCCGGAGGTGGTCATCGTCGAGTACGTGGCGCACGGCACGGTCACCGCCACCGGGGAGCCGTTCGAGCAGCGGCCGCTGGCCGTCTTCCGGGTGCGGGAGGGGCAGGTCGTGACCTATCGCGACTACATCAACCCGCTGCCCCTCATGAAGGTCCTCCACCCGTAGGCGGCGGGACGGTCCGGTATGCCGTCATCCCGTCCTTCGTAGCCAGAGCGTGTGCGCGGCCCAGGCCGCCGCGGCGCCCACCGCGTACCAGAAGAGGTCGGGCGGGTTGAACGTGCTGCCCAGCAGTGGCCGCAGCACGGCCGGGATCTCCCCGAGCTGGGCGAACTCGATCACCCAGCTCGCCCCGGCCGAAAGCGCCGCCGCCACCCAGGGCCTGATCCTGGGGAGGATCAGCACCACGAGCATGTAGATCAACACGGTGTAGAGGGCATCGCCCGCGTATTTCGGCACAGGTCCGTCGAACAACGCGCGCACTCCCACACCGGCTGCGACGGTCAGGACGGCTACGCAGAAAAGGGGCAGGCGGGGCACCGGATCACGTTACTGCCTGAGCGATGAAGGACGCGCCGGAGAAGTGGGGGCATGCCGGGCAAACGGTCGCTGACCTGATCGTTTGCGCACGCCCTCGCGCGGGGTTAAGCTCGAATGCTCCATTTCAAAAAGCAGAGCTCCACACCCCTTCCGGTTAGGAGTATACCACCGAATGGCTAATCGTCAAGATAGTCTCGCGGAAGCCCTTGACAGCGAACAGCGCACTGTGGCGTGGCTGTACGGCAGGCTCGACGTCGCCAGGGAGCGGGCGCAGGCGGCGCTGCGTGAGGTGTACGGCAGGGCCGGCGGCACCCGCCAGGCGATGGTCGAGCGCGAGGCGATGGCCTCCGAGCACGCCAGGAGGCTGGCCCAGCTGAACGCGGTCGAGCGCGGCCTGTGCTTCGGCCGCATCGACGACGCCTCGGGCGCCGGCACGTACGTCGGCAGGATCGGGCTGCGCGACGAGAGCCACGAGTCGGTCCTGATCGACTGGCGGGCCCCTGCGGCGCGGCCGTTCTACGTGGCCACGGCCACCGACCCGGGTGGCCTGGTGCGCCGCAGGCACCTGCATCTGAAGGACCGCATGGTGGTCGGCATCGACGACGAGGTGTTCGACCTGGAGCGGATGAGCGACGGCGACCGGCGCTCGCTCGTGGGCGAGGCGGCGCTGCTCGCGGCGCTGCGGCGTAGCAGGACGGGCCGGATGGGCGACGTGGTGGCCACCATCCAGACCGAGCAGGACCGGGTCATCCGCTCCTCGCTGCAGGGGGCGCTGGTGGTGCAGGGCGGGCCGGGCACCGGCAAGACGGTGGCGGCGCTGCACCGGGCGGCGTACCTGCTCTACACCCACCGCGACACGCTCGAGCGGCGCGGCGTGCTGGTGGTGGGGCCCAACCCGATGTTCCTGCGCTACATCAGCCAGGTGCTGCCGGCGCTGGGGGAGACGCAGGTGGTGATGACCACGGTCGAGGAGATGTTCCCGGGGGTGCGGGTGAGCGCTGCCGACACGCCGGCGGCGGCGATGGTCAAGGGCGACGTGCGGATGGCGGAAGTGGTCGCCCGCGCCCTGGAGCTGCGTCAGGGAGTGCCCCAGGGCGACCTCGTGGTCGAGCTGGACGGGCTGAGCCTGCGGGTGCCCCGCGAGAGGTGCCTGCGGCTGCGCGAGCGGGCGCAGGCGGTGCGCCTGCCGCACAACATGGCACGCAAGCTGTACGTCACCGAGCTGCTCAAGGAGCTGGCCAAGGCCGAGGCCCGGGCCCTGGAGGAGTCGCTGCACATCGAGGAGCTGGTCATCGAGGACGAGCCGGAGCTGTCGCAGCCGCTCGACCTGGAGGGCGACCTGGACGAGCTGGATCTGGAGCTGGCCTCGCAGCGGCTGTGGGGCGAGCCGGTCGTACGGCGGGCCGTGGACGAGCTGTGGCCGGAGCTGACGCCGCAGCGGCTGATCTCCGAGCTGCTGTCGTCGTTCGACACGCTGTGGGCCGTGGCGCCCTCGGGCCTGGAGTGGCACGAACTGCTGCGTTCGCCGGAGGCCGGGTGGACGGTCGGTGACGTGCCGCTGCTGGACGAGGCGGCCGAGTTGCTGGGCGAGGACGACTCCGCCCGCCGGGTGGCGGCCAGGCGGGCCTCGCGGGAGCAGGCCGAGCAGGAGCTGTACGCGCGGGAGGTCCTCCAGACGACCGGCGTGCTGGAGGAGGGCGTCTTCGATCGCGCCGACGTGCTGGCCGAGCGGCACGCCGACGACGGGCCGGCCCTGACGACGGCCGACCGGGCGGCGGCGGACCGGACGTGGGCGTACGGTCATGTGATCGTGGACGAGGCGCAGGAGCTGTCGCCGATGGCCTGGCGGATGATCATGCGGCGGGTGCCGGCGAAGTCGCTGACCGTGGTGGGCGACCTGGCGCAGACCGGGTCGGCGGCGGGCGCGCGCTCGTGGGGGGAGGTGCTGGACCCGTTCCTGGCGGGGCGCTGGCGCGTGGAGCGGCTGCTGGTCAACTACCGCACGCCGGTGGAGATCATGGCGGTGGCGGCGGACGTGTTGCGGGCGTTCGCGCCGGACCAGGATCCGCCGGAGTCGGTACGCGAGGGCGGCGCGCCGCCGCGCGCGGTGCGCATGCCGCTGTCGGGGCTGCCGGGCCTGGTGGCGGAGGAGCTGGCCTTGATCGGCGAGGGCCGGGTGGGCGTCGTTTCCTCCGACGCCCGCCACGCGGCGGTGTCCGCGCTCTTCCCCGACGGGGACCTGGACGCGCCCGTGGTGGCGCTGACGGTGGGGCAGGCCAAGGGGCTGGAGTTCGACGCGGTCGTGGTGGTGGATCCGGCGGGCATCCTGGGGCAGTCGCCGATGGGAGGCCAGGATCTGTACGTGGCGGTGACGCGGGCGACGCGGCGGCTGACGGTGGTGCACGAGGGGGACTTGCCGGAGGTGCTGTCCCGGCTGGCTACGGAATCTACAACGTAAAGGCGCCCGGTTTGGTTCAACCCTACACACATCAAAAAACCACAACAACAGCGAGGTGACAGGCCCGGCGTCATGCGCATGACGCCGGGCCGACCGAGGGTGTCAGGTGTTGTAGAGCTTGTCGGCCACCGCGCGGATGGTCCGGGTGACCTGCTCCAGGGAGCGGAGGGTGTCGGTGTCGAGGTGGTCGAGGATGCGGCGGTAGTGCTCGAAGCCGGCGTTGTTGATCTCCTCGATCAGGGCGGTGCCCGCGGGGGAGAGTTCGACGCGGCGGACGCGGCGGTCCTGGGGGTCCTCGTGCCGGGTGGCGAGGCCCTGGGCGACGAGGCGGTCGACGATGCCGGTGACGGTGCCGAGGCTGACGCCGAGGTGGTGGGCGAGGTCCTGTCCTGAGGCGGAGCCGTTGAGGGACAGGAGCATGACGACGTGGAGCTGCCGGATGGTGAGGTTGGAGGAGAACAAGGGGGATTGGTGCTGGGCGAACAGTCGCCCCATGCCACGCTGTGTTTCGGTGATCCTGCGGATCAAGTCTTCGCGTTCGTCGCTCACGCTCACCTCTCGCTTCCTGAGAAGGTTATCAGGAAAGCTCAATCTGTCTAAATATTCGTTCAAGGCGAAGTGTTAGTCTGGGGCGTACTCTTGGAGGGGACGCCTATGACCGCATTCGCCCGGTTGAGTCTGCTCAACCGCAGCCTTGTGATTTTGGTCGCGGTCGTGATCAGCGCGTTCGGCGCGTTCACGATCCCGCAGTTGAAACAGCAGTTGCTGCCGTCTTTGAGCTTTCCCGGCGCGTTCGTGGTCGCGCCGTTCCCCGGCGCCTCGCCGGAGATCGTCGAGGATCAGGTCACCAAGCCGATCGAGGAGTCCTTCCAGGGCCTGGCCGGCATGGAGCAGATGACCTCGACGTCGAAGGAGGGCCTGGCGCAGATCCAGGTGGCCTTCGAGTACGGCACCGACGTCGAGTCGTCGCTGAACAAGATGCAGCAGGCCATCAGCAGGGTCACCCTCCCGGACGGAGTGGACCCGCAGGTGGTCGCGGGCAACACCGACGACATCCCGGTGGTGGTGCTGGCGGTGGGCGACGGCGGCGACGAGCGGGCGATGGCCGACAAGCTGCGCCGGATCGTGGTGCCGGAGCTGCAGGGCGTGGAGGGCGTACGGGAGGCCCAGGTCACCGGCACCCGCGACGAGGTGGTGACGATCGAGCCGGACGCCAAGAAGATGGCGGCGGCGGGCGTGTCGGCCGCGCAGATCCCCGATGTGCTGAAGGCGAACGGCACGCCGATCCCGGCGGGCACGCTGACCTCTGACGGCAAGTCGCTGACGGTGCAGGTGGGCGCGCGGGTCGACTCGGTGGCCAAGCTGAAGGACCTGTATCTGACCCCGGCCCAGCCGGCGGCCGTCCCCCAGCAGCAGGGTCAGCAGCAGGGCCAGTCCCAGACGCGGCCCCCGACGGGGCAGACGGCGCGGCCGGGTCAGGGGCAGCCGAGCCAGTCGGCCTTCCCGCAGCAGCAGGCCAAGCCGAAGCCGCTCAAGCCGGTGAAGCTGGGCGACGTCGCGGAGATCAAGCAGGGGCTGGCGGACGCGACGACGATCACCCGTACGGACGGCACGTCGAGCCTGGGTGTGTCGGTGACGATGACGCCCGACGGCAACGCGGTGTCGATCTCGCACGACATCCGCGCCAAGCTGCCGGACCTGACCAAGGCGCTGGGCGACGGCTCGGACACGGCGGTGTCGGTGGTGTTCGACCAGGCGCCGTACGTGGAGGAGTCGATCCGGAGCCTGACGACCGAGGGCCTGCTGGGGCTGGCGTTCGCGGTGCTGGTCATCTTGGTGTTCCTGTTGTCGGTGCGTTCGACGCTGGTGACGGCGGTGTCGATCCCGCTGTCGGTGGTGATCGCGCTGATCGTGCTGTGGGCGGGCGACTACTCGCTGAACATGCTGACGCTGGGCGCGCTGACGATCGCGGTGGGCCGGGTGGTGGACGACTCGATCGTGGTGCTGGAGAACATCAAGCGGCATCTCGCCTACGGCGAGGCCAGGCTGCAGGCGATCCTGGCGGCGGTGCGCGAGGTGTCGGGGGCGGTGACGGCCTCGACGCTGACGACGGTGGCGGTGTTCGCGCCGATCGCGATCGTGGGCGGCATGGTGGGCGAGCTGTTCGGCCCGTTCTCGGTGACGGTGGCGGTGGCGCTGCTGGCCTCGCTGGTGGTGTCGCTGACGGTGGTGCCGGTGCTGGCGTACTGGTTCCTCAAGACGCCGGAGCTGACGCCGGAGCAGGCGCGCAAGCAGCGTGAGGAGGCCGAGGCCAAGGAGCTGCGCTCGCCGTTGCAGCGGGCCTACCTGCCGGTGCTGCGGTTCGCGACCCGGTTCAAGCTGACGACGGTGCTGATCGGGGTGGCGGTGTTCGTCGCCACGATGGGCCTGGCGGGCGGGTTGCAGACGAACTTCCTGGACTCCTCGGGCCAGAACACGATCTCCCTGTCGCAGAAGATGCCGGTCGGTACGGATCTGGCGACCACCGACAAGGCCGCCCAGAAGGTGGAGGGCGTGCTGAAGGACCTGGACGGCGTGGAGACGTACCAGGTGAACGTGGGTGGCGGTAACGCCATGCAGGGTGGCGCGGTCGGCGGCGGCGCGGACCGGGCGTCGTACTCTGTGACGATCAAGGAGGGGTCCGACGCGGACAAGGTGCAGCAGGTGCTGCGCGACCGCATCAAGGAGCTGTCCGGCGTCGGCGAGGTCAAGGTGGGCGGTGCCGGCGGGGGCGGGTTCTCCTCCGACTCGATCGACGTGATCGTGCAGGCGCCCGACGCCGAGACGCTGCGCACGGCGGCCGACACGGTCAAGACCGCGATGGGCGAGGTGTCGGGGCTGCGTGACGTGTCGTCCAACCTGGAGGCCAGCGCGCCGCGGGTCGAGGTCGCGGTGGACCGGGAGAAGGCGGCCGAGCGCGGGCTGAGCGAGGCGCAGGTCGGGCAGTCGGTGGCGCAGGCGTTCCGCGGGGCGCCGCTGGGTCAGATCACCTTGGACGGCCGCGCGAGCGACCTGGTGCTGCGTGGCGCGGACGCGCCGGACGACATCAAGGCGATCAAGGATCTGAAGCTGGCGACCGCGTCCGGGATGGTGAAGCTGTCGTCGGTGGCGGATGTGCGGCAGGTGGCCGGGCCGACTCAGGTGACGCGGATCGACGGTGAGCGTTCGGCGACGGTGTCGGGCAAGGTGGCCGACGCGGGGAACCTGGGCAGCGTGACGCAGGCGCTGACGGCGAAGCTGAACGGGCTGGCGCTGACCGCGGGCGCCACCTACGAGATCGGCGGCGCGTCGGCGCAGCAGGCGGACGCGTTCTCCGATCTGGGGCTGGCGATGCTGGCGGCGATCGCGATCGTCTTCCTGATCATGGTGGCGACGTTCCGCAGCTTCGTGCAGCCGCTGATCCTGCTGGTGTCGATCCCGTTCGCGGCCACGGGCGCGGTCGGGCTGCTGGTGGCGACCGACACGGCGCTGGGCGTGCCGGCGCTGATCGGCATGCTGATGCTGATCGGCATCGTGGTGACGAACGCGATCGTGCTGATCGACCTGATCAACCAGTACCGCGAGCAGGGCATGGGCGTGGTGGAGGCGGTCATCGAGGGCGGCCGGCGCAGGTTGCGGCCGATCCTGATGACGGCGGTGGCCACGATCTGCGCGCTGACGCCGATGGCGCTGGGGGTGACGGGGTCGGGCGGGTTCATCTCGCAGCCGCTGGCCATCGTGGTGATCGGCGGTCTGATCAGCTCGACGCTGCTCACCTTGGTCCTCGTTCCGACGCTCTACACGATGGTGGAGCGGGCCAAGGAGCGGATGCGGCGCAAGCCGGCCGAGCCCAAGCCGGAGGAGAAGGTCCTCACCCCGGCCTCCTGACCGCCCCCTGTCGGGGCAGCCGAAGCGCCCGTACGGCCCGGTGCCGTGCGGGCGCCGGCGTGTCAATAGACTTGTCCGACGTGACCGCCAAGCCGCGTACACCGCGTATCCCGAATGTCCTGGCCTCCCGTTATGCCTCGCCGGAGCTGGCCCGTCTGTGGTCTCCCGACTACAAGATCGTCGCTGAGCGGCGGTTGTGGCTGGCGGTGCTGCGGGCGCAGGCCGAGCTGGGGGTGGCGGTTCCCGAGGGCGCGATCGACGACTACGAGAAGGTGGTCGAGCAGGTCGATCTCGACTCGATCGCGGCCCGTGAGCGGGTGACGCGCCACGACGTGAAGGCGCGCATCGAGGAGTTCAACGCGCTGGCCGGGCACGAGCAGGTGCACAAGGGCATGACCTCGCGCGACCTGACGGAGAACGTCGAGCAGCTGCAGGTGCGCGACAGCCTGCTGCTGGTGCGTGACCGGGTGGTGGCGCTGCTGGCGCGCCTGGCCGGCCTGGCCGTGGAGCACGAGGCGACGGTGATCGCCGGCCGTTCCCACAATGTGGCGGCGCAGGCCACGACGCTGGGCAAGCGGTTCGCCACGGCGGCCGACGAGCTGCTGGTGGCCTACCGGCGGCTGGAGGAGCTGATCGGCCGCTACCCGCTGCGCGGTATCAAGGGCCCGGTCGGCACCGCTCAGGACATGCTCGACCTGCTGGGCGGCGACCGCGGCAAGCTGGCCGAGCTGGAGGGGCGGGTGGCCGCCCATCTGGGGTTCTCCGAGCGGTTCACGAGCGTGGGGCAGGTCTACCCGCGGTCGCTGGACTTCGAGGCGGTCAGCGCGCTGGTGCAGCTGGCGGCGGCGCCGTCGTCGCTGGCCAAGACGATCCGGCTGATGGCCGGGCACGAGCTGGTCACCGAGGGGTTCAAGGAGGGGCAGGTCGGCTCGTCGGCGATGCCGCACAAGATGAACACCCGCTCCTGCGAGCGGGTCAACGGCCTGGCCGTGGTGCTGCGTGGTTACGCCTCGATGGCGGGCGAGCTGGCGGGCGATCAGTGGAACGAGGGCGACGTGTCGTGCTCGGTGGTGCGGCGGGTGGCGCTGCCGGACGCGTTCTTCGCCTTCGACGGGCTGGTGGAGACGATGCTGACGGTGCTGGACGAGTTCGGTGCCTTCCCGGCGGTCATCTCCGCGGAGCTGGACCGCTATCTGCCGTTCCTGGCGACGACGAAGATGCTGATGGCGGCGGTGCGGGCCGGGGTGGGCCGGGAGACGGCGCACGAGCTGATCAAGGAGCACGCGGTGGCGGCGGCGCTGGCGATGCGCTCGCGCGGCGCGGCCAACGAGCTGCTGGAGCGGCTGGCCGGCGACGCCCGTTTCCCGCTGGAGCGCGACCAGTTGGAGGGGCTGCTGGCCGATCGGGTGTCGTTCACCGGCGCGGCGGCCGAGCAGGTGCGGGAGGTCGCGCAGCGGGTGGGCGAGGTCGTGGCGGCGCACCCGCAGGCGGCCGCGTACCGGCCCGGCGCGATCTTGTAATGCTGCGTGAGCTGACCGATACCGGGCAGGTGCGCCAGGCGTGCGGTGACGACGACCTGCTGATGTGGGCGGCGCAGGGCCTGCGCGGGGGAGCGCGGGCGTGGGCGTTTGGCGACGCGGTCGTGGCCGCCGCGCCGGGCGCGTCGCGGCGCGACCGGCTGGCCGTGTGGGGCGGCGTCTCGTGCGCGGTGGAGCTGGTGGGCCACGCGCTCGCCGAGCTGGGGCCCTCCTACCGGCCGTTCGGGGAGCGGGAGCTGGTGGGCGAGGTCACGGCGAAGCTGGACGGTCTGGAGCCGGCCGGGACGTTCTCCTGGATGAGCCTGTCCGCCCTGCAGCGGCCCGCTCCTGATGGGGTGGGGTGGCTGGAGCCGGCCGCCGACGCGGAGGTCGCGGCGCTGCTGGCGGCCGATGCGCCCGACTCGTACGCGGTGCCCGGCTGGGCCGGGGTGAGCCGGTGGGCGGGCGTGCGCGTGGAGGGTGAGCTGGCGGCGGTGGCGGCGGACGCGTGGTCGGCGCCCACCGTGGGCCTGCTGGCCGGGGTCGCCACCCGGGCGCGTTTTCGCGGCCGGGGGCTGGCCGAACGGGTGTGCCGGTGGGTGTCGCGCGAGCTGCTGACCGGCTACGGGCGGGCGGCGCTGATGGTGGACGACGACAACGCGGCGGCCATCACCGTCTATGAGCGGATCGGCTACCGGCGCCGGCGCGTGCTGGCCTCCCGTGTGACTCCCTGAACGGAAACGCCGAGTGCCGTCCTGGTCGGGCCGGCTGGGACGCCGACGGCTGCGAACGCTGGCTCATCGCCACCCTCACCCACCTGCTCACCGTCGGAACGCCCCGGGCGCACCTGGATGACGCCTGCGCAGGCCTCCGGAAAATCGGGTGAGGTTCGGACGGCGCTGCGGCACAGTTGACGGCGTGATGTCCGATTTTGTGCCAGGTATTGAGTTGTCGCGCGCCTTTTACGGCGAGGTGGTGGCGCCCTTGGTGCCCGGGGTGGCGCACAGTGCGGCGTTGATCGGGCCGGGGTCGGAGGTGCTGGAGTTCGACACCGCCCGCTCGGCCGACCATGACTGGGGGCCGCGGGTGCTGGTGTTCGTGGCCGCGGAGTCGGTGGCCGAGGTGCGGGCGAAGGTGGCGGCGGGCCTGCCGGAGCGTTTCCGCGGCTTTCCGACCGTGTTCGGCTACCACGGCAGCGTGCAGCCCGGGGTGACGGTGACGGAGCTGGGGGCGTGGCTGGCGGAGCGGCTGGGCTTCGACCCGCGGGGCGGGGTGTCGCTGCTGGACTGGCTGTCGGTGCCGTGGCAGAGCCTGGCCGAGGTGACGCGGGGCGAGGTGTTCCACGACGGGCTGGAGGGCGGCGCCTTGGAGGCGGCCAGGGCGGCACTGCGCTGGTATCCGCCGGATGTGTGGCGGTATGTGCTGGCGTGTCAGTGGCGGCGGATCGCGCAGGAGGAGCCGTTCCCCGGCCGGTGCGGCGAGGTGGGCGACGAGCTGGGCTCGGCGGTGGTGGGGGCGCGGCTGGCGCGTGAGGTGATGCGGCTGGCGCTGCTGCTGCGGCGGCGCTACCCGCCGTACGCGAAATGGCTGGGCAGCGCGCTGGCGCGGCTGCCGGGCTCGGCGGAGCTGGGGGAGTGCCTGGGGGCGGCGGTGGCGGCCCGCTCCTGGCGGGAGCGGCAGGAGGGGCTGTCGGGCGCGTACGCGCGGGTGGCGGCGCTGCAGAACCGGGTGGCGCTGGCCGAGCCGCTGGATGGGCGGGTACGGGGCTTCTTCGACCGGCCGTTCGAGGTGATCGGGGGTGACCGGTTCGCCGAGGCGTTGATGGCGGCGGTGTCGGATCCGGTGATCCGGGACCTGCCGGTGGTGGGGTGTGTGGACCAGCTGTCGGATTCGACGGATCTGCTGGTGCAGCCTGGGCGGGCGCGGCGGGTGACGGCGGCGGCGTTGGGCCTCGAAATCTAGTGATCTACATTGTAAAGGGCGCGGGTTGGTGCAGTTTCCATATCCCTTTCTTCAAAATCCTCAGCTGACGAGCGAGGAGGCCAGTTCCTCGACGCGGATGCGCCAGGCGTCGAGGGTCGTGGTGTCGCCGGTGTGGGTGACGATGAGGCGTGCGCCCTGGCCGGTGCCTTGGGTGAGCTCCCAGCGGACGGGGCCGGTCGGCGTGTCGTACTCCAGGAGTTTGGCGGTCTCGGTCCGGGTGACCGCTCCGGTCTGGAGGCCGGGTGTGGTGAAGGGCTCGGGTGGCGGGGCGCCGATGGTGGCGTCGTGGCCGTTGAGCAGGTGCCAGATGTCGTCGGCGGGCCGGGTGAGCTGGCGTTCGACGTGTGCGTCGCCGTGGTGGGCGGTGGCGGGGTCGAGGCCGAGGATGGCGATGTAGTCCTCGTGGAGGCGGGCGAAGTCGGCGGGTTGTTTGTCGGCGGTGTGCGGGGTGGGGCGGTCGTCGAGGGTGGCGCGCAGGGCGCGGATGCAGGTGTGCCAGCCGGTGGCGAAGCTGGCGGCGCCGTGGTGGTCGGTAAAGGTGTGGGTGAGGGTGAGGATGCTGGCGGTGGCGCCGTCGGGGTGGATCTCCCAGCGGAGTTCGTCGTCGCCCCAGGTGTGGGCGAAGACGTGGGGTGGGTTGTTCTCGGTGATGTGTCCGTCGGGGCCGAAGGCGTAGGTGATGTGGTCGCCGTCGATGGTGACGGTGGCGGGGAACCAGTGGGCGAGGTGTTGGGGGTCGGTGATGGCGCGCCAGACTTTTTCGGGTGGGTGGGGGAGGTGGCGTTGCATGTGGAGGGTGGTGCGGCCGTTGGGGTGGATGGTGAGGTTTTCGTTCATTGGTCGTCTTCCATGGTGTCGAGGTGTTGTTCGAGTCGGTCGAGGGTGTGGTTCCAGAGTTTGCGGTAGGGGGTGAGCCAGGCGTCGATTTCGGCGAGGGGGGTGGGGCGGAGTTCGTACCAGCGGCGTTGGGCGTCTTTGCGGACGGTGACGAGTCCGGCTTCGCGGAGGATGCGCAGGTGTTTGCTGGTGGCGGGTTGGGTGAGGCCGAGGTGGTGGGTGATGTCGCCGACGCTGCGGGGGTGTTGGAGGAGGAGGTCGAGGATGTGGCGGCGGTTGGGGTCGGCGAGCACGTCGAAGCGCATGGCCGTTAATATACCTTCCCGGTTATATGCCTGCAAGGGCATGTAGCTAGGTGGTGCGTCGGGCGTTGGCGTGGATGGCGTGGCGGAGGTAGGCGGCCAGGCCGGGGGTGTGGGTGTCGTAGCGGGCGGTGAAGCGGGGGTCGTCGACGTAGAGGTCGCCGAGGCGGCGGTGGAGGTCGGGGGTGCAGGTGTAGAACCAGCGGGTGATGTGGCCGCGGTGGCGTTCGGCGAGGTCCATGGCGTGGGGGCCGTCGGCGGGCCGGCCGGTCCGGAGGGCGGCGGCCAGGTCGGCGGTGATGGCGTCGGCTTCGGCTCTGATCTGGAGCCAGTCGTGGGTGGTGTAGGTGGCGACGCGGTGGCGGCTTTCGGCGTACTGGGGGGTGTTGCCCCAGCGGCGCTGGACTTCGGGGTCGTGGTCTTCGGGGCGGAAGTCGCCGAAGGCCTGCAGGCGTTCGGCGGGGGTGAGGGGGATGCCGGTGGCGCCGGCTTGCATGGCGCGTTCGACGGCGGCGATGAGCTGGTTGAGGTGTTCGGCTTTGCGGGTGAGCAGGTCGTGCTGGCGGCGTAGGTGGGTGAGGTCGTCGGTGGCGTCCTGGTCGAGGATGGCGGCGATCTCGTCGAGGGGGAAGCCGAGTTCGCGGTAGAGGAGGATCTGCTGCAGGCGGGCCAGGTCGGCGTCGGTGTAGCGGCGGTAGCCGGCGGGGGTGCGTTCGCCGGGGGTGAGCAGGCCGATCTCGTCGTAGTGGTGCAGGGTGCGGATGGTGATGCCGGCGAGTTTGGCGACCTGCCCTACGGCGAAGCTCATGGGTTCCAGCTTGCCGCATGGGCGTGTTCGTCTTCACGGGGGCGTGGGGACACTACGTAGGTACTCGAAATAGGTACCTAAGTGGGGATTTCTCACCTCTTTCTTGGCGGATACGTGAGGCAGTCTGGAACGTGAAGGAATCGGCTGGATGTGAGGAACGGGGGAATCGCACCATGTGTACGCACCAGCCTCCCTGTCCTCCCGCGGACGCCATCGACCATCATGCCGCGCGCCTGGTGGCGTACCACCCGGAGCAGGGATGGGGACTTCTGTGCAACGGCGTCGTCTTCTTCGACGACACGGGCGAGCTGCTGCCCGACGGCCGCAGCGTCGTCCCGGCGCTGAGTGGCAAGGCCGCATGAACGCAGCGCCGGCGTCGTGGACGTTCGCATCCCGGGCCTGCTCGGTCTTCAAGGCCCGGCAGGCGGCACGCGCCCAGCTCGTGGAGTGGGGGCTGCATCAGGCGTGCGAGTTCGCCGAGCTGCTGGTCAGCGAGCTGGTCACCAACGCGGTGCGGCACGCGCGCGGGATCGTGCGCCTGAACCTGTCGGCCGCCGACGGGCTGCTGCGCTGCGAGGTCGAGGACTCCAGCCCCCTGCCGCCCCGCCCGCGCGCGGCCGCCCCTGATGACGAGGGATCGCGCGGGCTGCTGCTGGTGGAGGTGTTCTCGTCGGGCTGGGGCAGCGCCCCGACGGGCTGGGGCAAGGTCGTCTGGTTCGAGCTGCCCGTGCCCGTACCGGCCGCGCTGAACGCCTGAACCGCGGCGGAGCGTGGGGCGGCGCGTATGGACCCACCACGCCGCCTCACGCTCCGCCGTCCCCCGCTCACCGAATCCACCAGTCCTGGCGGAGTGAGGCCGCGCCCGCCGACAGGGTGCGGGACCGGCCGCCGTCAAGGCCGGGACGCCGTAACACCATGCGATGGCCAAAACTTGTTGTGGGTTCTTGACCGTGCTCGTCTGGGATAACGGCCGCGACATAACCTGGACCACGTGGGATGCGGCCCGATGCAGACCCGCCGGCCGCATCACGGAAGGCGCCAATGACAATGGTGACGACCGGCACCTACCGGGGACAGCCCGACGGCGGGCTGCCTGCCGAGGTGACGAGTTTCGTGGGGCGTCGGCACGAGGTGGCCGAGGTCAAACAGCTGCTGTTCTCTTCCAGGGCCGTGACGCTCACCGGCTTCGGCGGGGTCGGCAAGACGCGCCTGGCTCTGCGTGTCGGCCAGGAGGTACGACGCGCCTTCCCCGACGGCGTGTGGCTGGTCGAACTGGCCGAGCTGGACTGCCCCGGCATGCTCGCCCAGGCTGTCGCCGAGGCTCTGGAGATCCGCGACCACACCGGTGACCCGCCCATGCGGGTCCTGACCCGCTACCTGCGCGACAAGCAGGCGCTGCTGATCCTCGACAACTGCGAGCACATGGTCGGCGAATGCGCCGAACTCACCGAGACGCTCCTGCGCGCATCACCCGACCTGCGTGTGCTGGCCACCAGCCGGCAGCCGCTCGGCATCGGCGGTGAGCAGGTCGTGCCCGTGGCGCCGCTGCCGCTGCCCTCGTGCGAGCGGCCGGCGCCGCCGCTGGAGACGCTGGTGAAGCAGGACGCCGTACGGCTGTTCGCCGAACGCGCCCGTTCGGTGCTGCCGACGTTCACCGTCGATGAGAACAACCGCGACGCTGTCACCCGCATCGTGCACCTGCTCGACGGACTGCCGCTCGGCATCGAACTGGCCGCCGTCCGGCTGCGCGCCCTGTCGGCCCAGCAACTGCTCGACCGGCTCGATGACCGCTTCCGCCTGCTGACCTCCGGGTCACGGGCGGTGCTGCCCCGGCACCAGACGCTGCGGGCACTGATCGATTGGAGTTACACGCTATGCCTGGAAGAAGAGCGCCTGCTGTGGCAGCGGGTCTCGGTCTTCGCCGGGGGGTTGGACCTGGAGGCGGCCGAGACGGTCTGCAGCGGGGACGGAATCGCCCGCCAGGACGTGATCGACCTGGTGATCGGCCTGGTCGACAAGTCCGTGCTGATGCGAGAAGACCACCCGGGCGGCGTACGCTACCGGATGCTGGAAACGCTGCGCCAGTACGGACGCCAGCGCCTGAGCGGCTCCGGCGGCGAGGCCGGCCTGCTGGCGCGGCACCGTGGTTATTACCGCGACCTCGCCGCGCAGGCGCGGGCGGAGCTGTTCGGCCCCCAGCAGGTCGCCTGGTTCGGCCGGCTTCAGAAGGAGCACGCCAACCTGCGGGCCGCCCTCGACAGCTGGCTGAGCTCGCCGCGCGAGGACCACGCGGCGTTGAGCATGGCCGGCGATCTGCTGTACCACTGGATCACCAGTTATTACCTGGGTGAGGGACGCGACTGGCTGAAACGGGCGCTGGCCGCCGACACCGAACCCAGTGCGGAGCGTGCCCGCGCGTTGTGGGCCGCCAGTTGGCTGGCGGTCATCCAGGCCGACCGTCCCGCCGCCACTGCGATGCTGGATGAAAGCCGCCGGATCGGGGAGCGGCTGCATGACGAGCCGGTCCTGGCCTACGTGGCGCTGTTCTCCGGGATGGTGGCCATGTGCGAGGGGCGAACGGAGGCCGCGATCGAGCTATACAGGGACGCCCTGGCCCGCCACCGCCGAAACGGCGACCCGGTGGGGATCGCGCTGTCGCTCATCCGGCTGACGCTCGCCCACTCGTTCCTGGGTGACTCCTCGCGCGCCATCGCGGCGGGCGAGGAGTGCCTGTCGGTGTGCGACGCTCACGGGGAGGGCTGGCACAAGGCGTACACGATGATGGCGCTCGGCGTGGAGGTATGGCGGCAGGGCGATCTTGTCCGGGCCGCCGAACTGGAGAAACAGAGCCTGACGTTCAACCGTTCGCTCGGTGACCGGCTCGGCGCCGGCCTCAACATCGAGGTGCTGGCCTGGATCGCCGCCAGCCAGGGCCATCACCAGCGGGCGGCGCGCCTGCTCGGCATCCTGGAGACGATGTGGCGCCCGATCGGGGTGCCGCTGTCAGGGTATGGGCATCTGGCCCGCTATCACGATGAGTGCCAGGCTGCGATGCGTCAGGAGTTGGGGGATGCGGCGTTCGAGGTGGCTGTGCGGCGCGGCGCGGGCATGCCTGTCGACGAGGCGCTGGCGTACGCGCTGCAGGAGGACAGGCCCGAGCGGGCGGCCAAGGGGGAGACGCCGCCGTTGACGCGCCGCGAGACGGAGATCGCCGAACTGGTCGCGCAAGGGTTGACGAACAGGGAGATCGCGGCGTCCTTGGTGATCGCTCAGCGGACCGCCGAAGGTCACATCGAGCACATCTTGACCAAGCTGGGGTTCAATTCACGGGCGCAGATCGCGGTGTGGGTGGGGGAGCGCGCCCGGGCCGACGGTCAGTGAGGTGCCCGTCAGGAAGGCGGAACCGGTCTCGCCGGTTCCGCCGGTCGTTTTTCGTAGGTGTCAGAACGGCAGTGGCCGACCTGACGGGGTCCGCAGATCCATCGTGCTCTGAGCGGGCCGGCGTGGCCGCTTGGACGTGCGGATCCTTGTCTGGCGCACGATGCGTCATTCCTTCCGGTCGGTTCAGTCCGGGTGGGCGTGCGGGCAGTCCCGCTCAGATGTGACGAGCTCGAACCACACGACCTTGCCGGCGATCCCCCAGCAGCACACCAGGTGCCCCAGCAGCGTGACGTGCCGTGGCTTGGCGGCTGTGGCCGCGGCCTGGGTGCTGACGTCCTCAACCTCACCCCGCAACAGGCCCTCCTCCACCCAGAGTGAGAGCCTGATCTTGTCGGTGGCGTGCCGCAAGGCGTCGGTGACGAGCTCGCTGACCAGCCGGTCGACGTCCTCGGCTTGCTCTTGCAACCCCCACGCGGCCAGCCGGACGGCGGTCATTCGCCGCGCGCTGGGCACCGCCGAAGGCCGTGCCGACAGCAGCCACGAGGCGGCGCGGTCTTGCCTCGTCCACCCGGCGCGGACGGCCAGGCCGTCTGCCATGGCCAAGAGGCCGTTCCACGACACCATCCGTAGCGCGGGTTGGTCCGGGACGACGCTCTGCTCGACTTGCGGCTGCAACATGGCTGGCACTTATCTCCCCTCCCCGTTCGGCGCCTGTGTACAGGGCACGCGTCCAGCTTGCTGCACCACGCCAAACACCGAGACGGGATAAATCCCCATATGGGTACCTATTCGACTACGGGTCCGTGTAGGTACCCCCTACGTAGGTAACCCATCGGCCCCACACCGCCCGATCCCCCGGCGGAGACGGCCAACGGCGATCCGCCCGCGCCCGAAGACCACACCCGCGCCCGGCACGCGGCCGTACGTACGGAGCCCGAACACCGCCCACCCCGCGAAAGAGATCCCTTACCAGCCGCCCGGTCGTGGCGGATACTACGGGGATGCGCTTGCTGGAGCGGGAGTCGTCGTTGGCGTCGCTGGCCGGGTACGCGGCCGAGGCCGGGCGCGGGGAGGGACGGCTGGTCCTGGTCGCGGGCGAGGCAGGGGTCGGCAAGTCGGCGCTGGTCGAGCGCTTCCAGCAGGACATGCCGGCGGCGCGATGGTCATGGGGAGCCTGTGACGGCCTGTTCACCCCGCGCCCGCTGGGGCCGCTGTTCGACCTGGCCGAGCAGCTCGGCGGCCCGCTGCTGGAGCTGTGCCGCGCCGGCGCCGGACGCGAGGAGCTGTTCCGGGGGCTGCTGCGCGAGGTAGGCGACCCGGCGAGGCTGGACGTGGTCGTGGTGGAGGACGTCCACTGGGCCGACGAGGCCACCCTCGACCTGCTGCGCTTCCTCGGCCGGCGGCTGCGCGGCAGCGCGCTGCTGCTGCTGGCCACCTACCGCGACGACGGCCTTTCGGCCGCCGATCCGCTGCGCGTCACCCTGGGCGACCTGGCCTCGCAGCGCTCGACCAGGCGCATCGACCTGGCACCCCTGTCCACACGGGCGGTACGCGAGCTGGCCGGCGGCAGCGACGCCGACGCCGGCGCGCTGCACCGGCTGACCGGCGGCAACCCGTTCTACGTGACCGAGGTCGTCCAGGCCGGCATGCACGAGGTTCCGGGCTCGGCCCGGGACGCGGTGCTGGCGCGCGCGGCACGCCTGAGCGGCGCGGCCCGCCAGGTGCTCGACGTCGCGGCGCTGATGGGCACCCGGGTGGAGTGGAGGCTGCTGGAGGCGGTGACCCCGTGCCCGGCCCCGGCCGTGGACGAGCTGCTGGCGTGCGGGCTCCTCACCGGCGACGGCGAATGGCTGCGTTTCCGCCACGAGATCGCCCGGCTGGCGGTGGAGGGAGCGCTGCCCGCCCGCCGCGGCCGCGTCACCCACGGCCTGGTCTTGGCGGCTCTTGCCGCGCTGGGCTGTGACGACGACGCCCGGATGGCCTTCCACGCCGAGGCGGCGGGGGAGGCCGCCGCGGTCCTGCGCCACGCGCCCGCCGCCGCCCGCCGCGCGGCCTGGCTGGCCTCCCACCGCGAGGCGGCGGCGCAGTACCGGCGCGCTCTGCGCTTCGCCGCCGAGGCCGACGCCGCGACCGTGGCCCAGCTGTGCGAAGAGCTCGCCGACGAGGCGGCCCTGCTCGACCAGTGGCAGGACGCGGCCGAGGCGTGCGAACGCGCGCTGACGCAGTGGCGCCAGGTCGGCGAGCGGCTGCGGGAGGGCAGCGCGCTGCGCCGGCTGTCGCGCATCAAGTGGAACCTGTGCCACGGCGAGGTCGCCGACGCCGAGGCCGCCGTGGCGGTCCTGGAGCCGCTCGGCCCCGGCATCGAGCTGGCCTGGGCGTACGCCACGCTGGCCAACCACCGGATGCTGCGCTACGAGCACGACCTGGCCGAGCCGTCGGCGCTGCGCGCGCAGGAGCTGGCCGAGCCGCTCGGCGCCACCGACGTGCTCAGCGACGCCCTCAACACCCGGGCAGCGTGCGCCTGGATACGCGGCGCCGCCTGGGAGGAGCAGATGCGGCGCGCGCTCAAGGTCGCCCTGGCCGGGCGGCACCAGGACCAGGCGGGCCGGGCGTACACGAACCTGGTCGCCATGCACAGCGGCCGGCGCCGCTTCGCCGAGGCGGAACGGTGCGCGGCCGAGGGCATCGCCTACTGCGACGAGCACGACCTGCCCACGTACGGCACCTGCGTGCGCGGCGAGCTGGCCACCATCATGGAACGCACCGGACGCTGGGAGGAGTCGCTGGCCATCAGCTCCGCCATCCTGGCCACGGTGGGCCGCTCCCCGTCCAACCGCATGTGCACGGTGCGCAGGATCGGCTCGGTCCTGGCCCGCCGCGGCGAAGGCGGCCTCTGGCCGCACCTCGACGAGGCGGCCGAGCTGGCCGACCGCACCGGCGAGCCGCAGCAGATCGTCCCGGTACGGCTGACCCGCGCCGAGGCGTACTGGCTGGAGGGCAGGACGAGCCAGGCGCGGCACGAGGCGGAGCTGGCCCACGACGTGGCCGCCACCTCCGACGCCTGGGACCGCGGCGCGGTCGCGGTCTGGCTGCTGCGCACCGGCTCCCCGCGCACCCCGCACGGGGTGCTTCCCGAGCCGTACCGGCTGGAACTCGACGGCGACCCGGCCGGGGCGGCGCAGGCCTGGAGCGAGCTGGGCTGCCACTACGACGCCGCGCTGGCCCTGTCCGGCACGAACGGCGAGCCGGAGCTGCGCGAAGCCCTGCGCATCCTCACCGACCTCGGCGCCCTGCCCGCGGCGCGCATCGTCAGGCGGCGCCTGCGCGGGCTCGGCGTCCGCTCGCTGCCGGCCGGGCCGCGCGCGGCCACGCGGGAGCACCCCTCCGGGCTGACCCGGCGTGAGCGGGAGGTGCTCGCGCTGCTCTGCGCGCAGCACACCAACGCCGAGATCGCCGCCAAGCTCTTCATCTCCGTCAAGACGGCCGGCCACCACGTCTCGGCGATCCTCGCCAAGCTGGGCGCGCCCAGCCGCGCCGCCGCCGCCGACCAGGCCGTCCAACTCGGCCTGACCGAGGCGGACGCCGCCGACGCGATCGAGCTGACCGTCGAGCAGCCGGCGAAGCTCGGCAGCCTCCCCCCGGCCGCCGGCGCGGACCACAACGAGCAGAAGAGGCAGATGATCGAACGCTGACACTCCCCGCTATCCACCGTCGCGGCGGGACGCTAACCGTGGCGCGTCACCGCCAGGGTGCGCAGGACGCAGAACTCGTTGCCCTCGGGGTCGGCCATGACCATCCAGGTTCGGTCTGGGCCTTGGCCCACGTCTCTCTTGGTGGCGCCGAGGCCCAGCAGTCTGGTCACCTCGTCGTCGGTGCTGCCGTCAATGGGGCTGATGTCGAGGTGGAGCCGGTTCTTCACGGTCTTGCCCTCGGGCACCTGAATGAACAGCAGGGTGGGCGGCATCTGGCGGGCCCGGACTTCCTCGATGGTCGGCTCCCAGGAGCCTATCTCGACCTTGCCCGAGTTCCGGTCGATCACCTTGAAGTCCAGGACCGCGCACCAGAAGGCCGCGAGTCTCTCCGGATCGTGGCAGTCGACGGCCAACTCGGTGAATCTACTGGTCATGTCTCTCTTCCCGCTGTTTCAAGGCGTTCCGAACCATGCGGAGAGTGCCTCGCGCAGCGGGGGCATGGCGCTGTCCGTGGATTCGTCGAGGCCGGCGGCCCAGGCGACGTGGCCGTCCGGGCGGATCAGCAGCGCGTCAGCCGGCCGATCGTCGGTCTTGGCGGTGTGGACGTCGAGGAGATGCCGCCAGTCCCGGGCGATCTGGCGGAGCTCTGGGCGGTCGGCCAGGTCGAGGAGGACGGGCCGGGCGGTGTGTAGGAGGTCGGCGACGCTGGTGACGCCGTGGTCGGTGTGCAGGGCGAGGTCGGGGGCGAAGGTGCCGGTCAGCGGGTGGTGGTGGGAGCCGGGCATCGGGAAGCGGATGTCGGTTCCGGCGACGAGGGCTCCCATCCGGCGTAGCGACTGCTCGTCGGTGAGCAGTTCGGCGAAGACGTCGCGGAGTGCTTCGGCGGCCGCGTCGTGCCCGCGCCGCAGGGCTACCTGCGCTCGGGTATGCGTGTTCGCCGAGCAGCGCGTGCTGGCCGTCGCCACCGACCACCAGCTCGCCCCGCGCGCGTCGGTCTCGCTGGAGATGGTCTCCGACTTCCAGCACCCGCACGCCGACACCGGGCCCGGCTACTGGTACGACGCCTACGCCCCGCGCCTTACCCGGCGGGGCCGTCAGATCGAGCGCGGTCCCGTGGTGCGGGACGCGGAAGAGGCCATGACCCTCGCCAGCATGGACGGGCTTGTCGTGCTCTTCCCCGCCCACGTCACCCGCTACTGGGTGCGGCCGGACATCGCCTACCTGCCGGTCACCGATATGGAGCCGCTGTCGTACGCGCTGGTGTGGCGGAGCGAGGCTGAGAGCGAGCCCATCCGGGCCCTGGCTGGGGTCATCCGCGATCTGGGCCCTCTTCCGCCGGCCCCTGCCCCTTGAGGTGGCCTCGGCGCCACAGCGACCGCGATCGCCGTCGCCATCGGGATAATCACGGCAGCGGAATAACACCAACGCAAGTCCGAGCACAGCGAGGCACACCTGAACTGGGCCGCCGTGACCATGATGACCAGACGGCTGACCAGGAAAAACACGCGACGGTGGGACAGCCGCCCGAAGCCGCACCGCCTCCGCCGCATGAACCCTGGACCAGGCGTACGTCGTCAGGGCCTGCCGGCGGCGGCATGACCCGGCAGCCCGGTTCTGGTCGAACGTGATGCGTTTGCGGGTACGCCATCCGGAGGCGATCTGCCGGTCGGTGCTCGCTTCCAGCCGGTCCAGCGCCGCCGGGCTCCGGTCCCGGCCGCTGGCCAGCCGATCGCCGGCGGCGGCGGTCCGGTCCGCAGCGCCGGCCTGCCGGTCCCCGGCGGCGTCGTCCTGCTCCTGGACCATGCTCCATAGGTGATTCCGGGAACCGTGAACCTTCTTGGCTTCTCGCCCGACTGTGCAAGATGACGGGAGGACGAGATGACCGATGAGTTGCTGGTGGTGCGCGCTCAGCTGGGAGAGCGCGCGGCGCTGGCCGAACTGCTGGCTCGGTGGCGAATACCGGTGTGGATCTATGTGTGCCGCATGCTGGATGCTGACCGGGCCGACGACGTGACGCAGGAGGTCTGGCTGGCCGTCGTCCGCGGCCTGCCCCGGCTCAGGGAACCCGGCCGGTTCGCGCCGTGGCTGTTCACGATCGCCCGGCGGTCGGTCACCGACCGGCTGCGCGGCGAGTACGCCAAGGCGGAGAAAACGTCCGGATTCGGCGACATGGTCGTCGAAGACCCGGCTGAGGCCATGGTGGATCGCGCCGCGCTCGTGAGCGTGCTGTCAGCTCTGCCGGTGCTGGAGCGGGAGATCCTCGTCCTGTTCTACCTGGAGGACCTGCCGGTGGAGGAGTGCGCCGACATCTGCCAGATCCCGGCCGGAACGGTCAAGTCCCGGCTCAACCGCGCCCGTCGTCTGCTGCGTGAACACCTGGAGGAGAAGGGATACCGGCCATGACAGACGAACCGCGCCTGTCGGCGCAGGACATGATCGAGCACCTGGCTCCGGTGCTGTCGCTGAGAGTCCGGATCCGGGCGGTGGCGGCACTGCTGTCCGGCGTCGGCGGCGCGGTGTTCGTGGGCACGTTGTGGTGGTCGGAGCCAGGGCCGCTGCCCGGGCGCACGCATGTGGCGTTCGCGTTGTTCACCGTGTTCTGCCTGGCCTGGGCAGCCTACGGTGGGTGGCTGCTGACGCGCCGGGTTCCGCTGTTCGCCGCCGATCGGGTGATCGCCGCCTGGATCGGCCTGGCCGCCTCGCTGGCCACCACGGCACTCGTGACCGTCGTAGCCGTGCAGCGTGGCACCGGGGCGGGGCCCGCCCTGGCGGTCGGGGGCCTGTTCGTCGCGGTGGCCCTGGCACTGGCGCTGCGCGCCCATGCCCGGCGCGCAGCGCTGCTGCGCCGCATGCACGAGCTGACCGGCCGGGAAGAGCGGTGAACGCGCTGCAGACCAGCGGCCTGGGCAAGCGTTACCGGCAGCGGTGGGCGCTGCGCGAGGCCACCATCGCGGTGCCCGCCGGGGCCAGGGCCGCGTTGGTCGGGCCGAACGGGGCAGGCAAGTCCACGGCTGCTGAACCTGGTATCCGGCCTGCTGACGCCCACCGCGGGACGGGCAGAGGTCTTCGGCCATCCGCTGGAGAAGGCCGCGGTCGCGTTCGTCGCCCAGGACAAGCCACTGTATCGCCGGTGGAGCGTCGCCGACCTGCTGCGCTTCGGCTCCGCGACCAACCCCCGCTGGGATCGCGCGGCTGCGCAGTCACTGCTGTCCGGGCACGACATCGGCCCGCGCGAGCGGGTGGACCGATTGTCCGGCGGCCAGCGCACGCTCCTCGCGCTCGCGCTGGCCGCCGGCAAGCGCGCCGACCTGGTGGTGCCGGCGCCCTGGCCGCGACCGCCGTCCTCGCCGCGGTGCTGACCTGGTCCCTGCCGGACAGCGCGGGTAATCCGATGGCTTGGCCGTACTACGAAAGCCACGGCCCGGTCCTCTATGGCAGGTCGCTGTTCGCACTGGCACTCGGCGTCGCACTCGGCGCGGTCACCCGGCACACCCGCATCGCCATGCCGCTGTCAGTGCTCCTGGTCGGTGCCGGCCAACTCGCCGGCCGGGCCCTGCGCGGACGATTCGATCTGCCCTTCTGGACCATGCAGTGGACCGAAACGGCCGCCTACCTGGCACTCACCCTCGCCCTGACCGGAATCGCCTACCTGGTGATCCGACGCCAAGCCTGACCATGAAGGAGATCACGATGGCCCACAACCCGAAATTCATCCGCCGACGGCTCGGCACGACGGTCTTGGTCGTAGTGGCCGTGCTCGTCGCCGCGGTACTCCTCGCTGGTGTGATCGTGCTGCTGGGCTGAAGCGCCTGCGTGGTGAGCTGGCCTCAGCTACGGTCTGGAGAACCCGGAGCCAGACGTTTGGCCACGTCCAGCCGCACCTCACCGTACGGCTGGATGTGCTGCCAGAACAGCGGGGTCAGTCCGCGCCGGTCGGCGGGTTTGAGCAGCTTGGCCCATTCCGGATCGGCGAGGATGTCCTGCAGCATCAGGGTGTTGATGTATATGAGCGCGGTCTGCAGGATGCGCAGGCACAACACGCTCATCTCCAGCTCCTCGCGCCGGTTGGTGGCGATGTCGCCGCCCTTGCCGTAGAAGATGACGCTGTTGGCGCCGTTGGAGGACTCCACCACGTTGAGCCCTTCCTGGATCTCCCGCTGCTCCTCGCGGAAAGGTCTTCTGCGCCCGGCCGACCTCCAGCATGGCCTGGTAGACGTCGTGACCACCTACGGCCTCGACCAGTACGTGCACGCCGCACCCCGCGCAGGAGCCTGCGGGTTTCCGCTTGAACACGCGGGACCGGTGCTCCTCGTGGAGGGCATTCGAGCGGCACCGCCAAGACCCACGTGGCCAACGTCCAGCGCAAGCTCGGGGCGCGCAACCGCGTGGGCATCGCCGCCTGGGCCTGGGAACACGGCCACGCGTGAACCTTGAGCCGGCGTTTTCGGGAACCGGAGGCCATACTGGCTCGGATACAGACCACTTGATCAACGACTCCTACCGGTCAGCCCCGGAGCCCGAGGGTGAGATCCCCTCGGGCGACCCTCAGGCCCTGAGGAACGCGGCGATCGGCTCGGCCTGGCCGAAGACAGCGTGACCCACCTCGGGCAGCAGATGCACGGTCGCGTGCGGGATGCACTCACGCACGCGCCGCGCGGTCTGGTGGGAGTCGAACATCGCGTCACGGCCGCCGACGATGACGAGGACGTGCATGGTGAGAGCGCGCAACGCCTCGTCGGGGAACACCGGGAGCCTCTCCCTGCGCGGGTTGAAGTGCGTGAACGTCAGGACGACGGCGTCAAGCGCCTGCCGGTCCCTGTCCCCGTCCAGTCCTGCGACCGCCATCGCCGACTCGCGCAGTCCGTCGCGCCGGAACGGGCGGGTCAGCAGGGCCTTGAACATCCAGCCGACCTTCTGCCGTCCCACGCCGCCTGGGCACATCAACGCCAGGCGGGTCACCCGTTCTGGACGGCGGATGGCGTAGTCCAGGGCCGTCCAGCCGCCGAGGGAGGTGGCGACGAACGCGGCGTCGCTGATCCCGAGCCCTTCCAGCACGTCGTCCAGCCAGAGTGCCACGGCGTCGGAGTCCAGGGCGGGGCGCGAGGGCGCGCTCAGACCCGGCTCGCCGACGAGGTCGACGGCGTATGCACGGAAGTTCTGGGACCAGGTGACGACATCTCCTTGCCACATCGACGCGTTCGCGCCCGAACCGTGCAGCAGCACCAGGGGCGGCGCGTCGTACGGGCCGGAGGCGAGGACGAAGGTCTCGCCCTGACGGGTTGGCACCCGTAGCTGCTCGGCGGGAACCGGCCAGGCCTCCAGTGCCTGCCGGTAGTGTTCGAGGAGCTCGCGTCTACCGGCTTCGGACTTGTAGATCATCGTCATGACTCCTGCTTGCGTATCCGAAGGATGTATGCCGCGGTAAGCGCAACGGCACGGTCTTCGTCATGTGACAGATCCACGAGGGCTCGTGACGCTGTGGTTCCGGGGATGTCCGCGAGCGCCTGTGTCAGCCGTCGGCGTGCCGACGATTCGACGGCGTCATGGGCGAGGCGATCGACGAGCATGGAAGCGATCCGATCCGCCGACGCGGGACGACTCGCCAGCGCGCTCAGGGCATCGGCCGCATCGACGTCATGCGTCCCCTCGACAACCATGTCGATGAGCGTCGGAACGGCTTCGGCTACACCACGGGCCCCCAGCGCCAGCGCCGCGTACCTGCGGACCACGAGGTCGGGGCTCGTGAGGGTCTCCTGCAGCAGCGCGGTCGCCGTAGCGTCCGAAATCTCGGCGATGGACTGGACGGCACGCTTGCGCACCTCGGCCACCGGTGAGCCGAGACCCTCCGCAAGCAGCGCCAATCCGGCGTCGCCCGATTGCGCCAGCGCCCATCGAAGGGCTCCGGCGACGTTCGGGTCCGTCTCGCTCAGCACTGCCTCGACCAGCGCTTCCACCGGCACCGGCCCCTCTTCGACAGAGGACAGGGCCGCGCGCTGGCGCCTGCCGGCGCTCTTCGACCCCAGCGCTTGCAGGAGCGCGACGACCTGGAGGACGTCCTGCCAGCCCGCGGGTTCGGCAGCGCCGATCCGGCGCAGTCGCGTGAGCAGCTGCGTCTCAGCCGCGATGCGTTCTCGCGTCTGGCGGATGAGGTCGTCGACGAGTTCTACGGGCCTGAAGTCAGGATCATCCAGTGCGCGCCCGACTTCCCGCAGCGACAGTCCCAACGACCGCAGGCTCTCGATATGAAAGATCCGCCGGATGTCCTCGCTGGAGTACTCTCGATAGCCGCCATCGCTGCGACCCGTCGGCCGCACCAGGCCGAGCGAGTCGTAATACCGGAGCATGCGGGCGCTGACCCCGGACCGCCGTGCCACATCACCGATCAACACGGCCCCGTCACTCCTCCTCGCCGGTGCCGCCGAGGGCCACCACACGCTTGGCTTCCTCGATCGCGAACGCCACCCCGGCATCCGGGTCGCGCAACAGCTTCTCCGTGTCGATCGCGTGCGCGCGTACCCGTGGGTCGGGATCCGTCATCGCAGCGCGCAGCGCTGGCACGATCACCTCACCGAGCGCGACCAGCGCCCTGCTGAGGCTCAGCCACATCTCACGCCCGCCGCGCCCGAGCTGCGCCGACAACACCGCGGCCAACTCGGGCACTTCACCGTCGGGCACGAGCACGACCGCCGCCCGCCAAGCGCTGCGCGCCACCTCATCGTCGGCGTCGCCCAGAAGCGCCCGTGTGATCGCCGGCCATGCAAGCCGATCCCCGATCTTGGACAGCGTGTGCAACGCCTGGCTTCGTGCCTGCGCATGCTCCGAGCGAACTTCTTCGACAAGCGCCGGGACCGTCATTGACGCCGGGTGGCGCGTGAGCGCCCACGTCAGCATGTCACGCACAGAGAACTCGGGCTCGATCGCGCAGCGTTCGATGAGCTTGTCGATGAACCGCGGGTCGGGGCTCGCGCCGAGCGCCAGCGCCGCCCGCAGCCGCACTGACGAGTCGCCGGCCTCCAGTGCCTGCAAAGCTGGGAACGCATCCATGTCCTGTTTCGGCATAGCCATCGGGACCACCTCCTTGGCACCAGTGAAGGCCTTGTCACAGTGTCAAGGTCAACCGAGGCCACGTCGCGAGGTCGTCAGGCACCCGCTGAGGCCCCGAGCGGGTGAACCCGACCAGCCCCACGCGAGCAGCAACTGGCCAACATCCGCCGCATCTACGGCCCCGAGAAACAAGCCCAAGGTGTCCTGGCCATCGAGATTGAGACCGACCCGGAACCGGTCCCTCCATCGAGGCTCCGCGACGTTCCAGGCATGCAGCTCGGGCTGATCGACCCCCATCCAGGGCCCCGAGGCCCAAAAGCGCATCAACCAGCTCCGCAACGTGCTGTCCAACTGGGACTGACACCCTGAGCCCGCCCTCAAGTGATCACCACACGCGGCGATGCGGCCCCCGCATGGGGGGCCATCGTCTCGGTGGACAGCAACATCCGTGGCGACCGCTGCTACCGGGACCCCAATCTAGGGAACGCGCGGCGCAACATAGGGATCCGTTCCCGATCCGGCTGCCCGGCCCGCGTCCCTACGGTTGGCGGGACTCACCACGGAACGGGAGGCCGGCATGCCGCTCTACATGGACGTCCACACCATCGCCCAAGGCGTCGCGATGGCCGACGTCGTCCAGGCGCACAAGGCGGACCTGCAGCATCAGGGCCGCCACGACGTCAGCTATCTGCGCTACTGGGTCGACGAGAGCCAGGGCACGATCTTCTGCCTGGTCGAGGCGCCTTCGGCAGAGGCGGCCGCGGCGGTGCACCGCGAGGCCCACGGGCTGGTGGCCGACCAGATCTTCCAGGTGCAGGAAGGCAGCTGACCCGCCGCAGCGCCCTCACGTAACGGATCGAAACCCTCAACAGGAAGCGAGCAAACGCCCATGAACCAGACCCTCTCCGGCCGCGCACGACGCTCGACCGCGCCGCTGCTGCTGGCCGCGGCGATCTCTGTGGCGATCTCCGCGGCCGGCTGCCTCGTGCCGGCCGCCGCGAACGCCGCCGACCAACCCACCCCGGCCCTGGCCCCGGCCCCGGTGGCGGTGCCGGTTTCGGTGCAGCCGACCGGAGGGCCGGTGGCGCCGCCGCCGGGCCCGGGCCCGCTGGCTCTCGGCGGCTTCTTCAAGGTGCAGGAGGCCGAGCAGAGCAAGTGCCTGGACGTCAAGGACGCCTCCACCGCCGAGAACGCCTTACTCCAGCGCATCTCCTGCAAGGGCAACGACGCCCAGCTGTGGCTGCCGACCCTGCTGTCGATCGACGGCTCCGGCGCCTTCGTCTACCAGCTGTCCAACCGGGGCAGCGGCAAGTGCGTCGAGGTCAGGAACGAGGCCGCCGCGTTCGGCGCGCAGGTGGTGCAGCACGCCTGCGACCCCAGCCGCCTGGCCGGGGAGCGCTGGCTGCACCAGGGGGAGATCCCGTCCACCGGGGTGGGCTTCGGCCAGCTGAAGTCGGCCCTGGACCCCTCCCTGTGCCTGGACACCCTCGGGCAGCTGGCCAAGGTCTTCACCTGCACCACGCCCAACGACGCGCAGCTGTGGCGCTTCCAGTGACCGTGACGTCCGGCCGCCGGGCCCGTACGTGACGATGAGGGCCTGTCCGCTGGGGGAGGCCCTCGTCGTCACACCGCCGCACAGGGCGGCGCAGCAGCGCAGCCGCTCCCTCTGCTCATAGGCTCGCCGGGTTGCCGGCCGGGACCACGGGCACCCGCTCAGGCGTGTTCGGCGGGGACGGCGGCCGTCCAGGCGACGGCCGGAGGAGCAGCCGGTCAGGTAGGGGCCGGCGTGGAACGGGTGGCGAGCCGGTCGAGCGAGATGCCGAGCACGTCGGCCAGGGCCGCGATGGTGAAGAACGCCGGCGTCGCGATCCGGCCCGTCTCGATCTTGCGGAGGGTCTCGGCGGACATGCCGGCGGCGGCCGCGACCTCGACGATGCTGCGCTCGCCACGGGCCCGGCGCAGGATCAAGCCCAGCTGCTCGCCGCGCAGCCGCTCCTCAGGAGTCAGCGGAGGTCGCACCATGTAACCCACTCTATACCCGTGATACCGGTATAGTTATCGAATTCTCCGTCGTGAGCGGCGGGGGAGAGCGGACACCGCGCTCACCGGCCGCTCTTGCCGCGCAGCAGCGGATGCGTACGCATCGCCACCTCCAGCTCGCCCGGCAGCTCATCGCGGTAGCGGCCGAGCGTCGACAGATCACTGTGCCCCAGCACCCGCCGCACCGCGTCCATGTCCACCGCGTCCGCCAGCAGATGCGTCGCCGTCGTGTGCCGCAACCCGTGCGGCGTCACCGAACGCCGCTGATCGGGGTCCACCCGCCGCTGCACCCGGTCGATCACCGCCTGCACGTCTCCCCGCGCCAGCCGCCGCCCCCGCCACGACAGCAGCAACGCCTTGTCGGCCCCCGGGTTGGCCCCCGTGCCGGCCACCGTGCCGGCCACCGTGCCGGCCACCGTGCCGGCCACCGTGCCGGCCACCGTGCCGGCCACCGTGGGCCGTCCTCGCTCCAGATACTCCTGCAGCACCCCGGCAACGCCGTCCGGCAACGGCACGTCCCGCGTCCGCCCGCCCTTGCCGAAGATCCGCCAGTAGCGCACCCCGTCGTTGGTGAAGAAATCCTCCACGTTGGCCCGCACCAGCTCCGACACCCGCGGCCCCACCGTCGACAGCAGCAGCACGATCACCGCGTCGCGCAACTCCGTACGCTGGTCGCGACGCTTGCCCGCCGGGGGAGCCTCCGGCAGCGCCCGCGCCGCCCCGATCAGCCCCTGCGCCTGCTCGCGCGTCAACGCCCGCCGCTGCGGCCGCAACCCGCCGCGCTCCTTGGCCGTCACCGTCGAAGCCGTCATCGGGTTGATCTGCACCCAGCCCGCCAGCGTCGCATGCTTGAACAGCGCCGAGATCGACCGGCGAAAACGCGCCTGCGACGACGGCGACTGCCCGCCGCCGGCCGTGCGCCGCCGCCCGTCCGGCCGGCGCGCGAACGCCAGCAGCAACGCGTCCACATCCTGGCCCGTCAGATCGTCGAGCACCACCTCGGCGCCGGCCAGCTCCACCAGCGTCGCGACATCGCGCGCATACACCTCCGCCGTCGACGGTGACAGCGCCCCCGTCACCGTCCTGGCCCGCACCAGCTCCACATAACGGTCAGCCGCCTCCGCCACCGTCAGCCGCTCGAGCTCCGCAGGCCGCACCGGCCGCCACCTTCCCCTCGAATGTCCCGCGCACGAGAAAAGATCCAAGGACGACCGTAGCGGCCGGCACCGACAGGAACGCTAGATGTCGCGGAACGTCTCGATGCGCGCTCCCAACGCGTTCAACCGTTCGGCCAGATCCTCATACCCGCGGTTGATCACGTAAACGTTGCGCAGCACCGAGGTGCCCTCCGCGGCCATCATCGCCAGCAGCACCACCACCGCGGGGCGCAGCGCCGGCGGGCACATCATCTCCGCGCTGCGCCACCGCGTCGGGCCCTCGACCAGGACCCGGTGCGGATCCAGCAGCTTCACCGACGCCCCCAGCCGCGTCAGCTCCGTCAGGTAGATCGCCCGGTTGTCGTACACCCAGTCGTGGATCAACGTCGAGCCCTGCGCCGACGCCGCGATCGCCGCGAAGAACGGCACGTTGTCGATGTTCAGCCCGGGGAACGGCATCGGGTGGATCTTGTCGATGGGGGAGACCAGCTTCGACGGCCGCACCGTCAGGTCCACCAGCCGGGTACGCCCGTTGGCCGCCGCGTACTCCGGGCCCCGATCGCAGTCGAGGCCCATCTCCTCCAGCACCGCCAGCTCGATCTCCAGGAACTCCACCGGCACCCGGCAGATCGTCAGCTCCGACGACGTCACCACCGCCGCAGCCAGCAGGCTCATCGCCTCCACCGGATCCTCGGAGGGGGAGTAGTCGACGTCGCGCTCGATGTCGGGCAGCCCGTGCACCGTCAGCGTCGTCGTCCCCACCCCTTCCACCCGCACGCCCAGCTGCTCCAGGAAGAAGCACAGGTCCTGCACCATGTAGTTGGATGAGGCGTTGCGGATCACCGTCACGCCGTCGTGCCGGGCCGCCGCCAGCAGGGCGTTCTCCGTCACCGTGTCGCCCCGCTCGGTCAGCACGATCGGCCGCGACGGCGACACCTCCCGGTCCACCCGCGCGTGATAGAACCCGCCCGTCGCGGTGATGTCTAGCCCGAAGTGCTTCAGCGCCGACATGTGCGGCTGCACCGTACGGGTGCCCAGGTCGCAGCCGCCCGCGTACGGGATCTGGAACTGCTCGGTGCGGTGCATCAACGGGCCCAGGAACATGATGACGCTCCTGGTGCGGCGGGCCGCCTCGGTGTCCATCGCCTCCAGCTCCAGCCGGGCCGGAGGCACGATCTCCAGGTCGCTGCCCTCGTTGATCCACCGGGCCCGCACCCCGATCGAGGCCAGCACCTCCAGGATCCGGTAGACCTCCTCGATCCGCGCCACCTTGCGCAGGATCGTCCGGCCCGAGTTCAGCAGCGACGCGCACAGCAACGCCACGCACGCGTTCTTCGACGTCTTGACGTCGATGCTGCCCGACAGGCGGCGGCCGCCCACCACCCGCAGATGCATCGGCCCCGCATATCCCAGCGAGACGATCTCACTGTCGAGCGCCTCACCGATCCGGGCGATCATCTCAAGACTGATGTTCTGGTTGCCGCGCTCGATCCGGTTGACCGCGCTCTGAGACGTCGCCAGAGCATCGGCCAGCTGCAACTGCGTCCATCCACGATGCTGACGCGCATCCCGGATCAGCCGGCCGATCCGCACAAGATAGTCATCTGCCACAACAGGAGACCATATCTCACATATGAGATGCCGCAGCGCCCGCCGGGGCCGACGCGCCGGACAACTCCCGATGGCCCGCCAGATGCTCCGGCGTCGCCGCGGCCTTCACCTTGTGCACGAACGCCCGCCGCGCCGCCCGGAACTCGTTGCGGTCGTCGAACATGTCGCGGCTCATCTCGGCCAGCTCCTCGGCCCGGTAGGCGTCCAGCGGCCTGCGCCGCTCATCGACCTCACGCGCCTGCCGCCGCCCCGCCAGCAGCCGATCATAACCGGGATCCGCCGCCAGCCTTTCGGCGTACTCCAGCACCCTGCGCTCGAAGTCGAGCCGCGGCCCGCCCAGCATCCGATCGGCCAGCCCCATCTCGACCGCCTCCACCGCGCCGACCGGCAACGCCTGCTGCGTGAGCCTGCGCGCCGTCTCCGCGCCCACCCGGCGCGGCAGCACGTACGTCCAGTACTCGCTGCCGAACAGGCCCATCGTCCGGTAATGCGGGTTCAGCACCACCGAATCCCGGATGATCACCCGGTCGGCGCCCAGCCCCATCATGACCCCGCCCGCGCCCGCGTTGCCCCCGATGGACGTCACCACCAGCTGGCTCGTACAGCCCACGATCTCCCGGCACACCCCGTTGATCGCGTTGATGTTCAGCCACGCCTCCAGCTCCGGCTGGCGTGCGGCCTCGATGACGTTCAGGTGGATGCCGTTGGAGAACGTCTCCCCGCCCCGCACCACCAGCACCCGCGTGTCCTGCGCCACCGCGTACCGCAACGCCGACGACAGCCGCCGGCACTGCTCGGTCGACATCGCCCCGTTGTAGAAGTCGAAGCTCACCACTCCCACGCCGTCGCTGCGGTCATAGGTGATCTCGCTGTAGCCCGAACGCTCCGGAGCCGAGGCGACCCGGTCGCCCAGCGCCAGCGCCGCCGGCAGCTTGATCGCCCCCTCCTGCTCCAGCCGCACATGGCCCACCCACACCGAACCGCCGTCGCCGGTGTGCACCAGCACCGCGCCCTCCCGGCGCGCCGCCACCTGCCCCGGCCGCCCCGCCAGATCGGGACCCCGGTACACGTCGAACACCCGCACCGGCACCTCGCACAGCATCGCCCGGCCGCCGGGCGCCCCGTCGGCGGCCCGCACCCGCCGCAGGATGTCCTGCGTCGGCTCCTCCCAGGAGAACTCCCGATCGGAGTGCCGCATCGCCCGCCGCAGCCGGCCCCGCACCTCCGGCGCCCGGTAGTCCAGCGGCACCGGCACGAACGACGGATCCGCCGCGTTGGCCGCCACCTCCGTCACCAGCTCCACCGCCGCGTCGGCGACCGGACCGTTGTACAGCGCCGACTTGCGCGGCACCCCTGAGGGGTCCGACGGCATCGCGAACGTCCGGTACGCCCAGATCGGGCCCGCGTCCATCTCCTCGACCGCCTGCAGCGCCGTCACGCCCCACTCGGTCTCGCCCTCCAGGATCGCCCAGTCCAGCGACGACGGCCCCCGGTCCCCGGGCGGCCCCGGATGGATGATCACCGTACGGTGGGAACGCCACAGCGCCTCAGGCACCCGCTCCTTCAGGAACGGGCAGATCACCAGATCCGGCTTGGCCAGCTCGGCCGCCTCCGCCATCGCCTGCTCCGAGACGGCCAGCTCGACACTCACCTCATGGCCGGAGCGGCGCAACTCCAGCCAGCAACGCTGGGTCAGGCCGTTGAACGAGGAGCACAGCAGCAAGATACGCAACGGGGGACTTCTTTCCAGCAAGGTAGACGACACGGAACGGGGGGCACGGCAGGGGAGTGCTCAACGGGACGGGCGTTCTCTCCCGTCTCCCTCATTTAAGGCAGTCCCATATGGCCCATACATGTCTTTGATGCTGACATGGATCGTCCACTGCCGGTGACATTTCACCGCAAAAAACCCGCCCAGACCGGCCCTAATTGG
The DNA here is from genome assembly GCF_039535785.1 of Nonomuraea helvata. Taxonomy (NCBI): domain Bacteria; kingdom Bacillati; phylum Actinomycetota; class Actinomycetes; order Streptosporangiales; family Streptosporangiaceae; genus Nonomuraea; species Nonomuraea helvata. Next base: position 240,522 of record NZ_BAAAXV010000012.1, read on the forward strand.
ACCGATTTGCCCGAAACATCCGCTGTGGTGGGCGGCAGGCCGCACACCCCGCCCGACCGAATCCCCCCATCCGGGAGCCCCAACCACCGCGGGAGCAGCCGACACCGTTCCACACCCGCGTGCCCCGGCCGGCCGCCACCGATCAAACAGGAACGGCACGTACCCTTCAATGTCAGCCGCCGCCGACCCACAGGAGCACCGCTTGCCCACCCACCAGGCCGACTTACGCCACACCACCGCGACCGCGCTCTACCCCGCGGGCATACTGGCGACCCAGCCACGCACCCTCATCGACATCCTCGACGAGACCACCCGCCGCCACCCGCACGCCCTCGCGATCGACGACGGCACCGTACGCCTCGACTACCGCTCCCTGCGCACCGAGATCGACCGCCTCGTCGCCGAACTCGCCGCAGCCGGAATCGGCCACGGCCACCGGGTAGGCATACGCGTCGCATCAGGAACCGCCGACCTGTACCTGTCCATCCTCGCCGTGCTCGCCGCCGGCGCCACATACGTCCCCGTCGACGCCGACGACCCCGCAGAACGAGCCACACTCGTCTTCGCCGAAGCAGAAGTCGACGCGGTCATCTCCGGCGAACTCACCGTGAGCGGCAACCCCACGACACCCCCGGCACCGCCCACCCCCGACGACGACGCCTGGATCATCTTCACCTCCGGCTCGACCGGCAAGCCCAAGGGCGTCGCCGTGACACACCGGTCCGCGGCCGCGTTCGTGGACGCCGAAGCCGGACTCTTCCTGCGCGACCAGCCGCTCGGCCCCGGCGACCGCGTACTCGCCGGACTGTCCGTGGCCTTCGACGCCTCCTGCGAAGAGATGTGGCTGGCCTGGCGGCACGGCGCCTGCCTCGTGCCCGCACCCAGAGCCCTCGTACGCACCGGCATGGACCTCGGCCCCTGGCTGGCCCAGCAGCAGATCACCGTCGTCTCCACCGTGCCCACGCTGGCCGCGCTCTGGCCCGCCGAACACCTCGACCGCATCCGGCTGCTCATCTTCGGCGGCGAAGCCTGCCCACCCGAACTCGCCGAACGGCTCGCCGTACCCGAACGCGAAGTGTGGAACACCTACGGCCCCACCGAAGCCACCGTGGTCGCCTCCGCGGCACCCCTCACCGGCGACGGACCCGTACGCATCGGCCTGCCCCTCGACGGATGGGACCTCGCCGTCATCGACGACAACGGCCACCCGGTGGCCATGGGGGAGAGCGGAGAACTGGTCATCGGCGGCGTCGGCCTGGCCCGCTACCTCGACCCCGCCAAAGACGCCGAAAAGTACGCGCCGCTACCCACCCTCGGCTGGGAACGCGCCTACCGCAGCGGCGACCTCGTCCGAGCCGACCCCCAAGGCCTGGTGTTCATCGGCCGCGCCGACGACCAGGTCAAACTCGGCGGCCGCAGAATCGAACTCGGCGAAGTCGAAGCCGCCCTGCGGACCCTGCCCGGCGTCACCGGCGCCGCCGCCGCCGTCCGCACCGCCGGCGGCGGCCACCAGGTACTCATCGGCTACATCGTCACCGAACCCGGCTTCGACCTCGGCCACGCCCGCGACCTGCTCACCGACTCCCTGCCCGCGCCCCTGGTGCCGCGCCTGGCAGCAATCGACACACTCCCGACCAGAACCTCCGGCAAAGTCGACCGCGACGCCCTGCCCTGGCCGCTGACCGCACCCACCACGCCCACGACGCCCACCAGGCCCGAGACCGGGCTGAGCCCCGCCGAGACCGCACTGGCCGAACAGTGGACCGCCATCCTCGGCGTCGCACCACAAGGACGCGACGCCGACTTCTTCACCGACGGCGGCACCAGCCTGGCCGCAGCCCGCCTCGTATCCACACTGCGCGCCGACCACCCCGACGTCGCAGTCGGCGACGTGTACGCACAGCCGACACTCGGCGGACTGGCGCGCCTGCTCCAGGACCGAGGCGAGACCGAACCGGAACGCCGGCCCGTCACCCCGATGCCCACCCGCGCCGCGCTGGCCCAGTCAGCACTCATGATCCCCCTGCTCACCATCGGCGCCATGCGCTGGATCGTGCTGCTCGCCGCCCTCGGCAACCTGCTGGCCCCCACATGGGCCCCCACCCTGTCCTGGTGGTGGGTGACCCTCGGCGCCCTGCTGTTCGTCACCCCCGCCGGACGGATGGGCCTGTCCGCGGCCACGGCCCGCCTCCTGCTCCGCGGCGTACAACCAGGCAGCCATCCACGCGGCGGCAGCGTCCACCTGCGCCTGTGGTTCGCCGAACGGTTCGCCGAACGACTCGGCGTCCCCGACCTCGCCGGCGCGCCCTACCTCGCCTGGTACGCCCGCCTGCTCGGCGCCCACGTCGGCAGCGACGCCGACCTGCACTCCCCGCCACCCATCACCGGACTGCTCAAACTCGGCAGCGGCGCCTCGATCGAACAGGAAGTCGACCTCCGCGGCCACTGGTACGACGGCGGCCGACTCCACATCGGCGACATCAAAATCGGCGCCGGCGCGCGAATCGGCTCCCGATCAACCCTCCTGCCCGGCACCAGAATCGGGAAGAACGCCCAGATCGCCCCCGGCTCAGCAGTCGCCGGCAACGTACCGGCAGGCCAGCTCTGGGCCGGCGCACCAGCCTTCAGACAGGGCAAAACACGCAGATCCCGGCCGGCCGAACGACCCGCCCGCTCCCGCACCTGGGCCACCCTGTACGCGCTGACCGCCATCGCGCTCAGCCTGCTCCCGGCGACCGCCGCCGCAGCCGCCCTCACCGTCCTGGCCGCCTCCGCCGCCGACGCACCCACACTCGGCCAAGCCCTCGCCGCCGCCCTGCCCGCCGTGCCACTGGCCACCATCGCCGGCATGACCACCTACGCGCTGATCACACTGGCCAGCGTGCGACTCCTCGGCACAGGCCTGCACGCCGGCCGCCACCCCGTCCACAGCCGCCAAGCCTGGCAGGCATGGACCACAGGCCGCCTGATGGCCTCCGCACGCGTCTGGCTGTTCCCGCTGTACGCCAGCGTCCTGACACCCGCCTGGCTGCGCGCACTCGGCATGAAAGTCGGCCGCGGAACCGAACTGTCCACCGTCCTGGCCCTGCCCACCATGACATCCGTCGGAGACGGCGCCTTCCTGGCCGACGACACCATGGTCGCCCCGTACGAACTCGACGGCGGCTGGATGCGCATCGCCACCGCACGCATCGGCAAACGCGCCTTCCTCGGCAACTCCGGCATGACCGCACCCGGCCGCAAAGTCCCCAAAGACGGCCTCGTCGGCGTACTGTCGGCCACCCCGAAGAAAGCCAGATCCGGCTCCTCCTACGTGGGCATGCCACCCATGGAACTGCGCCGCACCGCCGAAGAAGCCGACCGCAGCCGCACCTACCACCCGCCCGCCCGCTACAAAGTGGCCCGAGCGCTCGTCGAGACCTTCCGCGTCGTACCCGCGATGTGCACAGTCGCGCTCGCCGTCCTGGCCGCCACCGCCTTCGAATGGCTCGCCACCGGCTACGGCTTCGCCACGGCCCTCACCCTGGGCGGCGTCATCCTGGCAGCCGCCGGCATCCTCGCCGCCACCCTCGCCACAGCCGCCAAATGGGCACTCGTCGGCCGGATCACAGCCGGCAGCCGGCCACTGTGGAACTCCTTCGTCTGGCGCAACGAACTCGCCGACAACTTCGTCGAAGTGCTGGCAGCCCCCTGGTTCGCCCAACCATGGCTCGGAACCGCACCATTGAACGCGTGGCTACGTTCACTCGGGGCACGCATCGGGCATGGAGTCACATGTGACACATACTGGCTGCCAGAAGCAGATCTGGTCACACTCGGGAACGGCGCCTGCGTCAACCGAGGCTGCGTCCTGCAAACCCACCTCTTCCACGACCGCGTCATGAACATCGACACCGTCACCCTGGACACAGGCGCGACCCTCGGCCCCCACGGCGTCATCCTGCCCGCCGCCCACATCGGAGCCCACACCACCATCGGACCAGCCTCACTCGTCATGCGCGGCGAAACCGTACCCGCCCGCACACGATGGTTCGGCAACCCCATCTCGGCATGGCGATGACACCGTACTTCCCCGCACACGGCGACCACCGATACCAGGTCACCCACTACGACCTCACACTGAAATACGGCGTCACAGGCAACCGGCTCGACGGCACAGCCCGACTCACCGTCTCCGCCACCCAACCCCTCAACACCCTCCACCTCGACCTCGGCCGCTTCCGCGTCCCAACCGTCACCGTCAACGGCATCCCCGCCCGCCACACACGCACAAGGCAAACTACGGATCACCCTCCCCACACCGCTACCGGCCGGAACCGAAGCCGTCATCGACGTCCGCTACACAGGCAGGCCCACCCCCATACCAAGCCCCTGGGGAGGCCTCGGATGGGAAGAACTGACCGACGGCGCACTGGTGGCCGGCCAGCCGATCGGCGCACCCTCCTGGTTCCCCTGCAACGACCGCCCCGACAACAAAGCCTCCTACCGGATCACCGTCACCACCCCATCCCCGTACCACGTCATCGCCAACGGCACACTCACCGCCCACCGACGCGGCGCCGGCACCACCACATGGACCTACGACCAGCCCCAACCCATGGCCACCTACCTGGCCAGCGTCCAGATCGGGCGCTACCAGCTCACCGAGATCGCCGGAACCCGACTCGCCCACCCCGCACGCCTGACCACCCGCGCCCGGCACGACTTCGCCCGGCAGGGCGAGATGATGACCGCGTTCACCCAACGATTCGGCCCCTACCCGTTCACCGGCTACATCGCCGTCGTCACCGACGACGACCTGGACATCCCCGTCGAAGCACAAGGCATGTCCATCTTCGGCCGGAACCACGCCGACGGCCGCCGCGGCTCCGAACGGCTGATCGCCCACGAACTCGCACACCAATGGTTCGGCAACAGCCTCACCGTGTCCTGCTGGAGCGACATCTGGCTCCAAGAGGGCTTCGCCACCTACGCCGAATGGCTGTGGTCCGAAGCATCCGGCGGCCCACCCGCCGCCGAACACGCCCGCCGCTGGCACCAGCGCCTCACCGCACTGCCGCAGGACTTCGTGCTCGCCGACCCCGGCGTGGACACACTGTTCGACGACCGCGTGTACAAGCGCGGCGCGCTGACCGTACACGCCCTGCGCCGGACAATGGGCGACGAGGCGTTCTTTCCCACCCTGCGCGCCTGGACCACCGCGCACCGGCACGGCAACGTCACCACCCACGACCTGGCCGCGCACGTCCAACGGCACACGGCACGGCCGGTGGGGCCGCTGCTGTCCGCCTGGCTGTACGACAAACCCCTCCCGCCGGCCGTCTGAAGGAGGGCGCCCCCGTCCGGGAGCTCCAACCGTGGGGGAGCGGTCGCCGTGTCACCATGCGCTTACGTCCGGCGACGGCTCCGAGAAACGGGGGCCTGCCATCGGGGGGAGATGTTCCGGGCTGCAAGGCGGGAGACGACGTGGAGCTCGGAGAGTGCCATGCGCCGTTTTGCCCCAGTATGTGCTTCTTTGTCCGTAACCAGACAGAATCCAGCTTCTGTCTGGTTACGTGTGCGAAGTCGGATTCGGCGTGGGGGTCAGAGGCGGTTGACGAAGCGGGCGGCGGCGCGCTGGCTCATGCCGGTCTCGCCGCGTACGAGGAAGACGGCTTCCTGGATCTGGCCGAGGGCTTTGAGCTCGCGGGCCTGGTCGACGAGGTCGACGCGGATGCCGGGCCGGTTGCGTGGGCGCTGGGTGAGCCGGGCCGCCACGATGATCAGCCAGATGGCGAGTGCGGCGGCTACGGCGGTGAGCGCGACGAGGCCGGGGGCGTTGATGTCGAGGGCGGACATGAGGGCGGACATGGTGGGCGTCTGCCCGGGTGCGGCCTGTTTATGCTGATTGCTTGATAATGAACATTATGTCAAGTAAGGGTTCCGGGAGGGGTGAGGTGCTCCCCTCGGCGGGTGGGGTTGGTGGGTTTGGTGTGATATTTCTCTCCGTAACGGCTCCGGTGTCTCTCCGTGATCTCCGTGGAGACGCGAATCGGGCGCTGAGCGGGGGTTTCGTGGCGTGGTGCGGTGGTGTGGCGGGGCTCTCCCGGGCGTTGACCAGCCTTTTGACGCTCTGTTGATTCGCTGTCCTTGGCGGGTTGTGTCGTTTTAGTGTTGGAGATCCTGCTATTCGCATTGCGAGAGGAGCAGCTCGTGGGGAGTCAGTCGGTGCTATGTGAGGTGTGTCAGGGGGTTCTGCCGGCTTCGGGTAAGGAGGCGTATACAACGCTGCGAAGCCGTCTGATCCTGTCGAACGGGTACTGCGTGGGTGGGTGCGCCGAGCGGCGTGCTGAGGAGCAGGCGCAGCAGCAGACGCAGCAGATGGTGCGTCCGCAGCCGGCTCCGGTGTCTGTGGGTTCGCGTGGGCCGGTGCGGTCTGCGGTGGCGCCGGTTCGGGTGGCGCGCTGATCGGTTCCGGTCGGGTGCCGGGTGTGTGTCGGGGGTTTGCGGTGTGTGGCCGGTTGTGGGGGCCGGTCGGTGCGGTGGGTTATGGGTGGCCGTCGGTGGTGTGCCAGTAGTCGCGGGTGTGGGTGACGAGGCCGTCGGGGTCGAAGCGGGCGAAGACGCAGCCTGCGAGGGTGACGGGGCGGCCGTTGTCGTGGGCGTGGACGCGGAATTCGATGGCTGCCTGGTCGCCGTCGACGATGGGTGTGGCGAAGGTGACGTGGGGGTCGGTTTCGCCGGTGAATGACCATCGGATGTAGGCGGCGATGGCGTGTTTGCCCTGGTGGGGTGGGCGGAAGGGCATGCTGGTGTGGACGGCGTCGTCGTGGTAGAGGGCGATGATGGCGTCGGTGTCGTGGTGGGTCCAGCCATGTTGCCAGGTGTCGGCGAAGTGCTGGGCGGCCGTTCGGGTGTCCATGGTTGTCATTGTGTGGGTGGCGCGGAGGTGGTTCGCGCCGCCCTTTTTGTTTGCTCCCCTCCCCCGGGTGTTCAGGGGGTGTAGGGGTGGATGGCGGTGACGGCGGTGATGGGCAGGGGGCCGTACAGGTGGGGGAAGCCGTTCTCGGTGCGGATGTCGAGGCCTGTGGGGTCGATGTCGAGGATGAGCAGGGGTTCGGTGAGGTGGCTGTAGAAGGTGGTGTGGACGCCGCGTAGCTGGGTGAGGTCGCGGCTGCAGTGGATGAAGCCTTCTTGGTCGAGGGTGCGGCCGAGGGTGGAGATGCGGTACTCCCCCGTTTTCTGGGCGTTGTGCCAGTCGGTGCGGAGGGCGAGGTGGTGGATGACGGGGGTCATGGGGTCCATTCGCTGTCGAGGATGGCGTAGATGGTTTCGCTGCTCCATTCGCCTTTGACGAATTCGTTGTCGATGAGGGTGGCTTCGTGGCGCATGTGGAGTTTTTCCAGGACGCGGGCGGAGGCGGTGTTGCGGGCGTCGAGGCGGCCGGTGATGCGGTGCAGGCCGAGGCCGTCGAAGCCGAGGCGGAGCATTTCGTGGGCGGCTTCGGGGGCGTAGCCGTGGCCGTGGTGGTCGGGGTGGAGGACGTAGCCGATTTCGCCTTGGCGGTGTTGTTTGCTGGTCCAGATGAGCAGGATCTGGCCGATGAGTTGGCCGGTGTGGCGCAGGGTGATGGCGAGGTCGAGGGCGTCGTTTTCGTCGAGGAGGCTGGTGCGGGTGATCTTTTTGTCGAGGAAGGTGCGGGTGGTGTCGCGGTCGCGGGGTTCCCAGTAGAGGTAGCGGGCGACGTCGGGGCGGGATTCGTAGGCGTGGAGGGCGTCGAGGTCGTCGGGGGTGAAGGGGCGTAGGAGGAGGCGGGGGGTGGTGATCGGGTAGTCGGGTTTCAGCACGGGGGCAGTGTAGGTGGGGGTCAGGGGGGTGGCAATGCGTTTTCTGCTGTTTTGACGGCGTGGGTGAGCAGGGCGCGGGTGTGGTCGAGGGGGCGTTGTTCGACGATGTGTTCGAGCCAGAGTGCGGTGATGGTGGTGTAGAGGAGGCGGACGCGGGTGTCGGTTTCGGGGAGGCGGAGGGCGTCGGCGACGATGCGGACGCAGCCGTCGGTCCAGCGGCGGGCGATGTGCTGGAGTTCGGGGTCGCGGCCGGCGTGGACGTACAGCTCCCAGAGGCCGAGTTGGCGGGTGCGGTCGGCGGTGTCGAGCTGGTCGGGCAGGGCGGTGAGGCCGTGGTCGGTGATCCAGGTGCGGGTGGTGGCGAGTTCGGTGTCGACGAGTTGGGCGAAGGCTTCGGCGAGGAGTTGGTCGCGGGAGGCGAAGTAGTAGGTGGTGGCGGCGAGGGGGAGGTTGGCGCGGTGGGCGACGGCGCGGTGGGTGACGGCGGCGAAGCCGCCTTCGGTGAGCAGGTCGACGGCGGTGGTCAGGAGGGTGGCGCGGCGGCGGCGTCCGCGTGCCTGGGTGGGTGCGGGGGTGGTGGGGTGGGTCCGCTCCCCCGGCGTGTTCTGTGTCAATGGGTACCTGCGAGGTTGAGGACGACGACGCCGCCGATGATGAGGAGGATGCCGCCGATCTTGAGTGGGGTGAGGGTTTCGCCCATGAAGGCGGCTCCGATGAGGGCGATGGCGGCGGTGCCGGCGCCGGCCCAGATGGCGTAGGCGGTGCCCATGTCGAGGTGGAGTTTGAGTGCTTGGGCGAGCAGGGAGAAGGAGGTGATGTAGCCGGCGGCGACGGCGATGGTCCAGGGGATGTGGGTGAGGCCGTTGCTGAGTTTGAGTGCGGAGGTGGCGAGGACTTCGGAGGCGATGGCGAGGGAGAGCAGGAGCCAGGGCATGGGGGTCTTCCGGTGCGGAAAAGTGGTACGGGTGTGCCAATTTTAGCGTGGGAGGCTTAGCGGGGGTGGTGTGCGGGTGTGCGGGAACTGCTTGAAAAGGGAGTCGAATGCGTGTTCCATTGGTTGGTGTGGGTTGGGACGCGCTTGCGCTTGTCGAGGAGGCCGCCGATGAGCGGCCGCTGATCGAGCGGCGTGCGGTGGCGCGCGGCGGTTTTTTCGAGCTGCAGGCCCGTACGGTGATCGAGCGGGTGCCGCAGGCGGCGGGCATCGCTCAGCAGTGGGCTGTGTCTCCTTACCGTGGGTGCGCTCATGCGTGTCGTGGGTGTGGTGCCCGGGCGGGGCATCGGCGGCTGGGGTTGGATGCCGGGCGTGATTTCGACACGCGGATCGTGGTGAAGCCGAACGTGGTGGCCCGGTTGCGGGCGGAGCTGGCGCGGTGGGACGGGCAGGAGCTGGCGGTGGGGGTCAGCGGTGACTGCTATCAGGCGGCCGAGGAGACGTATCGGCTGATGCCGGGGGTGATCGGGGCGCTGGCGGAGGCGGCGGTGCCGTTCACCGTCTACACCAAGAGCGCGCTGGTGGTGCGGGATGCCGCGTTGCTGGCGCGGGCGGGGGCGCGGGTGGCGGTGTCGATCGCGTTCGTGGACGAGCGGATCCGGCGGGCGGTGGAGCCGGGCGCCCCGACCGCGCAGGCGCGGTTGGAGCTGGTGTCGGCGCTGGTGGAGGCGGGGGTGGGGTGCCGGGTGCTGATGGCTCCGGTGCTGCCGTTGCTCAGTGACGCGGCTGATCAGCTGGGGGCGACGGTGCGGCGGATCGCGGCGGCGGGGGCGCGGGCGGTGGAGCCGGTGGTGTTGCGGCTGCCGCCGGGGACGCGTTCGTGGTACCTGGAGTGGCTGGCGACCGAGCATCCGCAGCTGGTGGGGCGGTATGAGGAGCTGTATGACCGGGCGGGGGTGCCGTCGCCGGATTATGAGGGGCGCATCAGGGGGCAGATCGCGCAGTTGTGCCAGGTGTACGGGATGGGGTGTGGTGCGCCTGCGGCTGAGCGGCGTGAGCCGCAGGCGGCGCAGCTCGAGCTTGTGTGAGGCGGTCTGAGGTGGAGTCCGGGTGAGGCCCGCACTGGACGTTGCTGACCTTCGATCGCGGCCGTCCCGCGCCGCACGACGCCATCGTCGAGCCTCTGGCCACTTCTCTGCGTACGGTCCGGGTCACCACCGATGCCGCGGCGGCGGGTCCCTGTACGGTGGTCGACGCCGGCGGCGAGGCGCACGGCGTCTATGGCGTCCAGGAGGACACGGCTGTGCTCGTCCGTCCTGACGGCTACATCGCCGCTCGCGCTCGCCTGTCGGAGCGGGTGGAGGCGGCGGGTTCTGCTTCGGCGGGGGCGGCGTCAGGGTGACGCGGTTCGTGCGGGATGCGGGGGCGGCCGCGGTCGTCTGTGGCTTCGGCCCTGATGGCGTGCTGAAGCGGGTCAGGATGCCATGAGGCGGACGATCTCGCGTGGGCGGGCTTCGCGCTCGTCGTAGGCGAGGTCGAGTCCCGCTGCCTGCACGGTGGCGAGTGATGCGGTGAGGGCGTTCTCGGACTCCCATTGCACGATCGAGATCACGGCGTCGTCGGAGAGCCAGCATTCGGCTGACAGGCATCCCGGTGTGCGCCGGAATTCCTCGGCGACGCGGTGGACGCGTGCGATGAATTCCTCGCGGTGGGCGGCGTGCGGGTAGTGGCTGGCGACCATGCCGATCTTCATGATGATCTCCTCTGCGTTCCACTTCTGTGTTGGTCAACATAGAATATTGTGGCCGACATAGGGGTGAAAACCGGGAGTGGCATGACGACACGGCGAGAGCAGACCAGCGGCGAGAGCCGGGAGCTGATCCTGCAGGCGGCGGCTGGGCTGTTCGCGGAGAAGGGGTATCGGCAGACCACGTTCGCCGACGTGGCCGAGCGGTCCGGGATCAGCAGGGGTTCGATCCCGTGGCACTTCGGCAGCAAGGAGGGTCTGCTGCTGGCCGTGCTGGAACGCTCGCTCGACATGATCCGCACCGGCCTGGCCGAGGATCCGGACGCGGCGCAGGGGGCCGAAGCGGGGTTCGACCGCCTGATGGACAGTGCCCATGCCCTGTTCGCGCTGCCCACCACCAAGCTGTTCGTCACGCTCCTGGTGGAGGCGCTGGAGCCGGGCTCCCCCATCCACGGCCGTTACGTCGAGATCCACGACACCCTGCGTGAACACTGCAGGAGGTGGCTGGAGCGGCTGCCGCTGCCGCCTGGGTTGTCGGCCGAGGCGCTGGCCGTCGCGATCATCGGTGCCGGGATCGGCATCCATCAGCAATGGCTGCTGGCGCCCGGCCGGGTGGACCGCGAGCAGGCGTTGTGGGCGCTGCGCGCGCTGGTGGCGGGAGCGCTGCTGCCGGACAGGGAATGAGCGCCGGCATCTGAGGGCAAACGGCGTCGCCCCTTCAGGAGGCTGCTACCAGATTCGTCGGCAGTGCTCCGGCCTTCAGGCCGGGGGAAGCCGACCAGCGTCAAGGCCATCTGATGCCGGTCGGCAGGAGCACGTCGGGCGGCTGCTTCCGATGTTCGGCAGGCACCGCCTTGGCCGGGTCCGACCGTGGCTTGCCGGCCTTTCTTCTCGCCTGCTGCAGCTGACGGCAGTGCTTTCTGTGCCTCTTCATCGTGCTGCAGGGGCGGGGCCGGGACGGGTGGTCGGCCGCGGTCTGGGCAGCGGAAATGCTCGCCGGTTTGACGGCGGCCGAGGCGGATGTGGCTGTCTCGGCAGTCGCTATCGACCCGCCGGCCAGGCCGACGATGAGTGTCGAGGCAAGCAGGAAAGTGCGTTGCTTGCCATGCATGGACTTTCCTTCCGAAGGAGAGCCCTCCTCGCCGCGAAGGCTCTGGATTGCTCTTTCAGAAAGCCCAGAGTACGCCTGTGAGCTGATCGCCCTGAAGTACTTATGGTCCTTGTTGCCTGGGCCTGGGCAACCTCTACTTTTCCAACGGTGTGGCGCAGCCGTGCACCATGACCTGGGCCACGTGCTGGACGACGTCCCGGGTGACGCTGCCTGGCGGCGCGGTGACCAGGGTGAACAGCGCGCCGCCGTAGAGCGCGATCAGGGCGGGGATCTTCTCGCGCGCGATGGTGAGGCCGAGCTTGTCGTGGTGGGCGGCGGTGATCTGCAAGGACGTGTCCTGCAGGCCGGTCAGCACCGAGGCCAGCGCCGGTCGGCGTGCGGCCTCCAGTTGCAGTTCGAAGATCGCCAGATAGCGGGTGCGCAGGGTGGTCGCCGCTGTGAGCAGTGAGTCCGTCCACAGGTCGGCCAGCGTGGGGGGCTGCTCGATGGCGCGGTCGATGGCGCGGTCGGTGTCGGCGTGGTGCAGCTCGATGATGCGTTCGGCGGCGGCCACCAGCAGGGTTTCTCTGCTGCGGAAGTAGTTGGAGGCCGTTCCCGGCGGAAGGCCGGCTTGTTTCTCCACCGCCCGGTGGGTCAGCCCATGGGCGCCGCAGGAGGCCAGCAGCTCGATGGCGGCGTCGGTCAGGGCTCGGCGACGGGCCGGATTGGTGGGCGGCATGCGGCCATGCTACCAATGATCGTACTAGTACGATCGTAGTGAATGGATTGGGGAGGTCTCGTGAGGATCGTGGTGGTCGGCGCCGGGCTCGGAGGAGTCGCGGCCGCGGTGGGGCTGCACCGTGCGGGCCATGAGGTGACGCTGTTCGAACGAGGCGCCGAGCTCCGGGAGGCGGGCACCGGGATCGCGATCATGCCCAACGGGCAGCGCGCCCTCGACGAGCTGGGGCTGGCCGACGCCGTACGGCGGCACGCCATGCGGTTCGGCCACTGGGGATTGCGGGACCGGCACGGACGGCCGCTGCTGGTCACCGACGCGGTCCGGGCGCAGCAGGAGATCGGGACGGTGGCCATCGTCGAACGGGCACACCTGCACCGGGAGCTACGCGCTCCCCTGCCGGCCGGCGTGGTGCGCACCGCGACCCCGGTCGAGCGTCTGGAGCCCGACCTCACCGGCGTGAACGTGATCAGCGGCGGCGGACCCGTCGCGAGAGCGGAGGCCGTGATCGCGGCCGACGGCATCGGCAGCAAGCTGCGCGCCCAGCTCTTCCCGGGCCACGCCGGGTTGCGCCGGACCGGCCGGATGGACCTGCGCGGCATGCTGACCCGTCCCGCCGGCCTGGCGACGGACCCGCTCGCCGGCCAGCTGGTCGACCGCCGCAACGGGGCGATGTTCGGCCTGTTCCCCGTCGGCGAGCAGCGCCTGTACTGGTTCACCGACTCCGCCCTGCACGGCGCACCGCCCGGTGCGCAGGAGGGGCGCCGGCAGATGCTGTCCCTGATGGCCGACTGGCATCCCGTGGTCACGGCGCTGATCGAGGCCACCCCGGTCGCCGACGTTTACGTCGATGCGATCACCCGCCTGGCCGAGCCCCTGCCGTCGTACGCGGCCGGCAGGATCGCCCTGCTCGGCGACGCCGCGCACGCCATGCCGCCCGACCTCGGCCAGGGCGCCAGCCAGGCCTTCGAGGACGCGGCCGCCCTGACCCGCCACCTGAGCGGCGCCGAGCCGGCCGACGTCGCCGAGCGGCTGCTGCGCTACGACGCCGAGCGCAGGCCCCGCGCCAACCGCCTGATGCGGGCGGCGTCGCGGCAATCGCGGCTGACCTCCCAGACCGGCGCCGCTGCCTGGGTGCGCGACGCGCTGCTGCGCGCCGTGCCGTCCCGGCTGGCCACCTGGCAGCTGGCCGCCCTCTGGCACGCCTGAAGTCCGTAGGTGAGGGGGCGGAAAGGGCGCTGGGAAGCGGGCCGGAAAAACCGGTGGACGGCGCTGCTAGCGTGCCGTTCGTGGATGTCATCGATGTTGAGGCGTTCGTGGCCGACGGGTTCGTCAAGGTCGAGGCGGTGGTGCCGCCCGAGGTGGGCGACGCGGCCAGGGCGCTGCTGTGGGAGCGGATCGGCCTGTCGCCCGACGATCCCTCGGGCTGGACCCAGCCGGTGGTGTGGACGGCCGACCTGACCGGCGAGGGGCCGTTCGGGCAGATCATGAACAGCGGGCGGCTGCGCGCGGCGCTGGACGCCGTGGCGGGCGAGGGCGGGTGGATGCCGCGCGGGAGCTTGGGCAACATTCCCGTCCGGTTCCCGGTTCTGCCCGCGGCCGACGACCGGGGCTGGCACATCGACGGCAGCACCGCCCGCCCCGACGGCACCTACGGGGTGAGCTCGCGGCCGGAGACACTGCTGCTGCTGGTGCTGCTGTCCCATGTGGGGCCGCAGGACGCGCCGACGCGGATCAGGGCCGGCTCGCAGCGCGACATGGTGGCGCTGCTGGACGAACGGGTGCAGGACCCGATGAAGATGGGGCCGGTGTTCGACGAGGCGGGATGGGAGCGGCCGGTGGCGCTGGCGACCGGGGCGCCCGGCGATGTGTACGTGGTGCATCCGTTCACGGTGCACGCGGCGCAGGAGCATCGGGGCAGCCGGCCGCGTTTCATGGCGCAGGCGCCGGTGTTCCTCACCTCGCCGCTGAAGCCGGGCGATGCCACACCGCTGGGCCGGGCCGCCGGCCTGTCCTGACCTGTCCTGGTTTCACAGGCGCTGGTTTTCACAGGCGCTGGTTTTCACAGGCGGCGGTTTCAGAGCCGGCGGTGCAGGAGCATGCCCGGCCACTCCCCCACGGTGAAGGGGGCGCTGCGGGTGAAGCCGCAGCTTTCGTAGTAGGAGACCAGGCGGCCGTCGTCGCCGGCGTAGCAGTCGACGCGCAGCAGGCCGACGCCGCGCCGGCCGGCTTCGGCCGCGGCCCAGTCCAGCAGGGTGTGGCCGACGCCGTGGCCGGCGTGGCGGCGGTCGGTGACCAGTGCCTGCACGTACAGTTCGGGCTCGGTGGCCGGGGTGACGTAGTCGTGGGCGGCGCCGACGACGATGCAGCCGGCCGGCTGGTCGTCGAGCTCGGCGATGCGCATGCCGCCGAGCTCGAGCCAGTCGGTGATCTGGCGGGTGCGCCGCTCGTTGCCGGTGAAGGGGCTGCTGCCCCATTGGCCGGTGCGTCCCTGGGAGGTCAGCCAGGCGACGGCGCTGTCGAACATGCCCAAGACGATGGGGACGTCACCGTCGCGGCCTTCGCGGATGCGCATCACGCTTTGGTGTTCTTCAGGGCGCTGCCCTTCTTCCACTGGGAGAACGGCATCTGCCAGAAGCCCCAGCCGTTGTTCCACTCCAGTTCGCGGGTGGTGCCGGTGATGTCGACGACGTCGCCGCGCTGGAAGTGGTCGTAGAACCAGCGGGCCTGGTCGGGGCGGGCGTTGACGCAGCCGTGGCTGACGTTGCGCACGCCTTGGGCCCACACGTTGTCCTTGGCGTGGACGTACTCGCCGGAGTTGGAGATGCGCACCGCGTGGTTGATCATGACGTCGTAGTAGCCGGGGTCGCCCTTCTTGCGGCCGGGCGAGATCATGCGCACGGGGTTGCCGCGTTCCATGGTCAGGTGGACGCCGGAGGTGGTGGTGTATTCGCGGGTGGTCGCCATGCCCGCACTGATGCGCATGGTCAGTACGCGTTTGCCGTCTCGGTAGACGTACATCATGTGCTTCTTGGTGTCGACCTTGCTGATCTGCTTGGCGCCGATCTTGAGGGTGGCGGAGTAGTCCTTGACCCCGTACAGGCCCTTGCCGCCCTTGATGCCCTTGATGCGGGCGTTGAGCTTGACCTTCTGGTGGGCCGGCCAGTACTTGGCGGTGCGGTAGATGGCGACGGTGTCGTTGATCCAGCGCCAGGCGCCCGTGACCGGCTTCTCCGCCTCGACCTCCAGGGCGCGCTCGATGGTGGCCTTGCTGGAGACGGGCTGGTTGAAGGTGACGATGATGGGCGCGCCGACGCCGATCGTCTCACCCTTGGCGTTGGGGGTGACGTCGGCGATCTGCAGCTCACGTTCGGGCTTGACCGTGGTGAACGTGCTGGAGGCGGTGGTGGCGCCGGCCTTGGCCGAGACGGTGTAGCCGGTGGAGGGCTTCAGCGCCGTCTTGGAGACCCACTTGGTCTTGTCGGTGTTGAAGGCGCCCTCGACCTCCTCGCCGTCGGCCTCGACGGTCACGCTCTCCAGAGCGCCGCCGTCGGCGGTGACCACGACCTTCTTCTCAGGACTGACTTTGGAACTGCCCTCCGCGGGGCTGATCTTGACGGTCGGCGCCTGAGGGGTGGCGGACGTGGTGCCCTCGGGCGAGCCCCCTCCCCCTTGGGCGGCGCTGCCGCCGCCGCCGGATGAGCATGAAGCCGTCAACGTGGCCGCCGTGAGCAGCGCGACTGCGGTGGCGGGCTTCCTCCAAGCGGGCCTGACGTTCAACACTGTCCTTTCCCCCATAACACCAAACGCACCCCAAAAACCTTAATGCTCCTACCTGTAAGACGACGAAATAATTGGGGAAGTTCGGTCACATTTCAATCACTTGTGACTGAAAGAGGTTCTGGTCAGAGGCGGTGGGTCAGGCCCGTGTGCCGCCGCCCGGCCCCCTTGGTCCGTACGGCCTGCGCCAGGGCCCGGCGCGAGCCGACGATGACGACCAGCTTCTTGGCCCGGGTGATGGCGGTGTAGAGCAGGTTGCGCTGCAGCATCATCCAGGCGCTGGTGGCCAGCGGGACGACCACGGCCGGGTACTCGCTGCCCTGGGAGCGGTGGATGGAGACGGCGTAGGCGTGGGCGAGCTCGTCGAGTTCGTCGAAGGCGTAGTCGACCGTCTCGTCCTCGTCGGTGACGACGCTCAGCTTGTGCTCGTCAGGCCGGATGTCGGTGACAATGCCGACGGTGCCGTTGAACACCCCGGCGGCGCCCTTGTCGTAGTTGTTGCGCAGTTGGGTGACCTTGTCGCCGACGCGGAAGACGCGGCCCCCGTACCGGCGCTCCGGCATGCCCTCGCGGGCCGGGGTGAGGGCCTCCTGCAGGGCGATGTTGAGGGCGCCGGCGCCGGCGGCGCCGCGGTGCATGGGCGCCAGGACCTGCACGTCGCGGCGCGCGTCGAGGCCGAAGCGGCGGGGGATGCGGCGGGCGACGACGTCGACGGTCAGGGCGGCGATCTCCTCCGGCTCCTCGCACGGGAACAGGAAGAAGTCGTTCATGCCCTGCAGGATCGGGTGGTGGCCGGTGTTGACGCGGTGGGCGTTGACGACGACGCCGGACTCCTGGGCCTGGCGGAAGATCTGCGTCAGCCGTACGCGCGGGATGTCCTCGGCGGCCAGCAGGTCTTTGAGCACCTCCCCCGCCCCGACCGAGGGCAGCTGGTCGACGTCGCCGACGAACAGCAGGTGCGCGCCCGGCGCGACGGCCTTGACGAGCTTGTTGGCCAGCAGCAGGTCGAGCATGGAGGCCTCGTCGACGACGACGAGGTCGGCCTCCAGGGGGTTGTCGCGGTCGAAGGTGGCCTCGCCGCCGGGCCGCAGCTGCAGCAGCCGGTGCACGGTGGTGGCCTCGTGGCCGGTCAGCTCGGACAGGCGTTTGGCGGCGCGGCCGGTGGGGGCGGCCAGGATGACCTTGGCGCGTTTGGCGCGGGCCAGCAGCACGATGGAGCGTACGGTGAAGCTCTTGCCGCAGCCCGGCCCGCCGGTCAGCACGGCCACCTTCTCCGTCAGCGCCAGGCGGACGGCCTGGCGCTGCTCGGCGGCCAGTTCGGCGCCGGTCTTGCCGTGCAGCCAGCTCTCGGCCCGCTCCCAGTCGACGTCGGCGAAGGCTTTGAGCCGGTCGTGGCCCGAGCGCAGCAGCGACAGCAGGCCGGAGGCGAGGGAGAGCTCGGCGCGGTGGAAGGGCGGCAGGTAGACGGCCGGCACGACGTTCTCGCCTGCCGGGACGGGCTCGCGTACGACGCCCTCGGCGGCGACGAGCTCCTCCAGGCAGGTGGTGACCAGCTCGGCGGGCACCTCGAGGATCTTGACGGCGTCGGCGACGAGGTTGGGGGCGGGCAGGTAGCAGTGGCCGTCGTCGGCGGCCTGCGACAGCGTGTAGCGCAGGCCCGCCTTGACGCGTTCGGGGCTGTCGTGCGGGATGCCGACGGCCTGGGCGATGGTGTCGGCCGTCTTGAATCCGATCCCCCACACGTCGTCGGCCAGCTGGTACGGCCGGGTCTTCACCACCGAGACCGACGATTCGCCGTACTGCTTGAAGATGCGCACCGCGATCGAGGTGGACACCCCGACACCCTGCAGGAAGATCATCACCTCTTTGATGATCTTCTGTTCCTCCCAGGCGGCGGCGATCATCTTCGTCCGCTTGGGACCCAGGCCCGGCACCTCGACCAGGCGCTGCGGCTCCTGCTCGATGACCTCGAGGGTGTCGGTGCCGAAGTGGTCGACGATCCGCTCGGCCATCTTGGGGCCGATGCCCTTGATCAGCCCGGAGCCGAGGTAGCGGCGGATGCCCTGCACGGTGGCCGGCAGGACGGTGGTGTAGGACCACACCTCGAACTGGCGGCCGTAGCGGGGATGGGAGCTCCAGCGGCCGAGCAGCCGCAGCGACTCGCCGACCTGCGCGCCCAGCAGCGGGCCGACGACGGTCAGCAGGTCGGGGCCGGAACGCTCGGTGGCCACGCGGGCGATGGTGTAGCCGGTCTCCTCGTTGGCGTAGGTGATGCGTTCAAGTACGGCCGAAAGCTCGGTGCCGGGGGCCTTGGCCGCACTGTCGCTCACCGTTCACCTCTCCCGATGGACCGCTTCCCGGGTCAGAGTAGAGGAATCGCCGCTCATGGGCGCCTCGCGGGAGGCGCCGGGCTTGATCGTTACGAGGCGCCGTGATCGTCGGGCACGGTAGGCATGCGGGCCATCCTGGCTTGCCGGGCTCGAGTGCGACAACCGATCGGCCATATTGACGGGATTGATCGTGACTTTAAAACTTTTAGCGGTGCTTCGCAGTCAAAGCAGACATGATGAAGACGATGATCGGGGCCTCGCTCCTCGCCGGCTCCCTGCTTGTTTCCGGCTCCACCGCGGCGCTCGCCCAGACGAAGCCGACGCTTGGCCCCTACGGTTACGGTGCGGTCAAGCTCGGCATGACGGTCAAGCAGGCCAAGGCGACGGGCGGCGTGGTCGAGAAGATGCCGGGCGGCGGCGGCTGCTCCGGCTGGGACCTGAAGAAGTTCCCCACTCCGAAGGACGCGGTCGGCATCTACATCTCGCCGCGCGTGGGGCTGGCCGCCATTTTCGCCGCGAAGGGCATGACGACCCCGGAAGGTATCAAGATCGGCTCCACCGCCAAGCAGGTGAAGGCGGCCTACCCACGCGTCAAGAAGGACTTCCACGGCTTCTACGTGACCACGGTCCCCGGCAACAAGAAGGCCTACTACAGCTTCGGCGTCACGCACGGCAAGGTCACCGAGTACGGCATCGCGCTCAGCAAGCAGGACTGCTTCAACTAGGGCACGCCCGGCATGGCGGCTCCGCGTGGGGCCGCCATGCCGGACATCGTCAACCGGCCGGTCCCGCTCGCCGGGGTTACGTCAGATCGGCCAGGAGGTCATCGAGAGCCTTGCCGAGGGCTTCGGAGTTGGCAGCGGTGAACCATGTGGTGCGGATGCGTTCGTTGTTCCCGTTCGGGGTCTCGTGGTCGGCCGCGAGCCGGTGCAGTGAGCGCGTCTCGTCGCCCAGAGCACGGCCGACGCCCTGGAAGAGGCTGCGAACGTAGCGGTCCGCCTCGTCGGAGGCGATGCCGTGACCGATGGCCCACGACGTGAGCGTGGCGAGGTACCGGTAGTGGGTGGTCAGCGTCCCCGTCAGCGCGGAGAACACGTTGAAGGCCGCCTCGTCCGCGACCGGGTGCGACCCGCCCAGGCGCTCGAACAGAGCGTCCACGACCGGGTGCGACGGGTACGTCACCGTGACCGAGCGGCGTTCCCGTACGGCGGGCAGGGGGATGGCCCGCACCAGCGGAGCATCCGTGGCGAGCGTGCGGCGCAGGTCGTCGTCGCCGACCCCGGACATCACGTTCACCACGACCCTGTCGCCGTCCACCCTCAGCCCGGCCAGCGCCTCGTGCCGGTCCAGGCGGCGGACGGCGATGATCACCACCTCGGAGCGGTCCACCACCTCCTGGTTGTCGGCGCATACCTGCACGCCCTCGAAGCGCTCGGACAGCTCCGCGGCGGTGCGGGCTCCCCGCGGGGAGAGGAAAACCGCCGGCGACGGATCAGCCCCGTCACACAGGCCCGTCACGATGGCCCGGCCGATCTCGCCCACCCCGATGATGCCGATTCGCTGCACTGTGTCTGCTCCTTGTCGTGCGTGGTGGCCCTGACCCATGGCGGCGTGGCCCGGCGACAGGCGACATGCCCGGCGCTCACCCCGGCCTTCTCCACAACAGCACGACCGCTGCGAGCCCGGCGGCGCACGGAAGGACCTGGAGCCAGCCCAGCAGCGGCGCAAGACCGACCTCGCCATTGGTGTCCCGGACGGTCAGAGCAGCGAACGCGACACAGATCGCGATCGCCAGGAGGCCGCCTGCCGGCCAGCGGGCCGAGCCCTTGCCCCTGCGGACCACCCAGGCGGTGCCGAGCCAGCCGAACAGTCCCAGCGTCCCCACCACGGACAGGATCACCGTATACGCGGTGACGGCGCTGTCGATCTCTCCCGGCCCGTAGGCCGGGTAACCCGCCCGGACGTGATCGGCCAGGCCCGCCCGGTCGGCCAACGCCACGAGGGTGGCCGCCACCGTGAGCCCGGCGCCGGCGTACAGCGTTGCGAGAGCTCCGTGCTTCCCCGGTGTCGTTGCCGGCGTGGTCATGGCGTGAGTCCTTCCCTAAGCGCGGATCGGCCGCTCCGATTCTTACAGCGTATGTTTACCATGCCTCCACTATACTTACGACGTAAGAATCATTGGCGGGAGAAAGGCCACCATGTCCCCGAACCGCACCCGCGGCCAGAACGCCGGGCTGACCCGCCAGGCCATCCTCCAGGCGGCCCTGACGCTGGCCGACCGCGACGGGCTGAAGGCGTTGTCGATGCGCCGCATCGGCCAGGAGCTCGGGGTCGAGGCCATGTCCCTCTACCAGCACGTCGCCGGCAAGGACGCCTTGCTGGACGGGCTGGTGGAGCAGATCTTCGCGCAGGCCGCGCCACCGCTCGCCGAGGCGGCCTCATGGCAGGAGGGCCTGCGCGAGTACGCCCGCACGCTGCTGCGCGTCCTGCTCGCGCACCCGAACGTCATCCCCCTGGTGGTGAGCCGTCCCGCGATCACGCCGCAGAACCACCGCCTCATGGAGAACGCCCTCCACACGCTGCGGGCTGCGGGACTGCCGCCGGAGCGGGCGTTGGACATGCTGTACGCCGTGACCGGGTTCGTCGTCGGCCACGTCGCCATCCTGGCCGGCGGGCGTGACGGGCACCTGCCGGCCACAGGGATGCAGGCGATACCGGAGCAGGACCTGCGGCAGACCCCGCTCCTGGCCCAGGCCACCCGATCCCGGCGTTCTTCCGGGTCCGACCCCCGCTTCGACTTCGCCCTCGAGGCCATGCTGCGCGGCTTCGACACACTCTGACCGCGCCCGGTACGGCGATCCGGCCGCGACGCCACATCGCGGGCACAGGCGGCGTTCGACCTCATCGGCGTCACGAGTGACATCGTCGCCAGCGGGATCGGCGGCGTCTGTGACAGGACGGGGCGCCGGGGATGGCGCATTGACGGCTGGGCCCCACGCCAAGGCCCGGACAGTCGTCTCTTCAGTCCAGGTCGGACATGTCGAGCACGAAGCGGTAGTGGACGTCGTTTCGCCGGAGGCGGTCGAGCGCCGTGTCCACCTGTGACGAGGGGAGAACTTCGACGTCGGCGGCGATGCCGTTGTCGGCGCAGAACTGGAGCATCTCGGCTGTCGCGGGGCGGCCTCCGCTGCCCCCGGAACTGAGCTGTTTGCGGCCCACGAGCAGGTCCATGGCCTCGACGGTGACCGGGCCCAGATATCCGAGGAGGCTGAGGGTGCCGTCCATCGCCACCAACTTCAGGTACGGGGCGAGGTCGTGGGGCGCGGAGATGGTGTCGATGACGACGTCGAAGGTGTCGCGTGCCGCGGCCATCCGCTGGGTGTCCGTGGAGGCGATGAGGTCGTGAGCGCCGAGTCGGTGGGCGTCTTCGCGCTTGTCCTGCGTGCGGCTGATGACGGTCGTGGTGGCGCCGAGCGCCACGGCCATCTTGACCGCAAGGTGACCCAGGCCGCCGAGCCCGGCCACGGCGACACGGCTGCCGGAGCCCACGCCGAGGGAGCGTAGGGGTTCCCAGACGGTGACGCCGGCGCACAGCAGCGGGGCGGCTGCGGCCGGGTCGAGGCCGGAGGGAAGCGGGTAGGCGAATGTGTCGCGCACGACGTACTCGCGGGAGTAGCCGCCCAGGGTGGTCGACCCGTCCAGCCGATCGGTGCCGCCGTAGGTCAGGGTCGGGAAGGAGCGGCAGAAATTCTCCTGTCCGGCTTCGCACATGGCGCACACGCCGCAGGAGTCGACGATGTTGCCCACCGCGACGCGGTCACCGACCGAGAAGGCGGTCACCTCGGGGCCGGTCTCGGTCACCACGCCGGTGAGTTCGTGACCGGGGACCAGGGGTGCTTTCGCGTGCTGGTCGTAGTCGTGCAGGGCGTGCAGATCGGTGTGGCACACGCCGCAGTAGTCGACCTGCACCGCGATGTCATCTGGGCGCAGGTCACGGCGCTTCAGCGATGTGCGCCGCAGCGTCATCGGGCCGGTCGCCTGCCATCCGGTGGTGGTGCGCACAGGTGAACTCCTTAAACAAACTGTTCGGTCTATTTCAGGGTAAGCGCGACCACACACCAAAACAAACAAACCATTCTGTTTGGTAGGCTGATCCCATGCCGGAACCGCCCCAGACCTCGCGAGGTGCCGCGACCTACCAGCGCATCCTGGACGCCGCCACCGAGGAGTTCGCTCAGCACGGCATCGCCGGGGCGCGCATCGAACGCATCGTGACGGCAGCGCGCACCAACAAGGCGCAGCTCTACGCCTACTTCGGTGACAAGGAACGGCTCTTCGACGCGATCTTCCTCGGCTCGCTGGAGCGCATCACCAACGTCGTCCCCATCGACGCCGACGACCTCGCGGACTGGGCCGTGCGCCTCTACGACGAATACCTGCGCCGCCCCGACCTCATCCGGCTGGCGACCTGGACCCGGCTGGAGCGCCGGCCTGCCGGGCACCTCGTCGAGACCCACCAGCACTACGACGACCGCAAGCTCGCGGCCATCGCCGAGGCCCAGGCCGCCGGGCGGGTCCGCGCAGGTGACCCGTTCGACATCATGGCCATGGTCATCGCCATGTCCATGGCGTGGTCACCGGTCAGCAACGTATACGCGGCCAGTAGCCAAGAGCCCGATGACGTACATGACCAGCGCCGCGCTCTGCTCCGCGACTGCGTCCGAAGGGCCACCGCGACCGGCTGAGGCGACCTTGCCCGGCAGGGCGAGGGTGACCGGCAGGGCCGCATGGCCTTGAACCGGGGTGTCACCTTGAGGAATTCGCCCGCCAAGCCATAGCCAAGTCGTTTTCAGGTCCTCGGAGTTCCGCTTCAGAGCGGTACAAGTCGCCTTCCTTACTGTCGTGCAGGCACTGAGAACAGCGCTTCCACCGGGAGCCGGTCTCAGAACCGGTCCTTCACAGGGCCGAACACGCTGCGATGACACTCGAGAGGAAAGGACGATCAGATGGCCTTCAGCTTCGGCCGCGGTCCGGCGGCGGCGGCGATGACCGTGGCATTGGCATTGGTCTGTACGCCCACCGCTGCCAGGGCCGACGGGCCGGCGATCTCGGTGGAGGTGACTCCCACCGGTTCGGCGCGCTACTACGAGCCCTGCAGCGGCACGGAAGTCTGGGGAGTGGCCGCCGGCAGGGAGAGCCCCGACTTCGACAAGGGCAATTATCAGGTGTGCAACTATCCCAGCAGCGAGGTGGCGTTCAACCCGTGGGCGAATGGGCTGGGCACCGAGTACAACTCCATGGCGAGGGACCACATCATCGAGCAGTCCCATGGGGAGTGGTTTCCGCACAACATGCAGTCCAAATGCACGTACTGGATGCCCACGGGCCCGAACCGTTCGGCGCTGATCTCCGAGATCGTGCAGACGTACCAGGTCAAGCTGATCTACAAGTACCCCGACGGAAGCACCAAGATCGCCGACACCACTCAGGGGACGTATTCCGGCAACAAGAGCGTCACGTGGAACCCCGGCTGCTGGACAAGATGACGGCCGAGTCATGACAACCGGGCGATTGTCGACATATCCAACGAAGAGGCGGACCAGGCCCTGGAGAATGCGGGTATCGCTGACTACCGTTCCTTCAGCTCCAGGCCCGTCGCGCAAAGGTCCGGAGCCGGCCATGCCGACAGCAGCACGAAATGACGCTCGGAAGGACAGAAGTCGAAGGGCCTCCGCAAGGCGTCCGACATATCGCGCCAAGCCGGCGGCCACAGCAGCACGGCGGCATTTTCGCAGGCGCGTTTGTGCTCGATGTTGATGCCGTTCCCCGAGGGTGAGGGGCAGGGGCAGACGTAGGGCGCGAGCCGTGAACGAGATACGGCTCGCGCCACAGGTGATCGCGGCGCAATCAGATCACCGTACGGGACCTGCTCAGGCAGACCAGCGGCCTGCCCCGACTTCTACGACGCGCTCGACCTGAAGACCTCCGCCGACTGCCAGCGGCACCGTCTCGAGCGCCTTACCGACGACCGCAAGCCGGCTCTGGCCTCCAGGCTCGAGGCCACCCCGCCCGGCGGGCCGCAGGCGTCGTACTCCAACACCAACCACGTCGTCCCAGGCCAAGGTCCCGCTCGCCGGCGACCCCCTGCCGTGGGTCACGGACTTCGGCCTGGGCGTGCACCGCCACGACCTCGGCTGCGGCCCGGTGTACGACCACATCGGCGGCATGCGCGGCTGCACCGACATCGTCGTCAGCACCCCGGACGGCCGCCGCCAGGCCGCCGTCGCGATCGCCCTCAACCCCGACCCCGCCACCGTCATCCCGGCCTCGCTCAAGGCGATGACCACCGCCGTCTGCTCATGGCCGCAGGCGGCCGGGACACCACTTCGTGACGGGAAAGGCATAACCGCCTTCGACGCCCGCCCCGGCAGGAATGCGATGAGTTCATAACGAGGTGGCGCCGTCCTTCCGGCGGGACGCGTGGATTCATCACCCGATTTGCCGCCGGCTCATCGGCGTGTCGGGTGAATTCGGCGGGGTGCGCGTATTCAACCAGCGGATTATCTCCTCCGGCCGTGAAATGCGGCCCGCCGGAGCGGCCGCCGCGGCCCGGTGATCGCCGTACCGCTCAGAACGGCGTACGAAGCCGATCACGGCAGCGCTTTTCCGCCAACGCTTTGCCCTGCAAGCCGTAAAGAGAGGGATACGAACCACCTGAAGACCGGTTTCCGCAAAATGCGAAGCGTAAATTGGAGCATGTGGCACCGGTCATATGGGAGCGTCGGCATGGCTAAGCAGATTCAAGAGATCTTCATCGACGACCTCGACGGCAGCGAGGCGTCGGGCACCACGAAGTTCGCACTCGACGGGACCAACTACGAGATCGACCTGTCGGGCAAGAACCGGGAGAAACTTGAGAAGGCACTTGCTCCCTTCATCAACGCGGCACGCCCCGTTCGCGCCGAGCGTGCCCGCGGCCGGCGCGGAGCCGGTGGCGGCACCCGCGTGATGAGCCGTGAAAGGTCTGCCGAGATCCGGCAGTGGGCCAAGACCCACGGCCTGCCTGTCAGCGAGCGCGGCCGCATCGCCTCCTCCGTGGTGGAGAAGTACGAGGCCGCTCACCGCAAGTGAGCGCGACGCGATGGACTCTCCCCCTGTGGGAGAGACCATGCTGGGGTGCGTGGACGGAGATCTGCTGCCCATCGGGCAGTTCGCCAGGTTGAGCCGGTTGAGCGTCAAGCAGCTGCGGCACTACGACGAGCTGGGACTGCTGGTGCCGGCGCACGTGGACGCCGACTCCGGCTACCGCTACTACCGGCGCGCGCAGGCCAGGCAGGCGCTGTCGATCGGGTTGCTGCGCTCGCTGGACGTGCCGCTGCCGGTCATCGCCGAGGTGCTGTCCGGTGCGACGGACGCCCTGGGCGGGGTGCGCGAGACGCTCGAGGCCGAGCTGGCGCGGCGACGGCGGACGCTGGCGGCGCTCGAGCGCGTGATGGCCGACGGGCTGCCGGCACCGGCCGTACGCGTGAGCACCGAACCGGCCAGGCCGGTGGCGATGGCCCGCGAAAGCGCGGCCGGGGCTGCCGACGTGGCCCGCGCCACCTCGGCCGCGATCGCCCGCCTGATGCGCGCCCTGTCGTTCACGGGGCCGCTCACGGGGCCACTCACGGGGCCGCCGCAGCTGATCGGGCTGTTCCCGATCGAGCTGGACGACTCCTCCTTCGAGGTACGCGCCGCACTCGTCCTCGACCACGTCAGCGCCGCCGAACCGTGGCAGCAGGCCGGCCTCAGCGTCGAGGTGCTGCCCGGCGGGACGTTCGCCGGCGCCACCCACGTCGGCCCCTACGACCAGATCTCGCTCACCGCCCACGCCGTGCTGGCCTGGTGCGCCGAACGAGGACACCCGCTACGCGGCCCCATCCGCGAGGTGTACGTCTCCGACCCGGCCACCACCGAGCCCGACCGGCTCGTCACCCACCTGATGATCCCCCTGGAGGAACGACCATGACCCCGACGATCGCCACCCACGGCCCCGTCACCTGCCTGAGCGTGACCGGCATGGGAGAGCCCGGCGGCAGCGAGCACACCACGGCCATCGGCGCCCTGTACACCGTGGCCGCCGCTCTGGGCGCGAGCACCGGCCCGCTGGAGGGCCAGTGGTGGGTGGAGGACGAGCGGCACGGGCTGCAGGTGCCGCGCGAGCAGTGGCGCTGGCACCTGCTGCTGCCGCTCCCGGACGCGCCGCAGCGGGAGGGCGCGCTGGAGCGGGCGCGCGAGCGCAGCCGCGCCGCGAACGCGGCCGTGGACCGGGTACGCCTGGCCACCGTCACCGAAGGCCAGTGCGTGGAACTGCTGCACGAGGGCCCGTTCAGCGAGGAACACCTGTCACTGAAGGTCATGGAGGACTTCATGACCGAGCACGGGCTCATCGCCAACGGCCTGCACCACGAGATCTACCTGAGCGCCCTGGACGACCCGGCCCCGCGTACGCTGCTGCGCCAGCCGGTGCGGCCCGCTGAGTGAGGAAACACGACGACCAACTCCGCCCGGGAGCAAGCCGCATGCCACACCGCGCACCCGCCGTACGCCACCAGGCCGCGCTCATCACCGCCGTCCTGCTGGCCCTCTCCCCCGCACCCGGCCGCCCGAAAGCCCCGGATGAGCTGACCGAGCTGGTGGAGCTGACCGTGCGGCGCATCCTGCTGGCCGACGAGGTGGCGGCGGCGAAGTTCGCCGACGCGAGCCCCATCACCGATCCGGCACGCGAACGGCAGCTGCTCGACGCCGTCGCCACCCAGTCGGCGCAGGCCGGCCTGGCACCGGAGACCGGCGTCAGATTCTTCCGCGCTCAGATCGAGGCGTCCAAGCTCGTGCAGCGAGGGCTGCACGAGCGCTGGCGGGCCCATCCGGCGCTGCGCCCCCGCCGCTGGCCCGACCTGGCCACCGAGATACGCCCACGCCTCGACCGGCTCACACCCCGGATGCTGCGCCTGCTCAAGCAGACCACGCCCGTCCGCATGACCCCCGGCCGATGCCAGGCACAGCTGAGAGCGGCGCGTGCGACCGTGCAGAGCCGGGCCCGCCTGGACCGGCTGCACCGCGACGCGCTGAGCCTGGCACTGCCGCCGATATGCGCCTCCGACAGCGTCAAGACCGGCGACGGTCTAAACGTCCGGAACACCGGCGTGCTCCTCGCGCGACAGCCGCAGATAGGCGCGGTCGTCGAAGCTCCGGGCATCGGGGGCCATCCCCTTGGTGGCGGCATGGTCCATGATGCGCAGCCGGTCCGCCTGTAACGACGCCCGAAGCTCCGCTTCGGCCGTCACCAGGTTCTGTGCCGGGCTGAGGTAACCGTCCGACGCCAGCACCACCTCCCACGCGTCCTGCGGCAGCGCGAACGTCTCGACGAACCGCTCCGGGACCGGCCGCCCGTCCAGCACGCCGTACCCGAACGGACCGGCGTCATCCCGGTTCGCCAACGCGGCCTGACGCTCCAGCACCGGCCGGATCAGGGCCCGTCCCGGGTCGGTCGCCGCGAGATGCTCCGGGTGCTCCCCCTCCAGCAGCAAACAGTGCAGGTAGGCCGCCCGGGCGCCGGCCAGCACCGTGTCGATCAGCTTGCCGCCCACGTGGCGGTCCCATCGCAGCCGTCCGCCGTCTCGGCGGCCGACGGCGAGGTGGGCATCGCCCACCCGCCACAGCAGCCGCCGCCGCGGCCAGGCCACCGCCGCGACGGCGGCCGGAGCGCGAAGGTCGTCGTCGGGGACGGACCACGTGCGGCGCAGCCCGGCCAGCTCCGCCGTGATGGACGCGACCGCCTCCCCCACGGTGACGTCGGCCGGCAGGGCCGCGAGCGTACGAGCGACGCAGTCAGCGGCCAGTGCTCCGCCGCTCGCCCCGCCGAAGTCGCGGCCGGACTTGTCGGTGACGCCATCGATCACCGCCGCGCAATGGACACCGCGGCCGTCGTCCAGAACGACCAGACGATCCTCGCCGCGCCCCGCGGCCTTCGCCAGCACCGCCCGCTCGACCACACGCCAGTCCGGCATGCCACCTCCCGCCCTCCCCGGGGGCCGCCACCGTCGCGGCACCCCCGCCGACTCGATCGTGTCCGAACCCGGGCGCACGCGAAAGCCCGGCAAGCCCATGGGAGATGTGGCCACGAAGAGACATTGACCGCGTACGCGCTGGTTCGTAGGTTCAGGGGGCCTGTTGGACGGCATCGCCTGGAGGCGACCATGACAGCACAGTCCAGCACCACCTGCCCGTGGCCCGACTTTCCGCCCGGCCCGACCGGGACCGCCTCACCGGAGCTGGCCCGCAGGCTCGCCGAGGCTCCGATGGAGCTCACCACGATGCCGAGCGGAGACCGCGTACCCATGATCGTCAGGTACCGGGACGTCCGCGCCGTGCTCACCTCGCCGGCCGCCAGCCGCAACCTGCGCGACCCCGCACTGCCCCGGATGGTCAGCGGCACCGCCCTGGAGGACGACCCCGCCGCGCTGATCAACCAGGACCCGCCCGAGCACACCCGCTACCGCCGCATCATGCAGGGCGCCTTCACCCCCAGGCACATCGAGCGCTGGCGGCCTCGCGCGGCGGCGATCGCAGGCGAGCTGATCGACGCGGCCGGCGAGGAGTTCGACGTGGTCGCCGACTTCGCCCTGCCGCTGCCCGCGCGGGTGATCTGCGAGATGCTCGGCGTGCCGATGGACCGGTTCGAGCAGTTCCGCGGCTGGACGGAGATGTTCCTGTCCACGTCCGAGGCGAGCAGCGAGGCCAGGGGCGCGGGGTTCGCCGCGTTCATGGCGTACGCCGGTGAGCTGATCGCGCAGCACCGGGTCAGGCCGGGCGATGATCTCATCGACCTGCTCATCGAGGCGCGCGACGGCGGCGACCGGCTGAGCGAGGCCGAGCTGACGCACATGGTCTTCACGCTGATCATGGCCGGGCACGAGACCACCGCCTCGATGATCATCCGGGGTGCGTTCCGGCTGCTGTGCCACCCCGAGCAGTACGCGCAGCTGGCGGCGCGACCCGAGCTGGTGGAGGCGGCGGTCGAGGAGATCCTGCGCTACGAGGGTCCCGGAGGCAACGGCCTGCTGCGGCTGGTCACCGAGGACATCGAGCTGTCCGGCGGCGTGATCCCGGCGGGCTCCGTCGTGCTGCCCAACCCCTCGGGCGCCAACCACGACCCGGCGGCGTTCGCCGAGCCACAGCAGTTCGACATCCGCAGGTTCGCCGCCAGCACGGTCAACCCGCACCTGGCCTTCGGCCACGGCCCCCACTACTGCCTGGGGGCGAACCTGGCCAGGATGGAGCTGCAGGAGGCCTTCCGCGCCCTGGCGACGCGGCTGCCCGGCCTGCGGGCGCAGGAGGACCTGGCGACGCTGCGGTGGACCGACGACGGGCTCATCTACCGGCCCGTCCGGCTGCTGGTCAAGGGAGGGTGAGGGCACCACGGCGGGCGGCTCGTGCCCGTCCAACCGCTACTCTTGTCGCCCATGAGTCAGGTGGGAGATGCGACGGCGCGCGCCCTGCTGCGCAGGCTGGCCGTCGAACAGGCCGAATGCAGGGTGCCGTCGCTGACGGCGGCGATCGTGCGCGACGGGCGGCCGGCGTGGTTCGGCGGGCGCGGCCAGGTGGACGGCGCGCCGCCCACCCCTGCCACCCAGTACCGGATCGGGTCGATCACCAAGAGCATGGTCGCCGTCGTGGTCATGCGGCTGCGCGACGAGGGCGCGCTGCGGCTGTCCGACCCGCTGGAGGAGCATCTGCCGGGCACGCAGCTGGGCCACCTGACCATCGCCCAGCTGCTGTCGCACACCGCCGGCCTGACCGCCGAGCCGCCCACCGACTGGTGGGAGCGCACCCCCGGCATCCCCGCCGCCGACCTGATCGACCGCCTCGGCCCCGGCGAGCTCAAACACCGGCCGGGACGGCGCTTCCACTACTCCAACCTCGGCTTCGCGCTGCTCGGCGAGCTCGTCGCCCGCGCACGCGGCACCACCTGGCTCAAGGCGTTGCAGGCCGAGGTGCTCGACCCGCTCGGCATGAACGACACCACCGCCCGGCCGCGCGCCCCGCACGCCACCGGTTACGCCGTCCACCCGTACGCCGACGTCGTGCTGCCCGAGCCCGAGCACGACGCCGACGCGATGGGACCGGCCGGGCAGCTGTGGTCCACGCCGCAAGATCTGGCGCGGTGGGCGGCCTTCGTCGGCGGCGACACCGGTGAGGTGCTGGATCCCGACACCATCGCTGAGATGCGCGAGCCGGTCGGCGTGGACGACGGCGACGCCTGGACCGGCGGCTTCGGGCTCGGCCTGCAACTGGCCCGCGTCGCGGGGCGGCGTCTGGCCGGTCACAGCGGGTCGATGCCCGGGTTCCTGGCCACCGTGTGGGCCGACCCCGCCGATGGGGTGGGCGTGCTGTTCATGGCCAACACCACCACGGGGATGCGCGGCACGCTGCTGACCGACCTGCTGGACATCCTGCAGCAGTACGAGCCGCGCCTGCCCCAGGAGTGGCAGCCGGCCGAGGCCGATCCCGACCTGCTGGCGCTGACCGGGCTGTGGCACTGGGGGCCCAAACCGTACACGCTGCGGCTGCTGCCCGAGCGCGGGCTGGCGCTGGAGCCGGTCGGGGGCAGCGGGCGGGCCTCACGATTCGTGCCCCGGCCCGACGGGACCTGGCTGGGGCTGGACGGCTACTACGCCGGGGAGACGCTCCGGGTGGCCGCCGACCATCTGGACCTCAACACGTTCATCTTCACCCGCACCCCGTACGACCCGGCCGCGCCGGTGCCGGGCGGGGTGACCGGCTGGCACGCCTGACCGTATCCCGGACGGCGTGCCAGGCCGGTCATGGCGCGTCGTAGCGCAGGCGGGCGGCGGCCACGTACTCACGGTGCTGCTCGGCCCAGGTGATGAGCCCCGCGACCTGGGCCGAGAGCGTACGCCCGACCGGGGTCAGGGCGTAGTCCACCCGAGGCGGCGAGGTGGGCGTGACCGTGCGCTCCACCAGGCCGTCGCGCTCCAGGCTGCGCAGCGTGAGAGTGAGCATCCGCTGGGAGATGCCCTCGATGGCGCGCTGCAGTTCGGAGTAGCGCTTGGGACCGCCGCCGAGCAGGTCCATCACCAGCACGCTCCACTTGTCCCCGACGCGGTCGAGGATGTCGCGCAGCCGGCACCGCGGATGATCCCCGTTGGCCGGTTCACGCACATCGGTGTGCCTTGCGATGGTCAAAGTGCCTTCTTCCGCCATGGCGGCATTGTGGACCAAACTCGACGCGCGCACAACAAGTAACCAACGCACAGGAAGTGCTGTTGGGACGAGTATCGGAGTGATCATCATGCGTGCGATGGCTTTCACCGACTTCGGCGCTGCCCTGGAGGCCGCCGAACTGCCCGTGCCGGAGCCCGGCCCCGGCGAGGTGCTGGTCCGGGTGCTGGCCTCCTCGGTCAACGGCTTCGACCTCGGTGTGCTGGCCGGCAATCTCAAGGGCGTGTACGAGTACGAGTTCCCGGTCGTGCTCGGCAAGGACTTCGCCGGAACCGTGGCGGCCCTCGGCCCGGGAGTGACCGGCCTGACGCCGGGCGAGGACGTGTTCGGCGTGGTCATGCGCCCGACCCTCGGCCAGGGCGGCTTCGCCGAGTACGTGGTCGTGAGCGAGCAGTACGGCCTGGCCAGGATCCCCGAAGGGCTCGGCCACGCCCGCGCGGGAGCGCTCGGCCTGGCCGGGACCGCCGCGCTGAACGCCCTCGACGCCGTCGCCCCCGAACCGGGCGAGACCGTGCTGATCTCGGGCGCGACCGGCGGCGTCGGAGCCTTCGCCGTCCAGCTGGCCGCCGCGCGCGGCGCCCACGTGATCGCCACCGCCCGGCCCGGAGCCGAAGCCGCCTTCGTCACCGGCCTGGGCGCCACCTGGGCCGTGGACCACACCGATCTGCAGGCGCAGGTACGCGCGATCGCGCCCGGCGGCGTGGCCGCCGCGCTGCACCTGGCGGGCGACGGGCCGGCCGTGGCGGCCCTGCTGGCCGACGGCGGGCGCCTGGCCTCGAGCCGGCACTACCTGCCCGAAGAATCCGATCGGAAGATCACGGCCACGGCGGTCATGGCCGACCCGACCCCCGCCACCCTGGCCCACCTGGCCGCCGAGGCGGGCGAAGGACGCCTTCGGGTGCCGGTGGCCCGCTCCTACCCGCTGGCCGAGGCGTCCCGCGCGATCAGCGACTTCACCGCGGGAAGCGTCGGCAAGCTCGCCGTCACGATCTGACCGAGGCGCCCGACGAAGCCGGTTGCGGGCGGGCGAGGTGGGAGCGCGCCGGCGAGCCGGCCGGCCACCACCGCGGCCGCCGAGCTCGCCGACGTCGGGGAATCTCAGGAGCCGTTCGCCCGGAAGGACGATCGGTACGACTGCGGCGTGACGCCCACGACGCGTTTGAACCGCTCACGGAACGCGGTCGCCGAGCCGAAACCGGCCTGCGCGGCGATGCGCTCGACGCCGTGGTCGGTGGTCTCCAGCAGGAACTGCGCGCGCCGCACGCGGGCGCGCAGCAGCCACTGCAGCGGGGTGGTGCCGGTCTGCTCGCGGAAGCGGCGGCTGAAGGTCCGCTCGCTCATCCCGCTGCGCACGGCCATCTGCGCCAACGTCACCTCGTGGGCGAGGTTCTCCTCGAGCCACGACAGCACCGGCTCCAGCAGCGACCCCTGCGGGACAGGTGGCTGGGCGTGGAGGATGAACTGCGCCTGACCGCCCTCCCGTTCCAAGGGCGTCACCGACAGCCGGGCCGAGTCAGCGGCGACCGCCGAGCCGAGATCCCGCCGGATGATGTGCAGGCACAGGTCCAGGCCGGCGGCGGCCCCGGCCGAGGTCAGGATCTGGCCGTTGTCGACGTACAGGACATCCGGCTGCACATCCACCCGCGGATACAGCTGGGCCAGCCGGCCGGCCGCCACCCAGTGCGTGGTCGCGCTCAGCCCGTCCAGCAGCCCGGCCGCGGCAAGGGTGAACGCTCCCGCGCAGATCGAGGCGATCCGGGTGCCGGCGGCCGCGGCCGCGCGCAGGGCGTCGAGCACCTCCGGGCCGGGCGGGGCGGCCTGCTCGGAGCATCCCGGCACGACGATCGTGTCCGCCTCCCGCAGCGCCTCCAGCCCGTGCGGGGCGATGATCGTGAACGTGCCGCCGGCCACCTGCGGCGTCGCGGCGCAGACCAGGACCCGGTACGGGCGGCGCCCGTCGGCCAGCCGGGCACGCCCGAACACCTCGATCGGCGTCGCCAGGTCGGCCGCCACCACATGGTCCAGAGCCAGGACCGCCACCGTGTGCATGACGACACGGTAGGCGAGAACCCGTTGGAAATTGTCGATCCAGCCCATGGGGCGGCCATGGACGGCCGCTCTAGCCTGGGCCGACCGAGACCGACTCTCACCTGGAACGGATTGCCGCACCCATGTCCATCATCATGCCGATCGTCATCGGGCTGATCTGCGTCTGCCTCCTGTCCCTGATCCCCGAACCGCATCGACGCCTGGTCAACGCCGTGCTGGTCGGCGGTGCGGGCGCCGCCTACCTCAGCGGGGGCGGGCTCGGGTACGCGGAGTTCGTCCTGCCGGCCGTCATGACCTACGTCGCCTACCGAGGGCTCGACAGCTGGACCTGGATCGGCGTCGGCTGGCTGCTCCACACCGCCTGGGACGTCCTGCACCACCTCCAGGGCAGCCCCATCCTCCCGTTCGCCGACGATTCCTCCTTCGGCTGCGCCATATGCGACCCGGTGGTAGCGCTGTGGTGTTTCGCGGGCGGGCCGTCCGTCTTCGGCCGGGTACGTGCCCGCCTGTCCCACAAGCCGGCGACGCCGACCGGGTGACTGGTCACCCGGTCACTTTGTCCAGGAAAGTGAGCAGGTTGGCCCGGGTGCGGGCGACCTTCTCCGCCGGGGTGAGGGACTCATCGGTGATTCCGTCGCCCGCGGCCTGCCTCTTCCCGCGTACGTACAGGGAACAGCCCAGGTCGGTGCAGAGGTACTGCCCGACCGAGTTGCCCTGGCGGCCGGCCTCCCCCGTGCGGCGCGCGGTCATCAGCGTCACGCCGCCGCTGGTGTGCGTGGTCAGGCAGAGCGAGCACATGCTGCGCGAGGTGAAACCGCGCGACCCGCCGGAGTTCGCCCGGAGCGCGACCCCGACGAGGCCGCCGTCGCGTTCGGCCACCAGGTAGGCGCGTTCGGGCGCGCCGGGATCTCGCCATCCGAGGAAGTCGAGGTCCTCCCAGGAGCTGTCCGCAAAGTCCTTGGGCAGGTTGAGGCGCTTGACCTCCCCTTTGGAGCAGTTGACGAATGACGTACGGATGTCGCGTTCGGTGAGTGGTTGCATGGGCGTGGAGGCTAGCCGTCCTTAAGGGTAGTATGCAAATACTTAAAAGCTGTAAGTTTGGGAAGGGGCACATGGCACGCGCCGGAGTGACAGCGGAGCGCCTGACCCGGGCGGCGGCGGACCTGGCCGACGAGATCGGCTTCCAGAACGTGACCGTCTCGGCGCTCGCACGCGGATTCGACGTCAAACCCGCCGCCCTGTACGCCCACGTCAAGGACCTGCAGGACCTGCGGGTCAGGGTGGCCGAGCTGGCCCTGACCGAGCTCGCCGACCGGGCCGCCGCCGCGCTGGCCGGCCGATCGGGCAAGGACGCGCTGGTGGCCTTCGCCCACGTCTACCGCGACTACGCCAAGCAGCACCCCGGCAGGTACTACGCCGCGGCGCAGATCGAGCTCGACCCGGAGACGGCGGCCACCAGCTCGGCACACCGGAACGCGGAGATGACGCGGGCGATCCTGCGCGGCTACGAGCTGTCGGACCCCGATCAGACGGACGCGGTGCGACTGCTGGGCAGCATCTTCCACGGATATGTGTCCCTGGAGACGGCAGGCCGGTTCGACCGCCACCCGCGCGACGTGGACGCGTCGTGGTCCAGAGCCCTGGACGCGCTCGACGTGCTGCTCCGGCACTGGCCACCGGCCTGACGCCCCGTCATCGACTGAGAACGTCCCCCGACGGCGCACCGCGGCCGGCCCCGCTGTCCACCCCCTCGAACAGCGCCGCCGCCCGCGCGGCGGTGCCGGCGGCCCAGCGCCCGGTGCTGAGCAGCCCCAGCGCCAGGATGGCGAGGCCGAGCCCGAGCTCCAGCCACCACACGGTACGCGCCGCGCCGGTGAACGCCGTCCCGCCGCGGGCCAGGGCCGGCCCCACGATCGTCCCGGAGATCGCGATGCCCAGGGTCATCCCGCTCTGCCGGCCGACGGAGGCCACCGAGGCGGCCACCCCGGCCATCGAGGCGGGCATCCCGGAGACCGCCGTGTTGGTGATCGGCGGGTTCACGGTGCCCAGGCAGAGGCCGAACAGCAGGTACGTCGCGAGCACCGCCGGCAGTGGGGTGGCCGGTCCCAGCCAGAGCGACGCGCCGCCGCCCAGAGCGAGCGCGGCCCCCGCCACCACCAGCGGCAGCCGGGGCCCGCGCCCGCCGACCAACCGGCCGGTCACCGGGGAGAGCACCACGATCAGCAGCCCGGCCGGGAGCAGGCACAGCCCGGCCGCCAGCGCCGACATGCCGCGCACGTCCTGCAGGTACAGGGTCGTCACGAACAGGAACGCCCCGAACCCGCACAAGGCGAACAGCGCCATCAGGATCGCCGAACCGAACGGCACACTGCGG
The DNA here is from genome assembly GCF_039535785.1 of Nonomuraea helvata. Lineage (NCBI taxonomy): Bacteria > Bacillati > Actinomycetota > Actinomycetes > Streptosporangiales > Streptosporangiaceae > Nonomuraea > Nonomuraea helvata. The sequence continues at coordinate 276,669 of NZ_BAAAXV010000012.1, forward strand.
AACAGGCGCAGCTCCAGCAGCGGGTCCACCCGGCGCGGTTCGTAGGCCAGGATGCCCAGCACGCCCAGCACGGTCACGGCGAGCAGGCCGAGGATGACCGGCGAGGTCCAGCCCAACCGGCCGGACTCGATGATCGCGTAGACGAGGCTGCCCAGCACCAGCACCACCAGCGTCTGGCCCACCGGGTCGAACCGGCGCGCCCGGGCAGCACGCGACTCCGGCACGAACAGCGCGGCGCACACGATCGCGGCGGCCACGATCGGCACGTTGATCCAGAAAATGGACCGCCAGCCCAGCCCGTCCACCAGAGCGCCGCCGAGGATCGGCCCCAGCCCCAGAGACAGGCCGGTCATCGCGCCGAACACGCCGATGGCCCTGGCCCGCTCCGCCCGCTCCGGGAACACCGTCACGATGATCGCCATCGCCACCGGGTTGCACATCGTGCCGCCGACGGCCTGCAGCGCACGCGCCGCGACCAGCCACCCGATGCTCGGCGCCAGGCTGCACAGCAGCGAGCCGAGCCCGAACGTGGCCAGGCCGACCTGGAAGATCCGTCGGCGGCCGACCCGATCGGCGGTGGACCCGGCCAGCACCAGGAAACCGGCCAGCACCAGGGTGTACGCGTCGACCGTCCACTGCAGGCCGGACACCGAGGCGTGCAGGTCCCGGCGCATCTCCGGCAGCGCCACGTTGACGATGGAGACGTCCATCACCACGACGACGATGCTGGCGCAGCAGATCGCCAGCACCAGGAGCCGGCGGCGCCGGCTGAGCTCGGCCACGCCGCTCACAACCTTCACCCGCGTTGAAGCAGTCATAAGGACGACGCTAGAAATTAGAGCATGCTCGAAGTCAAGCAGCGGCGAGGGCCCTCCTGGACGTACGTGGCCGCAGCGGTCCACGTCCCGGCACCACCGGAGCAGGTGTTCGCCCTGATCACCGACTGGGACCGGCACCGGGAGTGGATGTTCATGACCGACGCCCGCCAGGTGGGCGAGCACGCCGTCGAGGCCTACACCGGGCTGCGGCCGTTCGGGTTCCTCGACACGATGACGATCACCCGCTGGGAGCCGCCGTCCCTGGTGCGGGTCACCCACACCGGCCGCGTCGTGCGCGGCGAAGGCGTCATCCGGGTACGGGCCCAGGACGGCGGCAGCCGCGTCATCTGGGCCGAACGGCTGCGGTTGCCGTTCGGGCCGCTGGGCCGGACCCTGTGGCCACTCGCCCGCCCCGTCTTCACCGCCATCCTCCGCCACTGCCTGAACAAACTCGCCACCCTGCTCCCCCGCGCCCAGGGAACCTTCGAGGGGCGGCCGGTGTAGCCATGACATGGCTCCCTACACCAGACGCCGAGCGCTCATCCTGTGCGGCGCCGCCGCCGTCCTGTCGGCCTGCGCCCCGGACGAGCGCCCCCACCCTCCACCCGCCAAGCCCCCGCCATCCGGGCGGCTGTACGCCGACACCGCCGCCGGGCTCACCGTCGCCGACCTGGCCCGCGGCACGGTCCGCGCCACCTACCCCGGCGCGGTCGCCGACCACCGCTGGGCCAGGCTCTACCAGCTGCACGACGGCCACCTGCGCACCTACCGGGCCGCCGACGGCACCCTCGTCGACGACCTGCCGATCGCGCGAACGTCCTCCCGGCAGGTCAAGGCCGTCACCACCGGCGTCGCCGCGATCGGGCCGCCGCCCGGCCCGCGCACCCGTACCACGATCATCCTGGCCACCGGCGGACGGCAGCGCACCCTCGAGCTCGACGGCAACATCGAGCCGGAGGCGTTCTCCGCCGACGGCAGCATGATGTACGTCCTGGACCGCCTGCCCCCACGGGCGCCCGACCGCTACCGGGTACGCGTGTACGACGTGGCCCGCGGCACGATGGGCGCCCTGGTGACGCGCGACAAACGCCAGATCCCGCCCGGGCAGGAGGAGGAGATGCACGGCCAGGGCCGCCAGGCGGTCCTCGACCCCGGCCAGAACATCCTCTACACCCTCTACACCCACCAGGACGCCCACCTGCACACCCGGGACCTGGCCGCGGGCAAGGACCTCAGCCCGGGGGTGCACGCCTTCGTCCACGTCCTCCACCTCGACCAGGGCTGGGCGTACTGCCTGGACCTGCCGGCCCCGTTCGGGCTCGGCCCGCCCGAGGCGCACACGCTGGCAGTGGACGACGCACGGCTGTACGTGTTCGACGCCTCCACCGGACGCGTGATCCTGGCCTCCACCAGAGACCTGACGATCACCCGGACAGCGCGGCTGGGCAGGCTCACGAGCCCCACCCCGGTCGCCGATGACGGGGGGACGGGTGAGGCGTTCGCGGTGGCGGGCGGCGGGCGGCTGTACCTGGCGGCGGGCCGGCGGCTGCTGGCCTCCGACGGCGCCACCCTCGCGGCCCAGGCTGCCTGGGACCTGCCCGGGCAGGCCCGCGGGCTGGCGTACCTGGAAGACGAACTGCTGGCCGGGGCAGGTGAGCAGGTGCTGCGTCTGGAGCCGCGCACGGGCGCCCGCCTGGGCGCCATGACGCTCCCGGGCCTGCGCGCCCTTCGCCACGCCGAACGCACCGCCGGATGACCTCACGCCCTCGGGGCCGGCGCACCGCCGGATGACCTCCCGTCTGCAGGGCCGGCACGGCGACGGGGGCCGAGCCGGCCCGCCCCCTTGGCCGTCCTCGCCTACCGCCGCCGCACCTGACCCGCCGCCTGGGCGAGGTCACCCTCTGACCGGGCACAGAACGCCGACCGGAACGACTCGCCCCGCACACCATGGCGACGGGGCGCTCACCCGGTTGGATCATCGGGTGCGGACGAGGGGGTCGCGCGGATGTATCGGTGGGCGAGCCGGCGCAGGTGCGTGAGGAGTTCCGGCGGCCCGGTGAGGTCGAAGTCCGCGTCGAGCAGGCCCAAGTGGACGCCAAGGGTCTCGATCGTGTCGGCGCCGGTGTGCAGGACGCAGGTACGGTCGTCGAGGCGTTCGACCGTACCGGCCGCCGGGCCGATCCGATCGGCGATGACCTCCGCCGGCGCATGCACGGTGACCTGCGCCCGGTAGCGCCAGGCGGCGGCGGACACCCGGCCCGACACGTACGCGGCGACGTCGTCGTCGGGCAGGTCCCGTGAGGTGAAGCGGGGGCCGGTCGGGGTGCGGGGCCGGATCCGGTCGACACGGAAGGTGCGCCAGTCGTCCCGCTCGACGTCCCAGGCCAGCAGGTACCAGCGGCGGCCCCAGATGACGAGCCGGTACGGCTCGACAGTGCGCACGGTGGCCGCGCCGGCGTGGTCGTGGTAGTCGAAGCGGAGCCGTTCCCGATCGCGGCAGACCGCGCTCAGCGTGGTCAGGACCGACGCATCGACGCTGGGCCCGGCGTCGCCGCGGGGCACCGGCACCGTGTAGGCCTGCAGGGCGCCGACCCGGCGCCGCAGCCGCGACGGCAGCACCTGCTCCAGCTTCGCCAGCGCGCGCAGGGACGCCTCCTCGATCCCCGCGATGGCGCCACCGGTCGCGGTCCGCAGGCCGACGGTGACGGCGACCGCCTCCTCATCGTCGAGCAGCAACGGCGGCAGCACGGCACCGGCGCCGAGCCGGTAGCCGCCGGCGGAACCCCGGGTGGCGAGCACCGGGTAGCCGAGGGTGCGCAGGCGCTCCACGTCGGCGCGCACGGTCCGCCCGCTCACCCCGAGGCGTTCGGCGAGTTCGGAGCCGGTCCACTCGCGCGGGGTCTGCAAGAGGGAGAGCAGCCGCAGGAGGCGGGCCGAGGTGTCCAACATTCCTCAAGCATGCCGGACCATTAGGAGCGATATCGTCCTAATGGTCCGACAGCATCGATGCCATGACCGAGATCGACACGGCCGAGATCCGTGATTTCCGTATCGAGATCCCGCAGGCCGACCTGGACGACCTGGCCGAGCGGCTGGCCCGGGTCCGCTGGACCCACGAGCTGCCCGGCGCCGGCGGCGACTACGGCGTGCCGCTGCCGTACGTGCAGAGCCTGGTGCAGCGGTGGCGCGACGGCTACGACTGGCGCGCGTGGGAGGCGAAGCTCAACTCCTGCCCGCAGTTCACCACGACCATCGACGGGCAGAACGTGCACTTCCTGCACGTCCGCTCGCCCGAGCCGGACGCCACGCCGCTGCTGCTCACGCACGGCTGGCCGACCACCGTCGTGGAGTACCTCGATGTCATCGGCCCGCTGAGCGATCCGCGAGCCCACGGCGGCGACCCGGCCGACGCCTTCCACCTGGTGATCCCGTCCATCCCCGGTTTCGGCTTCTCCGGGCCAACCGCCGAGCGGGGCTGGGACCGGTACCGGATCGCCAGAGCGTGGGCCGAGCTGATGCGCCGGCTCGGCTATGCGCGCTACGGCGCGCACGGCAACGACTGCGGCTCACACATCTCGCCCGAGGTCGGTCGCTGCGATCCCGAGCACGTGATCGGCGTGCACGTCACCCAGGTCTTCTCCTTCCCCTCCGGCGACCCGGCCGAGCTGGCCGGGCTGTCGGAGGAGGACCAGAAGAAGGTCCAGTTCCTGCAGTGGTGGACGGACAACAGCGGCGCCTACGACAAGCTGCAGTCCACCGCGCCACAGACTCTGGCCCACGCGCTGGCCGACTCGCCGGTGGGGCAGCTGGGCTGGAACGCGCAGCTGCTCGGCCCGAACCTCGACGCGGACTACGTGCTGACCAACACCATGATCTACTGGCTCACCAACACCGCCGCGTCGGCCGCACGCCTGTACTACGAGGACTTCCACGCGGAGGACAAGCCGGCAGAACCCACCACCGTGCCGCTCGGGCTGGCCAACTTCGCCTGGGACTTCCCGTCGATCCGCCCGCTCGCCGAACGCGACCACAAGAACATCGTGTCCTGGAACGTCTACGGCACCGGCAGCCACTTCGCCGCACACGACGTGCCCGACCTGCTGATCGACGACCTCCGCGGTTTCTTCCGCCGGCTGCGCTGAACCGTGCTGAGCGGGGGTGCGCGCCGCGCGCACCCTCGGTTCGAACTTCCGGGAGTACCTCCATGCAGACCCTGACCCGCCGCGCCCTCAACCGCGCCACCCTCGATCGGCAACTGCTCCTGCGCCGCGCCGACCTCACCCCGCTGCAGGCCGTCGAGCACCTGGTGGGCCTGCAGGCGCAGACCCCGCACACCTGGTACGTGGGACTGTGGAGCCGGCTCGCCGCGTGCCGGCCCGAGGAGGTCGCGGCGCTGCTCACCCAGCGCCAGGCCGTGCGGATCGCCCTCATGCGCTCGACGATCCACCTCGTCAGCACGGCCGACGCGCTCGCGCTGCGCCCGCTCGTGCAGCCGGTGCTGGACCGCGACCTGTTCGCCAACCACACGCACGGCCGGGCGATGCGCGACCTGGACACCGGCCAGGTGGTGGCCGCGGGTCGCGAACTGCTCGACGAGCAGCCCCGCACACCGGGCGAGGTCGGCCGGCTGCTGGCCCAGCGGTGGCCGGACCGCAACCCGGCGAGCCTCGCCTACGCGGTGCGCAACCTCCTGCCGGTCGTGCAGACCCCGCCCCGCGGGGTGTGGGGCGCCGGCGGCCGGACCGTCCACGCGCCTCTGGAGTCGTGGGTGGGCGCGCCGCTGCGCACCGACCACACGATCGACCGGACGGTCCTGCGTTACCTGGCCGCGTTCGGCCCGGCGACCGTACGCGACGTGCAGACCTGGTGCGGCCTGACCCGGCTGGCGGAGGTGCTCGACCGGCTCCGGCCCCGCCTGGTCACCTTCCGCGACGAGAACGGCGCGGAACTGTTCGACCTGCCCGACGCGCCCCGGCCCGATCCGCAGGTCAGTGCGCCCGCTCGGTTCCTGTACGACTTCGACAACCTGCTGCTGTCACACCACGACCGCTCCAGGGTGATCACCGACGGCCTCCGCCGGCAGAACTTCAAACCGCACGGGCCCGTCCCTCGCCTGGTGCTCCTCGACGGCTTCACCGCAGCGACCTGGACGTTCGCCACCGCACACGGCACGTCGACACTGACTGTGCACCCGTTCGCACCGCTGTCCGCCGCCGACCGCGACGCGTTGACCGTCGAGGGCGGCGGCCTGCTGGACCTCCTCGCCCCCGGCACCTCGCACGAGATCCGCTTCACCGCCTAGGTCGTGTTTCATAAGGCATTGAGCCACTGGTTGATCGCAGCGATGATGACGACGGCTTCGTAGCGTACGGCGAGCTTGTCGTAACGGGTCGCCATGCCGCGGTTGCCTTTGAGCAGGTTGATGCCGCACTCCACAGCGTGACGCAGCCGGTAGAACGCGGGGTCGAAGGCGGGCGGGCGACCTCCCTTCGATCCCTTGGCTCGCCGGTGAGCGTCCTGGTCGGCCTTGCTCGGAATGCACGCCTTGATCCCACGCCGGCGCAGATGAGTCCGGTTGGCCTTGCTGGTGTAGGCCTTGTCGGCCAGGACCCGGTCCGGGCGGGTCCTGGGACGGCCACCGCCGAGGCGGGCCACCCGGATCTTGCCGAGCACCGGTATGAACTGCGGGCTGTCGCCCCGCTGCCCGGCGGTCACCACCGCAGCCAGCAGCTTGCGGCCCTGCTCGCAAGCCAGATGGGTCTTGGTGGTCAGCCCGCCGCGCGAGCGCCCCAGGCCATGATCGGCCGGCTCGCTGTGCACCCCGCCGGGTGGTTCCTTTTGCAGGTGACCGTCCCGGCGTGCTCCGGCCGCGTGCTGGTGAGCCCGGGTGATGGTGGAGTCCACGCTCACCGTCCAATCGATCTTCCCGGCGGCGTCCGCACACGCCTGCAAGGCCGCCAGGATCCGCGCCCAGATCCCCTCCCGCTGCCAGCGCCGGAACAAGCCATACACGGTGAACCAGTGGCCGTAGCAGGCAGGAACGTCCCGCCACGGCGCCCCGGTCCGGATCCGCCACCGGATCCCGTCGATCAACTGACGCTTGCTCCACTTCGGCGGACGCCCCTTGCCCGATGCGGCAGGCAGATGCGGCTCCAGCGCCGCCCACTGCGCATCAGTGAGGTCGTGCCGCCTCGTCACCACTACGCTGGTCACGAGGTCTCCGGTATTTCGTTCTTCTTGGTCGTTGAACCACCTACCGGAGACCTCTTCGTTCAACGATCACCGACACGCATGACACGTGATCTTTCGAAACACGGCCTAGGTGAGGCGCTGGAGTTGCCCTTCGTGCACGCCGGCCACCCACTCCCAGCCGTCCTTGGCCGATGGGCCGATCCGCGGGTCGCTGAGAGCACGGCCGTCACGCAAGGAGTGCACGTACCCCCGATCCTGGTCGATCCGGGCAGGTAGCTCGTCAGCTCCGCCGACGGACCCGTGGCCCGGCACGAAGACATCGACGGCACCCGCCACGCCCTCGAGCAGCCGCAGCGCGGCGAGGTAGTCCTCGATCGGGTCAACGGTGCCGTTCAGGTCGAGCATGGGAATCAGGACATCAGAGAGCATGTCGCCGGCGACGAGAACCCCGCGTTCCTCGATCAACAGCGCCGCATGGCCCGGAGCATGCGCTTGATGCTCGATGATCCGGACCCCGGGGCCGTCCCAAGGGATCCGCGTCGTCTCGGCGGGCAGGCCGGTGATGAGGCCGAGCAGGTCCAGCGGTACCTGCCCGGCGATTTCCGTCTCGAGCAGGTGGTCGGCGACGCGGGCCTTCGCACCTGCGTCCGACAGCTGTTCTCGGACAGTGGCCGCGCAGCGCGCCGTGCCGTAACGGGGCGCCTCGCCGAGCCGGGCGTGCCAGAGCAGGTGATCCCAATCCGGATGCGTAGAAAACCCTGCCACAACGGGCTGCCCCAACTCGCGAAGGTCGTCCGCAAGGCAGTCGATCTCGGCGCCGGTCACCCCCGGGTCGATGAGCAACACACCGGCCCAGCCCCGCACCACAATGGCGTTGCTCTGCACGAACTCGCTCTCGTGGACCAGCACACCCTCCGCGACCTGCCTCAGCATGAGCTCGCCTCCTTCACATCCCGGATGGCGTAGCGATGCATCGTGACGCCCTGCTCGAACGATCGCTGTTCCAGCAGGTCCAGCTCGATCGGCACGTCGTAGTCGTCGAACAGCGGCCTGCCGAAGCCGAGGATCGCCGGGTGGGTGAAGAGCAGCAGCTCGTCGAGCAGCCCCGCCCGGAGCAGCTGCGTCGCGAGCGCCGCGCCGCCCACGCTGATGCTGCCGTCGGTCCCGGCCCGCAGGGCGGCGAGTTGCTCGATCGCGTCGTCCCCGCCGATGATCCGGGTGTTGTGATCGGCGCTGCGGCGGGTGCGGGAGACAAGCACCTTGGGCTTGGCGGTCCAGATCGCGCCGTACTCACGCATGTAGTCCGGCAGCGATGCGTCCTCGTGCGCCCGTGGCCAGTACTCCTCCATGGTCTCGTAGTAGATCCGGCCCTGGACCATGAGCGCGAGCGCCCGCGTCTGCGCATTGGCCTCGCGGTGCAGTTCCTCGTCGATGCGCAGCCACTCGCCGGCGCCGTTGTCCCCGGGAACTTGCTCGATCCGCAGGTCGAGGGAGACCTGCATCGAATAGACGAAGCGACCCATCATCCCCGTCCAAAAAGTGATTGTATTTTGCAACTACTATAGGTGGGGCGAAATACCTGTCAAGGAGGAATCGTGGAACCACGGTCCGGGTGTCCGATCAACGCCGCCGTCGAGGTGCTCGGAGATCGCTGGTCGTTGCTCGTGCTTCGCGACGTCATCTTCGGCGACCGCCGCTACTTTCGGGCGCTGCTCACCGGGTCGATCGAGGGCATCGCTTCGAACATCCTCGCCGACCGCCTCGTGCGGCTCGTCGAGGCGGGGATCCTCACCCGCGGCACCGCCGCGCGGGGGCAGCGCGCTCGCTACAGCCTCACCGAAGCCGGTATCCAGACTCTTCCGATCATCTACGCCCTCGGCAACTGGGGCCTCGACTGGCGACCGGGCAGCGACGAGCTCCGGAGCCGGCAGCAGCTCATGCGCGATGAGGGTCCGGCGTTCATGGAGGAGCTCATGGACGAGCTTCGCGTCCGCCACCTCGGCGCCCCGCCGAAGCCGCACGACGGTCCAGGCCCGTTCGAGCGCCTCGACGCCGCCTACGCCGCGGCCGCCGAGCAAGAAGACGTCGCCGCCAGAGGCACAGACTCGTGGCACGACGCCTGAGGAGGCCCTTCCCCTCGGCCCGGGCCTCAGACCGGAGATCCCGTGTCGAAAGTCATCGCCCGTCTCGTGACATTTGCTTCTGTTTCGCTCCAGGTCCTCAGGTGGAGGATCGCCTCACGTAACCCACCTCAACGGGAGCATTCATGACCATCTCACCTGAGACCAAGACCGTCCGGATCGAGCGCACCTATGCGACCACGCCCGAGCACGTGTGGCGCCTGTGGACCACCGGCGAGGGCATCGAGTCCTGGTGGTCGCCCGACGGCTTCACGGTGGTCGTCGGGAAGCTGGACCTGCGGCCCGGCGGCGAGCTGAGCTACACGATGACCGCGACCGCGCCCGAGCAGATCGCGTTCATGGAGGGCGCCGGGCTGCCGTTGAGCACCGAGTCGCGCAAGACCTTCGTCGACGTGGAGAAGCCCGCGCGGCTCTCCTACACCTCGCTGGCCGACTTCATCCCGGGCGTGGAGCCGTACGACTTCCTCACCGTGGTCGAGATCCGGCCCGAAGGTGACGGCGTCCGCGTCACCATGACCATGGACGCGATGCATGACGAGGAGTGGACCCAGCGCCTGACGGCCGGCCGCGCCAACGAACTGGACAATCTCGGCCGGGTCATCGACGCAGGAGAAGGCCCCGCCTGATCTCGTCAAGCTCGTGGTACGCATTGTCTCGTCCTTGAACGGCCACGACGCCGCCACTCTCGGCCCCCGCCTCCGCCGACGGACGATCGGAGCTGATCCGGGGCGTCGGCATGCTCGCGTGTCCGAGACCCCTGTTCTCGCAGGGCCGGCCGCCGGATCCGGTGACTGGCTGCGACCTCTACTCTGGTCAGCCAGGATGCGAGGACGGGCGGTGAGAGGGTTGGCGGACCTGTGGCGATCCGACCGCGCCGTCCGGCTGGCGCCAGTCGGCGCGGTCACCTGCAGCGCCCTGCTGCCGCTGGTGCAAGTCGGGCTGGCGTTCAGCTATGTGGGAAACGGCGTCGGCACCGGGCTGTGGAGCATCGCGGCGACCGCGGCCTACCTTCCGCTGCACCTGCGCCACATCTGGTACGCGGCGCGGGCGCGCCGGACGCCGCTCGGCGGTTGGCCGCTGGCGGTGATGGCCGTGGTCATCCTCGGGGCCACCCCACTGGCCGGGAACATGTGGCCGCGGGCGTACACGGCCCTGGTGGTGTCGTCCCTGCTGATCCTGCCCGCGCCGTGGTCATACCTGGGATGCGTGGCGCTGGTGGCCGCGGCGGCGCCGGTGGCCCACGCGCTCGGGCTGTCGTGGGCGGCCGCGCCGTGGCTGACGTTCTCGGTGCTGTGCGGCAGCGTGGCGCTGCTGATGCTGGTATGGCTGGCCGCGGCGTTGACCCGGTTGCAGACGGCCAGGGAGGCGCTGGCTCAGCGGGCCGTCATGCAGGAGCGGCGCAGGATCGACGACGACCTGCGCCACAGCCTCGGCAGCGCGCTGGAGTCGATCGCGGCGCGTGGCGACCGGGCGGCGACCAAGGCCGCAGGGGGCGAGCCGGCGGACGCGGCGCAGGAGCTCACCTGGCTCGCCGACGCTTCCCGGCGTACGCTGGCCGAGGCCAGGCGGCGGGTACGCGGCTACCGGCAGCCGTCGCTGCGCACCGAACTGGAGACCGCCGCCGCCCTGCTGACCGCGGCGGGCATCGTCACCCGCCTGGACCTGCCTCGCGCCGGCATCCCGGACACCATCGCCCCGCAGCAGCGAGGTGCGCTGCGCGCGACGGTCACCCGCCTGCTGCGTGAGGGGCACACCCGCGCCTGCACGATCACGGCGACCGACCTGGACGGCCGGGTACTGCTGGAGGTGCGCGCCGACGGCACCGTCGAGACGATCGAGGTGCCGGCATGACCCTCTCGATTCCGCCGCGATGGGTGCTGCGGCACCCGCACTGGCCCCTGATCGCCCTGCACGTGCCGCTGGCGGTACAGGTGCCGGTGTACACCAGCCTCGGCACGGACGGTTCGCCACCTTCCGACCCGCTGCCCGCGATCCTGGCCGCCGCCGCGATCCTCGGGCTTCAGCTACGGCACAGCCTGGCCGCCGCCCGGGGTGAGCGACCCGCGGGATGGCGCTGGAGCTTCGCGGCGCTCCTGCTGCTCACCTACGCGCCGCTCTGGGTGCTGAACGTGAACTGGATCGCCATCTGCATTCTCCTTCTGGCCTCGACGGTGATGTTGCTGCGCGGCCGGACGATGTGGGCGCTGGCCGCCGCACAGCTGGCGGTCTACGTGGTCTTCCAGGTGATCGCGACCGTACGGACACCGGGCTTCAGCGTCTGGCAGGTCGTCATCCTGGCTCTGTACGCCGTGGTCGTGCCCAGTCTGTTCGCCGCGGCCCTGGTCGGCGGCGCCCGGCTGGTCCGGCTGCTGAACGAGCTGGAGGCCGCCCGTACCGAACTGGCCGCCACGGCCGTCGGCGAGGAGCGGATCCGGGTCTCGCGTGACCTGCACGACCTGCTCGGCCAGAGCCTGTCGGCGATCTCCCTCAAGGGCGATCTGGCCCTGCGGCTGCTCACCAGGGACGCCACCGCCGCCCGCGCCGAGATCGAGAGCCTGACCGGCGTGGCCCGCGACGCGTTGCACGACGTACGGGCGATCACCCGCGACCAGCACACCGTGTCGCTGCGTACGGAGATCGACGGGGCCGCGGCGCTGCTCGGCGCCGCAGGGGTGGACACCCGGCTCGACGTGGCCGACCTGCCGCCGCTGCCCGCGTCCGCGCAGAGCGCCCTGGCCTGGGCCATCAGAGAGGGCACCACGAACCTGCTGCGCCACAGCGACGCCGGGTCCTGCACCATCACGCTTTCCCGGCAGCGCGGGAGAATACGGCTGGACATCGTCAACGACGGCGTCCGCAGCGTCGCCGGCCATGCCCTGAGCGACGGACCGCGCGACGGCCTGAGCGACGGACCGCGCAACGGCAAGCAGCATGGCTCCGGGCTCGCGGGGGTGGCCGAGCGGGCCAAGGCCGCGTCCGGCTCGTCCGACGCCGGTGTTCACGACGGCCGGTTCCGGCTGTCGGTCGAGGTCCCCGAGGAGGTCGCGTGATCCGCGTGCTGATCGCCGAGGACATGCACATGATCAGGTCCGCGCTGGTCGCGTTGCTGTCGCTGGAGGACGACATGGAGGTGGTCGCGGAGATCGAGCGCGGGGACGAGGTGCTGGACGCCGCGCTGCGGGTGCGCCCCGACGTCGCCGTACTGGACATCGACATGCCGGGGCTGGACGGGCTGTCGGCGGCCGAGCAGCTGTCCGCGCGGCTTCCCGACTGCCGCACTCTGGTGCTCACGGGGCTCAGCCAGCCGGGCAACCTGCTGCGTGCGCTGAAGGTGCACGTGAAGGGGTTCATCGTGAAGGACGCCCCGGCGCAGACCCTCACGGACGGGATCCGGCGGATCGCGAGAGGCGAGCGGGTGATCGACCCCGAGCTCGTCGCGGCGGCGCTCGAGACGGGCAGCAGCCCGCTGACGGCCCGCGAGACCGAGGTGCTGCGCGCCGCGGCGAGCGGCATCCGCACCGCCCAGATCGCCACCCAGCTCTCGCTGTCGCAGGCCACGGTGCGCAACTACCTGTCGAACGCGATCAGCAAGGTAGGCGGGCGCAACCGCATCGATGCCATCCGCATATCCCGCGACGCCGGCTGGCTCTGACGGGGCAGGTCATAGTCGCTTGAGGTAGTCCGCCGGCTCGGCAGGGGTGTCGGCCATGAGCCCGATGTAGCCGTCCGGGCGGATCAGCACGGTCGTGCCCTTGCGCCCGCCGTACATGCGGTGCAGGTGCCCGGTCGTGTCGACCAGTCCGGCCTGCCCCTGACGGACGACGGTGTAGGCGCGGACCCGGGGGTCGGTGAGGCCGGCATCGGCGCCGAAGGTCAGCGCGGTGAAGTGCGGGCCGCGGAGCAGCTCGAACAGGCGGGTCTGACGGCCGTCGAGCATGACGGGAGCGTCGGGGGCGACATCTCCGGCACGGACGCGGCCGCGGCGGCCGGTGAGGTGCCGGGTCAGCGGGCCGGTGCGGTAGACGGGATGGTCGTTGCGGGTACGGCGCTGCCGGCGGGCCATGACGGACTTCAGGATCAGCCGTAGCACCGGGCGGATGGCACGCGGCGGGACCCTGCCCTTCATGAGGCGATCGCTGTCGGCCAGGATCTCCCTGGCGACCGGCAGCCGCTCGGCCTCGTAGGTGTCCAGCAGTTCGGCCCTGGCCGCGCCCTGGACGACCAGGGCGAGCTTCCAGCCGAGGTTGTAGGCGTCCTGGATGCCGGTGTTCATGCCGTGGCCGCCGAACGGGCTGTGCACGTGGGCGGCGTCTCCGGCCAGCAGCACCCGGCCCACCCGGTAATGCTCGACCATCCGCAGGTTGTAGCGCCAGATCGACAGCCAGGCAGGGTCGGACGCCTGGAGGTCGGCGCGCCCGGTCCTGCCGGCGAGCGCGCGGCGTACGGTGTCGAGGTCGCCCTCCTGGCCGGGCTCCAGCGACGTGACGACCTGCCAGGTGTCGGCGTGCGGGATGGGGCGGGCGGCCAGCATGTGACCGTCGGCGGTCACCCACAGGTGCGTGCCGCTGTCGCGGTCCAGGCCGTCGATGCGCACGTCCGCGATGAGAGCCCGCATGTCCTCGGCGGTGGAGCCGGTGAAGGGCAGGCCGAGCGTGCGGCGGACCAGGCTGCGGCCGCCGTCCGCGGCGACCAGGTAGCGGGCGCGGACCCGCTCGCCGCCCTCCAGCGTCGCCGTCACGCCCTCGTCGCCGGCGTCGAATCCGGTCAGCCCTCGCCCGAACTCCACCTTCCCGCCGAGCTCGGCGAGCCGGTCGCGCAGGATCGACTCCGTACGCCACTGGGGCAGCCCCACGGTGTTGGGGTACGGACGCGAGGGGGCGGCCGCAGCGGGCGGCAGGCGCAGGTCGAAGAGGCGGTCGGCGCCGAGGTGGAAGCGGAGCCAGCCGCGGACGTCGCCCGCCGCCAGGATGCGGTCGGCGACGCCGAGATCGTCCAGCGCCTCTAAGGAGCGCGGTTTGAGGGTGAAGCCGCGTGAGCCGGCGGCGGGCGCCGCGGCCTGCTCCACGATGCGGCAGGCGATCCCCCGGCGGGTCAGGTCACAGGCGAGGGTCAGGCCGGTCGGTCCGGCGCCCACGATCAGTACGTCCGTCATGACGCCTACATTAGGACCTGTCCGTTCGTATATGTCAAGATAGACGTATGTCACTGCGATACGCCTTGCTCGGCTTGCTGGAGGACGGTCCCGCCAGCGGTTACGCCCTCAACGTCCGCTTCGAGCGGTCGCTGCAGCGCTACACCTGGACCGCGCGGCAGAGCCACATCTACCCAGAGCTCAAGCGCCTGGCCGATGAGGGCCTGGTCGTCATCGCCGAGGAGGGGGCGCGCGGCAGCCGTACCTATGCGATCACCGACGCGGGCCGAGAGGAGCTGCGCGCCTGGCTGCTGTCACCGCCCAAACCACGCGCCGTACGCGACGAGCACGGCCTGCGCATGTGCCTGCTGTCGGCTCTGGACCCGCTGGAGGCGAGCACGCTCGTGCGGGGGCATCTGGAGACGGCCGAGCAGATGATCGCCGAGCTCCAGTCCATCGCCGAGGCCGCCGACGCGGGCGACCACCCGCGCGGCCGCCTGCGCTTCGGCCGGCTCGCGCTGCAGTACGGGATCTTCCAGTACGAGGCGCAGCGTGAGTGGGCCCGATGGGCACTGGAACAGCTGGAAGACTGAGGGCCTACCGGCCGGAAGCTCGCGCCATGTACGGAGCGTCAGCCGAACAGATGCAGCACTCGTGCGGCCTGGCGCTCCAGGGTGCCGGCCGGGTTGCGAGGCGTCGCCGGCCCGTCGGGCCCGAGCTGGAGAAACCAGACCAGCGCGATCAGGCGGCGAAAGTCGCGTACCCGCTCGACCTCCCCCGGGGCCAGATCGATGTGAGCCAGCAGGCGCTCAGCGTCCAGGGCGCCGTCGAGGCGGGAGATGTGCTCGCTTATCTCGCCCAGTTCGAAGGCGCGGTCGCTGCGACCGGAGTCTTCCCAGTCGACGAGCCGCACGCGACGCTCGTGATCGTCCCACAGCACGTTCGCGTGGTTGCCGTCAGCCAGCCCGAAGACGGGCGGGAGCGGATTCGCGGTGAGCCGGTCCGGGGCGGCGGTGGCCAGCCAGGCGGCTCCCGTCCGGAACGCCTGCCGCACGAGGGGATTCTCGCCGAGGTCGGGCCGCTTGTCGGCCCAGGCGCGGACTTTGTCCACGGCCGTGGCAGGTCCCCACGGGGCGGGTGCGGCCGCTTCCACCACCCGCGTGGGGATCGCATGACGCAGCTGGTTGAAGACGGTGGCCAGTGCGCGGATCTGCTCGTCAGTGGCATGTACGCCGCGCAGGACGCGGCCCGGCAGCCTGCTCATCACGATCACGGGCGGATTGGCGTCGAGCGCGGCCTCCACCGGCGCGGGCGCAAGGCCGGGCGCATGCTCGGCCAGGAGTGTCAGCGCAGCCCATTCCCGATGGGGCTCTCCTCGGTCCCACGACGTGTAGCGCTTGACGACGACGCCGTCGCCGTACTCGAGGTGGTGGGTGCCGAATCGGTCAGCCATCTGCACGTCGCCTTCTCGTCAGGTGATCTGTGATCGTGAACGTATCGGTTAACGGTGCGTTGCTGAGATCGTCGTTGTTCGGGAGGCGGGTTCGCCCGAACCTGGAGCGGTGAACGTATGGGCATCCTGGCCGAGGTACGCGCCTGCGACACCCGGATGCGCGGTACCGACCTGGTGGACGCCGAAGGCGTCAAGATCGGCGAGCTGCCCGCGGAGGCGTTCGCCGGCGAACTGGAGGTGCCCAAGCGCGACCTGACCGCCATCCTGCACCGCCTCACCGAGGACGACGTCCAGTACGTCTTCGGCGACTCCATCCGCACTCTCGCCCAGGACGAGGCGGGTGTGCACGTGACGTTCGAACACGCCCGTCCGGGCACGTTCGACCTGGTCGTCGGCGCCGACGGCGTGTACTCGACCGTCCGGCGGCTGGCCTTCGGCCCGCACCGGAACTTCGTCCGGCACCTGGGCATGTCGGGAGTCGGCTTCACCACCGGCAACCATCTGGGCCTGGACCACCGAGGCATCCTGCAGAGCGAGCCGGGGCGAGCCGTCTACCTGTTCAGCGCCGCCGACGCCGACCGGATGACCGTGAGCCTGTCGTTCGCCACCGACTCTCCCGAGCTGGACCTGCTCGATCGCGGCCAGCAGGAGGAGATCGTCCGGGCGAGCTTCGACGGCGCGGGCTGGGAGGTGCCCCGCCTGCTGAAGGAGATGACCACGGCGCCCGACTTCCTGTTCTCCTCGGCCTGCCAGGTGGAGATGGAGCACTGGTACACGGGCCGGGTCGTGCTGGTCGGCGACGCCGGATACTGCGCCGCGCCACCGTCCGGCATGGGAACGTCGCAGGCGCTCATCGGCGCCTACACCCTCGCCCGGGAACTGGCGGCGTCCGGTGCCGATCACCCTGCCGCGTTCGCCGCCTACCAGTACCGGGTCAGCCCTTTTGTCGCCGCCAACCAGCAGCACGGCCGCGAGGCGGTCAAGATGCTCGGAGCCGACTGAGTTGACCGCGAAGACCCACAGCCTGGAACGCATGATCTTCTTCTCCGACGCGGTCATCGCCATCATGCTGACCCTGCTGGCCGTCGAGTTGCCCGTACCGGAGGTCCCCGACCCCCTGCACCTGTGGGGGGCCCTCGCGGCGCACGGCTCCGAGTACATCGCGTTCCTGATCTCGTTCTGCGTGATCGCCGCCACGTGGACCGCGCACCACATGCTCTTCGTCCACGTCAGCCGTACCGACCCGCAGCTCATCACGTTGAACCTCCTGGCCCTGCTCGGGTACGTGCTGATCCCCTGGGCGAGCAAGACCCTCGGCAAGGTGCCGAACGGAGCAGGAGTGATCGTCTACGCGACGGCCATGACGTTCCTGGGCGCCACCATGCTCCTGGTCCTCCGGCACGTCGTCCGCTCCGGGCTCCTGGACCCCACCGCGCCCCGCGGCGTGATCAGCGGGATCCAGGCATGGTCCGCGATGACGACGATCATGTTCGCGCTGTCCATCCCGGCCGGCTTCGTCCTCGGGCGATGGACCATGATCGTTTGGCCGGTCGGCTATGCCGGCCTGCGGCTTGTCGCCGAGTACTACATCCGCAGGAATCGAAAAGGCGACCGCGTGCTCAGTTGAGCGCGGTCGCGGTCAGCCCGCCGTCCAAGGCCGGAGCTTCTCGGGGTTCCGTACCGCCCAGATGTGCTGGATCCGGTCCCCTGCGACGTCGAGGGCCATCACCATCACGGTGACGCCGTCCTGCTGAGCCACCAGGCCGGGCTGACCGTTGACCGTACGCTCCAGGATGATCAGGTCGGGCGCCTTGATGGCGATGTCGACCAGGAGGTGTGCGATCTGTTCGCCGCCTTCCACCGGGTGGAGCACGGCGCTGGCGAGGCCGCCGCCGTCGGCGGTGCCCGTGGCGTCGGGGGCGAGGAGGCCGATGAGGGCGTCGATGTCCTTGGCCTCCCAGGCCTGCTTGAACTCCCTGACGATGCCGGCGCGCTGGGCCGACGGAGTCGCGGGGGGCTGCGCGGCGCGGATGCGAGTGCGGGCCGAGGAGGCCAGCTGGCGGCAGGCCGCCGGGGTACGGCCGACGATCTCGGCCACTTCGGCGAAGGAGTAGCGGAAGACGTCGTGCAGGATGAGCGCGACGCGCTCGGCCGGGGTCATCGATTCCAGCACGACGAGGAAGGCCATGTTGATCGACTCGTCGAGGGTGACGCGGTCGGCCGGGTCGACCGTGGCGCCGCCCGGACGCCCGCTGATCCATTCCGTACGTCCTGGCAGCGGCTCGGGGATCCACTCGCCCACGTAGCGCTCCCGCCGGGCCCGCGCCGAGCCGAGCAGGTCGAGGCAGACGCGGCTGGCGACCTTCGTCAGCCAGGCGCCGGGGGCTTCGATGGCCTCCTGCTGCTGCCGGGACATGGCGTACCAGCGGGCGTACGTCTCCTGGACGACGTCCTCGGCATCGGCCAGGGAGCCGAGCAGCCGGTACGCGAGATTGATCAGCTGGCGCCGCTCGCTCATGATCGCGCTCAGGCTCGGATCGAGCCTGCCGGCTCCTGGCTCGGAAGGGGTGGTCATGTGTGGCCGACTTTCCTCTGTCGCATCTGTTCTCACCAGACCGACGAGACAGCACCTCGGAATGTGAGGTGACATGTCCTTGCGCGCACTCGGCCACGGCCTGTCCAGCCCTGCCATGGGCCTGGGATGCAGGGGAATGAGCGACTACTACGACGGCCGCGACGACGAGGCGGAGTCGATCGCGCCGATCCACCGTGCGCGCGACCTGGGCACCTCTGACATCTACGGCCCGTTCACCAACGAGGAGCTGGTCGGCCGGGCCGTCGCCGGGCGGCGCGACGAGGTGCTGCTGGCGACGAAGCTCGGCGTGGAACGCGGGTCCGACGGCGGCGACCGCTTCAACGGGCGGCCGGAGCATGTCCGGGCCGCGTGCGACGCCTCGCTGAAGCGCCTCGGCGTCGACCACATCGACCTGTACTGCCAGCACCGGATCGACCCGGACGCATCGGCCTGGTCGTCTACAGCCGTGATCCCCGGCACGCGCCGCCGTACCCGGCCGGCGGAGAACTCGGCCGCCCGCGACGTCGTGCTCACCGACGGCGATCTCGCCGCGATCGAGGAGGCCGTCCCGCCGGGCGCGGTGGCCGGAGAGCGGTACCCGGCGGGCTACCCGGTGCGCCACTGATGAGCCCCGCCGCCGAGCCCAAGCAGGAGCGCGCCCGCAGGACGCGGCAGGCGCTGGTGCGCGCGGCTACTCCTCCGTCGTGTCGCCGAGCGACTCGAGCAGGCCGCGCATCAGGCCCGCCAGCTGATCACGCTCCTCCGGAGCCAGCGTGGCCAGCAGGCGAGCCTCGTTCTCCACGTGCGGGGCGACGAGTTCGTCGATCTTCGCCAGCCCGGGCCCGGTCAGCCGGACCCGGATCGAGCGCCGGTCCCCCTCGTCCGGCATCCGTTCGACCAGGCCTTTGGCCGCGAGCCTGTCGATCCGGTTGGTGATGGCCCCGGAGGTCACCATGGCGGCCCGGTTGAGGGCTCCGGCCGTCAGCTCGTACGGCGCCCCGGACCGGCGCAGGGTGGCCAGCACGTCGAACTCCCACCGTTCCAGCCCGTGCGCGGCGAAGAACTCCTTCAGCTCGCGATCCAGCAACCGCGCCAGCCTGCTGACCCGCCCGACGATCCCCATGGGCCAGGTGTCGACGTCGGGCCGTTCGCGCAGCCACTGGGTCATGATCACGTCCACCGCGTCGCCCAACGGGGCCTCCTCCCGGCCGCTCGACGGTCATCCGCCGCCGAGTCTGCCATCTCTCTCAACACAAAGTATCTCAACGTTCATCTACTTGACGTTGAGCTTACGTCTATGCTGTTATCTCAACGTTGAGATTATCAATAAGGAGCGATCGGGATGGTCGTCTCCGCGAGGAACGACTGGACGTGAACACATATCTGCTGCCCGGCATCGGCGACCCCGGTGACCGGCGCCTCGGCACGGAGCGCGGCGCGGCATGAGGAGCGGCCGGCAACTCCTCACCGCGGGTGTGACGGCGCTGGCACCGGCGATCTGGGGAAGCACCTACCTGGTCACGACCGAGTGGCTGCCGCCCGACCGCCCGCTGCTGGCCGCCACCGTGCGGGCGCTTCCCGCGGGCCTGATACTGCTGGCCTTCGCCCGTACGCTGCCGGCCGGGATCTGGCTGTGGCGCGCCCTGGTGCTCGGAACGCTCAACATCGGCGCGTTCAACTTCCTGTTGTTCGTCGCGGCCTATCGCCTACCGGGCGGCACAGCCGCAATGATCATGTCGGCGCAGCCGATGCTGGTCCTGGTCCTGGCGGCGCTGTTCATCGGGGACAGGATCCGGTACGCGCACGTGACAGCCTGCGTCCTCGGCGCGGGCGGTGTCGTGTTACTCGTCTCCAAGGGAACGGCGGCACTGGATCTTGTCGGCGTGGCATCGGCACTGGCAGGGGTGGCCTGCATGGCCGTCGGCATCACGCTGACCAAACTGTGGGGACGCCCGGACGGAGTGGGGCTGCTCCCCTTCACCGCCTGGCAGCTCATCGCGGGCGGACTCGTGCTGTCGCCCTTCACGCTGGCCGTCGAAGGTCTGCCGGCCACCATCAGCGGGGCCAACCTCATCGGATTCGGCTACCTCATGTCCCTGGGCGCTGTCATCAGTTATGCGATCTGGTTCCGCGGGATCGAGCGGCTGCCGGCACTGGCGGTTTCCGTCCTCGCCCTGTGCAGCCCGATCGTCGCGACCCTCCTCGGCTACCTGTTTCTGCATCAGACGCTGTCGATGCCGCAGCTGGCCGGAGTCCTGGTGATCATCGGTGCCGCGCTGCTGGCGCAGCTCCGACCGGTCAACCCGCTGCACACCCATATGAGAGAGAAGAAATTGACCGCACACGACAATCATCCACACTCGACCCTGAGATCCTGGCTGGGCGTCGCCGTCATCACAGCCAGCTTGTTCGTCTTCGTCACCACCGAGCTGATGCCCGTCGGCCTGCTCACTCCGGTGAGCTCGAGCCTGAGCGTGTCCGTGGGCGTCGCCGGGCTGATGGTCACGCTGTACGGCGTTTCAGCCGGGCTCGGCGTGCCGTTCATCGTGGCCTGGACCAGGCGCGTCAACCGACGCGCGCTGCTGTCCGCACTTCTGGCGATACTGGCCCTCGGAAACCTGGTCACGGCCGTCTCGCCGAACTATCCGCTGGTCTTGACGGCGCGGCTGCTCATGGGATTCGCCAACGGGGTGTTCTGGGCCATAGGCGTGGGCATGGCGATGCGCCTCGTTCCGGAGCGCCACGCGAACAGGGCGTCCGCGATCGCGCTGTCCGGCATCTCGATCGCCACGGTCGTGGGCATACCACTGGGGACCTTCCTCGAAAGCCTCACCAGCTGGCGGACCACGTTCCTCATCTGGAGCGGCCTCAGCGCGCTGGTGTTCCTCGCGGTCGCCACCGTGATTCCCTCACTGCCGTCGCAGAACGCGGTCCCGGTGCGGGAGGTCTTCGGACTCCCCCGCACGAACGTGCGACTCCGTCTGGTGATGTTCGCCGTCATTCTGTACGTGCTCGGCCATTTCGGGGCGTACACGTTTGTGCGGCCCTTCATGGAGGACAATTCAGCCGCCACGCCCGCCTTCATCGCCAGCCTGCTGATAATTTATGGCGTCGGCGGCGCGGCCGGAAACTTCATCGCCGGATATACGGTGAACAAGAGCCTGAGGGGCAGCTTCATCGCCGCCTGCGCAGGACTCGTGGTGTCCCTGCTGTTGCTGCTCACGATCGGTCACTCGCAGGTCGGTGCGATCGTCTCCCTGGCCCTCTGGGGAGTTTCCTTCGGCGCCGCCAACCTGTGCCAGATCAACATGACGCTCGCCGCCGCGCCCGACACCTTTGAAGCCGCCATGTCGATCAACACCTTGGGATACAACACATCCATTGCGCTCGGCGCGCTTTTCGGTGGACTGTTCGCCGATCGTCTCGGTGTCCCGAGCGCCGTCTGGTTCGGTGTGGCGCTGACAGCGGCTTCGCTGCTGCTCACGCTCAGCACCGGCCGGAAGACCTCACGCACCGTCCCCGACCGTGAGTTGACCACCAGTAGATGAGCCTGTCCTCCAGGCACGCCGATTCCCCGCCGTCATGGCCATGGCCGGCGGGGAAGGGCAGACCCATCGTTGCAGCGGCGCCATGAAAGGCGCCGGTAAATCTTGGTCAACTGTTCTGAACGGAGATGCTCCCCGAACATTCCCTCAGCTCAGGCATGTTTCCCTATTGTCGACGATGCCGACAGGGCAAATGTCCATTTTATATAGGGGCGGCCCGATGGGCTCTTTTTCTAGAATCATCGGCGGCATGGGGGCCGCTGCGCTCGCGGGGATCACGCTGGGTGCGATGCCGCAGGCGGCACAGGCGATGCCCGCTCTGGCGAAGGCCGTGAACGTCCCGTGCGACCCTGACGCGCTCGTCACGGCGATCACAGCAGCCAACGGGAACGGAGCCGGCACCCTTTTGCTTTCGCCGGACTGCGTCTACAACTACACCGCCGCGACCGACTCCGGCGACGCACTCCCGATCATCACGGGCGACATCACCCTGGTGGGCGGTTCGGGCACAAGTATCAGGCGCGATCCGACCGCGACCGACGCCTTCCGCGTCCTGCAGGTCGCATCCGGGGCGACGCTCCATGTCCAGAGGATCTCCATCCTGGGCGGAAGCACGGCGGGCCCCGGCGGTGGAATCCTCAACGCGGGCACCGTGGTTCTGGAGCAGACCATCATGGCCGGCAACCACGCAGGGAACGGTGGCGCGATCGCCAACAGCGAGGGCGCCAACGCGACGATCTCCCACAGCGTGCTCAGCGAGAACTCGACTGCGAGCGTCGGGGGCGGCGCCATCGTCAACTTCGGGACGCTGACGGTGTCCGCGAGCGTCGTGACCGGAAACAGCGCACCGGTCAACGGCGGTGGGCTGAACACCCAGTCGATCGGCGTGTCGCACGTCATCCGGAGCACAGTGACCGACAACACCTCCGGCAGCCTGGGAGGAGGCGTCTCCAACCTGGGAACCACCACGCTCGATCGCGTCGTGGTCATGCGGAACAAAGGATCCGCCGGCGGCGGAATCGCCACCGCCAGCACCGACGTCAGCCTCCAGCGCTCGGTCGTCCGCGCCAACATTCCCGATAACTGCAGTCCGAAGAACACCATTCCCGGCTGCGTCGACCAGCCGCCGGTAAAACGACGGGATCCCGTCCGATCCTGACGGTCGGACGGGATCCCGGTTATTTGCGTGGAGCCGGTATCACTTGAAAGAGATCTGCTGGGAACCGAGATATACGGTCTGATTCCCGGCGCCGACGGAGCAGGTCGTGGTGGCGCAGTCCACCGTGCCCACCGGGGTGCCCTCGGGCGTCACGCCTTGGAAACTCTTTCTGACGGTGAGCGACGCGCTGCTCGAACCACTGGCGTCCGTGGTAACCGTCTTTCCCGCCTCCACATTGCACGCGAGCTTGTCGTTGACGGTCGCGCACTGAGAGACGAGGTACTGTTCGTTCGCTCCCGCACCGGTGATCGCCACCGTGACGGTGCCACCGTCGGACAGACCCGTGGACGGCGTCACGGAGACGCCGGGCGCCGCGGCGGCGAAAGCCGCGGGCTGCGCCGCGAGGGTCAGGCCGCCGGCCACGACGACGGCGGCAACACCGAACCTGGCGAAAATCTTCATTTGCTCATTTCCTTTCTCTGGCGATTTGATCCGCTCCCGCGAGAACAACTCTGCGGCACGCACATCGGTCTAACCAGAGAAATGCATGGCCGCAAGTTGTCCAGCCATTTCCACTTCCTGTCAAGCGCGGAGTGGCTGACCGTCGCCCCGGCACCGTTCATCCCCGTGGGCCGTAGACCGTCATGACGATGTGCACGACGGCGAGGACGACGACCCAGACCATGGCGCGCCTGGTCGGCGGGGGCCCGCTGCGCAGCAGGGAGATGCCCAGCGGGATGAGGGCGACGCAGAGGCCGCCCACGGCGATAAAGGACTGCGGTTGGGTGCCTTTGAGCGTCCCGAGCGCGAGCGCCGACATCAGGCCGAGCGCGACCGAGCGGACCGGCCCCAGGACGCCGGAGCGGTAGGCGCCGACGGCCAGCACGACCCAGCCGAAGAAGGCAGGTCCGGACATGGCCTTGAACGGATGCCAGCGCGTGTCCCCCCACGCCACGTAGTAGTCGTCGATGCCGTCGAGCATGGTCCGCAGGCCGAGGCTGTCAGTCAGGTGGAAGGCCAGGTGATCGGTGCCGAACTGGAAGGTCCGGGTGAACAGGCCGACGATCACCAGGCAGCCGCCCCACAGCCCCCACAGCGGGCTGGTGGCGGCGATCCTCTGCGCCAGCGTCATGACCGCCGGCCACAGCATCACGAACCCGGCGGCGAAGCAGGTATAGGCGGCGGTGATGAGGGCGGGGTGCCCGGCGTGGGCGACAAGCTGGTGAGGGACGAAGAAGTGGAACGGGGAGCGTAGGAGAGTCCCGGTCATGATCAGTACGGGGCCGCCGATCAGCGAGATGGCGCTCACCCATCGTCCGGGAAACGGGTGTGGCCGGCCCAGGTTGGCCGCCGCGCTGGCCGCCGCGTTGGCCGCGCGGCGGTCCGCGGCGGCCTGTCGCCATCGTGTGATTCGCCCCCGGAGATCAATGTTCATGGGTTCCTGCCCGCCTGGTCGATGTCGGCGCGTCTCGGCCCGGTGTGCCGGCGCACCAGCATGGTGATGGGCGGCGCGGTGCGGGCGCGTCCGGCTCGGGTCGCATCTTGGTCGCCGGTCACGGGCGAGTGGTACGACCCAGGGCGGACGCGGGAAGTCCTACCGTGGGCAGATGCCGGGTGATCTGCCGAGGCGATAACGTCCGGTCATGGAGTGGGCTGGCCGGCGGCTCGGCGGACAGGGTGTCGCCGATGCGGTGGTGGCGGTCATCCTGGCGCTGTTCATCGGGTGTGCCATCGTCGACCCGCCAGGGGCGTCGTCGTGGTGGCCCGCCTGGTCGGCCTGGCCGGTGGCTGCGGTCGTCAGCTTTCCGGTCGCCGTCCGGCGGCGCCGGCCGCGGGCCATGCTCGCTCTCGCAAGCGCCGCGGCCGGGCTGGCGGCCGTGGCCGGCGCCGTCGCGGCGGGCACGATCTGGCTGTCGTTCGTACCGACCGTGCTGGTGCTGTACGTGCTGGCCGCCACCACCCCGGTCGCCTGGTCGGTGGTAGGCCTGGCGGCCTGCGCGTCCGCCGCGGTCACCGCGGTCCTGATCTTCTACGAGCGGATCTTCCCTGGCCTCGCGCCCGCGGCGCAGCCCAGCGAGGTGCCGCCGGCCTGGCCGATCGAGATCGGCCTGGTCTGTGTGCTGCTGGCCGCCGGATGGGCCATCGGGACGGCAGTCCGCTGGAAGCGGGACACGACCGCTCGCCTCGTCCGCCATCTCGCCGAGGCGGCGGTGGCCGACGAGCGCAGGCACATCGCCCGGGAGCTGCATGATGTCATCGGCCACAGCATGAGCCTGATCGCCGTCAAGGCCACCGTGGCCAACCACGTCGCCGAGGCCCGGCCGCAGGAGGTACGCGCCGCGCTGGCCGTCATCGAGCAGACCAGCCGGAGCACGCTCACCGAGATCCACCGAGTGCTCGACCTCCTGCGCTCCGACGGCGATCCCCAGCAGGCCCCAATGCCCGTTCCCGGTACGGCGGACCTGCCCGAGCTGGCCGCTCACGCCCGCTCGGCCGGAGTCGAGGTTGACCTGACCGTCCGCGAAGAGACCGCGTTACCTCCTGCGGTCGCGGTGTCGGTGTACCGAATCGTGCAACAGGCTCTGACCAACGTCATCACTCATGCCGCACCGACCCGCTGCTCGGTCACCGTGGACATCGACGGGCGGGAAGCCGTGATCGAGGTCGTCGACGACGGTTCCCGCCATGGCCGGCCGCCGCGAGCGCGCCACGGCGGCCACGGCCTCATCGGCATGCGCGAACGGGTGAAGATGTACGGCGGCACGTTCCATGCGGGCCGCCGGCCTGAAGGCGGTTTTCGCGTGTCGGCTCGACTGCCTTACGACCCGAGGGGCACCGAGGCATGACCGACGACACCGCCTCGCACCACCCGCCCCCGCCCGTCCGGGTCGTGCTCGCCGAGGACCAGGTTCTGGTACGCGACAGCTTCAAAGTCCTCATCGACACCACGCCAGGGATGGCGACCGTGGGCGAGGCGGGCACCGGCGCCGAGGCCGTGCTCCTGGCCCGCCGGCGGCGGCCCGACGTCGTTCTCATGGACGTGCGCATGCCCGATATGGATGGCATCGAGGCGACACGGAAGATCTGCGCTGCCCCGGATTGTGCCGGCGTCCGCGTGCTGATCCTCACGACGTTCGATCTCGACGAATACGTGTACGCGTCACTACAGGCAGGTGCGAGCGGCTTCCTCCTCAAGAGCGCCACCGCGACGGAGCTCCTGGCCGCCATCCAGATCGTCGCCTCCGGCGAGGCGCTGCTCGCGCCCACCGTGACCCGCCGGCTCATCGCCGAGTTCCTGCAGGGCCCTCAGCCCGCCCCGGCCGTGCGAGACCTCAACGAGATCACCCAACGCGAGCGTGAGGTGCTCGCCCTCATCGGTAAGGGAATGTCCAACTACGAGATCGCCGGGCACCTTCACCTCACCGTCGGCACGGTCAAGACCCACATCGGCCGTCTCCTGGCCAAACTGCACGCCAGGGACCGGGCCCAGCTCGTCATCGCCGCCTACGAGGGAGGGCTCGTCACTGTCCCGGATGGCCGCCGTCGACCAGCTGGTCCAGGACGTGGATGAGGGCGGTGGCGAAGGCCGGCGGGTCGAAGATGAAGGCGAGATGGTTGCCGGGGAACTCGGCGTACTCGCAGCCGAGCTGGTCGGCGTGGAGACGGGCGGTACGAGGACTCGACTGAAGTGCGGTTTCTGTCCTATGAGGACTATCTGCTGTGGCGGGATGTCGGTCTCCGGGGTCAGTTGCCCAGTGGAGCGCTGGATCCGGCGTGGCGTGGTCGGCATGGTGAGCGCAACGCGGTCGAGCGTCGGCATTCGGCAGGCGCGTGCACCGATCGGAGGTCGTGGGTGGAGGTGCGGTCCGCTGGCCGTTCTTCGCTGACGCTGGTCGCGGGTGGCCAGTCGCGGTCGTATGCGCAGCTCACGATCGCGCAGCGGCGCGTCTTGCGGTGGGCCGGCGGCCGGGCCGGGCGGTCCGTTGTGGATTCAGACTCGACCCGTCCCCTCGCGGGCGAAGTTCGGTTCCGCCGCTTCCAGTCGCGGTACCGAGATGCCCAACCGTCGTGCTTCGGCCAGGGTGTCCCGGCAGACCTCGCGCGGCTCCTCGGCGTCGGGGTCGGAGTGCGCCGTGAGGCTCACGCGCGCGGGCGCGACATGAGCAGTCAGCCAGGCGAGCACGGGTGCCGTCAGCCAGGTGGGCGCCCGGAACAGCAGCACACCGCCCCGGTGCCGTCGCAGGTCGAGGCCGCGCGCCTGGAGGAGCGGCAGCAGTTCGCGGCCGGCCAGCAGCGCCTCGCGCAGGTCGCCCATTGCCCCGGCCAGTTCGGACAGGGAACCCAGCCGCAGGCCCTGCGAGAACAGGCCGGCATCCGACACGAAATGGACCCACAGCCAGCCGCGGAAGTCAGGCTGCTCCTTAATCCGGAGCCCGGCCTCGCGAAACGCCTGGCGCACGGCCCGTTCCCGGTCGGTCGGGGGCCGGCCGAGGGTGCCGAAGATGACCGACGGCAGCAATGCCCCGTGGAGCACGCCGTCCGCGCCGAAACCGCCACCGGCCTGGGGAAAGCCCCAGGCGATCTGGTCGGCGGGGAGTGCGCCGATCGCGGCGAGCGGCTCGGTCCAGATGTTGCCGAAGATCAGCACCGTGGCCTGGCCGACACGCGGGGCCAGGAAGGCCGTCGCGCCCGCGAGGCGGTGGTGCGGCACGCTGAGCACGATCAGGTCGAAGTCGTGGTCCGGCTCCAGCGCCTCGCGGTAGCGCACCGGCCACTTCTCGGCGACGCGCTGCCCCCACACTCGGCGCCGCGTATCGAACAGGTCGAGGTCCACCGCGTCCCCGTACGTCGCCGCCCGACCCGGCCGGACGTAGAACTCGACGTCATGTCCCGCCTGTCGCAGGGCCCAGCCGTAGATGGTGGCGATCACGCCTCGGCCGAACATCAGGATCTTCACGCTGCACCTCGTGGGGTACGATCGATTTGGAGGTCATCTCCACTTTTCAAAATATGGAGGTCATCTCCACTTGTCAACGCGAGGTAGCGCATGACCGCCGACAAGCCGCTGCGGGCCGACGCCCAGCGCAAGCGCGAGGCCCTGCTCGCCACCGCCCGGGAGGTGTTCGACGCCGGCGATTTCTTCGACCTGCGCTTCGATGACTTCGCCCGCCTGGCCGGTGTGGGCACGGGCACGCTGTACCGCCACTTCCCCACCCGGGAGGCACTGGCCGAGGCGGTCTACCACGGGGAAGTCGCCGCGCTGTGCGACCGCGCCCGCCAGCTACAGGCCACGCTGCCCGCAGCGGAGGCTTTGGCGACCTTCCTCCGCGGCATGGTCGACCACATGGATGCCCATCAGGGCCTGGCCCGGACGCTGGCCACGCTCATGGCCGATCGCTCGGGCGTCCTCGCCGAGGGCAGCCGGGCGCTGGAGCAGGCTGTCACCGACCTGGTGGCCGCCGCCGTGCGGGACGGCACCGTTCGCGACGACGTGGGTGCCGGGGCCGTGATGATGGCGCTGCACGGCATCGGCGCGGCCCATGACCGCCCCGACTGGCGGGCCGAGGCCGACGACGTCATCACCCTCGTGCTGGACGGGCTGCGCCGCCCGCTATGACAAGGTGCGACACGAGGTCGCATGCCGCGAGCCAAGGATCCGGTCAGTGGTACCGCGGCGACGATGCGATCCGGGGTGGTCACCCGGCTGATGCCGGCTACACCTGTGAAGTTTCAGGATGTGTGCGAGAGCGATGAGGGCGCGGCTCTGTCTGCGACACCCTGCCTGTTGACATAGCCACGGCGTATCTGGCGGGTGTGCGCGGGGCAGGCCGGGCGTTCAACACCGAGAAGACGTACGCGGCCCGGATCGCCTTGTACTTGTCGCACTGCACGGAGCACGGCGTGGACTGGTCGAGCCCGAGCCTGCCGCAGCTGATGGCGATGATGCGGTAGCTTGCCGTCCGGCGGCGCCGCGACCGGCTGTGGCGTGCTCTGCCGTACGGCCTGCGCCGACCGGTGGCGGTTGCGGGCGCCGTTGCCGGCCGGATGGTCAGCGGTGGCCGCGTAGGCGGGGAGCGAGACGAGGGCTGACGCCGCGGCCGGCAAGGGCACGCTGGTCGCTGCGGAAGCTGGGGACTTCTGCGATGATAATGTTCCACATATCCAAATATTTAGATATATGGAGCAGCGATGTCAAAGGTGCTGATTGTCGGGGCCGGGGCGCTGGGGCAGGTCTTCGGGTTGTGGCTGGCCGCGGCCGGGGCCCGGGTCAGCTATCTGGTGAGGCCGGGCTGGGAGAGCTGGGAAGGGGCTTCGCTGTACCGGCTCAGGCGGGGGCGAGCGCCGGTGAGCGAGCGGATTGTGCCGTACGAGGTGATCAGTGAGCCGCGCCGCGAACAGTGGGACATGGTGTGGCTCTGCGTGGATTCGCCCGCGTTGCGAGGCGAGTGGACGCGTGCGCTGCGCGCGGCGGCCGGAGCGGCGACGGTGGTCACCATCGGCCAGGACCCGGGCGATCTGAGCACCCTTGCCCGGGTCTGGCCACAGGAGCAGATCGTCCAGGTGACCCCGACGCTGCTCGCCTACCAGGCGCCGCTGGAGCGAGAGGTCCCCGCGCCGGGGGTGGCGTACTGGGTGCCACCCGGTTCGGCGGCGGGCGTCACCGGAGCGCGCGCCCCGCAGGTCGTCGCCGCGCTTCAGGCCGGTGGCGTGCGGGCCAAACGGGTGACGCGGGCCGGTGCGGGGGAGCTCGCCGCCGCCCGCATGATCCCCTACATCGCCGAGTTGGAGGCTTCCGGCTGGAGGCTGCCCGCGTCGAGCACACGGTTGCGGGGCGCTACCGCGTCCGTCCGGGAGGCCGTCGCCGTGGTCTCCGCTCAGCACGGGCTGCGCGCTCCCGTCTCCGTCCCGTCCTGGGCCGTGGGTTTGGCGTTGCGCGTGCTGCCATGGCTGCTCCCCTTCAACCTGCGCAGCTACCTGGAGACGCATTTCACGAAGGTGAGCGCGCAGACGCGGCTGATGCTGGACGGCTGGATCGCCGAAGGCGCCGCCAGGACGCTGCCGGTCGGCCATCTGTCCGCTCTGCGTGACTCATTGCCCGCATGAGCGGCTCGATCGAGGCCCAGGACGTCCTCGCGCAGTTCGCGCGGACCCGGCCGCTGTTCACCGCCCTGGGGGATGAGCGCAGGCAGGAGATCGTCGTCTTCCTCCTGGAGTCCGCGGCCCCACGCAGCGTCGGTGACATCGCCGCGCACCTGGAGCTGTCCCAGCCCGCCACCTCCCACCATCTCAAGATCTTGCGCGACGCGGATCTGCTGACGGTACGGCGCAACGGCGCCCTGCGCCTGTACGACCTCAACGCCAAGGCCTACCCGGACCTCCTGACCCCGATGCGCGACCTCATCACGCTGATCATCTCTTGTGCTTCCGGCCTGGAGGAACAGCCGAGCAGCCAGTAGCGACATGCGCTGATCATCCTCCAAGGGGGCAGGGGTTGAATCTGGCTACGCGGCCCTGACGGTGTTCGCGCGGATTCCGTCGATCAGGCAGCCCAGGCCGCGGTGGAACGCGTCGTCCCAGCTCGTTGTCGCTGGGATGCCCGTGCGCGGCCAGCGTCGGATACGCGGCGCGCTGCGCCCTCAGGATTTGTCAGCGGCGTCGCGGATGGTCGACTCGTCCTTTTTGCGCCATGGCACCTGGCTGACCGTGGCCCCGATCACAAAGTGCGACAGTCCTTAGGCGGCGGCGGTCAGCGTCGCGTGCAGGAAATCGGTGCGCGCCAGGACGTTCGGCCCCAGCATCGGACGACCCATCAGCGTCGCACTCCGCGCCCACGAGCTGTTCTGCCGCCTGGCGGCCCGAGCCGGGTTCGGGGTGTTCATGGCCTGGGCCCGTCAGGCAGGCACCGGCTGGTGTTCTCGCGGCGGACTGGCGTGGTGGTGAACCGGCCCTCGCTGTGGCCTGACCGATGATTTTCCTCGTCGTGTTGGTCTGTACACCGAGTACCGACTCACAGGAGGCTGACGCCATGCGGAAACTGACCTTTGCCATGAACCTGAGCCTGGACGGCTACGTCGCCGCACCCGGTGACGACCTCGGCTGGAGCGTACCGAGCGACGAGCTGTTCCAGTGGTGGTCCGACCGGGTGGGCGCGACGGGCCTGGCGCTGTACGGGCGCAAACTGTGGGAGATGATGAGCTCCCACTGGCCGACCGCCGACCAGCATCCTGGCGCCACACCGGCGGAGATCGAGTACGCCCGCCGCTGGCGAGACATGCCGAAGGTGGTGTTCTCCTCGAGGGCCAGCACGGTCGACTGGAACACCCGCCTGGTCACCGGCGACGCGGTCACCGAGATCACCCGGCTCAAGGCCGAGGACGGTGGCCCCATGGACATCGGCGGCGCCACACTCGCCGCAGCGGCCATGCGGGCAGGGCTGATCGACGAGTACGTGCTGGTCACCGCACCGGTCTTGGTGGGCAACGGCACGCCGTTCTTTACGGCCCTGGACAACTGGGTGAACCTGACTCTGATGGAGACCCGGACGTTCCCCGACGGCGTACTCCTGACCAGGTACGAGACCAGACGCTGAGTACCCAACCTCGGATCGGCCCGTGCTTCGGGCCACCCAAGGATCTCGTGGCGCTGTGTTCCGAGGCAATCGTGATACCCGCCCCGGATCACAGGCCGTGTATGTAATAGACAGTCACGTACGGGCAGACGTGGTTCTGTTCCGGGCTGCCTTGCCATCTGCGGTGCGGCCGCTGCCATGACTGCTGGGCGAAGAGCGCGCCGGCCGGACTTCCGCCCCAAGCCGCTCCCATCGATCGCCTTCTGAAGAACGGCCTACCGCTAGTGTCATGTGGGCCAATGACCCTCGGATGTCCTTCCTAGCAGCCGGTTAATGACGGGCAGATAATCGACTCGCGCGTCAGCGGGAATGCCGGTCTAATACCGCCATGCGCATCACCTCGGAAACGTGCACCGACGGCATCCGCGAACAACTCTTCACCATTGGAGATATCCCTGGGGTGCTCTGGACGCCCGCCGAGGGCACCGGTCCCCGCCCACTGGTCCTGATCGGGCATGGCGGCGGCCAGCACAAGAAGGGATGGGAGGTCGTCTCCCGGGCCTTCCCCTACGTCACGTCCTGCGGCTTCGCGGTCGCCGCGATCGACGCCCCAGGGACCGGCGACAGGCCGGAACACCCGGAAATCCGGCGGCTCGTCGCACTCCTCCAGGAACACGAGGCCGCGGGCGAGCCCTTCCGGTCCTTCCCGGAGTGGCCCGCCCTCAACGAAACCGTGGCGGCGCAGCTCATCCCCGACTGGCAGACCACCCTCGACGCGCTCCAGAAACTGGATTCCGTCGGCGACAGCCAGCCCGTCGGGTACTACGGCCTGTCCCAGGGCGGTGAGATGGGCATCCGCCTCGTCGCGGCGGAACCTCGGATCACAGCCGCGGTCTTGGGCCTCGTCGGAAGCGACTGGCTCATCGACATCGCGGCGCGGATCACGATCCCGGTCGAGTTCGTACTGCAGTGGGACGATGAAGGCGCTCCGCGGGACTCGGTCATGAAGCTGTTCGACGCACTCGGCTCCGCCGAGAAAACCCTGCATGCCAACCCCGGCGGCCATTTCCGAATCCCGTCTTTCGAAATCGACAGCTCGATCCGATTCTTCGCTCGGCACCTGAGTAGCTCCTGACCACCGGTGCCCAATACATGCCCGGCGTCAAGGACACCGCACGTGGAACGGCCTCGACGACAACAACGAGCGCGACGCCGCCGCCATCACAGCGTTCCTCCAGAGCGAGCCGTCGCCCCTGCCCTATTGCCGTCGAGCCGGGTGCCCATGTAAACCCCTTACGGCCGGAACCGGCCGTAAGGGGTTTACATGGGCCCAGAACAGCGGGCTGAGCGCACGCCGGTCCTCCTCGGTGAGCTTGCCGGCCCACTTGCGGATCTCGCAGGGCACCGTCCCCCAGCCGGACCGCGAACTGGTTGCGCGTTGAGGACGGACGACGGCACCCCGCAACGGCTGGGGCGCAGTCGGCGGTTCAGCCACTACTTTGCCCTTGCGGGCGCAGGTGTGGCCCCGGTCGTACGGCCGGTGGATCACGCCGCTGTCGGCGGCGGCCGGCGACCAGCAGGAGGCCGGCCGGGCCGCCGGCGAACGGGCGGGCTGTCGGTGAACGGCCGGGCCGCCGGTGAACAGGCGGGCGCCGCCACCGGCAGCAGGCTCGGCTCCGGTCCGCCGCTCGCGCGGGACCGTGGCAGCGTGGAGCGCACCCCGGCAGACCGGGAGCCGTCACCCGGTGAGGGCCTCTCGGAGGAACGCGAGGATCTCCTCCCGCGCGGCCTTGGCCTGCGGCACCACGTTCGGCATGCTGAGGAACGCGTGCCCCGCTCCGGGATATTCGGTGAGCCGCGTGGGCGTGCCGGCCGCGCGCAGTCGTTCGGCGTAACAGCGGCCGTGATCGGCCACCGGGTCGTGGGTCGGCACCACCACGAGCGCCGGGGCCAGCCCGCTCAGGTCGTCGGCATACAGCGGCGACAGCGCACGAGGATCGGTTCCCGGCGGAACGGCGAACCGGTGGAACAGCCGCAATTGCGGCACGGTGAGGGTCGGGCTGTCGGCGTACTCGGTGACTGAGGCGTGGTCGAACATCGTCTCGGTCAGGTCGGCAGCGGGGTTGACCAGCACCTGCGCCCGCAGGATCAGGCCGGACTCTCTGGCCCGGATCGCCGCCAGGGCACTGATCAACGCGCCGGCGCTCTCGCCGAAGACGGCGGTACGCGATGGGTCGACGCCCCACTGCGCGGCGTGCCGCACCACGTTCCGGAGCACGTCCCAGCCGTCGTCGGCCGCCGCTGCCAGCGGGGTCTCGGGGTCGAGGAGGCGGTGCTCGACCGAGACGACGACCGCGGGCAGCTGGGCGGCGAGGTGGCTGTTCACCCAGTCGCTCTGCACCGCC
The DNA here is from genome assembly GCF_039535785.1 of Nonomuraea helvata. Classification (NCBI taxonomy): domain Bacteria; kingdom Bacillati; phylum Actinomycetota; class Actinomycetes; order Streptosporangiales; family Streptosporangiaceae; genus Nonomuraea; species Nonomuraea helvata. The sequence continues at coordinate 310,657 of NZ_BAAAXV010000012.1, forward strand.
GTGCCCACGAACCCGCCTCCGTGCACATGGAGCACAAGTGGCAGGCCGGCCCCGTCGACGTGCTCCGGCGAGGGCCGGTACACCCGGACCCGGAGCTCGCGGCCGGACAGCGCGATCTCCTGCCACTGGATCGCGGTGCCCGGGTCCGGATCGCCGGTGATCGCCCGCGCCGCGGGGGACGCCCGCCTGCGGTTCTCCTCGTCGCGGTACGCGACCAGCTCCTCGGCCGTCATCGCCAGCCAGTCCGGCGCCTCTCCCCCGGCCTGGCCGCGCAGCTGGACGCCGGCCGGCGGCTGCTTCCTCTCGATGATCTTACTCATGTCTTCTCCTGGGTCGGATAGTTTCGCTACTGAAAGTATCGATACCTATGGTAGCGAAAATGGGAGGCGGGTGTGCAAGGGGAGGCGGGAACCGACACCCAGGACGATCCGCGGCGGCGGAGAGCGGCTGATCGCTGTCGTGGTAGCTTCGCCGTGGAAGCCCGCAAGTGCTTGCCCCGGACGAGATGTGCGCCGTACCCGGCCTGCGAAGACGACGCACTCGAAGGAGACGTCATGGATGCGGGCAGGCCCCTGATCGATTTCGCCGGAGTGACTCCACGGCCTCGCGCGCTGGACGTCCGGTGGATTCACGGCTCGCCGTCGGCCAAGCACAACACCGATCCGGACATCCAGGTGCACGCGTACGACGAGCACACGTTCATCTTGCGGCAGAACATGGCGATCAACTACGAGGCGCCGTTCCTGTTCCTGCTGTTCGGGAACGCACGCGCGGTGTTGATCGACACCGGGGCCACGGCATCGGCCGAGTTCTTCCCCTTGCGCCGGGTGGTCGATGAGCTCGTCGCCGGCTGGCTCACCCGCCACCCCCGGGAGGAGTACCACCTGCTGGTGCTGCACACCCACCCGCACGGCGACCACGTCTCGGGCGACGGTCAGTTCAGCGACCGCTCCGACACCACGGTGGTCGCCGCGGACCTGGTCGCCGCCTGGGAGTACTTCGGGTTCAGCGCGGATCCCGACGCCGTGGCGCAGGTCGACCTGGGAGGCCGTGTGGTGGAGTGCCTGGCCACCCCGGGCCATCATGAGGCGGCGGTCACGTTCTACGACCGGTGGACCGGGTTCCTGCTCACCGGCGACACGGTCTACCCGGGCCGTCTCTACATCCAGGACTGGCCGGCCTTCGCCGAGACCATCGACCGCCTGATCGACTTCTCCGCCCGCCGGCCGGTCACCCACGTGCTCGGCTGCCACATCGAGATGACCAGGCAGCCAGGCGTGGACTACCCGGTCCGCACCACCTACCAGCCTGACGAGCCCCCACTGCAGATGACCACCGGTCACCTGCACGAGATCCGTGCGGCGATCAAGGAGATCGGCGACCGGCCCAGCCGGCGTGCCTACCCTCTTTTCATCCTCTGGCCGAACCTATGAGTCGGCCGGTGACACTGCCGCACCGGAGGCCGGGCAGGATCGAACGCCCCGATCACCTGTTTTCGTGCAGTGGCACGCGTTCGTACAGGGACAGTGGAGTGTTGAGGGCACCCCGCCAATCTCCTGCAGTGGCCTACGGGCGCGGCTACCCCTGCCTGCCGCCGGTGAACGGGGCCTCGCCCTCCTTGAGCGCGCGGAAGCGGAGCGCCGACCACACCTCGTCCACCGCCACCTGCCCGTTGGGACGCAGCCCGTACTCGCCCACGATCGGCCAGAGCGTGTCACGGTTGATGTCCGCCTTGTTCCCCTTGGGGTAGGCGACCCACACGACCGGCGGCTCCGTGACCTGGTCGCGGTGCCGGTCCAGGATCTGCCGGACCGAGGCGGCGTCGGGCGCGAAGAGGAGCGCAACGTCAGCCTCCTTGAGGTCCTCGACGTGGCGGGCGCCCTCGGGCAGCGGCTCGACCAGGGGCAGGTGGGCGGCGTCGGAGATCCACACTCTGGCCTCCGGCTTGATGAGCAGCTTGGCCGCGACGGTCTTGCTCATGACCTGTTCAGCTCCTTTGTCGGCGAAATGCCCAAACTGTCGGTGGAATGCCTCAACCATTCCACCGACAAATAAGATTGTCAAGACGACTTCAGTTGTCAGGACTTCAGGAAGTGCAGGACGGCCAGCACCCGGCGGCTGTAGCCGGTGGTGTGCGACAGCCGCAGCTTGTCGAACAGGGAGTTCACGTGCTTCTCCACCGCGCTCTGCGACACGTGCAGCGCCTGGGCGATCGAGGCGTTGGTCAGCCCCTGCGCCATCAGCTCCAGCACCTCCCTCTCCCGCGCCGTCAGCCGCGCCAGGGGGTCCACCTGCGTCGTGCGGGCCAGCAGTTGGCGCACCACCTCCGGATCGAACGCCGCCCCGCCCGCGCCCACCCGCTCCAGCGCGTCCAGGAAGTCGCCCACCTGCGCCACCCGGTCCTTCAGCAGGTAGCCGACGCCCTCGACGTCCGCGCTCATCAGCTCGGTGGCGTACCGCTTCTCCACGTACTGCGACAGCACCAGCACCTTGACCTCGCTCCAGCGCCGCCTGATCTCCAGCGCCGCGCGCAGGCCCTCGTCGGTGTGGGTCGGCGGCATGCGTACGTCCACCACCACGACGTCCGGGCGGTGCTCGGCCACGGCCGCCACCAAGGCGTCGCCGTCACTGACCGCGGCCGGCACCTTGTGGCCCTCCTCGAGCAGCAGCCGTACCAGGCCCTCGCGCAGCAGCGTGGAGTCCTCGGCCAGGATCACCCGCACGGCAGCACCGCCGTGACCGTGGTCGGCCCGCCCGCCGGGCTGCTCACCTCGAAGCCGCCGTCCAGCGCCGCCACCCGCCTGGCCAGCCCGGACAGGCCGCCGCCCGTCGCCTGGGCGCCGCCCGCGCCGTCGTCTCGCACCCGTACGACCACCGTGGCGTCCTCCTCGTGCACCTCGACCGTGATGAGCGTGGCGCCGGCGTGCTTGGCGGCGTTGGTGACCGCCTCGCACACCACGAAGTACGCCGCCGTCTCCACCGCCATGGGCGGCCGACGCCGCAGGTCGCAGGCTACCTGTACCGGCACGCCCGAACGCTCGGCCACCCCTGCCAGGGCCTCTTCCAGGCCCAGGGAGTCCAGGCCGCTCGGGTAGACCCGCCAGGCCACCTCGCGCAGCTCGGCCAGCGCCTGCTGGGCCTCCTGGTGCGCCTGCTCCAGCAGCTCGGACCGGCCCCGCCGAGCGCGGCCGATCAGCATCGACAGCGCCACCAGGCGCTGCTGCAGCCCGTCGTGCAGGTCCCGCTCGATGCGGCGGCGCTCGGAGTCGACCGCGGCCACGATCCCGGCCCGGCTCTCGGCCAGCTCGGCGATCCTGCGCTCCAGCGCCCGCGTCGGGTCTGGACCCAGCATGCGCAGCGCCAGCCGCCGCTCCAGCGCGTGCACCCCGACCACGCCCGACAGCTCGAGGAACAGCAGCACGACCCCGCCCACCCCGAAGTAGGCGACCAGCGGGACCGACGGCCGCATCCCGTCGAACGGCTCGCCACGCGCCCACGCCGCGAGGACGAGGACCCCCATGTGCGCCCCGAACACGAGCAACGCGATCACCAGCCCGCCCAGGACGCCCACCGGGGCGCGGGCCGCCAGGTAGGGCAGCGGGCCGCCCTCCCGCAGGGCATCGAAGTCCAGGCGCAGGCGGCGGGCCTCGAGTCGGGCCAGCCGCCGGGCCGCCGCGCCGACGTTCGGGTTGCCCAGGGACGGGAGCGTCAGGAGCAGGAACGCCAGCTCGATCAGCGCGGTCACGGCGCCCAGCGCCACCGCGCCGAGCAGCCGCAGCCCCTCAGCGGCGAGACGCATGCCGGCCCTTGCGCCGCTCGGCCAGCCGCACGACGACGAACACCACGACGGCCAGCGCCACCAGCGCGATCACCATGTTGGTGCCGACGCCCACATAGGTCTCCACCAGCTCCCAGTTGTCGCCCAGCAGGTACCCGGCCATCACGAAGATGGTGTTCCAGATGAGGCTGCCGGCGGTCGTCAGCAGCGTGAACGTCATCAGCGGCATCCGCTCCACGCCCGCCGGGATCGAGATGAGGCTGCGGAAGAGGGGGATCATCCGGCCGAAGAACACCGTCTTGCGGCCGTGCTTGAGGAACCACGCCTCGGTCTTCTCGATGTCGGACGGCTTGACCAGCGGCAGTTTGGCGGCGATGGCCAGCGTGCGCTCCCTGCCCAGCAGCGCCCCCACCCAGTACAGCGCCAGCGCCCCGATGACCGAGCCGAGCGTCGTGCACACCAGCACGTCCAGCAGGTCCATCTGGCCCCTTGCGGCGGTGAAGCCGGACAGGGGCAGGATCACCTCACTGGGCAGGGGCGGGAACAGGTTCTCCAGCGCGATCGCGAGCCCAGCCCCGGGCGCTCCGAGACTGTCCATCAGTCCAACCAGCCAATCAGTCATGGGCCCCAGGCTATGGAAGGTCGGATATGCCGGGAATGAGGCGGGCTTCTGATCGCTTGGTGTGGTAAACCACACCCTCGCCGTACCGTACACTGTACGGCCGTGACCTCTATGACGGATCTGGTACGGCACTCGGCAGTCTTCCAACCCGGCGACCCGCCCAGGTCCGGAAACATGGTCTTCCTCGACCCGGACGGGCCGTCCACGGTGACGGTGGCCCGGCCCGACGGGGACACCCGGCAGGTCGCGGCCACGCTCGTCCCGGTGGGCGAGGCGGTTGCGGCGCTGGCCAGGGCGCGCATGGACCAGCAGGCCCACCCGGCGGCCCGCTTCTGGGGCGCGGTCGCGCTGGTGGCACTCCAGCTCGTCACCCGGGGCCGCATCCTGCCGGGCGTGACGGCGGGCGACCACGACTCCTGGCGCGCGGGGCCGCTGGACGCGGCCGACATCCAGCGCATCCGCGAGCTGGCCGCCGCCATGCCTGCCTCGGCTCGCGCCCTCCCCCTCCATCCCGACGGGACCTCACCCGACCCCGGGGCCGCAGGCCGCGACCTGAGCGCGACTTCACGGGACGTCCTGAGCCCGACCCACAACGACCGGCCCGCCTCCACGCCCGGCGGCGGACCGACCACGAGTGGCGGGCCGGCATCCGCCGACGCCGACACGCCGCGTGCCGCGGGCGTGACGGAGCTCCGCGCCGGGGATCCGGCACAGGCCGCCCACATGGCCGAGACGAGTGGCCACTCCGGAGACGAGACGGGTGGCCGTGCCGGTGACGAGCAGCCGGGCGAGGTGCGGTTGCCCGAGGCGGAGCCGCTGGTGCGGGCGTTCCTCGACGCGGTCGCCGACGCCATGCCCCGCTCCCCCGGCGCCGTACGGGCCACCGGCCTGACCGCCTACGCCGCCGCCAAACCCGTCAAGGTCCCGCACCTGCGCCCCTGGGCCGAGGAGATGGCGGCCGGGCTCGACTCCGGCGTACGGCTGTCGCTGCGCCTGGAGGCCGACGACCTGGCCGCCGCCGAGTTCCGCGCCGTCGCCCAGCTGCACAGCCTGGCCGACCCTTCGCTCGTCGTCGACGCCGCCGACCTGTGGCGCGGCCATGACCGGGGCTTCGGCCCCCGCGCCAGGATCGAGGCCACCCTGGCCGTACGCCGCGCCGCCCGTACCTGGCCCCGCCTTGAGCGCCTGCTCGACAGCGCCGTCCCCGACGAGCTCACGCTCACCGACGGCGACGTCGAGGACCTCCTGGCCGGAGCCGCCGAGCGCCTGGCCGCCGCCGGAGTCGAGGTGCACTGGCCCAAGGCCCTCGTACGCGGCCTCAGTGCCCGCGCCGTCATCGGCGAACGCGACAGCAAGCCGTCGGACCTGCCGTCGTTCCTCGGCGGGCAGCACCTGACGAGCTTCGACTGGCAGCTCGCACTCGGCGGCCGGCGCCTGACCGCCGAGGAGATGGACCGGCTGGCCGAGGCGCACCGCCCCGTCGTACGGCTGCGCGACCAGTGGGTCCTCATAGACCCCGACCTGGCCCGCAAGGCCCGCCAACGCGACCTCAAGCCTCTGACCGGCATCGAGGCGCTCGGCGCCGCCCTGACCGGCACGGTCGAGGTCGAGGGTGAACAGGTCGCCGTCGAGCCCACCGCCTGGCTGCGCGAGCTGCGCGAACGCCTGTCCGAGCCCGCCGACGTCGATCCGCCAGGCGGGCTGGCCGCCATGTTGCGCGACTACCAGCTGGCCGGGCTGCGCTGGCTGGCCCGGCTCACCTCGCTCGGCCTGGGCGGCTGCCTGGCCGACGACATGGGCCTGGGCAAGACGATCACGCTCATCGCCCTGCATCTGCACCGCTCAGGCAACGGCCCCACGCTCGTCGTGTGCCCGGCCTCGTTGCTGGGCAACTGGGAGCGGGAGATCGCCAGGTTCGCGCCCGGCGTGCCCGTGCGCCGCTTCCACGGGTCCAGCCGCACGCTGGCCGAGGACGGGTTCGTGCTGACCACGTACGGCACCATGCGCATGGACGCGGCCCGCCTGGCCGCGCACCCGTGGGGTCTGCTGGTCGCCGACGAGGCCCAGCACGTCAAGAACCCCGCCTCCGGCACCGCCAAGGCGCTGCGGGAGATCCCCGCCGCCGCCCGCGTCGCGCTGACCGGCACCCCCGTGGAGAACAACCTGTCGGAGCTGTGGGCCATCCTCGACTGGACGACGCCGGGACTGCTGGGCCCGCTGGCCAGGTTCAGGGCACGGTGGGCCAAGCCCGTCGAGTCCGGTGACGGCGAGACGGCCGAGCGCCTGTCGCGGCTGGTCGGGCCGTTCCTGCTGCGCCGCCGCAAGAGCGACCCCGGCATCGCACCCGAGCTGCCGCCCAAGACCGAGACCGACCGTCCCGTCGCGCTCACCACCGAGCAGGCCGGCCTGTACCAGGCCGTCGTACGCGAGATCATGGCCCAGATCGCCAACGCGCGCGGCATGGCCAGGCGCGGGCTCATCGTCAAGCTCCTGACCGGGCTCAAGCAGATCTGCAACCACCCCGCCCAGTACCTGCACGAGAGCGAGCCGCGCCTGCCCGGCCGCTCGGGCAAGCTGGAGCTGCTGGACGAGCTCGTCGACACCATCGTCGCCGAGGACGGCGCGGCGCTGGTCTTCACCCAGTACGTCACCATGGCCCGCCTCCTGGAACGGCACCTGACCTCCAGGGGCGTGAGCACGCAGCTCCTGCACGGCGGCACCCCGGTCGCCCGCCGCGAGGAGATGGTCGCCCGCTTCCAGGACGGCCGGGCCCCGGTGTTCCTGCTCTCGCTGAAGGCCGCCGGCACCGGCCTGAACCTCACCCGCGCCGACCACGTCATCCACTACGACCGCTGGTGGAACCCGGCCGTTGAAGACCAGGCCACCGACCGCGCCTACCGGATCGGCCAGACCCGTCCCGTCCAGGTGCACCGCCTGATCGCCGAGGGCACGATCGAGGACCGCATCGCCGAGATGCTCGCCGCCAAGCGCGCGCTCGCCGAGGCCGTGCTCGCCTCCGGCGAAGCCGCCCTCACCGAGCTGACCGACGCCGAACTTGACGCGCTTGTGGAGCTCAGATGAACATCAGCAATGACGACGCACGTGGCTTCCCCGCCTTCCCTCCGCAGCGCGCCGGGGCCCGCTTCGCCACCTCCTGGTGGGGGCGCGCCTGGGTCCAGGCCATGGAGGACACCTCGCTGGATCACGGCCTGCTGCGCAAGGGCCGCGGCTACGCCAAGACCGGGCAGATCGGCCCCATCACCGTCAGCCCCGGGCGCCTCGCCGCCGTCGCCGAGAGCGAGTACGACACCGTCGTACGCGTCGAGCAGCTCACCGACGCCGCCTGGGAACGCTTCCTCGACCAGGTCGCCGCCAAGAGCGGCCACATAGCCGCGCTGCTCGACCGCGACATGCCCCATGACCTGGTCGAAGCCGCCGAGGACGCCGCCGTGCCGCTGCTGCCCGCCGTCGGCGACCTGGAGCCCGAGTGCTCCTGTCCCGACTGGGGCCATCCCTGCAAGCATGCCGCCGCCCTGTGTTACCAGGCGTCGTGGCTGCTGGACGCGGACCCGTTCGTGCTGCTGCTGATGCGCGGGCGCGGCGAGCGCGAGCTGATCGAGGCGCTCCAGCGCCGCGGCGCTCCCGGCGACGAGGCACCGGCCGAGGACACCGCGCGGGCGGCCGGCGGTGTGGCGGTGGCCGAGGCGTTCGCGGCCCGCGTGCCACCGCTGCCCGATCCCCCGCCGCTGGAGGTCGCCTTCGCCCCGCCCGCCCTGGACGCGCCCGCGGATCGGGCGACCGGCGCGGACGCGCCCGCCGGCCGGGCGTCCGGCGTGGACGTGGCCGCCCTGCGGGTGCTGGCCGCCTCGGCCGCCTCCCGGGCACGCGAGGTGCTGCTGCACGGGCGCCTGCCGGAGCTCACCGAGTACCAGGACCGGGTGCGCCTGGCCGCCGACCACGACCTCGACCTCGGGCTCGAGGCGGCGGTGCAGGCCTGGAGGTACGGCGGCCCGCAGGGCGTCGACGTGCTCGAGAGCGCCTGGACGCCGCCCCGCCAGGACCTGGCCAGGGCGCAGGCGCTGCTGGAAGCCGGATGGGAGGGCGAGAGCCCACCGCAGGTGGAGGCGTGGCGCAACCGCTGGACCCTCGGTGCCCTGCAACTGCGTTACGGCCGCGACGGCCGCTGGTACCCCTTCACGATGCGCGACGGCGCATGGTGGCCCGCCGGCCCGCCCGAGCGCGACCCTTCGGCACTGGTCACCGGATAGGGACTACGACGCCACCGAGACGACGCGGCGGACGGAGCCCTGGTCGGTGATCAGGCCGAGCATGCAGTGGGCCAGGTCGGCGCGGGTGGTGCTCAGGCCGCCCCTGATGTTGCGGTCGAGGGCCGTGCGGTAGCGGGCGCTGCGCCCTTCATCGGTCAGGCGCGAGGGACGGACGATCGTCCAGTCCAGGTCACTGGCGCGCAGCAGTCGCTCGGACTCGGCCAGATCGGCGTAGGGGTGGCGCAACATGCGCTGCACGAGCGGCTTGAGCACGTACTGCGTGAACGGGCCGTCGTCGGCGCCGCTGACCAGGCCACTGGCGCTGACCATCAGCAGGCGCCGGACCTGCGTCTGCGTCATGGCCTTGATCACGGCGGCGATGCCACCGGACTGCACGGTGGTCGGGCCGCGCCCGCGCGCGCCCATCGCCGACAGCACCGCGTCGCGGCCCTTGACCGCGGAGGCGATTGCGCCGGGGTCCATCACGTCGGTCTGCGCGACGTCCAGGCGCCCGCGCAGGTCGGCGGGGAGCCTGGACGCGTCGCGTACGACGGCGGTGACCTCGTGGCCGAGGTCGAGTGCCTGGCGCAGGAGCTGCTGCCCTGTGCCACCGGTCGCTCCGAAGACCGCGAGCCTCATCGATGTCGCCTCCAGAGTTTGTGAGTATTCACTCACCATACCTCGCGGCCGGATCGGGGGGAGACTGCGGCCTGAGAGGTACGGCGGTATGCCTGTGGTGAGATTCCGACCGCGGCGTGACGCTCAAAGATCTTCCTGCGCCTGCCCTTGCGCGAGGCGGCGTCCGCGAGGCGGACTCGTACGCTCAGACTGAGCCGGGCACCCCAGCATGGTGAGTCTCGGGGTGCTCGGCGCTGTGCTGCTTCACAGGGGTGCAGGTCCACCGCGTCCGCCATCGCCCGGTAACCGGCCGGGTTGGGGTGGAGGTGGTCTCCGCTGTCGAAGGCCGGCCGGATCCGGTCGGGGGCGTCGGGATCGGCGACGGCGCGCGCGAAGTCCGCGACCGCGTCGAATTCGCCGCTGGTCCGGATCCACGCGTTGACCGTGTCACGGACGGTCTCGGCCTCGCCGGTGAGCTCGGCCGCGATCGTGCCCAGGCCGGCGATGTCCATCAGGCCGCGGCTGTCGGAGAGGCCGCCGCCGATCTCGTCAGGCGGCCAGGAGCGCCTTGGCCTCGGCCTCGTTGCCGAGATAGGTCACGTCCACGGAGACCATCGGCGGGGCGGGCGGCGGCGGGGCCATCCGATTGATCCACACCGACAGCTCGCGCGCGGCGTCTGCGGGGCGAGGCCAAGGCACTCAACAGCGTCTTCGGCTCTCTGTGTTTACCTGAGTAAAACGGACATCAGCGTGGCCTCGTCGCTTGCCGACCGAGGCCGGGAAGCGATCCGGTGGAAGCCGATGCCGCGTCCGTCCGGCGAGCCGGGCGGACCGTGGCTGAGAACCGCGTTGTCGGGGCCTGACTCCGCATTCCTGGAAGGAGTGCGGCTCTTGGGCCACCGCCCCGCCGGACGCTGTCCCGTTGGTGCGGACACCAATGGGGGCGGGGACCGGGCGCCAGTCGGGCACCCGGCTGTGACCGAACATTATCTTCTGGTTACTTTCAGTCGCAGTCGATCAGCCCAGAAAAGCCGATCACAATTCTTCGGGCAACTACAGGTTCGCGTAGCGAGCGCCGGCAACAGTTCATACCCTGCCTGAGATCGCGGCGACCTGGGGCGACCCCGGCCAGGCCGTACGCCTGCACACCGCGGCTCTCGACCTGGCCGTGGAGCTGAGCAACCGGAGCGAGGAAAGGCGTGCCCGCGAAGCCATCGCCCGGCTCCCGCCCACGCCGGAGCCCTGCGCGCGGGCGCCCTACTCGGGGGCGTAGAACGCGGTGGTGGCGGCGACGGCGGCGGCCACCTGGTCAGGCGCCCCGCCTGCGGCCTTGTGGGCCTCACCCCAGGCCCGGCTGCTCTCGGTGATGTAGCGCCGCCCCTCGCTGGTCTCGTGGAAGGTGTTCTCGTCGATCCCGCCCTTGCTGCCGGTGGCGAGGTAAAGGCCGAGCCCCAGCAGCGCCAGGTCCCAGCCCACGCCGGTCGCGCCGGGGCCGTACTGATCCCACATCTCCGGCGGCATCTCGGCGCTGTGGCGCAGCTCGAACAGCGTGCCGCCGTCCTGGGCGGACAGCTGCACCTCCACCTCGGAGAAGCCGGGGTTCGGGCCGAACAGCCAGCTGACCTTCAGCAGGCTGGGCGGCTCGCAGCGCAGGATCTCGCCGCCCGCGTTGCCTTGGAGCTGGTACGTGCCCCCGAGCCGCAGGTCGCCGGTCACGGGCAGGAACCAGCGGTTCAGCCGTTCGGCGTCGGTGCAGGCGTCCCACACGTCCTTGATCTCGGCGTCGAAGTGCCGTCGCAGCACCACGGTCTTGATGTCGCCGTCCTTCAGCTCGCGCTGAGCCTTCAGCAGCTCGTCGACAAAGTCCATCACGTGTCCTTTTCGTTCATGCGGCGCTCGCGCTTGCCGCGGGCCAGCTCCGTCGCCAGCGCATCCAGCCGTTGGCTCCAGAAGCCGCGAAACCGCTCCAACCAGAGATCGACCTCCTGCAGCGGCCCTGGATCGACGGCATAGAGCCGCCGGGTGCCCTGGGCTCGCACACTGGCGAAGCCGTTGTCGCGCAGCACCCGCAGGTGCTGGGAGACGGCCGGCTGGGAGATGCCGAACTCACGCTGGATGACGGCGGTGAGCTCGCCCGAGCTCTGCTCGCCGCCGGCCAACAGCTCCAGGATCCGTCGTCGGACCGGATCGCCGAGGACGTCGAATGCGTGCACCGCCCGAGTGTTTCAGGATTAGCTTATATAAGTCAAACCCGGTATAGAAGTCAGTCGTCCAGGCCGCGGGCGCTGAGTGCCTCGCCGAGGGCGTCGGCGTGCCGGAGCGAGCTGACCACCAGCGGCACGGCGAAGGCACGCAGGCTGCGTTCGACGCCCCTGGCCCGCTGGGCCTCGCGGACCCGGGTGGCCAGGGCGGCCACCACCGGCACGCTCCGCACGGTCAGCGACAGGAGCAACGACACCCGGAACGGGTCCAGGCCGACGAACCTCGCCGGGGCCAGGCAGCGTTCCAGCGTGGCCAGCATGGCCGACATCCGGGTGGTGAGCGTGACCAGCCCGGCCAGCGCCACGGCCAGCACCACGCGCAGCGTCGCCGACACCGCCCCCTGCAGGTCCACGAACACCCACTGCATCCCGAACAGCGTCATCGCGAACCACCGCACCGGCTTGACCTGCGCCCAGGCCGCCGCCACGCCGACCCGCGACAGCGCGTACAGGCTTGCCACGACGGCCGCCGCCCCGGCCAGTGCGAGCGGCGAGCCCAACAGCACCAGCGCCGTGCATCCCAGCGCCAGCCCGGCCAGCTTGGCCCCGGCCGGCAGCCCATGGAGCGGCGAGTCGCCGGGGACGTAAGCCCCCGTCAGGCCGTTCACGCCATGATCTTCCGGTAGTGGGCGACGGCCTCGTCCGGGGTGCCGTCGGCGACAATCCTGCCCTGGTCGAGCACCAGGACGCGGTCGAAGTCCGCCAGCAGCGGCAGGTCGTGGCTGACCACCACCACCTGCTGCGGCATCTCGCGCAGCAGGTCGGCAACCTGGCGGGAGTGGCGCAGGTCGAGCAGCGTGGTCGGCTCGTCCATGACCAGGATGTCCGGCTCCAGGACCATGACGGCGCACAGGGCGAGCAGCTGCTTCTGGCCGCCCGACAGGTGGTGGGCGGGGTGGTCGGCGTGGTCGTCCAGGCCGTACCTGGCCAGGACGTCGTGCACGCGCCGCTCGACCTCCTCGCGCGCCAGGCCCTTGCGGCGCAGGGAGAAGGCCACGTCCTCGGCCACCGTCGGCATCACGATCTGCGCGTCCGGGTCGGTGAACAGGAACCCGACGGCCCTCCTGATCCTGGCGGCCTGGCGGCGGGTGTCGAGGCCGAGCACCGTGACACTGCCCGAGGTGGGCAGGGCCAGGCCGTTGATCAGGCGGGCGAGCGTGCTCTTGCCCGAGCCGTTCGCGCCCACCACGCCGACGCGGCGCTCGGGCAGCGCGGCGGTGATGCCGCGCAGGACGTCCCGCTCGTTGAGCCGTACGTGCACGTCGGCGAACTCGATCACGCCGTACCACCCGGACCGTCAGAACCCTTGCTCACGCCGACCCTCCACCGACCACCTCGAACAGGGCGGCCACTCCGAGCCCGCCCCCGACCGCCGCCGCGGCCAGACCCAGCGTCCCCGGCGGGGCGCCCGCGCGGACGAGGCGGCTGAACAGCCTGGTCACCACGACCGCGCCGCTCGCGCCCCACGGATGCCCCAGGGCCAGCGCGCCTCCGTCGGCGCACACCCGTTCGTCGCCCATGGGATCGAGCCCGAGCGCGTCGGTGACCGCCAGCACCTGTGCCGCGAACGCCTCCACGATCTCCACTGCCGCGACCCGCTCCAACTCCACCCCCGCACGCGCCAGCACCCGCCGCACCGCGGGCACCGGGCCCCAGCCGGGCAGCTCGGGATCGCACCCGACGACGGCCCCGGCCACCAGCCGCATCCCCGGCAGGCCCGCGCGCAGCCGCTCGGGCACGATGGCCACGGCCGCGGCGCCGTCACTGACCGGGGAGGAATTACCGGCCGTAACTGTACCTTCCGCCACGAACGCCGCGGGCAGGCGGGCCAACGACGCCGCCCGCAGCGGCCTGGGCCGCTGATCGTCGCAGCGCCCGCCGATCGGGACGATCTCCTCCACGAACCGGCCCGCCTCCCGGGCGGCCAGCGCCCTCGCGTGACTGCGGCAAGCGTAGGCGTCCTGGCGCGCCCGGCCGATGCCGCGTGCCGCCGCCAGCGCCTCGGCGGCCGGCCCCATGTCGGGATCGGGCCGTCCGTCCGGGGTGAAGGGCGCCCTGGGGTACGGCCCGGCGGAGCCTCGACGCGTACGCAGGGGCGCGGTCGAGGCGCTCTCCGCCCCTCCGGCGATCACCAGGTCCATCTCCCCCGCGCGTACCGCCTGGGCGCCGACCAGGATCGCGGCCAGGCCGCTGCCGCACTGCCGGTCCACCGTGAGGCCGGGCACCTCGTCGCCCAGGCCCGCCGCCAGCGCCGACACCCTGGCCACGTTGCCGCCCGGGCCCATGCAGTTGCCGAGCACCACGTCGTCGACCCTCCGCCCGGCGAGGTCACGAGCCACGGCCGCGATCACGGGCGCGGCCAGCCGGTCGACGCTCAGCTCCTTGAACGCGTGCCCGGCCGTGCCGATGGCGGTGCGCCGCGCCGCCACGATGACGGGTTCGTCGAGCCGGGTCAGCGCGGTCATGGGTTCGTCGCGCATGTCAGGCCAGCCGCCGGATGTCCGGGTCGCCGTCCGCCAGTCGGGCCGCGACCAGGGCGCGCGCGGGCTTGCCCGCCTGAGTGCGCGGCAGGCTCGGCACCGCGTACCAGCGGCGCGGGCGCTGCGCCGTGTCCAGGCCGTCCCTGGCCGTCGCCTCCAGCAGCGCGCGCGGCGGGGGCGAGGCGCGCTCGGCCTCGATGACCGCGGTGACCACGGAGCCCAGCGACGGGTGCGGAGAGCCGATCACCACGATGTCGCCCACGCCGGGCACCTTCCTGAGCACCTCTTCCACGTCCTCGGGCACGACGGTGGCGCCGCCGGTCTGGATCGCGCCGTCACCGCGGCCCCGCACGCGCAGCACCTCGCCTGCCCGGTACGGCTCCGCCAGGTCGCCCACGGTCGCCCAGCCGTCGCCGTCACGCCGCAACGGCCCGGCGGCGTCACCCAGGTAGCCGTCGGCCAGCCACGGCGAACGCGCCCACACTTCCCCGAACGACCTGTCGGGCGCGGGCCGGACCTCGATCTCGACGCCCGGAAAAGGGCGCAGTCCACCCCCGTCGGCGTCGACCGCCACGAACGACAGCTCGCTCGCCCCGTAGTAGGACACGACACGGATCCCCGCCCGCCCGGCCGCGGCCCACGCGTCAGGGTCGAGGGCCGCCCCGCCGACCACGGCCGTGCGCAGCCTCCCCGGACGTGCCAGCACGTCGGGCAGCCGGTGCGGCACCAGGTGCACGACGGTGGCCCTGGTCAGCAGGTCGCCCAGCGTCCTGGACGGCCGGCGGCCGGGCAGCAGGGCCGTCGCGCCGGTGGCCAGGGTGTGCACGGCGGCGAAGGCGTACAGGCTCGACACGAGCGGGCCGGGGACCAGCACGACGTCGTCGGGGCCGATCCCGGCGAGGTCGCTGAGATGCGGGAACGACGCCGTCCAGGACGCGCGGGAGCGCACGACGGCGCGCGGCCTGCCGGTGCTGCCCGAGGTGAAGCACGCCCACGCCCGATCGCCGGGCCGCGGCTCATGCCGCACGTCGGGACCCGGCACGTACGGCAGCGGCGCGTCCACATGAGCCGCGTACGGTGACGCCGGGGCGACGCGCGACCACCGCTCCCGGTCCCACGTGGGATCGCCCACCAGCGGCGTCGCGCCCGCCAGATCCGCCGCGAGCACGGCGACGAGCGCCTCGACCGGCTCCGCGAGGCCGATCGCGACCAGCGTGCCCGGTCCCGTTCCGAGGCCGAGCAGGTGGCGGGCGGCGCCCTGGACGCGTTCGGCGAGCCGGGCGTAGGTGAGCTCTCCCTCGGGGCCGCACACCGCCAGGCGCGAAGGGCGCTCGGCGGCGTGCCGCATCACATGGTCTGCTACCGGCATCGGGAGGTCAGTGCCCCCCCGCCCGTACGCAACCGCTCCCGATGCACGGCGGGCACCGCGTCCGGGTACGCCCGCTGCGTGCCCCGGGCCACGACGGACGCGAACACCGCCTTGAGCAGGTCACCGGGCAGGAACTGGATGCTGAGCAGCGCCGCCTTGCCCAGGGAGATGCCGGTGAGTGCGGCCTGAACGGGGACGCCGAACAGGTAGACCACGCCTACGCCGCCCACCAGGCACGCCACGACCAGGGGGACGATGCCCGGGTTGCGGCCCGCGCGCTCGACGAGCCAGCCGGTCACCGCCGCCCCGGGGAGCCAGCCGATCAGGAACCCGGCCGACGGCCCGGCGAACACGCCCAGCCCGCCACGCCCGCCGGCCAGCAGCGGCAGACCCGCGGCGACCAGGACGAGCAGCACCGCGACCGCCAGCGCGGCCCGCCACGTGCCGAGGATCGCGCCCGCCAGCATCACACCGAACGTCTGGAGCGTGATCGGGACCGCGTCGCCGAACAGGTTCAGTGAGCCCGGCAGGCCGAGCACCGCGATCAGCGCCGCGAACACGGCCACTCGCGCCAGGTCGCCCGTGGGGAACCTGCGCCGCTTCCCTTCATCCTTCATGACGTCGATCCCACACCAGAACACCCTGCTTCAGGCATGGAGGTATCCCACAACTTTCCGGTCGTTCATCTGCGAACGACCGATACCGATCCCACAACCGACCCCTCCCAGCCGCGACGGCGTGCGGGGTCAGGCGGCCAGGCGGAGGGCCCGGGCCACGTCGGAGGTGGACGAGGACGTCTCCGTCGAGGTGTAGCCGTCGCGCAGGGAGGCGTCCAGGTCCTTCAGCCCGTTGCCGCTCAGCGTGATCACGATCCGCAGCCCCGGCTCCAGTGCGCCCCGCGCGTGCCGGTCGAGCAGACCCGCGACTCCCGCCGCCGAGGCGGGCTCGGCGAAGACGCCGTCGCGGCGGGCCAGCAGCCGGTACGCCGCGAAGATCTGCTCGTCGGTCACCGCCGCGATCAGCCCGCCGGACTCGTCGCGGGCGGCGAGGGCGCCGTCCCAGGTGGCCGGGTTGCCGACGCGGATCGCGGTGGCGTCCGTACGCGGGTCGGCCACGGGCGCGCCGTGGACGAGCGGGGCCGCCCCCGCCGCCTGGAAGCCCCACATGCGCGGCAGCCGCCCGGCCAGGCCCGCGCCGTGGTAGTTGCGGTAGCCGCCCCAGGTGGCGGTGATGTTGCCGCCGTTGCCCACCGGCAGGCAGTGCACGTCGGGCGCGTCGCCGAGGGCGTCCACGATCTCGTAGGCGACCGTGCGCTGCCCGGCCAGGCGCAGCTCGTTGCCGACGGAGTTGACCAGCGCGATCGGGTGGTGCGCGGCCAGCTCGCGGGCCACGCGCATGCAGTCGTCGAAGTTGCCGTCGATCTCGACGATCTCGGCGCCGTACCGTACGGCCTGGCCCAGCTTGCCGAGCGCGATCCGCCCCTTGGGGACCAGGACGGCGGCCGTCACCCCCGCGCGGGCGGCGTAGGCGGCGGCCGAGGCGCTGGTGTTGCCGGTGGAGGCGCAGATGACGGCCTGCGCGCCCGCTTCGGCCGCCCGGCTGATCGCCACCGTCATGCCACGGTCCTTGAACGAGCCCGTCGGGTTGGCGCCCTCGACCTTCAGCCAGACCTCGCAGCCGGTGAGCTCCGACAGGTGCGCCGAGCGCAGGAGCGGGGTGTTGCCCTCGTTGAGCGAGACGGACGGGGTGTCGGCGGTGACCGGCAGCCAGCGCCGGTAGTCGCTGTCGATCAGGCCATGCCAGGTTCTCATGCCCCGAACCGTAACACTCGTTTCACGTCACTTGGCAACAGGGGATTGATGTAACATTTGTCATTGTGGGGAACGATCCGGTGGCCGACCGTCTCAGCGCGGTCTATCCCGAGCTGCCGCCCGGAGAGCGGGCGATCGTGCGGGTGCTGCTCGACGACTATCCGTTCGCGGCGCTGGGCTCGCTGCGGGCGCTGGCCGAGCGCGCGAAGGTGAGCCCGCCCACGGCGTCACGGCTGTTCGATCGCCTGGGGTACGCCGGATTCGCCGACTTCCAGGCCGCCGTGCGTGACGGGGCGCGGGACCGGTCGCGGCTGTTGGAGTTCGTCACGGGATCGCCCGGCGCGGCCGACAGCTCCGCGGCCCCGGAGCTGCGACGCGCTGCCGAGGACCTGCGTACGGGCCTGGACGGCACGCTCGCCGCCGCCACCGGCCCGCTGCTCGAAGCCTCAGCGGCCCTGCTCGCCGAGGCCGGGACCGTGTGGGCGCTGGGCGGGCCGCTGAGCGAGCTGGCCGCCGAGTACCTGATCCGCCAGCTCGCCAGCCTGCGCCCCGGCGCGCATCGGGTGCCCGACTCCGCGCAGGCCAGGGCCCGCACGGTGCTGGACCTGAACGGCTCGGACGTGGTGGTGGCCTACGACTTCCGGCGGTACTCGCCGGACATCGCCCGCTTCGTGCGGGCGGCACGCACGCGGGGAGCGCGGCTGCTGCTCGTCACCGACGCGTGGGAGTCGCCGCTGTCGGCCGAGGCGGAGGTGCTGATCAGGCTGCCGCGCGAGGCCGCCGGGCCGATAGCGCCGCTCGCGCACGAGATCGCCGTCACCGAGCTGCTGCTCGTCGCCGCGGCCGCGCGGCTGGCGCCCGCCCGGCGCCTGGCCGATCTCGAGGCGCTCAGGCAGACACTGTGAGCCGCTTGTAGAAGAAGCTGCAGTCCTGGAGCGTCCCGTCCGGGGATCCGGCGTACTCCGGGACGATGCCGTAGCGGGTCCAGCCGCCGGTGAGGTAGACGTTCTCGGCCAGGCTTCCTGTCTCGGTGTCGAGAAGCAGCAGGTCGGCGCCGGCGTCCAGGGCGGCCCGCTCGGCCGCGGCCAGCAGGGCGCGTGACAGGCCCCGGCCGCGTGCGTCGCGGTGGACCATGAGCTTGGCGATCTCGGCGCGGTGGCGGGCGTTCGGCTTGCGTGCCAGGGCGAGGCTGATGGTGCCCGTGACGACACCGTCCTCGCGGCTGATCCAGACCAGGAGGCCGCCCTCGGCCACCGACGGCGCCTGCGCCCGCCACCAGGCGGCGGCCTCCTCATGGCCGAACGGCGCCAGGAACCCCACGGAAGCGCCGCTGTCCACGGCGTCGACCAGGAGTGCGGCCAGGTCCTTGACCGAGGCGTCGAACTCCTCGGCCGACAGGCGTTCGATGGTGTGCATGCGGCTCCTCAGCGCTAGGGGAGGACGACCAGGATGGCGTAGCGGGCCGGACCCGGGCCCGGGCAGCGGAAGCGGGAGGCGCCCCACAGCCGGAAACGCAGGCAGTCGCCCGCCTCGACGGTGTGGGTGTGGCCGTTCGCGGTGATCTCCACCGCGCCCTCCAGCACCCAGATGTGCTGCTCGAGCCCGGGCACCGGAGGCGCGTCGTACGAGATGTCCGCCCCTGGCCGGAGCGTCGCCTCCACGACCTCGCCGCGCAGCCCGGGATGCGGCGGCGACACCGAGCGACGGACGAACCCCGACTCCTCGTCGCTGAAGACCGCCTGCGCCCTCGCCCGTACGACCTCCGGCGGCTCGGCCTCCACCTCGGCCAGCAGCCGCGACATCGTCCGCTCGTAGACACTGCACAGCCTGCCGAGCAGCGCGGCGGTCGGGCTGATCTCGCCCCGCTCCAGCCGTGACAGCGTCGAGCGGCTGATGCCCGACCGGCTCGCCAGCTCCTCCAGCGACCAGCCACGCTCGAGCCGCAGCTCCGCGAGCCGCCCGGCGAGCCGGGCGGTCACTCCCTCAGCCTGTCTCACATCAGGGAACATATCCCATATACGGGATCAGCGGCGCCTACGCCGCACCTTGATGTCGCGCATGTCCGTCACCGCGAGCTTCAGGATCTCGTGCGGATGACCGTGCGCCTCCAGCGCGGCCATCGCGCCCAGCGCCGCCTCGTCCTCGCCGTCGTCCGGCTCTGCCGGCACCTGGCACCGGAAGGTGAACGCCGTGACACCCTCGTCATGGGTGAACGTCCCGGCCTCGGTGTAGGCGGCGCCGCTCGCGGCCAGCACGGCCTCCCGCCCGGCTTCGTCAAGCCCCTTGAACTTGCCCCTGATCGTCACCCTGAACACCACTCACTCCTCTCGTACGGCATAGGCCAGCACCTGCTCGCCCAGCACGCCTTCCACGACATCCAGCAACTCCAGGACCGCCGCGGCGATCGCGTCGGCCCGCTCCCCCGCCGCCGTACGCCGGCCGATCTCGGCGTAGACCAGGGAGTGCAGGCTTCCGATGTGCCAGGCCATCACCCTGGGCAAGGGGTCGTCCCCGGCCGCGCCGGTCTCGGCGACCAGCTCGGCGGCCAGCGCCTCCGTCATCTGGTGACCGACGTCCTGCAGCCGGGCGGCCAGCGTGGGGGCGGCCCGCATCATCTCCAGCACCGGCCCGAAGCCCGGCGTCAGGCCGACACTGCGCTCGCGCCCGCGCACCTCCTCGCGCAGCCGGGCCAGCACCGCGGCGGCCGCCGACTGGCCCGGCGGCCGCTGCCGTACGATGCCGGCCAGCCGATCCGGCGAGGCCTCGTCCGGCGGCAGGACGAGATCCTCCTTGGCCGCGAAGTAGTTGTAGACGGTGTTCACCGACACCTCAGCGGCCTCGGCCACCTCCGCGATCGTGACGTTATCGAAGCCGCGCTCCACGAACAGCCGCACGGCCACGTCCGAGATGCGCTGCTTGGTCTGCCGCTTCTTCCGCTCCCGCAGCCCTTCACCCATGCTTGGAGTCTACGTCAAAGTTTCAGTGGACTGCAGTTTCATGCGGCGGTGGACAGCGCCGCTCGGGGCATGATCACAATGGGCTCCCTCAGTCCCCTTGACGGTCCGGAGTGCACCCATGCTCAGGCGCAGAATCATCAGATCCTTGGTTGTCGCAGCGCTCTTCGTCAGCGTGAGCGCCGCGGGGGCGGCGGCGGACGACGGGGCCAATAATCCGACATTTCCTGGACCGGTCTACAAAACGGTCACCGACCCAAGCGGCCTTCTCTCGCTCCAAACTTTTGGGCGGCCCGACGGCAAGGATATGGTTTTCCGGATTTCGGGCAGCGTGTACGCGAACGTCGAAGGCAACAGCCTCGACCCGGCCATCCGGCACGGCCAGAAACTCTTCAACATCGAGGGCTACAACATCAGGCGCCTGTACCGGGTGCCGGACACGACGCAGCTCTACCAGCTATCCCGCGAGATCGTGTTCTACACCGACCCGGCCGACCCCACCCGGATCCTGCGGGAATGGAAGAACCCGATCGACCAGAAGACCTATCCGGTCATTCCCATCAACAACGACACGGTGAACTTCGGCCCGTTCAACGTCACCTCCTCCTACGTCGGCCCGCCGGTGCGCACGATGCATGATGAGACCGTGTGGACCAGCGACATCCCCGTACGCGCCGACTTCGGCACCGCGCTCGGCGAGCGGTTCGGGCTCGTGGGCGGCGTGTACGCGGCCCAGGAGATGTTCGACTTCTCCGTCGACGACCGCGAGGTGGCCGCCAGGACCAGGCCGGGCACCGTTCCTTCGGGCGCGATGAAGACGAAGATCAGCTGGGCGCGTACGAGCCCGTGGGCGCCGTTCATGTGCCTGGCGGAGAGCGAGGTGCGCGGCCAGCTCACCTACCACGCCCGCAGCTGGTCGCTGAACTCCTACGCCGAGATCGAGCCGTGGCTGCGTACCGAGGTCGAGGCCAACCACCCGCTCTACACGGCCGCCCCCAGCGCGCCCGGCGCCAGCGAGAACTCCTGGAGCTCCTTCTACAACAAGCAGCTCGGCAAGGGCGCCACCACCTGGACCTCCTGGTGCGCGGCCAACGGGCGCCCGTGAGCGCGTACACGGCCCTGGCGCTCCAGATGGAGACCAGGGCCGTCAACGCCGCGTCTGATCCGCGCGCCGCCATCCGCGCCGCCATCGACCGGATCGGCGAGCAGGTCGGCGGCAGCAAGGCCTGGCTCGGCCGCGACCTGCGCCTGGTGGTGCTGCCCGAGTACGTCATGACCGGTTTCCCGATGCGCGAGAGCCTCGCCGAGTGGCGTGACAAGGCCGCGCTCGACCCGGGCGGCCCCGAGTACGAGGCGCTGGCCGCGATCGCCGCCCGGCACGAGGTGTTCCTCTGCGTGAACGCCTATGAGCGCGACGAGCACTTCCCCCAGCTGTACTTCCAGGCCTCGGTGATCCTCTCCCCGCGAGGGGAGGCGGTGCTGCGGTACCGCAGGCTGCACTCGATGTTCACGCCGAGCCCGTACGACGTGTGGGAGCGCTACCTGGAGATCTACGGCATCGACGGCGTGCTGCCGGTGGCCCGCACCGAGATCGGCAACCTGGCCGCGCTCGCCTCGGAGGAGATCCTCATGCCGGAGCTGGCCCGCGCGCTGGCCCTGCGCGGCGCCGAGGTCTTCTGCCACCCCACCTCCGAGGCCTCCTCGCCCGAGCTGACCCCGAAGGCGATCGCCCGCCGCGCCCGCGCCGCCGAGAACCTCGCCTACGTGGTCTCGGCCAACAGCGGCGGCCTGCGCGGCATCGCGATCCCCGGCGACTCCACCAACGGCGGCTCGGAGGTGCTCGACCATCAGGGGCGGGTGCTCGCCCGGGCGGGCGCGGGCGAGTCGCTGGTGGCCGCCGCCGACCTGGACGTGGACGCGCTGCGCCGGTTGCGGCGGCGGACCGGCATGGGCAACCTGCTGAGCCGGGTGAAGACCGGGCTGTGGGCCGAGGAGTACGCCAGGCACGACGGCGAGCGGCCGGACGGCCTGGCGCAGGGCGTACGCGAGCGCGCATGGTTCACGGCCCGGCAGGCGGAGACGATCGAGCGCCTGTACGGCTCCGGCTAACCCGCCGTCCGGCCGGGCTCGGGCACCACCATGGAGGCCACGTCCACCTTCGACTTCAGGTAGCCCAGCTCGTACATCAGGTCGGCCACCCGCTGGATGCGCTTGGCGCTGAGCGAGGTCGGGAAGGTGCCCATCGCCATGGTCATCACCGCCTGCTTCGGCGTCTGCGTGTAGAGCGGGACGACCTCGGCCAGCTCGGCGCGGTTGGTCGCGGCCAGCCGCTGCGCCTTGGCGACCGCCCGCTGGAAGGCGGCCGTGGTGTTCGGGTGCTGGGCCACCCACTCGTCCGTGGCGGCCAGGCCGTCGATCGGCAGCGCGTCGGTGGGCCCCGTGTTGGTGTCGAGCAGCAACCGGGCGCCGGCCTGCTGGGCGGCCGACAGGAACGGCTCCACCATCCACGCCGCGTCCACCTGTCCGCTGGTGAGCGCGGCCAGCTGGGCCTGGAAGTCGATGGCGACGAACTTCACCTGCTCCGGCGTCACCTCGTGCGCCTTCAGATGCGCGCTCGTCGACATCGTGCCCAGGTTGTTCAGCGAGTTGACCGCGATCGTCCTGCCCTTGAGGTCTCTGGGCGTCTGCAGCGGGGAGTCCTTGCGTACCACGACGCCCGCGATGCCGGGCGCGGCCTGCAGGCTGTCTGAAATGATCTTCATTCTGGCGGCGCCGCTGTCCTGGATGTTGATCAGCGAGACGTAGCTGCCCTTGAAGATGTCGATGCTGCCGTTGAGGATCTTCGGCATGACCGCCTGCGGCGCCTGGATGATCTCCGTCTTGACGGTCAGGCCCTCGGCCTTGAAGAACCCCTTGCGGTCGGCGATGAACACCGGCGCCGAGGAAGGCGTGGGGCTGACGCCGATGGTCAGCGTGGTCTTCTCCAGGCTTCCCTGCGGGGCCGGGCCGGCGACGGAGCCGGTGCCGCCGCACGCGGCGAGGGTGGCGACGGCCAGGAACGCCAGGAACGCGCGTAAAACAGAGCCGGATTCCATTCGGTTTCTCCTTGGCAGGTCACGCGGACGAAAGACCGCGCTCAACGCCCTGACAAGCGAGAACCGGTGGCAGTCACGCGGACAGTCGATGATCGTACAGCAGAGTTTGCGGTAATAGCTATGAAATGTCCGGCAGCCGGATTCGGGGTCAATCAACCATTCCAATGGGAGTCACGTGCTTTGTAAGGTTGGCCTAGCTCGTCGGCGTGTGCTCAAATTGCTCGTCGTCTCCGGGCGCGCATCACGCGCCTCGCATGCCGGCGCGCATTCAGGCGAAAGAGTGGGGAGCCAGTGACGAAGGAACCGACCGCGCCCGGCCCTCGCCCTCGATTAGCCCGATCCCGCAGGAGACGCAGGCTGCGACTGCGGGACTGGCGGGTGCGCGCGCGCCTGGTCGCGCTGATCGTCATCCCCACCGTGGTGGGCGTCGTGGTCGGCGCGCAGCAGGTCATCACCTCGTGGGCCGCGGCCGGCCAGTACCAGAACGTGCTGGACAAGGCTGTGCTCGGCGACTCCATCATCGAGCTGACCCACCGGCTCGCCCACGAACGCGACCTCGCGGTGCACTTCATCGCCGCCGGCCGCACGCCCGAGCGCGTAGAGCCGCTGCGCGAGGAGTTCGCCCCCGTCGACCAGGCGGCCGCCGCCGTCCGCGAGAAGGCCCGGGCGATCACCCCCGACCACGGGGAGGGCGCCTGGACCATCACCCAGCAGATGCTCAGCCGCCTGCCGGAGATCGCCGCCACCCGCGACACCGTGCTGAAGACCCAGCTGCTCGCCCTGCCCGCGCTGACGAAGTACTCCCAGATCATCAACGCCTTCGACCAGTTCCACGACCAGATCGGCCAGGGCGGCGACCAGGAGGCCCTGGCCAACAGCGTCCGGGCGCTGTCGGCCCTGTCCAAGGCGCACGACGCCGCCTCGCAGCAACGCGGCCTGCTCGCGGCGGTGGCCACCGTGGGCCGCTTCCAGAGCGGCGAGCTCGACCGGTTCATGGCCGCCCGCGCCCAGCAGGAGAGCGAGGTCGCCGTGTTCCGGTCGGTGGCCACGCTGGAGGAGCTGCAGACGTACGACGACACCGTCACCGGCACACTCGTGGACCGCGCCGAGGTGATCAGGCTGCGCGCGCTGGCCCAGGTCACCGAGGGCGGCCGCATCGACATCGACCCGGAGGGCGACGACGACGCCGACCGCTGGTTCGAGGCGATCAGCGGCACCGTCGACGGCATGTGGACGGTGCAGCGGCGCCTCGGCGAGTCGATCATCGTGCAGAGCCGCACGCTACAGGACACCGCGCGCCACGAGGCGCTCCTGGCCGCGACCTACAGCCTGCTGCTGCTGCTCGCGGTCCTGATCGTCACCGCCATCATGGCCCGGTCGCTGGTCAGGCCCCTGCGCAGGCTGCGCACGGAGGCGCTGCACATCGCCGGCGTCCGCCTGCCCAGGACCGTGCGCACACTGCGCGAGACCGGAGACGCGTCCACCGTGCCCATCGTCCCCATCGGGGTCGACTCACTGGACGAGGTCGGTGAGGTCGCCCGGGCCTTCGACGAGATCCACTGCCAGGCCGTCCGGCTGGCCGGCGAGGAGTCCAGGCTGCGTGCCGACGTCAACGCCATGTTCGTCAGCCTGTCCAGGCGCAGCCAGACCCTGGTGCAGCGGCAGATCAAGCTCATCGACGGGCTGGAGCGGGGCGAGCAGGACGAGCGGCGCCTGGCCAGCCTGTTCACCCTCGACCACCTGGCCACACGCATGCGGCGCAACAATGAGAACCTGCTGCTGCTGGCCGGGCAGGCGCCTCCCCGCCGGTGGAACCGGCCGGTCAGCGTGGCCGACGTCGTACGCGCGTGCCTGTCAGAGGTGGAGAACTACGAACGGGTCCAGGCCAGGATCACCACCCGCAGCGCGGTCTCCGGGCAGGCGGTCAACGACATCATCCACCTGCTGGCCGAGCTGGTGGAGAACGCGCTGTCGTTCTCGCCGCAGAACGCCCAGGTCGTCGTCGCCGCCGACGCCATCGACGGTGCCAGTGCGGGTGGCGGCATCATGCTGACCATCACTGACACCGGCATCGGCATGGTCCCCGACGAGCTCGCGCAGGCCAACGAGCGCCTGTCCCGCGCGCCCACGGTGGACATCTCGGTCTCCCGCCGCATGGGCCTGTTCGTGGTCGCCCGCCTGGCCCACCGCCACGGCGTCCGCGTGCGGCTGAGCCGGAACGACGTCAGGGGCCTGACCGCGACGGTGTTCCTGCCGGAGGCGCTGCTTCAGCTGCCCGCCTACCCGACGCCGGGCCCGGCCCCGTCCTTCGACCGGCCGTTCCCCGGGTCCTGGGACGCTCAGCCGCCGCGCCAGCGCACCCCGGACCTGGCCGACTGGCCGTCGTTCGCCACCGATTCGGAGAAGGTGACGGGCGGGTCCGGCTGGTACGACACGTTCGACACGCCTGGCGCGAGGGCGCGGTTCGACCTCCTGCGAGGCGGCATCCCCACCCCTGACGCCGCTTTCCGCGGCCCGATCGTCAACGGCTCGAGCCCGGGCGGCCACGTCAGCGGCGGTTTCCCTCTCTCCAACGGCCGCGCCCTCCCTGGCGATCCGGTCTCCGGCAGCCCTTACGGTCTGGCCGCCATGCCTGGTGACCCGCTCTCCGGCCCTCTGGACGGTCCGGCCGCCGGGTCCGCCGACGACGGTTACCTGCCGATCTTCGCCGCGGTGGAGTCGGCCTGGTTCAACCGCGACAGATCCGACAGCGGCTGGGGCTCGCCCCAGGCCGACGCCGGGTGGAGCGCCGCCGAGGCCGCCGCCACCCCGGCCAACGACGGCACCACCGCCTCCGGCCTGCCCAAACGCGTGCCCAAGGCCAACCTGGTGCCCGGCAGCGCCGACACCTCCTCGGTGCCCAAGGGCGTCGCCCCCATCCCGCAGGTCTCCCCCGAGGAGGTCCGCGACCGCATGGCCGGCTACCAGCGGGGCTTCCGAGCCGCACGCGACGAGATCGGCATGCGCAGCATTCCTCCCTTCACATCAGGGAGCACGTCCCGCGAGGAAGGCCCATGACCCGCAACAGCAACCTCGACTGGTTGATCACCGACTTCGTCCGCTCCGTCCCCGGTGTGGCGCACGCCGCCGTCGTCTCCTCCGACGGGCTGCCCCTGGCCGTCTCGGCCGGATTCCCTCCCGGGCGCGCCAACCAGCTGGCCGCCGTCGCCTCGGGGCTGGCCAGCCTGACGCAGGGCGCGGCCTCGCTGTTCGGGGGCGGCCCCGTCGTCCAGACCGCCGTCGAGATGCAGCGCGGGCTCATGCTGAACGTCTCGATCAGTGACGGATCCTGCCTGGCCGTACTGGCCGCCCCGGACTGCGACATGGGCGTGGTGGCGTACCAGATGACCCTCCTGGCCGACCGGGCCGGGCAGGTGCTCACCCCGGCGCTGCGCTCCCGGCAGATCAGGTGAGCGCGCATGACCGACCCCCGCGGGGGTGGCGGCTGGCAGCCGCCGTCCGACCCCGACGAGCAGGACCAGGAGTCGCCCGTCCGGCCGTACGCGGTGACCGGCGGGCGCACCGCGCCGCGCATCGAGCTGGCGATGGAGGCCCTGGTCTGCTCCGCTGACGCCCCGCCGCACGCCTTCGCCCTCATCACCCCCGAGTACGCCGCCATCAGCGAGCTGTGCCGGCAGGTCCGCTCGGTGGCCGAGGTGGCGGCGGTGCTGCGGATCCCGCTCGGCGTCGCCCGCGTGCTCATCGCCGACATGACGGCCGAGGGGCTCCTGCGGCTGCACCATCCGCGGCTGCCCGGCGGCCGGCCGGACCCCGGCCTGCTGGAACGGGTGCTCAGCGGCCTGCAACGGCTCTGAACCCGCCTGCTCCTCGACGATCCTGTTCTCGGCGGATGGTCAGCCGGCGGGCGGTCAGCCGGCGGGCGGGACGAACTCGGGCTGGTCGATGATGCGTAGCCAGCTCCCGTCCGGCTGGCGCCGTACGACCTGCGCCCGCGCGCCGGTCCCGTCCTTGGGCGGCGTCGAGGTGAGCGCGATGTCACCGAAGACCAGGGTCGGCAGCGGCTCCTCCGGCTCGAAGTGCGGCCGCCCGGCCAGCACCTTCTCCCACAGCTCGCGGATCGCCTCCCGGCCCACCGTCTGACTGCCGGGCGGGTAGGCCAGCACCGCGTCCTCCGCGTACAGCGCGGCGACGCCGGCCGCGTCGCCGGCGTTGGACCGCTCGACGAACAGGCGTGTGATGTCCTCGGGCCGCATGGCCTTGGCGTACTCCGTCATGGTTCCTCCTCAGGCGTTCACTGCGTCCAGCCTGCCGCCGCCTCGACTAGAAGTCCAACAGATGGTTCTCATGGGAACTAGAATCAGCAGTCATGGAGCTGAGGCAGTTGGAGTACTTCGTCGCGGTCGCCGAGGAGCAGAACTTCACGCGGGCCGCCGAGCGGGTGCACATCAGCCAGTCCGGCGTCAGCGCGCAGATCCGCCAGCTGGAGCGCGAGCTGGGGGCCGAGCTGTTCGACCGGTCGGGGCGCACTGCCACGCTGACGGTCGCGGGCAAGGCTGCGCTCGAGCACGCCAGGGCCGCGCTGGCCGCCGCGGGGGCGGTCGGCGAGGCGGTGGGCGAGGTCACCGACCTGATCCGAGGGCGGCTCACCCTCGGGATGGTGATCGGGTGCACGATCACGCCGCTGTTCGACGCGCTCGCCGCCTTCCACGGGGCGCATCCCGGGGTGGAGATCAGCCTGCTGGAGGACAACTCCGACCGCCTCGTCGAAGCGGTCCGCGCCGGCACCCTCGACCTGGCCCTCGTCGGCACCGCCACCGCCGCCCTCGAAGGGCTGGAGGCGCTCACGATCATCAGCGAGCGCCTCGTCGTGACCGTCCCGCCCGGCCATCCCCTGGCCGCGCTCCCCCAGGTCACCTTGCGCGACCTGAGCACGTACCCGATCGTGTGCATGCCGCCCGGCACCGGGCTGCGCGCCGTCTTTGACCAGGCGTGCGCCGCGCAGAGCCTCCGCCCTGTGATCGCCCTGCAGGCCAGCGCCGCCGACGCCATCGCCGACCTCGCCGCGCGCGGCGTCGCCGTCGGCATCCTCAGCGCCTCGATGGCCGACCGCCACGCCGACCGCCTCACCGCCCGCACCATCGCCGACGTCGAAGCCCCCGCCCTGGTCGCGCTGGTGTGGCGGGCCGGGCACCGCCCCGCCGTACGCGAACTGCTCGCGCACGCGCGCCGTGCCTTCGCGCTCGGTTGAGCCGGTGGTCCCGGAGTCACTTCATCGAGTCGAAAAGGCGCAGCGCCCCCTTGACGCCTTCGGGTGAGAAGAGGGCCGCCAGCCCGTCCGTGGTGAACCGGGCCCAGCGCGCCGCGCGGGGCAGCATGGCACTCTCGTAAGCGCGGACCGCCTCATCGATGTCGGCCGCGGCGGCGAGGGCGTCGGCCAGTTCGGCGCCCTCGAGCATGGCGAGGTTGGCGCCCACGCCGAGCGGTGGCATCAGGTGCGCCGCGTCACCCAGCAGGGTGATGCCCGGGGTGTGCTCCCAGGAGTGGCCGACGGGCAGGGCGAACAGCGAGCGCGTGACGAACTCGTCGTCGACGTGCCGCAGGAGGTCGCGCAGGCTCTCCGCCCACCCGTCGAACAACGCCAGCACCTCCGGGACCGGCAGGTCCTGCGGGCCGCGGAAGGCGACGTACACGCGGATGCGGCCGTTGCTGCTGCGCTGCGCGAGCAGGGCCTTGTTCGGGCCGTACGCGGAGAAGCTGCCGTTGCCGACCAGGCGCCCCTGCTCGGGATGGCGCGCCTCGTCGAAGCCGGTCTCGACGAAGGTGACGCCGGTGTAGGAGGGCACCTCCTTCGACAGGCTCGGACGTACCCGGGACCAGGCTCCGTCGGCGCCGACGACCAGGTCGAAGTCCTCGCCGGTGCCGTCGGGGAAGAGCACGCGGCCCTCGCCGGTGACCGCGTCCACGGGGCGGCCCCAGCGGACGGTGCCCTCGGCGAGCGAGTCGATGAGCAGGCCGCGCAGCTGACCCCGGTCGATCTCCGGCATGCTCTCGTCACCGTCGGCGGGCTCCTCGTGGCGCAGCATGGCGCCGGTCTCGTCGACGATCCGCCGCTCCTGCCCCTCCGGGCGGGCCAGGGCGCGGAACCGGTCGAGCAGGCCGGCCTTCTCGAGCGCCGTCTGTCCCGAGCCGGCGTGCATGTCGAGGGTGCCGCCCTGGGAGCGGGCGTCCGGGGACGGCTCGCGTTCGTAGACGGTGACGGGGAGCCCGTGCACCTGCAGGACCCGGGCGAGAGTGAGGCCGCCGAGCCCGGCTCCGACGACGGCGATGCGGGGAGAGGTCATGAGACGCTCCTTCGATACGGTGTATTTTACGATACAGCGTATCAGAGTGGACGTTGTATTCTCGGGTTGCAAGTCCTACTGGAAGGCGCGATGCGATGACGGCACCACAGGAGCCGATGCTCATCTGGGAGCGGCCCGAGCCGCCGAGCCGGCCGGCGCCCAGCCCGCTGAGCAGGGAGCGGATCGTCCGCGCGGCCATCGACCTCGCCGACCGCGACGGGCTCGACGCGGTCTCCCTGCGCAAGGTCGCCGCCGCGCTCGACGCCGGCCCGATGCGGCTGTACGGCTACCTGTCCACCAAGGAAGAGCTGCTGGACCTGATGGTGGACGAGGTCTACGGCGAGATCGTCCCCTCCGGGCCCGCCGGAGACGACTGGCGGGCGGCATTGCGGGATCTGGCGCGCCGCACCAGGCAGGCCACCCTGCGCCACGAGTGGTTCGCCGACCTGCTGGGCGGGCGGCCGCAGCTCGGGCCCAACGCGCTGGCGTACCTCGAAGCCGCCCTGGCTAGTCTGGGCGACACTCCGCTCAGCGCCGTGGTCCAGGTCGTCAGCACCGTGAACGCGTACGTGCTCGGCGCGGTCAGACGCGAGGTCACCGAGCTGCGGGCCGAGCGGGCCACCGGCATGGACGAGCACGCGTGGCACGTCGCCAAGGGGCCCTACCTCGTCCGGATGCTGGCCACCGGTCGCTACCCCGCGGTGGCCAGGTTCGTCCATGGCGCGGACGCCGAGCCCGACTTCGACGAGGGCCTGGAGCGCGTGCTCGACGGAGTGGCCCCGCTCGTCAGCGGCGGGCGATGAGGCGCATCGCCTGCCGTACGACCTCGGCCTGGGCGGGCGCGAGCCCGTCGAGGAACGGCTCCATCATCCCCGGCTCCCAGTCGTGCAGGCCCGTGTGCGCCAGCAGGTGCTCCACGCTGTAGTCGGCGAGCATCGCGGCCAGCGGCGCCACCCTCGGATCGTCCGGCGAGGCGTCCGTCAGCTCGTCGAGCCGCCGGTAGAACTCGTGCCCGCGCGCCGTCACCTCCGGATCGGCGGCCAGCGAGCCGAACATCCCGAACGCCTGCTCCCGATCGGCGTCCGTCCCCATGCTGTCCATCAGCACCAGCAGGTCGCGATCCCAGGCCGCCGCCTTAGAGGCAGGCAGGTCCACCGCGCGCAGGAGAGCCACCAGCTCGGGCGAGGCCGTCTCGTCGGGGCCCAGCGTCCCGGTCCTGGCCCCCTCGAGCACCTCGGCCAGACGGGCACGGCGCAGCCGGATCTCGTGCTCCTGCCTGGCCAGATCCGCGTCGAGCTCGGCGAGGATCTCGGACAACGCCCTGGAGCGGTCGTCCGCGATCACGTCGCGCGCCTCCTCCAGGCTCAGCCCGAGCTCGACGAGGCGCCGGACGCGGGCCAGAGCGATCGCGTCGCGCACGCCGTACTCGCGGTAGCCGTTGGCCCGGCGCGGCGGCTCCGGCAGGATGCCCTGCTGGTGGTAGTGGCGCACGGTACGCGTGGACACCCCGAGCAGCGCGGCGAGCTCTCCGATTCGCATACTTCCGCACAATAAATCATTGGCGTTGGCCGAGCCCCACCGGTTACCGTCAGGGTACGCCGGATGAACGAAAGGAAAGGGTCCCGCCATGCGATTCGCAGCCGAACGCGCCTCCTGTCGCCGCGCGGCGGCGCTCGCCCGAAAAGCTTCTGGATGACTCTCGCGCACGAGCTTCCAGAGGCCGCCGGACACCCACCGGACGGCCTTTTTCTTTCGAGCTTCTCCCCGGGCTGATGGTGAAAAGGCATCACACCTGCCTTGCAAGCAGGAGTTCAGGTTTCGAGATCCTGTCGGTCCACGTCAGAGCATGTTCCCAAAGCCCCGTTGGTCTAGCGGTCAGGACGCCCGGCTTTCACCCGGGAAATCGCCGGTTCGAGTCCGGTACGGGGTACGAACTGTCTATTTCATGGCCCTATAGCTCAATGGAGAGAGCGCCGGCCTACGAAGCCGGGTCTGTTGCAGGTTCGAATCCTGCTGGGGCCGCTGCCGATGTGGCGGTTTACTCCGTCCTCGCGCACTTCCGCCTCGACCTGACGGGGGCCGGGGCGGCTTGGCGCAGTTCGCCGGTCGCGGAGGCGGGATTGCAAATCCCGCTCGTGCGAGTTCGACTCTCGCCTGCGTCTCTCCGTCCCCCGGGTTGACATCTTTCCGGGCTCCGCGTGTAATAGCCGTCGCGTCGCGTGACGCCGGCCCGGAGGACGGCGGCGGCATGGAGGCGCCGTATCAAGGGGGATGACGCCGTGAGTTCACACATCACCGGACGTGCCTGAGCGCACCCGGCCTGCCGCGCCTTTCTCGCGCGAGGTTCCCACGTCATCGACATCCATCCCGCCTTGGAGCGAATACACGCATGCCCATTGACTTCAACCAGCAGATCATTGACGAATTCCGGGCCAACCGCGGTCAGGTCGGCGGCCCGTTCGAAGGAGCCAGGCTGCTCCTGCTGACGACCGTCGGAGCGAAGACAGGCAGGTCCCACACGACGCCGCTCGGTTACCTGCCCGACGGCGACCGCGTCCTGATCATCGCCTCCGCCGGCGGCTCGCCCCGGCACCCGGCCTGGTACCACAACCTCGTCGCCAACCCACAGGTCACCGTGGAGGACGGCGTCTTCACCTACCAGGCGAAGGCGGTCGTGCTGGAGGGTGACGAACGCGAGCGCATGTTCGCCCGCGCCGTCGAGTCCGACCCCGGATGGGGCCGCTACCAGGACACCTCCGGCCGGACCCTGCCCGTGGTGGCGCTCATCCCGGCCTTCGGCCCGCCGACCGGTCCCTTGGGCGACGCGCTCAAGCAGGTCCACGACGCCTTCCGCAGGGAGCTGGCCCGCATCCGCGCGGAGGTCGCCGCGTCGGGCCCGCGCCTGGGCGCGCAGCTGCGCGTCAACTGCCTGACCATGTGCCGCAACCTCCACGAGCACCACTCGCGCGAGGACGGGTCCATGATCCCGGCACTGGAGGACCGGTATCCGGAGCTCGCCCCCGTCATGGCGCGGCTGCATGCCGAGCACGAGACCGTCCAGCAACTGCTCCAGCAGCTCCAGACCCTCCTCGCCGCCGACGACGCGGACCCCGCCCTCCTCCTGGACGAGGTCAACCGCCTCACTCGGGAGGTCGAGGCGCATCTGGACTACGAGGAGGAGTACCTCGTACCTCTGCTGAACCACGGCTGAGCCCGGCTCCGCGCGGCCGCGAACGGGGCGTGGCCGTGCTCTACATCGCAGGGCTGACCAGTCCTGTCTGGTAAGCGATGACGACCAGCTGTGCACGGTCGCGCGCACCCAGTTTCGCCATCGCACGGCTTACATGGGTGCGCGCGGTGGCCGGGCTGAGAAACAGCTCGGCACCGATCTCGTGGTTGCTCAGGCCCTGCCCCACCAGGGCCAGGACTTCGCGCTCGCGGTCGGTCAGGACCGCGAGCCGGTCCTCCGCGGCCCGCGCGGCTGTTCGTCGCGCGGTGAACTGGCCGATGAGGCGTCGGGTGATCCGCGGCGCGAGCAGCGCCTCTCCGGCGGCGATCACCCGGATGGCATGCAGGAGCTCGGCCGGCCCGGCGTCTTTGAGCAGGAAGCCGCTGGCTCCGGCCTGCAAGGCATCGAAGACGTACTCGTCGGTGTCGTAGGTGGTGAGGATGAGGACCCGGACCTGCTCCAACCCGCGTGTCTCGGCGATCTGGGCGGTGGCTTGAATCCCGTCCATCTTGGGCATGCGGATGTCCATCAGCACGACGTCAGGGCGGGTGGCGCGGGCCCGTTCGACGGCTTCGGCGCCGTTGGTGGCCTCCCCCACCACCGTGATGTCCTCCTCGAGGTCGAGCAGGACCTTGAACCCCGATCGCACGAGGCCCTCGTCATCGGCGAGCAACACCTTGATCGGAGCGTTGCTCAACGGGGAGGTGGCCGCCGCGTTCACAGGCGCGACCCGGTCGGGGCGAGGGGCAGCCTTGCCCTGACTTCGAACCCGCCGCCGGGGGTTGGCCCGGCGTCGAGTTCGCCGCCCAGCAGTTGGCAGCGCTCGCGCATGCCGACGATCCCGCGGCCGGGCTTGGCCGGGCTGCCCGTGCCGCTCGGATGCCGGGCTGGTAGGCGCGGATTGTCGGAGTCATGACCTGGCGCGGCACGGCGGCCCTCATCGGTCACGCGGATCTCCAAGGCCTCGACCCCGGGGTGCAGCGCTACCGTCACCCGAGTCGGTCCGACGTGGCGGACCACGTTGGTGATCGATTCCTGAACGATTCGGTAGGCGGCACTTCCCACCGCGCTGGGGACCGGCGCCGCCGGCGAGGTCTCCTCGAGCTTGATGTCGAGTCCCGCCTCGCGTGCCTTCGCGGCCAGCCCGTCGACCTGCCCCAGCCCGGGGTATGGCACCCGCCCCTCGTTGTCGTCACCGTCGTCGTCACGCAGCACCCCGAGGATGGCCCGCATCTCCCGCAGTGCCCGGGAACTGGTCTGCTCGATGGCACGCAGCGCCTTGCGCGCCATTTCCGGCCGCTTGTCGAGCACGTGCGCGGTGACACCGGACTGGACGTTGATGATCGCTATGGCGTGCGCGACGGTGTCGTGGACCTCGCGCGCGATCCGGAGCCGTTCGGCGTCGACCCGCGCCCGCGCCTCCTCCTCACGAGTGCGTTCAGCCAGCTCAGCCCGCTGCTGAGCTTCTGCCGCGATGACCTGCCGGGACCGGACGGACTCGCCAAGGGCGGCGCTCATGACGGACGCGCCGATCCGGAAGAACACCCAGCCGATGGCGGCGCGTGGCTCGATGTCGGCCGCGGCGACCAGCCAGACGATGGCCAGCACCGAGGTGCCCACGCCGGCGATCACCAGCGACCGGCGCCCGTCGCCGTAGGCGGCCAGGGTGTACAGGGCGACGAAGAGCCCGAGCCAGCCGGGCCCGTCCGGGAAGTCGAGGCCGTAGTAGACCAAGCTGGCGAGCGCGGCGGTGACGAACACCGGCAGCGGCCACCGGCGGCGGACGGCGACGACCACACCACTCAGGATCAGCAGGACATATCCCAGGTTTCCAAGGTCGGTGAGGGGACGCTGTACCACCTCGCCGGCGTTGCGGACGATCGTGCCCTGCACCTGCATCACGGTGATGAAGAGCGCGAGCAACACGTCCTGCGCCAGCGCGGGCAGGCGCAACGACACGGCGCGGTGTTTCATGCCGCGATCCTACGGGTCGCGCGCGCGAGAACACTCCGCCCAGATGCGCGATCGCCTACGACGACGGGCGTACCGAGGCATGAGTCGTCTACGCGGAACTGCGTAGGCGCTGCCGCCCGCTGTCGGAGGCCGCGGCCGCCTCTACGGCGCGACGATCGATCCCGTGAACCCCTTCCAGGCGCTCACTCGTCACCGGTACCTCGACCTGCATAGGCCGAGTCACCGCGCTGCACACGCTGCCGACGCCCGCCATTCGACCGAGAGGATCCTCAATGTCAGCCCTGTTGGTGCTTGCCGCACAGGCGGCCTCGCCAGTCTGTACGACGCCGGCAGAATGCGCGGGCCAGGGTGTCGACACCTTCCTCGGGACCCCTGCGCGAATCTGGGCCAGCGTGGCCGCACTGGTGGCGCTGGGCGGCGTGGTCATCGGCTGGCTGGCGCTCCGCTCCGTCCGTCGTAGCGGCGACGGCGCGAAGAGGGTAGCCATCGCGGCTGTGGTGGTGGGGCTGATCGGCGGGCTCAACGGCGCGGTCAAACTGGCTGTCGCCGACGGCGGTCTCGGCACCGGCAACGGAGTGTTCGGGGCGGCCCTGGCCCTGGCGCTTGGGCTGGCCGGTGCGGTCCTCGGCGGACTGGCTCTGGACCGCGCCCGCCGCACCCAGCCGAGCGGCTGACCGCAGCTGTCCATCTACAAGTGTGGCTGCCCTACCCATCCGACACCTATGCCAAGGGCGTGGTCAACGTCTGCCGAAGGCGAACACCGCGGCCGCAACAGCAGGAGACTGACGTGTTACACGTGATCGGCGCGGGATTCCCGCGCACCGGAACCAGATCGATGAAGGCCGCGCTGGAAAGGCTGGGATTCGGTCCCTGCTACCACATGGCCGAAATCGGGAGCAATCCCGACCACGTCGACCGGTGGCTGCCGGCCGCCTCCGGCCTGCCGCTGGACTGGCAGAGCGTGCTCAACGGCTACCGATCCACCCAGGACTGGCCGGCCAGTTTCTTCTGGCGCGAGCAGGCAGAGACGTATCCGGACGCGAAGGTCGTCCTGACCGTCCGCGATCCGCATCGCTGGTATCTCAGCATGCAGGCTCTGATCGCCACCCGCCGGGACCTGCCGCCGGACCTGCCTGAAGCGGGGGCCGCGGTACTCAGGACGATGGAGAGGCTCCGCCCGGTTCTCGACCTCATCGGAGAGTCGACCTTCGGCGACACCTGGGACTTCCAGCGCGGCATGCCCGACGAAGAGATCGCGGTGGCGGCATTCCACCGTCACGTGGCCGTTGTCCAGAAGAGCCTGCCCGCGGATCGCCTCCTGGTGTTCGACGTCCGCGAGGGCTGGGAGCCGCTCTGCCGGTTCCTGGGCGTCGAGGCTCCCGCCGGCGAGCCGTTCCCGCACCTCAACGACTCCGAGACGATGCAGCGCGCGCTGCAACAACTGTTGACCGATGGCACCATCGACTCGGCTCTCATTTCTGGGACGCACGACTGAACGGCATCACCGTGCCTTTCCGCAGGGCCGTCCTGCGGAAAGGCACGGAGGCCGTCCTCGCCCCTGTCAGGGCGATTCCGTGAAATCCCTCTCAGGCGCTCGCGCCCGTCACCGGCACCTCGACCGGCATAGGCGATCCGCCTCGCTCCACGCGCTGACGACACCCGTCATTCGACCGAAAGGTTCCTCATGTCCGTCCGTCACTTGCTAGCCACCGCCGCAGCGGCCCCGCTCGCAATCGTGGGGCTCGCCACACCGGCGGCCGCGCAGGTCTTGGTCCAGCCCGTCGGTGCTTACACCATGACCGCCGGGCGTCTCTGGTCCTTGGTGGCCGCGGCGCTGGGACTGGCCGGCATCGTCATCGGCGGGTTGGCTCTGGCCCGCTCCACCGGCCGCATCGGCTCCGGCACCGGGAGAAGGGGAGCCATCGTGGCCCTGGCGGCGGGACTGGCCGGCATGGTCATCGGCGGACTGGTCGTGGCCGCCGCCGAAGGCGGTCCCGGCACTGGCTACGGGATAGTCGGAGGCTACGTGGCCCTGGTGGTAGGGCTGATCGCCATGATCCTCGGCGGGCTGACCCTGACCCGCGCCCGCCGCGCCGGCTGACAGCGCGTGCGCGTCAGCCGGAGCCTGCCACGCACGCGCCCTTTCAACCCAGCTTCTTCAGCTTGACGGCCTGCTTGAGGAAGACGATGCCGTCGATCATGCCGAGCTGGGCCGGGTCCAGCGGGAAATAGGCGAAATCGCGGGAGACGCGCGGGTCGGGCTTCGTGATGGCCTCGGCCAGGCGGCGGGCGTCGACGAGGGAATGGTCCCACGGGAGCGTGGACAGGACGCCCTCGACGGTGTCCGGGGGCGGGGCGTCGTCGCCGACCGTGCCGAAGGCCGAGGCCAGGAAGGCGTACCGGTCGCCGAGATGCGTCGCGGTGATCGCCCCCGCGCTCCACCACTCCAACTGCTGGTCGCCGAACGACATGACGCTCTTGTTCCGCTGCAGGTGGAGGTTGCTGGAGAAGACCAGAGCCGGGCCGCGCTCGGCGACGGCACGCAGGTTGGCGGCCATCATCGCGTCCCGCAGGGCCGACAGCCGGGTCCACCGTGCCGGGGACGCGTCGGCCATCCAGTAGTGGTAGCGGAGCAGGCCGACGGCCGTGCGCCCGTACAGTGCCGCCCGCTCCCTGTCCTCCGCGCTCAGCCGCGGCGCCTGCGTCTCGAGCAGCGCCACCAGGTCGTCGGCGATCAGCCGCAGCCGCTGGGCGTCGGCGGACTGGCCGATCGACTGCGACGGATCCATGGCCGCGGCCTCGTTCGACCACGGCTCGTCCGGGCCGAGCAGCGTGTCGAGGGTCTCGCTGGTACAGGGCAGCGGGCCGTCGAGGAGGTCGTAGAGGGCGGTGAGCGCCTGGCGCGGGCTCGCCGCCCAGTACTCCAGCGGGCCGTCGAACCCGAAGAACCGCAGCTTTTCGTCATGCTCCTCGTTGTACGCCCGCATCCATCGCACGAGCTCGCGGTTGGCCGGGAACTCGCCGAAGCTGTGGCTGAAGCCGCGTTCCATGACGCCATCGAGCGTGTCCGCGCCCGTCGTGATGTAGTCGTCGACCACGCGGCCCATGAGGCAGTCGCTCTCGATGGCGAACGACCGGTAGCCCTCGTGCTCGACCAGATGCCGGAAGATCTCGTTGCGCAGCTCGCCCAGCTCTCCCACGAAGTGCCTGGCCTCTCCCAGGCCGAGCAGCAGGGGCTTGGCGGGAAGCGACTGGAGAAATGCCGAGATGCCTGCGCCGTCGAGCGGCCGGGCCATGTCCTTGATGTCCATGGCTTCAACGGTATCGTTGAACACTCGGTGTAAACTTTCTCTGGAAAACCTCCACTGCTATGGCGATGGACCTTAAATCGGCGATGCATCGGCTCGGGCGCTGCAGCCCACCGGGTCGGGCCGGGGGTCGAGGGCCTCTACGGCTGCTCGGGGCCCGCCACCTGATCGGCCACTCTCCCGATCCTCGCCAGCTGTGCCAGCGCGGGCCGGGAGAGTACGGCCCTGATGTCGTGCAACGCGAGGATCAGCTCCTCGAGCCCGTCGATGGGTGACTCCCGCTCCCTGTTCAGCAGGACGCCCCTGTACTCCTCCGGATTGACGGCCCCGCCGGGCAACTCGACTCCGCCGTCCTCCACCCGGAACAGCGCCGGGATGGACGTGTCCAGCGCCAGGGCGAGGGCGGTCAGCTCCGCCGCCGTGAAGGAGCGCTGGCCGCGCTCGGCCTGGTGAACGGCCTGCCGGCTCCACGGCTTGTCCAGGTAGCGCCCCAGAGCCTCGCCCAGCTCCGTGAGCGACAGCCGCCGCTCCGCGCGCAGGCGCGCGATCTGCCGGCCGATGGCCTCTTCCACCCGCATCCGTCCCCCTGGTGTCATTGTGGGCAATGACATAGATATGTCGGCATTGACAGCGGCCTCTCGGCGGAGCTACTGTACCGCTACAGATTTACCTGTCACTTCCACCGATGACAAGCGGGTGTCGCCCCATGCGAGACTTTCAATTAGAGGTGATCGGCCCGATCGGCGACTGCGCCGTGCTCAAGGTCGCGGGCGAGATCGATGTGGAGACCGCTCCCAAACTTCGGGAGCAGCTGGTGGACCTGGCGGGCAAGGGCATCCGCCATGTCATCACCGACCTGGGCGGAGTCGACTTCCTCGACTCGACCGGCCTGGGGGTCCTGGTGGGCGGCCTCAAGCGGCAGCGCAACCACGATGGCACGCTGACCCTGGTCACCGACGCGGAGCGCATCCTGCGCGTCTTCCGGATCACGGGGCTCGTCACCGTGCTGCCTCCCCACGCCTCGGTCTCCGAGGCGATCGCCGCGGATCCCGGCTCCCGGCGGGCGGTCGAGTCCAGGGCAGGGAGCGTCGACGAATGGTGCCGGACGCACGGCCTGTCCTGATCCATGATCGCCGCCTCCAAGCACGCCGTCGTCATCCCCGGCGGAAACCACGGACCGCTGGCCGGGCTGCTCGCCTATGTGGGCGAAGCGGCCGCTCGCCGGGGAGCCCGCCTCGAGCTGATCTCGTGGACGCCGCCGTCGGGCCGGCCGCTGGAGGAGCGCCCGCCCTGGGTGCATGAGCAGGTGGCGCCCATCGTGGACGGCCTCGCGGCGCCGCTGCTCATGGGCAAGTCGCTCGGCTCGCTCGCCGCCGCCGTGGCGGCGGAGCGCGGCCTGCCGGGCGTCTGGTTGACGCCGCTGCTCACGATGTCCGCGTGCGTGGCCGCGCTGCGCCGGGCCACGCAGCCGTTCCTGCTGGTCGGCGGCACCGCGGACGACTTCTGGGACGGCGCCCTGGCGCGGGAGCTGACGCCGTACGTGCTCGAGGTCGAGGGCGCCGGCCACGGCATGCTGCTGCCGGGGCCGCTCTCCAGGAGCGCCGAGGTCCTCGGTCGGGTGACGGCCGCCGTGGAGACCTTCCTCGACGACGTCGTCTGGCCCTGACGGACGCCCGCTCAGTTCAGTCCCGCCTCCAGTTGCTCCAGCGCCCTGTCGATCTCGGCGGGCCCGTCCATCGCGGCGTCGTGCGCCCACTCCACCCAGACCAGGGCCACGATCCCGAGAACCGCCCCCATGGCGTTCCGCAGCCGGGGATCGTCCCGCCCGTAGCCCGTCCTGTCGGCCAGCAGTTCGGCGATCTCCCCCATGAGGCCGGAGGCCTTGCGCAGGTTGGCGGCCACCAGCTCGGGGACGGTCGTCGCGAACACCTCCCGTGCGTGTCCGGCCGCGATCTCCTCGGCGGTCAAGGAGGCGAACGCCGTACGGAACGCACCCCGCAGGACCGTGACCGGCGCGCCCGGCGGCTGGGCCGCGAGTCCCTCGATGAGCGGCGGGAACCGATCGAGCGTGACCAGATGCTCCTTCGTCGGGAAATAGCGGAAGAAGGTGGCGGGGGAAACCTCGGCCGCCTCGGCGATCTGCTCGGTGGTGGTGGCGTTGTAGCCGCGCTCGCGGAAGAGCCGGAACGCCTCGCGCAGGATCGCCTCCCTGGTCCTGGCCTTCTTGCGCTCGCGTAGCCCGCCGTTGCTCATGTGCTCATTCTGCCGTACTCAAAACTGATGGTGTACTCTCAAAAAAGAGCTATCTGTCACAATTGAGGGAGCTGTGCCTCGATGAGCGATCAGAACGTCGAAACCCCGGTGACCCTGCCCGTCCGGCGCGAGCCCGGCTGTCCGTTCGACCCGCCGCCGGAGCTGGAGCGGCACCGTGATTCCCAGCCGCTGGCCCGGCTGGGATTCCCCGACGGCCACGTCGGCTGGCTCGTGACCGGCTACGACCTCGCCCGCGCGGTCCTGTCCGATTCCCGCTTCAGCGTCCGGCCGGAGCTCCGGCACTCCCCGCTCCCCCGGCCGAACGTCCGCCCCGGCGGACATGACAAGCCGGCCGCGCCCGGCTGGTTCGCCAGCATGGACCCGCCCGACCACACCGGATACCGGCGTCTGCTCACCGGCCAGTTCACCGTCCGCAGGATGAAGGGCCTCGAGCCGCGCATCGCCCAGATCGTCGCGGATCGGCTGCGGGCGATGGCCGAGGCCGGTCCGCCCGTGGATCTCGTGCAGGCGTTCGCGCTTCCGATCCCCTCCCTGGTGATCTGCGAGCTGCTCGGCGTGCCGTACGAGGACCACGCGTTCTTCGAGAAGGAGACCGCCCTGCTCGCCGACCTGGGCAACTCCGAGGCGCAGGCCATGACCGCCCTGGCGAACCTGGCCGGTTACCTGCGCGACCTGGTCGGGCACAAGCGCTCCCGACCGGCGGAGGACCTGCTCAGCGGCCTGATCGACGACGGCGACCTGGACGATGAGGAGCTGACCAACATCGCCCTGGCTCTGCTCGTCGCCGGTCACGAGACCACCGCCAACATGCTCGCCCTCGGCACCCTCGCGCTCCTGCGCCACCCCGAGCAGCTCGACGCCTTCCGCGCCGACCCCTCGCTGACCGACACCGCGGTCGAGGAGCTGATGCGCTACCTGACCATCGTCCACGTGGGCGCGCCCAACCGCGCCGCCCTGGAGGACGTCGAACTGGGCGGCAGGCTGATCCGCAAGGGCGAGACCGTGGTTCTGGGGCTGCCCGCGATCAACCGCGACCCGGAGCGGTTCGCCGATCCCGCCGCTCTGCGGCTCGACCGCGACAACGCCCGGCAGCACCTGGCTTTCGGGCACGGCGTCCACCAGTGCCTGGGGCAACAGCTCGCCCGCATCGAGATGCGCATCGCCTACCGCGCGCTGTTCGAGCGCTTCCCCACCTTGCGCCTGGCGATTCCGGTGGAGGAGGTCCCGATGCGGGAGAGCTCGATCGTCTACGGGGTGTGGCGGCTGCCGGTCACCTGGTGAGACACGCAGGCGCGGCCGGCCGGCGGGGTGAGGCGGTGCGGCGGCGGTAGTAGTGCACGGTGACCAGGGCGAGCAGCGGGCTCCAGGCGGCCAGCGGCCAGTACGTGATGTTGAAGATCACTGTCTGCCAGCCGTGCGTGACCAGCCCCTCGGGATCCCCGTTGATCTTCAGGCCGAAGATGTACATGGTCATCGCGTACGGGAAGATCAGCAACGCGAGTGCGCCGAGACCGGCGGGAATGACCGCGGCCATGACCGGCACCGGGCGGCCGCGCAGGACCGGCACCCAGCCCGGCCAGGTCTCACCCCACTCGCTGACCAGCCCGACGGCGAGGAAGGCCGCCGCCTC
Source organism: Nonomuraea helvata (assembly GCF_039535785.1). Classification (NCBI taxonomy): domain Bacteria; kingdom Bacillati; phylum Actinomycetota; class Actinomycetes; order Streptosporangiales; family Streptosporangiaceae; genus Nonomuraea; species Nonomuraea helvata. Next base: position 352,669 of record NZ_BAAAXV010000012.1, read on the forward strand.
GCTCACCACGCTGAGAAGCATGATGTACCACCACCCGCCGGCCAGCCCCTCCAGGCTGCCCGGAGGTGTGGGCCCGAACTCCACCAGCGGCACATACAAGACGAAACCCGCGATGCGCCACAGGCTGGAGGGCAGCACGACCAGCGGGATGGCGTAGGCGGCCAGCACGGCCCAGCGGGGCACGCCGGCCACCGTCCGGCCGTGCAGCCTGCTCCAAACGGTCATGGGAGTTCTCCTCGAACGACGTCAGGGGTTGGCGCCTTTGAGGATCACGCATGTCCCGAGCGTCGCTCATCCCCTATACGGGGGAGATCACTCCCCCGGCCGGCGCATGCTCGAGGCCGAACCCGCTCGGACCAGAGCGTCCTCGGCCTCCTTGGCCATCCTGCCGACAAGATCGGCTGCGGACGGCAGGTCGTTGATGAGATCGATGCCTTCCCCCGCCCACACCGGCAGCGGGGGTATCTCGCCTCGTTCCACGCTCTCGTGATAGGCCTGTTTGGCCTGCGGGTCCGCGGCGAGCTCCGCTTCCCGCCCCCGCCATTGATCGAGGAACGGGTGGCCGAGCGTACGGGCGGTGTATTCGGACGGCCAGCTGGAGCCGCGAGCGATGTCGAGCACGCGGCTGCGTTCGGTGTCCTCCCCGCGTCCTTCGATGATCGCCTTGGTGACCGAAGGATCGACGAGGGCCTCGGCCGTGGCCTGGAAGCGGGTGCCGACAAGCGCCCCCGCGGCGCCGAGAGCCAAGGCGGCGGCCACGCCGCGCCCGTCGGCGATCCCGCCGGCCGCCAGCACCGGCACCGGAGCCACCAGGTCCACCACCACCGGCACGAACGACAACGTGGACCGCCCGCGCCGGGCACCATGCCCACCGGCCTCGGTCCCCTGCGCGACGATGACGTCGGCGCCCAGATCCACGGCCTGCCTGGCCTCTTCCGCATCGATGACCTGGATGATCAGTGCGGCGCCGGCCTCGCGGACGCGTTCGGCGAACGGGGTCGGGTCGCCGAACGACAGCATCACCGCCCTGGGGTTCCACTCCAGCGCACGCTCGACCGCGCCGACATCGATCGCCCAGCTCAGGAAGCCGACACCCCATGGCTTCCCGGTGCTCTCCGCGACGATCGGCAGCTCCCGGGCCAGCCAGTCCAGATCTCCGTAGCCGCCACCGAGCAGGCCGAGCCCTCCGCCGTTGGAGACCGCCGACGCCAGCGCACCACCGGCCGACCCGCCCATGGGCGCCAGCGCGATCGGGTGCCGCAGACCGAACAATTCCGTGAACATCGTGGACAATGCCATGACCGATACCTTGTCACCGCGGCACCGTGCTCGGTGCCTCGGGATCGGGCTCGCGGCCGGTCCGGCTGGAGCGGAACCGCGACGGCGAGATGCCGACCCAGGCCACGAACGCCTGCCGGAAGGACTCGGCGGAGGCGAATCCGCAGCGGCGGGCGACGGCCGCGATCGGCTCGCGCGTCGCGATCGAGGATGCCGGGCGCGGACCCCTGGCTTCAGCCATGGGGGTAAGCCCGGCGCGGGAGTGCCCGTCAGGGCGCGAGCGTGCATTGACGGGAACAGGCTGCGGCGGCCCATCCAGTGTGGGTGTGGGAAGGAGAGCGTGCGGTCCAGCGCGGCCGTGACCCCGCCCGACGTCGCCACCGCGCCGTCCCCGACGAAGATCGGCGTCGGGTCGACCCGGACCTGCGGGAAACTCGTGGCGAGCCGGCCGGCCTCGTACCAGTGCGTGGTGGCCCGGCGGTTGTCGAGCAGACCGGCGGCGGCCAGCACGGTCGCCCCGGTGCACACCGACGCGACCCGCCGCGAGGTCGCCGCCGGCGACGTCGGTGGCCAGGTGCTGGCCGCGGGCCTGATCGACGAGGTGCGCATGGACGTCGTACCCGTCGTGTTCGGGTCCGGCAAGCGCTACTTCGGGTCGGTCCACGCGCAGCACCTGTTGGAGGATCCTGACATGGTGATTCAGGGCACCCGGGTGCTTCACCTGCGCTGTCGGATGCGCCGTTGACCGATCTGGGATGCCGTCAAGAACTGTGCGATGAGCCGCCGAACCGTGTCTGAGCAGGGCTTTCGTCGGCCTTGATGGCCTCAGCGATTATCCACCTCTGCGTTTATGGTCACGTCGGGGAATCGCGCCGGGTAAGGGGACCGCCCGTTCAGGACGATCCAGGCCTGTCCGCTCCGCCCGCCGACCAGGATGGCCTCCACTGCATCGGCTGCCTCGCACGGGCTGGCGAAGACGTGTCCCGCCTCGGCGAGCAACTCGCGGAACGGGGCGACCAGCGGGGTGTCGACCAGGCCCGGGCAGAGCGCGTTGACCGTGACGCCGTCGCGGGCCAGGAGCGTGGCGGTGGACCGGACGAGGCCGACCAGGGCGTGCTTGCTCGCGGCGTAGAACGGGTCGGGAGCTTCCTTGAGGCCGGCCAGGCTGGAGGTGACGATGATCGAGCTGCCTCGGCGCAGGTGCGGGAGGCAGGCGTGGATCCCGTAGACGACGCTGTCCAGGTTGGTGGCGATGGTGGTGCGATAGGCGACGGGGGTGAAGTTGTCCCATCCGCACTGGCCGGGGATGCCGGCGTTGAGCACGGCCACGTCGAGCCTGCCGTAGGCCGAGATCGCCTCGGCCACGGCTGCCTCGTTGCCCTCCGGGCGGGAGACGTCGGTCGGCACGAACCGGGCGCCGATCTCGGCGGCGACCTCCTCGCCACGCGAGCGGTCCTTGTCGGCGATGACCACTTTTCGCCCCTTGCTTGCCATGCGCCGTGCTACGGCGGCGCCGATGCCGCTGGCGCCGCCGGTGATCAGCATCACGGTCAACGTGACTCCCCGGGCAGGCCGGACCCTTCGGCCGGCAGGCGAACCAGCTCGACGCCCCTAAGTCGCAAGCCGTGACGGCGCAGGTAGGCGCGGCCGTACAGACGCTGGAAGGCGAGCAGAGCGCCGAGGGTGACCACCAGCAGGACGTCGTCCAGCAGCGGCACCGCGTCGATGGGTAGCGTGGCGGCCATGACGACGCGTAGGGCCGCATCGGCCAGCAGCGCGGCGCCCCACACCGCCGTGGCGACCCGGAGCACCTGGCGGAACGGCGGGTGCTCACTCCAGTTCGCCTCCCACCGCTGCTGTTTGTCGCGATCGGAGATCGCGCGCATGGCTTCGTACAGGAACGGGCGCCGTCCGCAGAGCGTGATCAATGCCCACACACCCAGCGCGCAGGTGCCCCACGCGTTGCGGATCAGCAGCACGCGCGGGCTGCCGGCGACGAACGACATGGCCACGGTGAGCACCATCGCGCCGAGCACGAATACCGTGATCCCGCTGACGCGCCGCACGACGACCAGGTCGTGAACGGCTCGGGCCGCGGGCAGCGCGCCGGCAGCCAGCAGCGCGATCCATTGGCTCACCCCGGCCGCCCTGAGCCCGTAGAAGATCGCGAGCGGCCCGGCGAGCTCCAGGGCCGCGACGCTGATGAGGCCGCGGTGCACCCCGCTCACCGCTCCACCGCAGCCCGCTGTACGGCCCTGGCGAAGGTGTCGACGACGGTCCTGCGGTAGGCGTCGAAGTCGAACGCGTGCTCGCCGCGCAGCCTCGGGGCCGCCACGTCGATGGCGGCGCGCATCATCACGGCCATCGACCGGGCGTCGAAGTCGCCGAACTCACCGTTGCGCTGCCCCTCCTCCAGCACCATGACGAGTCCCTGGACGCTCGGCTCCTGATGGCCGGTGGTGGAGTACGGCTCACCGGCCTGATCCCGCAGATGGGGCCCGATCTCGGTCACAGCGGCCAGGTCGATCGGATGCTCTCGGAGGAATTCCAGGTTCGCCTCCAGGTAGGCCCGCAGCCGTCCGGCGGAGGTGGCCTGGGCCTTGACTCGCTCCAGGATGAAGGCCGCTCCCGCGAGGTAGACGTCTTCGACGATCTGTCGGATGAGGTCCTGTTTACCCGCGAAATGGTAGGAGATCATGCGGGGGCTGCTGAGGCCGGCGCGCTCGGTGATGGTGGCGAAGGTGGCCTTGTCGTAGCCGAGCTCGGCGATGGTCTCGATGGCCGCTCGGACGATCTGCGTCCGGCGTGCGGCGTTGGTGACGCTGTCCCTCGACTGCTTCTTTATCTGCATAGATAAAAAATGGTACAACCAGATAAATGTGTTGTCGAGCGCGCTGCCACGCCGTCGGCGTGGTGGGGCGTCTCATGCATCTGAGGCATCGGAGCAAATACCTCATGATCAGCGAGACGTGCCTCGGGTCAGATGAGACCGGACACTCCACCTCCCGCGACTTCGCCATCCGCGACTACAAGACCCACATGAAGACCGTGCTGCGCCGCGCGTCGACTACCGTCAACGCCCACCTCACCGAGTTGGACCACTTCTTCGCCCAGCTCGGACTCGGCCCCGCCGTCGTCCGCCGCGACGACGCCCCCAGGCTCGCGCCCCGCGCCCTGGACGCCCGCCAGCAGAAGCGCTACCTGCGCGCCGTCGAACGCACCCCCTCGCCCGCCGCCAGGCGTCCCCGTGTTGAAAGTTTCACTAACACCGTCGCGCGGACGACTGTGATGACGAGGGTGCGACCGCCACATCCCACGGCGTCTCATGTCCTGCGACCAGCCTGTTGATTAGCGGGGCGAGGTCGCCGCCCCTTTACGGGCCGTGCGGAAACCGCGATTCACCGCTTGTTTCGGAGGGCCGTGCTCCATATGGGGTCTGTCCGGTCCATGGCCGTTGTGTGATCCTCCCCTCGAGAAGACATTTCCTGCGGCGTATCGGGCGCGTGGTCCGCGCGCTCGAATTGCCATCGGCGGTAGGGAGAGATGGCTACTTGAAATCCCTTCATGGAATGCGCGCCCTCGCATTAGGCGCGGCGGCGGCCCTGGTGCTCGGCGCGCCCCCCGCTCAGGCGGCGACCGCGTCCAGCGTGAGCGCCGCGGCGCTCAGTTGCGCCATCACCATCAGCAACCCGATCCAGTTGTACACGACCTCCGTTTACGCCTATGTCGAGGTCAACTGCAACCAGAGAGTTTCGTTCATCGGCGGATACCTTTCCTTGTACCGGGACGGTACCTATCTGGGCTACGCCGAGACCTACCAGAACAATGTGGCTTACGCCTATAAGATCAATATGGTGTCGTGCGTGCCCGGCAACTACCACGTCATGGGCTACGGATTCGCCAACCTCGATGGCGGAGCACCCGACTTCTCCCAGCGTGTCGCCACCACGCCGGTCGCCATCACCTGCACCTGAGCTCCATCTGAGTCCGACACTCGATCAGCCTCACCGACGTACATCGTCCGCAACAACCGATGCCGAAATGCTTCCAGGTCGGATTTCGGCGCCGGCTGTCCATACTTGTCCGCAGTCACCCCGCTACGAGGCGGCTGCGGAGGGTGATCGCTGCCGGTCCTCGGACCTCGCCTGCGGGTCCGCCTCAACCCGATCAGGGCGGCGCGGCCGTCGCGGATGACGGGCCGGCACTCCGGTGAAATCTCCACAGTCAACGGCGCGAAGAAGGGAACCCCATGATTGCCGGCAACCTGATCCGCCGGGCACTGGCGGTCGGCGCGATGCTGGCCACCACCGCCGCGATGGTCGTGACCATGCAGCAGCCCGCCGCCGCCTCAGCCCTGACGCTCAACGGCACAGTGGACTGCCTCAACGTCGACTACTCCGGCGACACCCGGGACTGGTACGCCTCATACGTCGCGGTCAGCTCCGCGCCTCCTTCATACGGCGTGGCTGTGCCCTACAGCTCGATGGTCGCGAACCCGGCGAACCACTCGTGGTCGTTCACGATCAGCCTGCCCGGCGGCAGTACCGCGGTGAGCGTGTCGGCCATCTGCAGCGGCGGTCACCAGTGGGACCAGGTCGGCTGGACCAACGGACCGGCGATCAGCATCCCCTCCTGGGCCACGACTCTGAACGCCACCTGGGGCTGCTCCACCCAGCAGGTCTACCCCGGGCCCTACATCACCGGCTGCAGCGCGCAGTCCTACTCGTACAGCTGAGCTCCTGCTCCAGAAGGCCCTCCGCTTTCACCGCGGGTGGCCTTCTCACATGCAGGCACGAAATACGTGACGCCGGCACGGCGCCGAAAATCAGTACTTGGTCGGCCCGCGAGGAACAGCGGTAAGAGAACGTACGTCAAGGCAGACCGGATACGGCCGAGAAGGAGAAAGAGCCCTGCGACCGGCCCCCATCGATCTGACCGACGCCCGCCAGCAGGCCGCCCCCTCGGCCAAGCCCCGCATCCTGCCACCGCCCGTGGCCAGCGACCCGACGACCGGCCCAAGATCTGCCGCCAGCAGTCCATCACCCTGCACCCCGACGACCTCGGCCACCTGGACAAGTTCCGCCAGGACCTCCCCTACCTGACCCCCGCCTGGGCCAGCACCTACCGTGCCGTCCGCGCCAACACCGACGTCTGGTGGAAGGCCCGGCAGGATTCCAGGGCCACCCCGAGGGCGGGGTGAAGATCCCGGCTTTTGCGGTTGAGTCTCCCCTGAGGGGAGACGGCAGAGTATGCGCATGGACGGCGACGTGCTGCTGACGATCGGAGACCTGGCCCGGCGCACCGGGCTCACGGTGAAAGCGATCAGGTTCTACTCCGACCGCGGGCTCGTACCGCCCACCACCCGCAGTCCCGCTGGCTACCGGTTGTACGACGTCGGCGCGCTGGCCCGGTTGGAGTTCGTGCGCGCGCTGCGCGAGCTGGGGATCGATCTGCCCACCGTGCAGCGCCTGCTGGAACGCGATCTTCCGGTGGCGCAGGTCGCCGTGGAGTACGCCGAGGCGCTGGACGTGCAGATCCGCATCCTGCGGCTGCGCCGAGCCGTGCTACGCGCGGTGGCCAGACGGGGATCGACGTTAGAGGAGACGGAACTCATGCACAGGCTCGCCAAACTCTCCAACGAGGAACGCCACCGCCTCGTCACCGACTTCATCGACGAGGTCTTGGGCGATCTCGACGCCAATCCCGAGTGGGTCGCGATGATGCGCTCGGCCATGCCGGACCTGCCCGACGACCCTGACCCCGCGCAGGTGGACGCCTGGGTGGAGCTGGCCGAACTGGTTCAGGACCCGCAGTTCCGCGCGGCGGTCCGCCGGCTGGCCGAATACCAGGCGGCCGAACGCGCCCAGGGCGACACCACGGGGCTGCACCACGAGCTCACCGAGGAGGTCCGCGGCCGAGTCGGCGCGGCGGTGGCCGCGGGCGTGGACCCCGCCTCGCCGCAGGCGGCCGCCATCGTCGGTGCCCTCGCCACCCGATACGCGCAGACCTTCGGCCGCGCCGACGACGCCAACCTGCGGGACTGGATGCTGGACCGCCTGCAGGCGGCCGACGAACCGTTCGCCGAGCGTTACCTGCAGCTGCTCGCGGTTATCAATGGCTGGCCGGTGCCGCCGAGCATGGCGCCGCTGTTCAGCTGGTTCATTCAGGCCCTGCGTGCGGGTCGGTGAGGTCGCTCTCCAACCTTGGGTGCCGCCAGTATCTGCTCACGACGACGGCAGCTGCAGGCGATATCCGGACGGCAGGGTGAGGGCTTCGCCGATGACGAGCCTGCTCTCCGGGAGGTGGGCCGCGCTCGCCCGGTCCAGGTCGGGGCCCGTACGCCAGCGTCGGCATGACGATGCAGAACTTCGTCCTCGTCGTGCAGAACGCCGTCCCCCTCAAGGACATCGGCGCGGCCGGCTCCACGGTCGCCTTCTTCCGCTCCCTGGGCGGCATATCGGCGTCTCCGTCCTCGGCGCCGTCCTGGCCCGCCACGTCAGCAGCCAGATCGCCCACGGCCTCACCGCCGCGGACCTTTCCACCTCGGGCCTCGACGACGGCGGCCTGACCGCCGGCGCGCTGCCGCCCGCCGCCCAGGAGATCGTCCGGATGGCCTACGGTGACGCCACCGGGCTCGTCTTCGTCATCTGCGCCGCCGTCGCCGCCGTCCTGCTCGAGCCGGTCACCCTCCGTACCAGCCTCGACAAACCCGACGTGGCCCGATCGGCGGCCATCGCCGCCGAAGCCGCGCTCGGAACCCCCACCTTTGATCAGACCACCATCGCCCCGGCATCGAACCGGGCGGGTCCGCTGCCTCGCCACGAGCGCTCAGCTTGATCCGCTGCTTCTGGTCGCACGTACGAGATCGGCCGCCCGGCCGGCACGCGACCGATCAGCAGACGCCGGCCGTGGTGGGCGACGGCGGGTAGTCGTCGACGGTCATGGAGTTGTACAGGCGTGCGCTCTTGGTGGTGAGGCGGAGGAGGGCGCGGCTGGGCCCCGCGGGCAGGGCGGAGATCAGGCGGGCGCCCTGGGCCAGCCCCGAGACGCCGAGACGGGACGTGGGGATCAGGGTCTTCGCCGCGCTGAGCGCGACCGCGCGGCTGCCGCGCACGTGCTCGGCCATCGCGCGCTCGTAGGCGGGGAAGGCGCGCTCGTGGTCGCCGCCCGCCCGCGCCAGCTCCCCGGCCAGGACGTACGCGCCGACGACGGCCAGGGTGGTGCTGCCGCCGACGGCCGGGCCGGGGCAGTAGCCCGCGTCGCCGACGAGCGTCACCCTCCCCCGCGACCAGGTGTCCATGCGGAGCTGGGTGATCGAGTCGAAGTAGAACGCCGGGGTGCGCTCGAGCTCGTCCAGCCAGCGGTCCACGTCGGCGTGCAGGCCGTCGAACGCGCCGCGCAGCAGCTCCTTCTGCCGGGGCACGTCGCGGTGGTGGTAGTCCAGCTCGCGCTCGCTCCGGAACAGGAACAACGCCCGCGCGTCGCCGAGGTGCCGCGCGCCGTACACGCCGGCCGTGCGGCCGACGCCCACGTGGATGAGGAGCTCACGGTCGAGGCCGGAGGTGTTGGGCACGGTGAGCACCCCGAGGTAGGCCCCGGCGAAGGCGCTGAAGCGGGACTCCTCGCCGAAGACGAGGCGGCGCACGTTGGAGTGCAGCCCGTCCGCGCCGACGACGAGGTCGAAGCGGCGCGGCGCGGCGTTCTCGAACCGCACCTGGCCGTCGGGCGAGATCTCGGTGATCGAGTCGCCGAAGACGTACTCGACGTCGTCGCACGCGGCGTCGTAGTAGATCTCGCTCAGGTCGTCGCGCATGATCTCGACGTGCCGGTCGGAGGTGGCGCTGAAGATCTTGGAGAGGTTCACCCGGACGGGACGCCGCGCGCCCTCCCGGCAGAGGGTCATCCGTTTCGTGCCGGTGGCCCGCTCCTCGACGCGCGGGAGGACGCCCATCTTCTCCGAGATGTCCATCGCGGGCCGGAACAGGTCGACCGCGTGGCCGCCGGTCTTGCGCAGGGCCGGCGCGCGCTCGACGACGGTGACGGAGAAGCCGTGCCTGGTGAGCCAGTACGCCAGCACCGGACCGGCGACGCTGGCGCCGGAGATGAGGATCCGCATGAGCACATCTCCTTAGTGGATCGCGCTGAAGGCAAGAAGGGCCGCGGCGGTCCGCGGCGGATCCTCGAGCATCGGTGAGTGTCCAAGGCCGGGCAGCAACTCGACTTTCGCGCCCGGAACGGCGTGATAGTCGGCGGCGGATGAGGATCGCCATCTCCGGTCGTCCGCACCGAAGATCACCAGCAGTGGCTTGCCAAGAGTCGCCAGCCGGTCCGGGAGCGGCCGCTGCTCCATGTAGTCGCGGGTGGCCTGCATCGTCGTGGTGAGCGTGTGGGGGGTCATGTGGCGTACCTCGTCCAGGAGCTCTTGCGGGACCTCGTAGCCCGCGCGGCTGAAAGCGGTGCCGGCGAGCCGGCGGAGCTGCTCGTCGCTCGGCGGCCACTGCGAGAGTTCGATGGCGGCGGACCCTGATGGGATGAAGGCGTCCAGGTTGGGTCCGGTGTTGACGAGCGCGAGCGCGGTCACCAGGTCGGAGCGCTGTTCGGCGAGTGCGGTGGCGACCGCGCCGCCGCTGGAATGGCCGACCACGACGGCGTGCTCGACGCCGAGCCGGTCCAGCGCCATGCCGACCCGGCGTGCCTGTTCGGGGGTCGCGTAGCTGGGGCCGGCCGGTTTGGCCGACCGGCCGTGCCCGAGCAGGTCGATCCGGATGACGCGATGGGACCTGGTCAGCAGCGGGACCAGCGGGTCCCACGAGCGGGTCGAGGAGGCGGACCCGTGGATGAGCAGGAGTGCGGGGGCGTCACGGGGGCCGTCTTCGCACACGTAGATGTCGCCGTCGTCCAGGGGCAGGGTCGAATGCTCAGTGGCCTCGGGGCCGCCATTCACGCGCGGCCCGTCGTCAGGAATGGTCATGAGCCCACTGTCGCCGCCGGCGCGTGCCGGCGGATTGGACAAATGTTCCCCGCCCTCGTCCAAGAACGCGGGTTTCGCACGGCGGCTACGCCGATCCCGGATCCCATGCGCCACCTGCGGCGGTGGCAGGACTCGCGGCCATGTGGCCGGCTCGGGCGGCGATGTCGGCCACAGCCTGTACGGCGCTGCGGACGGCGGGAATCTGGTCGGCCTCGCGATGGTGAACGAGGTACAGGACTCTCGGCCGTACCCCCGCGGCCGGGCGCACGGCGACGCCCGGGTCGCGGGCCGCGTCGAGCGCCAGTTGAGGAAGCAGCCCGACGGCCAACCCACGGGCGATGAGCGCCTGCGTCAGCACATAGTCGTCCGTGCCGTGACGGATGTCCGGCGTGAAACCCGCTGACTCGCACGCCTGGCGAAGGTGGTCTGTGCAGCGTTCGCAACCTCCGGTCCATTTGTCCTGTGCCAGCTCCCGCAGGTGCAGCGGTACATCCGACGGTTGCGCGCACGGATGCGAACGGGGCAGCACGAGCCGCAGCGGATCCTCGCCGATCGGCATCCGCACCATTTCGTCGGTGCCGGCCGGTCTCTCCCCGGCGTGACCGAACGTCAGGGCGACGTCCACGTCGCCGGCGGCGAGCAGGTCGAGGGCCTGCGGGGGCTCGGCCTCGCGCAGGCGTACGTCGAGATGCGGATGCCGCTGGGCGAGCAGGCTCATCGCGGCGGGGACCACGGTCGCTCCCGCCGAGGGGAACGCGGCCAGCCGCACGGTGCCCGCCCGCAGATGGACCAGCGCTTCGAGCTCTTCGGTCGCGGCCTGCATGCGGGCGGCGATGGCGTCGGCGTGACGGAGCAGCGCCTGTCCCGCCTCCGTGAGCTGGACACCGCGTGGCCGGCGCAGCACAAGGGGGGTGCCCGCCTGACGTTCGAGGTGGCGTAGATGCTGACTGACCGCCGGCTGGGTCCAGCCGAGCGACCGGGCGGCGCCGCCGATCGACCTGGTACGGGCGATTTCCCGGAAAATCAGCAGCCTCTGGACGTCCATGCCATAAGTATTGCTTGGCGGTCGGCCAAGAAAGCCAGGACTACCTATGAGCCGGGCGGCCCGGCACGCTGGTGCCATGATGCGAACCATCGGGCTGATCGGCGGCATGAGCTGGGAATCCTCCGCCGAGTACTATCGGCTGCTGAACGAGGAGGCGCGACAGCGGCTGGGCGGGCACCACTGCGCCAGGAGCGTGCTGGTGACCGTCGACTTCGCCGAGATCGAGGCCATGCAGCGCAGCGGGGAGTGGGAACGCGCCGGGCTGCTCCTCGCCGAGTCGGCCAAGAGCCTGGAGCAGGCGGGCGCGGACATGGTGCTGCTGTGCACGAACACCATGCACCGGGTCGCCGACCAGATCGAGGCGGCGATCAACGTGCCTTTCGTGCATCTCGTCGACGCGACGGCGCGCCGCGTCGCCGCCGCGGGGCTCACCACGGTGGGGCTGCTGGCCACCCGGTTCACGATGGAGATGGACTTCTACCGCTCCCGTATGCGACAGCACGGTGTGGAGATCGTGGTCCCGGACGAACCGGACCGCACGCTCGTCCACGACGTGATCTATCAGGAGCTCACGCAGAACCGGGTCGAAAGCTCCTCTCGCGAGGAGTATCGCCGCATCATCGCCGAGCTCGCGGGACGAGGTGCTCAGGCGGTGATCCTTGGATGCACCGAGATCACGCTGCTGATCGGGCCAGGAGACAGCTCGTTGCCGGTGTTCGATTCCACCCGCATCCATGTCGAGACGGCCGTCGACCTGGCCCTGCACGCCGAACCCGATCCAGCCACGAAGTGAAAGAGCAGATCGAGGGACGAACTGAACCCTCCGGTCAGAGGCGGTCCGCAGCGTTGCCCGCCATCACCCGGTCAACGCTGCGGACCGTGCCGCAGAAAGCGCCCGGCGCCTGTCAGAGGTTTCCGGCGAAGACCGGCGGGACGCGCTCCTTCCATGGCATGGCCTGCTCCAGGTGAGCGGCGATCCGGAACAGCAGGTCCTCCCGTCCGTAGGCGGCGACGATCTGCACGCCGATCGGCAGCCCGTTCTCGCTGTGGGCGAGGGGAAGGCTGATCGCCGGTGAGCCGGTGACGTTGAACACCGGAGTGAACGGCCCGTACTCGGCCAGCGACTCCAGCCAGCTCGTCAGGGTGTGGCCGGGATCGTCGAACCGCAGGGTGCCGTGCGGGGCCGGTAGCCGGCCCAGTGTCGGGGTGATGAGCAGGTCGTACTCGGCGAAGAACGCGCCCACCGACCGGCTCACCCGGTTCTGCGCGTCGAACGCGGCCAGCATGTCCAGCCCGCTGTACTCCCTGGCCGCCGCCAGGAAGCGCCGGGAGACGGCCTCCATCCGGGACTCGTCGGGTATCCGTGGAGCCAGCAGCAGCGTGGCGGCGATCGCGACCGCCTCGCACACCCAGGCCCGCATGACGGCCTCCCAATCGACGACCGGGCTCGCCTCGGCGACGGTGTGTCCCGCCTGCTCCAGCACCCGGCCGACCCGGATCGCCGCCGCGGCCACCTCGGGATCGACCGGCGTCCCCGCCCAGGCTTCGGTGGTCACCGCCACCCGCAACCGGCCGGGGTCGGCCCCGATCTCCTCCGCGTACGCCCGGCGCGGTGGCGGCGCGGTGTACTTGTCGCCGATCCCCGGCCCCTGGACGGCGTCCAGCAGGTGAGCGGCGTCGCGGACGGTGCGCGTCAGCGCGAACTCGTAGGACATGCCGAGTATCGGCTCCCCCGCATCGGGGCCGGGCGTGATCCGGCCCCGGCTCGGTTTGAGACCGACCAGGCCGCAGCAGGAAGCCGGGACGCGGATGGAGCCGGCACCGTCGCTGGCGTGCGCGACGGGCACAGCGCCCGCGGCGACCAGAGCGGCGGCGCCGCCGCTCGACCCGCCTACGCCCCTGTCCAGGTCCCATGGGTTGCGTGCCGGGCCGTACCTGAGGGGTTCGGTGGCGAAGCTGACGCACAGCTCCGGCACGGTGGTCAGGCCCAAGGTGACCAGGCCGGCAGCACGGAAGCGGGTCATCAGATCGGTGTCGCGCCAGGCGACGACGCCCGGCAGGGCGCGGCTTCCCAGGGTGAACGGCACCCCTTCGGCCACCGGCCCGTGGTCCTTGATCAGGAAGGGCACCCCGGACAGCGGCCCGTCGGCCGCGTGAGCGAGCGCCGGGGAGAACAGCGGCAGCGCCAGGCCGTTCACTCTGGCGTTGGCCGCTTCCAGCGCCTGCCGGGCGGTGGCCTCGACCTCGTCGGCGGTGACCTCGCCCGCCCTGATCAGGTCGCGGATGCCGACAGCGTCATACCTCGCGTACTCGTGAATTTTCACGGAAAGTCCTTTCGATCACAGATGGAAGTGCTGCATGACAGCGGGGGCGACGCGCTCCGTGGCGCGTCCCCTGTCAGTGATCGAAGTGCTTCTACGCTCGGTACATCACGGCCCATGCTCGCAGCGGCCGTGCCCCGCCGTCGACCGAATTTCCCGTCAGCGAGTGGACTCGCGGGCCTTCAGCTCGAAGGGCGCGGTGTACTCGGCACGGCCGGCCCGATGACGCCGGTCCGCCCGGATCTGAGGGTCCGGGCGGAGACGTTGACGCGGTAGCCCGACTGGCGGACCGCCTTCATCACCGGGCGGCGGACCTGATCGCTGACTCCGGCCCGGCCGTTTCATGGGCGGAGGCGCTCACGCGAGGCGCCCCTCCACGGTGACGAAGGAGTGTGCGGGCAGGTGGACCCGAAGTCCGGAGGCGGTGGGCGTGACCTGCTGGTGGGAGCGGGGCGCGACGGCGTCGGGCGCCTCGGGCGTGTTGTGGGTCTGCGGCTTGTCGGCGGTCAGGATGCGGGCGCGGACGTCGGCCACCGCGCCGCCACGCAGGTCCAGGTCCACGTCGATCGGCTCGGCCGCGTCCAGGTTGGACAGCGAGACGAGCACACGCCCGTCCTTGCGGCTGGCCGAGACCGAGACGGTCTGCAACGTCTCACGGGTGGGCACCCCCGCGGGGAGGTCGACCCGCAGCGAGGCCGCGTCCTGGTGACCCTTGTTCATCTCGAACACGTGGTACGTCGGCGTCAGCACGAGCGCGCCCGAGTCGGGATCGGTGAGGATCATGGCCTGGAGCACGTTCACCGTCTGGGCGATGTTGGCCATCACCAGCCGGTCGGCGTGCCGGTGGAAGATGTCGAAATGCACGCCGGCCACCAGCGCGTCACGCAGGGTGTTCTGCTGGTAGAGGAAGCCGGGATTGGTGCCGGGCTCGACGTTCCACCACGTGCCCCACTCATCCACGACCAGGCCCACGTTCTTGCCCGGGTCGTAGCAGTCCATCACGTTGGAGTGCCGGGTGATCAGCTCGTCGATCCGCGCGGCCTGGACCAGCGTCCGGTAGTAGTCCCCGGTGTCGAACACCGTCGCGTCGCCCTTGTCCTGCCAGGTACCCGGGATCGTGTAGTAGTGCAGCGAGAGCGCCTGGTAGAAGGGCTGGGGCCGGTAGGCGCAGCCCAGGTCGCCGAGCTGCTTCATCAGCGTCTCGGTCCAGGCATAGTCATCGGAGTTCGCCCCGGCGGCGATGCGGTACAACTTGTTCTCACCGTGATCACGGCAGTACGTGCCGAACCGGCGCGCCTCATGAGCGTACTGCCCGGCGGTCATGTGCCCGCCACAGCCCCACGCCTCGTTGCCCAGCCCCCAAAAACGCACCCGCCACGGCTCGTCCCGCCCATGGGCCTTACGCAGCCGCACCATCGGCGAGTCACCCTCACGGGTGAGGTACTCCACCCAGTCGCTCATCTCCCTGACCGTGCCGGACCCGACATTGCCGCTGATGTACGGCTCAGCGCCGAGCAACTCGCACAGGGCCATGAACTCGTGCGTCCCGAAGTGGTTGTTCTCCTCGACGTTGCCCCAGTGCGTGTTCACCATCGCCGGACGCCGATCCTTCGGCCCCACCCCGTCCATCCAGTGGTACTCATCGGCGAAACAACCACCCGGCCAGCGCAGATTCGGGATGTTCAGCGCGCGCAACGCCTCCACCACATCCAGCCGGATCCCGCCCGCGTTCGGGATGTCACTGTCCTCGCCCACGTAGAACCCGCCATAGACGCACCGGCCCAGATGCTCGGCGAAATGACCGTACAGATGCCGACTGATCAACGGACCCTCGACATCGACATTGACGATGGCGGGCACGACGACGTTACTCATGAGGGGCGACCCTTCACCTTATATACCGATAAAGCGCTCGCAACTTTATCGATACATAAGCGCGTGTCAAGGGAGCCGCCGGAGCACCCGGGCCGTGCGTACACTGCCGACGATCGGGCCTTATGCAAGAATCCTTCGTGTGGATGCTGCTGATCGCACGATTCTTCGGCAACTGACGTCGAACGGCAGGACTTCTCTCGAGGTGCTCGCGCGTGCCACCAACCTCGCTCCGTCGTCCGTCAAGCGCCGCATGGACCGTCTGGAACGATCAGGAGTGATCCGGGGATACACGGTCCTGCTGGCTCCCGACGCGTTCGGGAACCGCCTCGAGGTCCTCATGGAGATCACTGCCGTGGAAGGCACCCAGCGCGGTCCCCTTACCGATGCCCTGGCGGCGCAGCCCGAGATAGTCCGTGCCTGGACGGTGACGGGTGATGCTGATGCCCTGGCGCTGGTGAGGGTCAGTGATGTCAGCCACCTTGAGCAGGTCATCGTGCGGCTGCAACAGACCGGCAGCGTCGCTCGAACGCGGACGCAGTTGCTGCTCACAGAATTGATCAACCGGGGCGACTGAGGGTGGCTCGAACAATCTGCGATCTGTGCGCCTTGGCATGAAGGTTTCTTGCGCGGAGACGCAGGATAGCGGCGAATTGTTCGACATTGTGTAGCTGTGGTGCTTAGCATTCCTGGCATGACTCAGCCCTCTGCCGCGCTGCTGGCCTCCTGGGCCACGGAGCTTTTCGGTGTCCCGGCGTCCGCCACGTTGCTGCCCGGGGAGCTCGACTGGAATGCCCGGTTGGATGTGGAGGGCGTCCCGGCCTATGTGCTCAAGGTGCATCATCCGGCTACCGACCCGTCGGTGCTGGACTTTCAGGACGAGATCCTGGCGCACCTGGCCCGGACCGCACCCGAACTCGCGGTACCGCGTCTCGTCGCGACGGCCGGTGTCAGCTTCGGCGGGCACGCCCGGCGAGCCCGCCTGCTGGAGTGGCTCCCGGGGACCGTGTGGGCCGATGCCGGCCCGCCCGATGAAACGCGTTTGCGTGCGCTGGGTTCAGCCGTGGCGCGCCTGGACGCGGCGCTCGCCGGGTTCGATCATCCGGCACTCGACCGGCCGTACCGCTGGAACATGCAGCAGGCGGTGGCGCTGCTCGGGAACGCGCCGTTCGTGGACGATGCCCTCCGGCCGTTCGTGCACACCACGCTCAACAGGCTCGATGAGCTGCTGCCCGCCTTGGGCGCCCTTCCTCAGCAGGCGATCCACAACGACGCCAACGAGCACAACGTCCTGGTCGGCCCGGACGGCGGCGTCGCCGGGCTGCTCGACGTGGGGGACGTGGTCCGCGCGCCACGGGTGTGCGGGCTCGCCGTCGCGCTCGCCTACGCCCAGCTCGGCCACGCCGACCCCATGGCGGCCGCGTTGCCGGTGCTCGCCGGCTACCACGCCGAGTCGCCGGTCAGGCCGCAGGAGCTGGCGTTGTTGCCGGATCTGGTCGACACCAGGCTTGCGATGAGCGTGGTGAACGCCGCCGTGCAGCGCCGTTCCGACCCGGACAACTCATACCTCACCATCAGTCAGACGGAGGTACGCAGAGCGATCGGGGCGATCACGCGCGAGCCCCGCGAACTGCGGGAGGCGCGCTTTCGCGACGCCTGCGGCTACCGGCCGATCCCCCGTGAGCGAAGGATCGTGGCCTGGCTGCAGTCGGCCGCCTGCGATCCTGCCCCGGTCATCGACCGGAACCTTGCCGCCGATCCGCCGTTGGTCCTGGACTGGACGCATACGGATCCGACGACGGTGGCCGCGGTGAACTCCCAGGTGGCGGCCAGTGGCCACACCTTCGGCCTCGGCAGATATCGGGAGGACCGCGATGTCTACCGTTCGGACGCGTACACCTCGTCCCGATCGGAGGGGCCGCCCCGGACCGTACACCTGGGAGTGGACCTGTTCGTCCCCGAGGGTGAACCGGTGTTCGCACCGCTGGACGGTACGGTGCACACCGTCGAGTACCGAGCCGACCCCTACGACTACGGCGGGGTCGTGCTCCTCGAGCACGCCACCGACGACGGCGAGCCGTTCTGGCTGTTGATCGGCCATCTCGGCCGGGAGGTCGTGTCGAGCCTGGCGCCCGGGCAGCGGGTACGGCGTGGCGAGCGGATCGCCCGGGTCGGTGTGCCTGCGGAGAACGGGAACTGGCCGCCGCACGTGCACGTTCAGTTGTTCGTCACGCTGCTCGGCCGCTCGACCGACCTGCCAGGGGTGATCGAGCGTGATGACATCGACGTCTGGGAGAGCATCTCCCCCGACCCCAATCTGCTGCTCCGGATACCCGTGTCGCATGTGCCTGCTCGGGACCGGAGCAAGCAGGAGCTGGCCCGTCGTCGTCGCGCGAATCTGGCGCCGGCCCTGTCGCTCAGTTATGCCGATCCGCTGCACATCGTCGCCGGCGACGGCGCGTACCTGGTCGACGCGGACGGCAGGCGCTATCTCGATCTGGTCAACAACGTCGCGCACGTCGGCCATGGTCACCCGCGCGTGGTGAGCGCGCTGGCCGCGCAGGCGGAACTCTTGAACACCAACACGCGCTACCTGCACGGGACGATCATCGAGTACGCCCGTCGCCTTGCCGCCACCTTCCCGGACCCCTTGTCGGTGGTGATGCTGACCAACTCCGGCAGCGAGGCGAACGACCTCGCGTTGCGGATGGCCAGGACGGCGACCGGACGAGAGCACGTGCTCGTCCTCGACTGGGCCTATCACGGCAATCTCGGCTCTCTCGTGGAAGTGAGCCCGTACAAGTTCAACCGGGCCGGTGGCGACGGGCCTGGGCCACGGGTGCGCGTGTGCGAACTGCCCGACCCCTACCGGGGACGGTACGGGGCCGACGGCCCGCGGTACGCGGCCGACGTCGCCACTCACTGCGCCGACGCACCCCCGGCTGCCTTCCTGCACGAGTCGATCCTGGGCTGCGCAGGTCAGATCGAGCCGGCTCCGGGACATCTCGCGGCGGCGTACGCCGCCGCGCGCGAGGCAGGCGCCCTGTGCATCGCCGACGAGGTGCAGTGCGGATTCGGCCGGGTCGGCAGCCACATGTGGGCATTTGAGGCACACGGGGTGATCCCCGACATCGTGACACTGGGCAAGCCGATCGGGAACGGTCACCCACTCGGCGCCGTGGTCACCACACCGGCCGTCGCACGCGCCTTCCAGACCGGCATGGAGTACTTCAACACCTACGGCGGCAACCCGGTCTCGTGCGCGGCCGGACTCGCCGTCCTGGACGTGCTCCGCGACGAGCGGCTGATGGCGCACGCGGCCGAGGTCGGGACGTGCCTTGCCGCAGGGCTGACGGAGCTGGCCACGCGGCACTCGATCATCGGCGACGTACGGGGGCGCGGCTTGTTCCTCGGAGTGGACCTGGTCGAGGACCGGGCCACCAAGCGTCCTGCGACTGAAGCGGCAGCGCGCGTCGTGGAGCTGGCCCGCGAGGGCGGGGTGCTGCTGTCGCTTGACGGCCCGCACGGGAACGTATTGAAGATCAAACCACCCATGGTGCTCACCCGCGCGGACGCCGAAACCGCCTTGGCGACCTTGGACCGAGTGCTGGCCATGGTCGGCGACGTCACAACCTGAGAGGACCGACCATGATGGCACAAAACATCATTCTGACCCCGATTCAGCCGGCCGACGCTCCACCGGCGATGGGAGGATACGCCCAAGCGCTGGCCGTGGCCGGCGCCTCACGGCTGGTCTTCGTCAGCGGACAGATCCCCCAGTCGCCCGACGGTCACGTGCCGGATGATTTCGAGGCGCAGTGCCGGATCGTGTGGCACAACATTCAGGCGTGCCTGACCGGTGCGGGGCTTGGAGTATCCAGCCTGGTGAAGGTCACCACGTTTCTTTCGAAGCGTGAGTATGCCGACGCCAACTCGGCGATACGCCGTGAAATCCTCGGCGCTCATCGCCCAGCGCTGACGGTGATCATCTCGGAAATCTTCGACAAGCGCTGGCTGCTCGAGATCGAAGCCATCGCGGCGGGCTGATCGCCTGGGGTGGAGACTCAGGCCTCCTTGGTGAGGCGGTCGGCCTGGGCGCGGCCCGCTTCGGCGGCTCGGTGCAGGTAGTCGGCGATGACGGCCAGCTCCGCGTCGTCGTACTTCTCCAGCACTTCGGCGAATGCCTTGCCCGGTACGTCCCAGGCCGCACCGACCCTCTCCCGCGCCAAAGGTGTCAAAGTGACCAAGGCCCGCCGGCGATCGGCAGGGTCCGGCTGCCGTACCACCAGGCCCGCCTTCTCCAGTCGATCCACCATGCGGGTGGCGGAGCCCGGCGTCAGGCCGGTCAGCCGTGCGATCTCACCGGTGCTCACCGGCCTCGACTCCATACCCAGCAGTCCCATGCACTGGAGGTCGGTGGAGTGAATCTGCAGATGATCGGCCATCGCCTGGTTGAACAGCACGTACGCCGCATAGTGCCGCTGACTCTCGTCCATCATCCGCTTCAAGGTTTCGGCTCGATTTGACACAGGACAGCCCCATACCTCACATTTACTTGCGTCACGCAATCTTTGCGTGACGCACTTTTTGTGTCACGCCCCTATCTTACTGTCGTCAACCCCTGGAAGGGGACCGCATGTCCGCACCCATCCGCGCCGCGCCGGTCCAGGCAGGAAGGCGCTGGGCCGTTCTGGCCGTCATCCTCGCCTCCGCCGTACTGGACCTCCTCGACGCCACGATCACCAACCTCGCCGCGCCCACCATCGCGGCCGACCTCGGCGGAGGCGAGACCCTCATCCAGTGGCTCGGCGCCGGCTACGCACTGGCGCTCGGCGTGCTGCTGGTCCCCGCAGGACGGCTCGGCGACAAGTACGGGCGGCGCCGGCTCTTCCTGATCGGCATCGGCGGCTTCACGATCGCATCCGTGGCCTGCGGGATCGCAGGCGGCGCGGGCACCCTGATCGCCGCCCGGATCGTCCAGGGGGCGTTCGGAGCGTTGATGATCCCTCAGGGATTCGGCATCGTGACGGCGGCCTTCCCGCGTGACCAGCTCGGCAAGGCCTTCAGCGCGTTCGCACCGACGCTCGGCGCTTCGTCGGTCGGCGGGCCGGTGCTGGCCGGGTTCCTGATCCAGTCCGATCTGCTGGGACTCGGGTGGCGGGCCATGTTCCTGATCAACATCGTGCTCGGCGGAGCGACGTTCCTCGCCGCGGCGAGACTCCTGCCCACCGACGGAGCGCGCTCCGATGCGCCGGAGGTGTCGGTGGACGGGATCGGCGCCGGCCTGCTCGGGGTGGCCATGGTGGCCTTCCTGTACGGGCTGATCGACGGATCCGCCCATGGCTGGGGCCTTGTCGCGTACCTGTGCCTGGCCGGCGGGGTGGCGTTCTTCGGCCTGTTCTGTGTGCGCCAGCGCACCGCCGCCAGCCCACTCATCGAGCCGTCGTTGCTGCGCAACCGCGGGTTCACCGCCGGGCTCGTGCTCGGCGTGGTCTTCTTCGCCGCCGTCTCTGGCCTGCTGTACGTGATGTCGCTGCTGATGCAGTACGACCTGCGGTTCACCCCCGTCAAGGCGGCGGTCGGCCTGGTGCCGGTGGCAGCCGGCATCGTCGTCGCCTCGGTGGCCTGTCACCGGCTCATCGCCCGGCTCGGCCGGGACCTGATCCTCATCGGGCTGCTCACCACGCTGGCCGGCACCGGCTGGCTGCTGTTCGCCGCCTCGGGCACCCCTCGTGACGTGTGGTCGCTCGTGCCACCGGCACTCGTCCTGGGGCTGGGCATGGGGGCCTGCTTCGGGACCGTCTTCGACGTCACCATGGGCGACATCGACCCGCGCCAGACCGGGAGCGCCAGCGGATCGCTGACCGCGATCCAGCAACTCGCCAACGCCGTCGGCGCCGCGGTCGTGACCACCGTCTACTTCGGCGCCGGCGACCAGGACGGGGCCGCCACGCGCAGCCTGCTCATCGTGATCGTCGCCACGATTGTCTGCTGCGGCCTGGTACGGCTGCTCCCCCGCAAGGCTCAGCCCCACCACGCCCCCTGAACAACCCCAACCCCGCCCGGACACAGCACCGTCCGGCTTTCAGCATTCAGAAAGGCATGACCTACTATGACCACCCTTGTTACCGGCGCCCGTGGCGCTGTGGCCACCGAGCTCATCGCCCTCCTGCGTCAGCGCGGCCTGCCGGTCCGCCCGGCCTCGAGCCGTCCGGGCGACCCGTCGATCGCCACCTGCGACCTGACCGACCCGGCCACCTTTCCCGGCGCCCTGGCGGGCGTCAGTTCGGTCTTCCTGTACGCCGAGCCGTCGCACATCGACGCCTTCGTGAAGGAGGCCGTCACCGCCGGAGTGGAGCACATCGTGGTGCTCTCGTCGTCCGCCGTGCTCGCCCCGAACCCCGAGGCCAACCCGCTGGCCAAGTCCCATCTGGACGTCGAACACGCCCTGACCGCCGCCCCCGTCCGCAGCACGATGCTCCGTCCCGGCGCTTTCTCCGGTAACGCCCTGGCCTGGTCCTGGCCCATCAAGGCCGGGGCCCCGGTGAGCCTGCCCTACCCGGGGACGTACACCGATCCCATCCACGAGGCCGACCTCGCCGAGGCGGCCGCCGCCGTCCTGACCGACCCCACCCTGAGCGGCCGGACGTACACGCTGACCGGGCCTGAGTCGATCACGTGCGCCGAGCAGATCGACATCCTCAGCCGCGTCACCGGCCGGGACATCATCATCCGCAACGTCACCCGCGAGGAGTGGAAGGCGGAGATGGCCGAATACGTGTCCGGGCCCATCGCCGACGCGATCCTGGACTGGCAGCGCTTGAACGACGGCGTTCCGACCGAGATCACCACGGACCTCGAGCGGCTGATCGGACGGCCTGGCCGCACGTTCGCCGCCTGGGCCCACGACCACGCGGCCGCCTTCAAGCCCTGACGGGCCCGCGGCTCCCAGGGCGGGCAGTCGCCCGGCGCTCCCACGCCGACCGACTGCCCGCCCAGGGCAGTTGATCAATCTCCCATGCCGGCGGGTCCGTCCTCGCGGCCCTTTTCGGCTGCGCGGGCGAAATCAGTCGGCGGGCTTGCCGAACCAGCGGGAGAGGTGGTCGTCCAGGTCCTGCTGATCGTCGCCGATCCAGGCGACGTGGCCGTCGGGGCGTAGCAGGACGCACGGAACATCCAGTGCCGCGGTGGGATCGGCGAGGTGGTCGACCCGGTCCGACCAGCCGCCGACGGTCAGGCGTTCGGTGCGGTCCAGCAGCAGGCCGCGGCCGCGATGCAGCAGACCGTAGAGGTGGCCCTGTTTCACGTCGATGTCGCGCAGGCGGCGGCCGAGCAGGTCGGGGCCCTCGCCGAAGTCGTAGCGGATGCCGATCGCGGTGATCTTCTCGATCAGATAGCGGTTCACCTCCTCGAAGTCCATCAGTTCGGTGAGCAGCCTGCGCACGGCCTGCGGGCCCGGTTCGGTGGAGTGCAGTTCCATCTGGGCGCGGGTGTTGTCCAGCACGTCCTCGGCGACCGGATGACGTTCGGCATGGTAGGTGTCCAGCAGTGTCTCCGGCGCCCAGCCGCGGATCTGTGCGGCCAGCTTCCAGCCGAGGTTGAACGCGTCCTGAACGCCCAGGTTGAGTCCCTGTCCGCCGGTGGGTGGATGGATGTGTGCCGCATCGCCGGCCAGCAGCACCCGCCCGACCCGATAACGTTCGGCCAGCCGGGTGGCATCCCCGAAGCGGGACATCCAGCGCGGGGAGTGCACGCCGAAATCGGTTCCGGCGATGGTGCGCAACTGTTGTCGGAAATCCTCGAGGGTGGGCGGCTCCGTGCGGTCGCTGACTCCCGCGGCGGGGACCACGACGCTGTAGACCCCTTCGCCGAAGGGCCGGAGCCAGAATCGCTGCTGGGACTCGCGGGTTTCGGCCACCTTGGCGGTGATCTCCTCCTGCGGCACGCCCACTTCCATCTCGCCCATCAGCGTCTCGGTCCGTGAGGGCTCGCCGGGGAAGCCGACGCCGAGCAGTTTGCGCACCGTGCTGCGCCCGCCGTCACAGCCGACGAGGTAGCGCGAACGCAGCCGTTCCCCGTCGGCCAGCTCGACGGTCACACCCTCGTCGTCCTGCTCGAGACCGGCGACCGCGCAACCGTGCCGGACCTGCGCACCCAGTGCGATCGCATGCTCTTCGAGCAGATGAACGATGACCGGCTGCCGGATGCCCACCAGATAGGCGTACGCGGAATCCAGGCCCTTGGGCGCGGGTTTGGGGATGGCGGCGAAGAAACCGCCGGCCGGACGCTTTCTTCCCTGCTGGAGAATGCGATCCAGCAGTCCGCGCATCGCCATCAGCTCGAGACTGCGAATATGCAGACCGACTATGCGGACGGACGACGCGGGCTCGGTTTCCTTCTCCAGAACGAGTACCCGCACATCGTGCAGGCGCAGTTCGGCGGCCAGCATCGCGCCGGTCGGCCCGCACCCGGCAATGATCACGTCGAAGACGAGGGACGCGCGCCCGACCCCGTCGTTCGACGGTGGCTGGGCGGTGACCTGCTGAGAGTGCATAGGTGTTGCCTTTCGGGAGTGCCTTGTTGGCGAGGCGCTCCCGGCGACACCTACGTCAATCGCCCAGCCGTGACGGGAAGGGGGAGCACCCACATCGATACAGCGTTCATGGGGCTCACCTCCTCGGGCGGTGTCACGGTCACCTGCAAGCTACAAGCCCGAACATCATCCTGTCCAACCCTTTACCTGCCACGTGATCACGGCTCCAAAGTGAGAAAACGCGCCCTCGACGGCGAAGGTGCCAGGCGCCTGCTTCGTTCCGTCACAGATTGCCGGGCTGTCTCTCCCCCTCCCGCTGCGCCGAGACCGGTCATCACATCCAGGACTTCGTGGTCATGTTCCTCCTCTTGGTGCTGACGGCGTTCGGCGGACCCCATCTCGCCGTCGCTCCGTCCGGAATGGCGGTCGGCATGGCCTTCATGGCCGCGTTGTCGCTCTGATGAGGTCAGAGCTGCTGGTGCTGCCGGACGCCGTCCTGAGACCGGATGAACACCACGACGTTCGTCGCAGGTCTGGTCAGACGCTGCCAGCCGAGCCGTTCGTACAGTCTGATCGCGTCCTGCGCCTGCGGCGCCGTCAGCAGCCAGCAGTCGGTCGCGTCCTCGCAGAGCAGGTCGAGGATGCGGCCCGCCAGGCCCTGACCGCGGGCGTGCGGGCTGACCGCGAGCTCGTCCACCTCCAACGCTCCCACCAGGCGCTTCTCCACTTGGCCGCCGAGCTCGAGGCGCACCCGGTCATAGGCGCGCCCCTCGGGGAAGGGGGCCTGCGTCGGCCATGCCGTGCCGAATCCCGCGGGGCTGCCGTCATGAGTGGCGAGCACCGCAGTGAAACCGGGGCGGCGTACGTCTGTGGTCAGCCGCTTGACGAAGTCGGCCGTGCCGTACCCGTCCTCGTACCAGGGCGGGCCGCTGAACGCGATGCGGTAGATCTCGATGAGTTCGGCGGACCGGGCGAGCGCCTCTTCGCCGGTGAGCCGTTCCAGCTTCATGCGTCGGCCTTGACGCGAAGGCGCGCGATGGGCGCGAGCATCAACAGGCCAAGGCCGCCCAGCAGGCCGAAGGCGAGCCGGAAGTCGCCCGTGGAGTCGCGTAGCGCGCCCACCAGGAGGGGGGCCAGCGCGGCGCAGGCGTAGCCGATGAAGAACGCCATCGCGCTGATGCGCCCGGCCTCCTGCGGGTCCCGGCCGGCCACCACGGGCAGGGTCAGCACGAGCGTGAACAGGCCGCCGTGCCCCACGCCCAGCGCCGCGATCCACAGCCACGCCGCCGTGCCCGGTGCGTACGCCAGTCCCAGGAATCCTGCGGCGGTCAGCGTCATCGTGAGCGCCAGGCCGACACGCTTGTCCAGGCGCTCCCCCAGCAGTGCCGGAACGGCCGGCATGGCGACGACCTGGATGGAGATCATCGCGGTCAGCATGACACCGGCCGCCGCGGCGCTGCGACCGGCGTCGTCATGCAGCAGCGGCACCACCCAAGCCAGCTCGCAGTAGTACAGAGCGGAGTTGACGGCCGACAGCGCGGTGATCTTCCAGGCCGTGCCGCTGCGCCAGGGCAGGCCCCGGGCCGCCGGTCCGGCAGGGGCACTGACGTCGTCGAGGCTGAGGGAGCCTCTGGCGGCCGCCCACAACGCGATGCCCACCAGCGCGAGCACCGCCCAGGAGGCCAGCGCTCCCGGCCAGGAGCCGACGGCGTCGGCCAGCGGCGCACTTGCCCCGGCCGCGACCGCGCCGCCCAGGCCCAGTCCGGCCGTGTAGAGGCCGGTGACCAGTCCGGCGTGCGCGGCGAAGCGCGTCTTGACCACGGCGGGCAGCAGCGTCTGGGCGATCGCGATCCCCGTGCCGACGATCGCCGCGCTGCTCAGCTGCAGCCAGGTGGATCCGCCTAACAGGCGGGCCGCCGTGGCGACGGCGATGACCACGAGCCCGAGCAGCACGCCGCGCTGCAGCCCGTACCTGCGGCCCACGTACGCGCCGAGGGGTGCGCACAACCCCATGGCCAGCGTCGGGATGGTGGTCAGCAGTGACACTCCCGTCGCCGACAGGTGCAGGTCGCCGCGGATGCGGTCCACCAGCGGCGAGACGGCGGCGATGGCCGGTCGCAGGTTCGCCGCGGCGGCGAACAGCGCGACGACCGCCGCCCCCAAGGGCACGCGGGTGGCAGGCGAGGGATCTTCTGTGTACGTCATGAGCATCCCGGAAAGTTGATCTCGGATGATTTATATCCGAGTTGTATCACAACTCGGATAGCGCATGTCCGCGATGAGTAAGGTGGGGGCATGAGGATGTCGAACGGCGTGGAGTGGGCCCTGCACAGCTGCGTCACGCTCAGCCAGACCCAGGAGCCGGTGCCGGCGGCACGGCTGGCCGAGTTGCACGGCACTCCCCCGGCGTACACGGCCAAGCACCTGCAAGCGCTGTCGCGGGCCGGCATCGTGCACTCCACCGCGGGCCAGATCGGCGGTTACACCCTCACCAGACCTGCCTCGGAGATCAGCGCGCTGGAGGTGGTCCGGGCCGTCGACGGGGACGAGCCGGCCTACCGATGTGCCGAGATCAGACAGCGGGGGCCGCTCGGCATCCCCGCCGAACGATGCTCGCGACCATGCGCCATCGCCCGGGCCATGGCGGCCGCCCAGGACGCCTGGTCGCTCGCGCTCGCCCGCATCTCCGTCGCGGACCTGGCCGCCGCGATCGACGCCGACAGCGACGGCACCGCGATGGCCGACGTCCGCCGCTGGCTGACCACCGCCGCTGGCTGACCACCGCCCGGGAATGAAAGACAGAGCCTCGGGACTTCAGGGAGCGGCGATGCCGCATGTGGCCGCGGTATGGTCGGCCCATCAGGCACCTTGCCCCGGCGCCCGTACGCGAGACTCGCGGGTGTGGCAGCGGGTCTGGCGGCGATCGGAGGATGCCATGGAGCCGTTGACCTTCGACAGCAATGATCTGGGGAAGACCGAGGAGTTCCTCAGCAAGGCCTACGCCAAGATGCGCATCGGCTCCGACATCGACCGCCCGCGGACCAGGATCTCGCGTCAGAGCATGGGAACGGTGAGCGTCGACCGGCTGGACCTCGAATACGCCATGAGCTACGACGTGAACCCGCTCGGCAAAGTATGCCTGTGCACGGTGGAGTCCGGGTCCATCGTCCAGCAGGTCGCGGGCGGCGAGCAGGACGTGTTCGGGCCGGGGGACGCGGTGTTGTTCGCGCCCCCGGACCTGCCCTACGCCGGTGAGATCCGCCGCTCGCGCTACAACATCGTCATGTTCGACCCGGAGCTGTTGCAGCAGGTGGCCGGCACCCTTCCGGGTCGCCGGCCGGAACCGGTACGGCTGCTGGGACACCGGCCTGTCTCCGCCGCCACCGGCCGGCATCTCCAGCGCACCATCGCCTACCTGCGCGACGATGTCCTGGCCGATCCGGAGCTGGCCGGCGAACCTCTCCTGGTCTCCACCGCCGGGCAACTGCTGGCCGCGAGCGTGCTGGCGGCCCTGCCCAGCAACGCCGGCACCGAGGCCACCGCCATGGACCGTCACGACGCCCATCCCCAGATGCTGCGCCGCGCGCTCGCCTTCATCGACGAGCACGCCGACATGCCCATGGGCATCGCCGAGATCGCCACCGCGGCCCGGGTCAGCGCTCGCGCCCTGCAGTACGCCTTCCGCCGGCACCTGAACACCACCCCGCTGGGCCACCTGCGCCAGGTCCGGCTGGCCCGAGCGCACGACGAGCTGAAGATCAGCGATCCGGCCGCCACCACGGTGGCCGCGATCGGGGCCCGCTGGGGCTTCTTCCACCCGGGGCGTTTCGCCCTTTCCTACAGAGCAGCCTACGGGTGCGCGCCCAGCGACACCCTGCACGCCTGAGCCGAACCGCGTCACCACCGCTGAGCGGAGCCTGACGCATCGTCCGGTTGCCCAAGCACAGGGTGACGCCGGCCGCTCCCCAGCCGACCGATTTCGTTTACTGGACAGCGGTGAGGACAATTCTTCGTCTGGTGTGCTGGTCGGCGACGACGGCGGGGACAAGAGTGTGAGGGCGGCAACCGATCGGCGGCATGGAGAAGCGAGGGTGATGGGTGACCCCGGGCTGGAAGAGATCCGCAGGACTGAGTCCAGGCTCAGGCTTCGGACACAGCAGCGGCGCGCTATGTCGCCCCTGAACCTGACCTGCCGGGAGCTGCCCGGCGGCGTGCTGATCACTGTGACAGGCGAGCTCGACGCCACCAACGCCGACCGGCTGGAGTCCTACGCCGAGCAGCATCACCGGCCCGGCCTGGGCATGATCCTCGACCTGGGCGAGCTGACCTTCCTGGACAGCCGCGGCTTGCATGTGCTGCTCCGGCTGAACACCTCCGTACACGACCAGGGCGGCATCCTCCGCCTGGCCGCCGTGCGAGGCAGGCCCGCGCGCCTCCTGCAGATCACCGGCGTGTGGCCGATCCTGGTCATCCATCCCGATGCCGAGCAGGCCGCCGCCGCGATGCGGTGTTTAACGATCGACCAGCCGGAAAAAGAGTCGTGAGCTCGCATTCCTTCCTCCTATTGTCGGCCGGCGGGCTCGGAGATCAATGACTTTCGAGCTGCGCTGCCCCATCAGCCCCGACCTGCGCTACATCCGCGAACTGGTGCGCATCCACGGCGAGCACCACGGACTGAACGGCGAGCAACTGGAGGGCCTGGTACTGGCGGTCAACGAGGCCGTCACCAACGTGCTCGACCACGGCGGGAAGGCCGGCCGGGTCACCGCGCGCGGCCACGAGCACGGCGTCATCATCGAGATCCTCGACATCGGCGGCCGGTTGACCCCGGAGCACCTGGCCGCCGCCACGGTGGACCCGACCGGCTCGCGCGGGTTCGGCCTGTGGGTGATCCAGCGTCTGTGTGACGACGTCACCCTGGAGCGCACCGCTTCTGGCTCGGTGCTGAGCCTGTACTTCCGCGGCCGTCCCGCCGCCCTGCTCCCGCTTGAGCACCGCGCCGGGCGAAAGAGCGGGCGCGGGGCTACCGGACCCACCGCGCCCGGGTTCACGCCGGCACGGCGGCGACCGGCACGGTCCACCTCATAGAGCCGGTCCAGCCGAGATACGGGTAGTACCGGCCATGGGTGGATCTTGAAGACGCCGGTTTGAGGGCACCTGCCGGCCTCGGGGCGGGGCGGGTCACGACCACCCCTTCGCCCGCGCCGGCCGCATCGCCGCCGAGCAGGACGCGGCTCCCGTGGCCGAGCCGTGCACGGGCTGGCGTTCGTTGCGCGAGTTGGGACTGACGCCCTGAGCCGTCCCCGGCGAGAGCCTCGGTCTGCGGTGATGGCCGATGCGGCGCGCCGGGTGCATGAGCCGGCCGCGCCCGCTTCCAAGGCCGCCTGACCCTCAGCCACCTCGATAGAACAAATTTAAAATGAGTTACCCCGTTTACTGGACAATCCCCGCGCACTGTGGCCAGCGGTCCGAGCGAATAGTCGGCGGCCGGCGAGAAACGGGATGAGCATGGAGACATCTATCTCGTTGCGCGAAGCTGAATTTCATGCCCTTGCCAGTGGGGTCGACCCGCCATCGACCATGCTGACCTGGGGCGGGACATTTTAGGCGGCAGAATGAGTGCGCGACTTCGGCCCAGCGAAGGTAGCCGTTTAGGTTTTTCCGGCGCATGCGGGCGACTTGTGTGGGGACGAGCGTCTGCCGCAGGCCGTTAGAGTCAAATTTATGGAATGGAATTTTCAGGCGGCCGAAGAACTCGCGGCCGCCTTGCGTGCCGGTGAAGTGAGCTCGGTGGAACTGACCGACGCGGCGATCGCCCGTATCGAGCGGGACGACAAGGTGATCAACGCGATTTGCGTGCCGGACTTCGACCGTGCGCGGGCCGCCGCGCACGCTGCCGACCAGGCGCGCGCCCGCGGCGAGGACCGGCCGCTGCTGGGTATTCCGGTGACGGTCAAGGAGTCCTACAACATCGCCGGGCTGCCCACAACCTGGGGCATGCCGCCGCAGGCGAACTTCATGCCGGCCGAGGACGCGGTACAGGTGTCGCGGCTGAAGGCCGCGGGCGCGGTGGTGCTCGGTAAGACCAATGTGCCGGTGGGGCTGCAAGACATCCAGAGCTTCAACGAGATCTACGGCACCACCAACAACCCGTGGGATCACGGTCGCACGTCGGGTGGGTCCTCGGGCGGATCAGCGGCGGCTCTGGCGTGCGGCTTCGGCGCGCTGTCCATCGGCTCCGACCTCGCCGGCTCGTTGCGCACCCCCGCGCATTTCTGCGGCGTCTACGCGCACAAGCCGACGCTCGGGCTGGCGGCGACCCGTGGCATGGTCGCGCCGCCGGCGCCGCCGTTGCCGGTCGACCTCGACCTCGCCGTCGTCGGTCCGATGGCGCGCACTGCCCGCGACCTCACGCTCCTGCTCGACATCATGGCCGGACCGGACCCGCTGACGCACGGCGTGGCGTACGACGTGACGCTGCCGCCCGCGCGCCACGAGCGGCTCTGCGACTTCCGAGTCCTGGTCCTCGAGGAGCATCCGCTCATCCCGACCGGGTCCGCCGTGCGGGCGGGCGTGAACCGGGTGGCCGACGCGCTTGTCGACGGCGGCGCCCGCGTCGAACGGCACAGTCCGCTGCTGCCCGATCTGAGCGAAGCCGCGACGCTCTACATGCAGTTGCTGATTTCGGGGTCCGTTGCGCGTTTTCCCATCGAATCGCACGAGCAGCTGCGGACCCGCGTCGCCGGACTGAGCGCGGACGACCAGAGCCTTGACGCCGTGCGGCTGCGCGCCATGCTGTTCAGCCACCTCGACTGGATGGAGGCGAACAACCGCCGAGAGGTCCACCGTCACGGCTGGCGGCAGCTGTTCGCCGAGTTCGACGCCGTGGTTTGCCCGATCACGCCGACGCCCGCGTTCCCGCACGACCACGACCCCAATCCGTTGGCACGGCGCATCGACATCGACGGCGTCGAGTTCCCGTACTTCGACCAGCTCGTCTGGGCCGGCCTGGCCACCATGCCCGGCCTGCCCGCCACCGCCATACCAGCGGGTCGGTCCCCCGAGGGCCTGCCGGTGGGAGTGCAGCTCATCGGTCCGATGTTCGAGGACCGCACCCCGCTGCGGCTGGCCGAACTGCTCGAGCAGAAGATCGGCGGCTTCCACGCACCGAAATAGCGCTTAGGAAATCCACGGTGCCGGCCATCCGGCGCCGGCACCCCCTCGATGATGCCGCCATCGCGCCCTGCGCCGGCCATCGGCAGCGGACGGGCTAGATGTGCCATCTCATGACATTGGTTCCTCGCTGTCAGGCTTGGCGGGCGTGGGACGCGAGGCGGTCGGCGAGCGCGGTGACGAGGTCGCGCAGTTCGTCGGGGCGCTCGATGACGAACGGGCGGTCGAGTGCGGCGAGTGCCGGAGGCAACCAGTCGAGCCGCTCCGCCCGTAGTTCGACGCGCAGCCAGCGCTCGGCCGCCCGGTCCTGGTCTGCCGTGGGCTCGTGCTCCTCCAGGCTGGCGACGCTGGCGGGAAGGCGGGCGCGGATCTGCTCAACTGTCCCGTGGATCCGCAAGGTCACCTCATGCCGGTACTCAGCCGTGGCGAACCCTGACAACACGCGCTGTGCCGGATCGGGACCCATGGGCGCCTCGAATGAGCCGGGCAAGGTCCTCGCGTCGGCGATGCGATCGAGCCGGAAGGTTCGGTCCTCGCCGATGTCGGGGTCCTTGCCCGTGACGTACCACCGGCCCGCATGGGCGACGATCCCGTACGTGTGCAGCGTGCGTTCGCTGCGCCGCCCGTCGCGGTCGGTGTAGCGGATCGAGACCGGTCGGCGGTGGCGCACCGCATCGGCGATGGTGAGCAGGACCCCGGCGTCCGGGGTGGCGGACTCACCGGGCTGATCCGTGAAGGCGAGGGCTTCCAGGAGCGTGTCCAGCCGGCGGGCGACGTGCTTGGGCAGCACCCGCCGGATCTTGGCCGAGGCCGTCTCGCTTGCCGTGTGCTGCGTCGTCGTCAGCCCTGCTCGGCGGCCGGCGACCAGGCCGAGCAGCACGGCCAGCGCCTCGTCGTCGCTGAGCATGAGCGGAGGCAGACGGTAGCCGGGGGCGAGCCGGTACCCGCCGTAGCGGCCGCGTACCGATTCCACAGGCACGTCCAGGTCGATCAGTTGGTCCACATATCGCCGCACGGTGCGCCCTTCGACGCCGAGCCGGTCGGCGAGTTCGGCCACTGTCCGGGTGCCGCCCGACTGCAGCAGCTCCAGGAGTGTCAGCACGCGGCCGGTGGGTCGGGGCATGTTCGCAGCCTAACGCGAATAGTGGACCGATTCTGTCCACTATTTCTCCTAGTCTGCGACGTGCACGCCTTCATCACAGCCAAGGAGATCCCCATGGACTTCGTCTCGATCCGCATCATCACCAGCGACGTCGCGCGCCTCGTCGAGTTCTACGAGCGAGCCACAGGGGTGCGGGCGATGTGGGCCACCGAGGACTTCGCCGAACTCAAGACCCCCAAGGCCGCCCTCGCGATCGCCGGCACCCGCACCGTCCCGCTGTTCGCCCCGGGCTCTGCCCACCCGGCGGACAACCGCAGCGTGATCATCGAGTTCCGCGTCGACGACGTGGACCGCGTTCACCAGAACCTGACCGGCTTCGTCACCGAACCCACCACGATGCCCTGGGGCGTGGTACGCCCGCTGGCGCGCGCACGGCGAGAACGACCTGCTCGACCACTCCTCCCGTCCCGCCAGTAACCCGGCCCGCATTGCCGAGGACATCGCTGACCTGGTGGAGGCATTGCGGCGGCAGACCGAGCACGGGCCCGCGCGGCTCGCCGCCGACCTTCAGCGGTTGCACGGGGTCACGGTCGCGCAGGCGACTGTCCACTCTGGCCAAGGTGCTCACCGTGCCGGCCGCCCGGTCCGGGGTGGAACGCGAATACATCCGCGACCGCACTCTGGAAGGCCATGAGAGCGCCCACAAGAACGGCAAGGTCATCAGGGGCGCCACGGTCATCGACCCTGCCATGCTGTCCATGGCCGTGCACCTGCGCGAGCAGGACCTCAGTCTTCGCGAGATCGCCGCCCGCCTCGTCATCACCCAAGGCACCAAGAAGGGCCGGCACCCGCCACCTTCTCCGCCTTCGGGGCGTTTTGCGAACCCGGCTCTAGGCGGTGGGTCGCGATGATCGTCTGGCTGCGGAGCGCATCCATCGGCGGGCCGCCCAGACGAGGATGGCGAGAGCGAAGCCGTACACGGCGACCAGGCCGTGGCCGTTGTCCTGCAGGAACCACATCGCCAGCCCGAGCACGGGGACGCCGGTGGCCAGGACCTGCTCCTTCCTGATCCTGGTGCGGGTCAGCAGAGCCAGGGCCAGACTCGCACCGAGGAAGTAGGTGGCGCCGGAGCTTCCGGCGAAGTCGCGGGGATCGGTGCTGGGGCCTCCCAGCCCGAGCAGGACGTCGAGATGTTCCGGAAGCAGGACGCCCGCGAGAAAGAGGACGACGGTCAGCCGGCCGCCCCAGAACCACTGGGCGAGCGCGGCGACGGCGGCGAGAGTGGCGATGTTCCAGACAGCGCCGGCGACGCCGCCGTTCTGCATGAAGACCGAGGTGAACACCCGCCACCAGCCGGTCTTGGCGGGATCGTGGTCGAGCGCGGCCATGGCCCCCGCCCAGTACAGCTGCAGGACGACCCCGGCCAGAGCCAGTGTGGTCAGGCCCACCGCGACCCACGGGACGGGACGCCCGCGCACCGAGCCACGCCCGACCGCGCCGAACCCGCTGTTGATCATCATCACCATCAACGCGGCCGTGGTCGCGTAGAACAGCAGCCCGTCCATGGCGCTCACCTTTTCCAACAGTGTTCGAAACCGCTGTCGTCGACGCTAGCACACGATTCAAACAGCGTTCAAAAACTGGGGTACGGTAGGGTCATGAAGCTCAACAAGGAGCGGATCGTCGACGCCGGCATGGCCACGTTCGCCGAGGTCGGATACCACGGCCTGTCCATGCGCCAGGTGGCGGAACGGCTCGGCGCGCACGCGGGCAGCCTGTATTACCACGTACGCAGCAAGAACGAGCTGCTCGCGATGATGGCCGACCGCGTCTGTCAGCAGGCCTATGACGCCGGCACCGCCGCCCTCGCCGCCCTTCCGTCCCCATCCACTTGGCAGGACGAGATCGAGGTCCAGGCCACCGCGCTGCGCGGCAGCATCCGGCAGCACCCCGGCGGCGCCATCCTGCTCGCCGACAGTCCCGGAATGCTCAGCCCCGGCGCACTGTCCCTCCTGGAACGCCTCCTGCGGACCCTCGCGGCGGCCGGCGTCCCCGCCGAGCACCGCCTCATCGCCGCCGACACCCTCCTCAGCCATGTCACCGGGTTCGTCCTGCAGGAGCAGGGCACGTCCCCAACGCCGGACGTCACCCCGGCGACCTATGCCGACCTGCGGGAACGCTTTCCGCGCGTCTTCGCGGAGACTCCGCCCCCGGGCCAGGACGAGAAGTTCCGGCGCAGCATCCGTCTCCTGTGCGTGGCCTTCGACGCCCTCATCAAGAGCTGAGCCTCGGCGGGGCTCCTCACGTGGGAGGGGATTCACTGTCTTGCAGAGAATTTTTCTTCCCGTACGAAGCTCCCAAAAGGAAGCCCATCCATGTCAGGAACAGGCTCATGCCCGGTAGCGTGAGGGTTCGCTGAGTCATTGAGGTCGGCCGCGGATGAAGAATAATTCTCCACTGAGAGGAGCTGGTATGTCACCCAATCCCCCGCGGGGCGACGTCATACACCGGATGCGTGAGTTGTTGCCCACGATGCCGGAGGCTCAGCGGTCGCTGGCCGAGCTGGTGCTGGCTGATCCGGCCGCCGCGGCGCGGATGACCATTGTGGAGCTGTCGGAGCAGTGCGGGGTGTCCACGGGCACGATCACCAGGCTCTGTCGTGCTCTGGGCGTGGACGGCTATTCGGCGCTGCGCATCGCGCTGGCCTCCGACAGTGGGCGGGCCGATGTCCGGGGCACCTGGGCCGCTCACGTAGGCACGGAGCTGACCGAGGGCGACGACATCCGCCATGTCGCCAACGTCATCTCGGCCAACATCGGACATGTCGTCGCCGAGGCGCTCGCCAACCTCGACCTGCCCACGGTCGAGCGGGCGGCCGGCGTCCTGGCTGCCGCACGCCGCGCGATGATCTACGGAATCGGCGGGAGCGGGGCGACAGCCCTGGAGTTCCAGCAACGGCTGTACCAGATCGGCGTGCCCGCCTGGATCCACACGGATGTGCACGTCGCGCTGACCGGCGCCGCGCTGATGGGACGCGGCGACGCCGTCGTCGCCATCTCACACAGCGGGCGCACGCAAGAGGTGCGCGACCTGGTCGCGGAGGCTCGGTCGCACGGCGCGACGACGATCGCCATCACCAACGACGTGGCCTCCCCCGTCGCCGACCGGTCCGAGCTGGTGCTCGCGACCGGGGTGCGCGAGCTGGGCTTCAGCACCGAGACGATCCTCGCCCGGCACGCCCAACTGGCGGTGCTGGACGTGCTGTACATAGCCATCGCGCAGCGTACGTACGAGCAGACCAGGGAGGCGATAGCCATCACGACGGAAGCGGTGCGCTCCCACCAGATCGGCAAGGCCGACCGCACCGCCTCCGGGAGTGCGGTCTAGCCCGCCTTCGCCAGGGATCATTCGGGCATGGTGCCCAGAATGCGGCCGCGGCAGCCGGCAACGGCGTGGAGACAGTCTGGTCCTGCACCATCAAGACGCGTACGGTCCGTCAGCTTTCCTGCCGGTGGGGTTCCGTGAGGTCGGCGCGCTTTGCGCCGTAAGCCCGGAACACCGCGACGGCCGCGCCTACGCGGTCGGACCGGGTCTCGGGCAGGGTGACATCGCGGGCCGGGCAGCGGCCGGAGAAGAGCAGGCCGCGCGTGGTGGCGTAGCCGGTTATTCCGGTCGGCGAGCTCCACCTCGCGCTGCCACCTGACCGGCGCGCTGATCACGAGCCGACAGGCATCCTCGCCGTACATGGTCCTGGGCGGAAAGGACCGCGGCCAACCGGCCGTCGCCCAGCGCGCTCACGCGCAGGACCCGCTCCCCGTATCCATCGCATTGACGAAAGCCGTGCCCGACGAGAAGCGGGCACGGCTCGCGCTACGAGGTCACGATCTCACCCAGCCGGGGAGGCCGGGGATGGGGCCGGGGAGCGGCTTGTACGTGGAAACCTTGGACTGGGTGGGTGGGATGGCGGGGCATCTGGCGCCCTCGGCCGGGAGCTGGAGGGAGACCAGGTAGCGGTCGATGCCGTTGACGGCGCACTGGCCATGGTCGTAGATGCGGTGGCCCCAGCCTTCGTAGGTGAACAGCCTTCCCGCGCGGCCGAGCTGCTGGGCTGTGCTCACTGCCCAGTTGTAGCCGGTGGCGGGGTCGTGCAGGGCGTTGGCCACCAGGACCGTGGGGCTGTACACGCGCAGGCGGTGCTGAGGGTTGGGGATTGGGGCCCGCTGTCCCAGGCACGCGGCCATCGTGGCGAGGGCCTCAGGACCGGCCCGCATGTCGGGAGCGATGCGGCGGGAACTCGCCAGGTGCGCCGCGTATTCGTCATAGTTGCGAACCGGCAGCAGATAGTCCAGGCAGAAGACCTGAGTCGCGTCGTTGACGACCTCCTGGTCGGGCAGAGGTGTGAGCAGCGATTTCGCCTCGCCCTCGCCGCTGTCGACCGCCACCAGGAACTCGGCCAGGTCGGCCCAGTCGGGGCCGAAGAACGCACCCGTGGCCTCATAGATGAGCAGCAGCTTGGTGAGGGGAGTGTCCGGCTGGCCCGGATAGTGCAGTTCGCCGCGATCAGCGCGCGTCAGCAGGTTGGCCCAGAAGGTACGGATGTTCTTGCCGTGCAGGGCGCACGACGCGGTCTTGTCGCACCATTTCACGAACTCGTTGAAGGAGTCCTGGGTCGTCCATGCCTGGGTGTCCAGGAAGCCCCTGGTGCCCAGGCTGTGGTCCATGTTGCTGTCGAGCGCCAGGGCACGGACCCGGTTGGGGAAACGCTCGGCGTAGATCTGGCCGATCAGTGTGCCGTAGGAGATGGCGTAGAAGGAGAGCTTGTCGTCGCCGAGAGCCTGGCGCATGGTGTCCAGGTCGCGCACGACGCTGCCGGTGTCCACGTGGTCGAACAGCGGGCCGGTGCGGGCTCGACAGTCCTGCTTGTACCGTTCGTTGAAAGCCAGCAGCCGCTCGAAGTCGGCCTGGCTCTTCAGGAACGGATCGGGCGCCTGCGAGGCCAGTTCCTGCGAACACTGGATGGGATGGCTGCCTGCCACCCCGCGCGGGTCGAAGCCCACGATGTCGAACCGGCTGGTGATCTCCGAGGAGAAGGGGAGCCGGTCACGCAGCACTATCTGCTTGCCCGAGCCGCCAGGACCGCCGGGATTGACGACCAGCGAGCCGATCCTCGCCGAAGGGTTGGTGGCCTTGCGCCGCGCCAGCGCCAGCTGGATCTTCTCGCCACCGGGGTTGCCCCAGTCGAGGGGTACGGTCAGCGTCCCGCAATCGACCGCTGGATCTTCCGTACATGGCTGCCACGAGATCGCCGTCGTGCTCGCCCCAGCCGGCGCCATGGGCGCGAGCGGGACGGTGAGCGCGAATAAAGAAGCCAGGAGCGCGATGTGTCTTCGCACAGAGCATCCAATCGTCGGAGATTTGATCATTGGTCGAACAACGCATCAAGCGCGCGACGAACGGGGCCGGGATACTGCGCGGGCAGATTGCACCAGGCGCGTGGAGGCGTTCAGCGACTTCCCGTTCGAGGCGTCAGGGTCGTCGTCGCTCGTGATGGCGGCCTTGCCAATGTCTGTCTCGGGCTTGGGCCGCAGGACCCCCGCGACGTGACGGAAGCCGTTCTGTTTCATACGGGCGACGACGATCGACTGAAACCTATGCGGTTTTGTCCAACTTGCCGTTTGCGGTCGCTGTCGTGGCAGGGCACGGTACGGCCACAGCAAGAGTTGATCTCTTGATCATATGAGTGACCATACTCCGTTCAACAGAATATAGTCAATTCGCTCTGTACGGGACGGGCGCACGGGCCGAAGAGTTCCTCATCCCGACGGTGAACCCGAGAAGCCGGCCTTTCACCCTCCGGCAGTCACCGTGGGGCGCTCCCCGGCCTGTCGCCTGGGGCGCATGTCGAACATGTAGAAGACGAGCAGCAACACGTAGAACCCGAGGGCACCTATCGCGCTGAATGCGCCGATGACGGTAGCGACGAGATAGAGCACCGGCCCCATGCCCCAGCGAAATCGCAACGCGCGCGCCTCGGCCGGGGTGATGTGCCCGCCGAGGTGGCGGTGCCCTGACGAGGAGTACCACCACACGGCGTTGTAGAAGATGCCGCCGATCACCAGCACGAGTCCGTAGAAGACGGCGGCCATCTGGGTGCCGTGGTCAGCGTGCAGCGCCTCGGCCAGCACATGCGTGGGAAACGGCAGGAAGGCGACATCCATCAGGAGAAGCACGTTGAGGGCCAGCAGCAGGCCGTCGGTCCGGTGGATGAAATGGAACATCCGATGGTGGTTCATCCAGATCATCCCCACCAGCAGGAACGTCACCACGTAGGCGAGGTACGACGGCCACAGGCCGAGCAGCGCACCCCCGAGGTCCTCCTCCCAGCCTTCGGGCAACCGGATCTCGAGCACCAGCAGGGTGATCGCGATGGCGAACACGCCATCGCTGAACGCCTCCAGGCGCCCGGTACTCATCACAGAAGAGTCATCGCTCACGCCGCGTATCGTAGCGATGGGGCAAAGTCGTCAAATGACGGGCAGGTCCGTCTACCTCCCGGGCGGTCACGGCCCCATGGAGGACCTGTGCGTCGACGCCGACGCCGGCCGGTTGCTGACCGAGGCGCTCGCCTCCGGCAAGCCTCTCGCCCTCGTCTGCCACGCCCCCGCCGCGATGCTGGCGACCAGGATCCACGGCGTATCGCCCTTCGCCGGCTACACCGCCCGGCCCCGCCACGCCTCAACCGCGCGAGCGCCTCCCCAGCGGCGTCTTGCTGATGCTCCATTGCTGCGCGGGCGACGCCTCACCGAAGCTGCTGCCGGGCGGCAGCGGCAGGTCGATGATCTGGCGCCTGATCGCCCGGTAGGCCTGGCTGGTGCGGTCGAGGTCGGCTTCTTCCCTGCCGACCAGCGGCAGCGCGGGAGGTGAGACATCCTGCTGGTATGCGGATTCTCAAAGCCTTCGATCACAGCGCCGGCGAGATGCCGGAGAACATCGTGGTACTCGCGGACGGCACGATCTGTGCGACGCTGCTGATGGCGGGTGCCGTCTGGTTGTCCGGCAGTGAGCCGGAACAAGTGGTCCCGGAGCCGGCCGACGCGCTCGTGGTCGGCCTCGCCTCGGATGCCGAGGACCGGCTGTACGCCGCCGTGCGGAGCGCGACCGGCACCGTTGCGGGAATCTGGCGGCGCGAGGGTCCCCGTCGTTGGGTTCGATTCGCCGCCTCGGAAACCCGGGCGGGGCTCAACGGCATCACCTTCGCCGATGACGGCACGCTGTTCGCGGCGGACTCCGTCCACGGTGAGATCCTCTGCTGCGCCCCTGGCGATGACACACTACGGCTCTGGCTCGCCGACAAGCGTCTGGCGCCCGTGTCGCCGGACGACGCGGTGTCGTCCACGGGCGTGAACGGGCTCAAGGTCTGGGACGGCGCCCTATGGGCGACCAACACGGCCCAGGGCACCGTCCTGCGGATCGGCATCGACGCGGGACGCCCAGGCCAGGTGGAACAGATGTACTCCGGCATACCCGCCGACGACTTCGCCTTCGACAGCTCGGGCACGCTCTACCTTGCCGTCCACCCGCGCAACACCGTTCTGCGCATCACCCCGGACGGCGCCATGACCACCCTCGCGACCGAGGCCGACGGCCTCGACGGCCCGAGCGCGATCGCCGTCATCGACGACGGGCTCCTCGTGACCAGCCTGGGAATGCTCGGCTCGCGTCATGACCCCAACATCGCGCGTCTCAGCCTGGACGTCGCCGCTCCCGCACTGCCCCGTCCGCGAATGCCCCGCTGACACCCCGAATCGACGGAGCTGCCCTCCGAGCCCCAGCTCATCCCGTTCATCGGTTACCCGCGCACGCTGAACGCGCTGCGTGTGCTCGGCGAGGTCACCCTTCCCGAGCACACACCATCACGTCCGTTCAGCTCAGCAGGGGTTCGGTGTCCACGTCATACGTGTAGAGCCAGGCGCTGTGCCGGAGGAAGTCCCCGTCGCGCAGCCCGGCGTCGCGCTCGCGTTGCGCGGGCCCGTCCGGCATGTGGTTGTACTCCGCCCGGCCCCGGCTCATCAGCTGCACCCGGCTGGCGCGCGGCCGGCGGGTCGCCTCGTACGACAGCAGCGCCTTCGGCACCGAGTCGCGGTCGGCCTCGCGCAGGCAGCGGGCGAGGACGGCGCCGTCCTCGATCGCCTGCCCGGCCCCCTGGGCGAAGAACGGCAGCATCGCGTGCGCGGCGTCGCCGAGCAGGGTGACGCGGCCGCTCGTCCACCGCTCGAGTGGACTGCGGTCGTAGAGCGCCCACCGTTTCGTGCTCGGAGCGGCGGCGATCAGCTGTCGTACGTTCTCGTCCCAGGTCGCGAACTCGCGGGCGAAGTCGGACAGATCCCCGTCCGCCGTCCACGACTCGAGCAGCCACTCGTCGGACGGCACGACGGCGACGACGTTCACCAGCTTCCCGCCCGACACGGGATAGTGCACGA
The DNA here is from genome assembly GCF_039535785.1 of Nonomuraea helvata. Classification (NCBI taxonomy): domain Bacteria; kingdom Bacillati; phylum Actinomycetota; class Actinomycetes; order Streptosporangiales; family Streptosporangiaceae; genus Nonomuraea; species Nonomuraea helvata. The sequence continues at coordinate 393,444 of NZ_BAAAXV010000012.1, forward strand.
GGTGCCGCGCAGGGCCGAGCCAGAGCGACTGAACCGGCCGCCGTGCGTACTCGGGTGCCTTCTCGACGGGTATCAGCGCGCGGAAGGCGCTCAGCTGGCAGAAGTGCGGCTCCACCTCGGTCACGATCAACGGTCTGACGGTCGAATGGATGCCGTCGGCTCCGATCACCACGTCGGCGCGCACCTTGGTCTCGCCGCCCGTCCGATGCGTGAAGGTCAGCTCCACCTCCGCGTCGTCCTGATCGAGCGCCACCAGGCGGTGATCGAGGTGGACGACCTCAGGGGGCAGCGCGCTCTGGAACATGGCATGCAGGTCCGCACGGTGCGCGGTGTGCAGGTTGGCGCCGTACATCTGCTCGCACGCCTCTCCCAACGGCTGCGAGAAGAGGACCTCTCCGTCCTCCCACCGCCGGTACTCCCACGCCGCCTCCAGCCAGACGGCGCACCGGGCGAGAGCGTCGCCCAGACCGAGCCGGTTGATCAGCCGGACCATGTTCGGCGCGATCATCACCCCGGCACCGACCTCGCGCAGCACCGGCGCCTGCTCGTACACGACGGCGTCCACGCCGGCCCGGCGCAGATGAATCGCCGCCGCCAGCCCGCCGAGTCCGCCACCCACGACCGCCACCCGCAAGCCCATGGCTCTCCCTTGATCTTCCCCCAAATCCGACCCTCATTGTGTACGAACGCCCGCTCTGGCGCGACTCGTGGGGATAAATAACACCCCTATCACCGTTACCGTAAGTCCGAATATCCGCCCGGGAAATCTCACTCTCACGGCCTCGTGCGCGAGGGCACAGATCCCCCGCCCTGGAAAGTGCGCCGATAGGCGGCGGGGGTGGCGCCGACGAGCTTGGTGAAATGCGGGCGAAGCCCGTTTCCCGTGCCGAATCCCGCGCGTTCGGCGACGGCGTCCACGGGCAGGCGGGTGGTCTCCAGAAGCTCGCGCGCCCTGGCGATGCGCTGCTGGGTGAGCCATCGGATGGGAGTGAGCCCCATCTCCTGCTGGAAGCGGCGGCCGAAGGTTCTGGTGCTCATCCGGGCCCGCTCGGTGAGCAGCGGGATGGTGAGAGGCTCGTGCAGGCGTTCCAGCGCCCAGTCCAGCACCGGCGCCAGGCCCGTGTCCCTGGCCGGGACCGGCGGGGTGGGCGACACGTACTGCTCCTGATCCCCCTCCCGGTGCGGTGAGATGACCATCCGGCGGCCCGCCTCGGCGGCCACGGCGGCGCCGAAATCCCGGCGGACGATATGCAGGCACAGGTCGATGCCCGCGGCGGTCCCCGCGCTGGTGAGGATGTCTCCCTCGTCGACGTAGAGCGCCCGCTGGTCGACACTGACCCGCGGATAGCGTTTCTGGAGTTCGTCCGCGTGCATCCAGTGCGTGGCGGCCCTGCGGCCGTCAAGCAGGCCCGCGGCCGCCAGGACGAAGGCGCCGGAGCACAGGGCGGCGATCCGCGCTCCCCTGCTGGCCGCCGAGAGTCACCTCGCCTGGCTCAAGATCGCGCACATGACGGGGCTCGGCCGCGAAGCCGTACGACTCGTGCCGGTGGATGGGCGCATCGGCTCGACCCGCGGAGATTGCGCGAGATGTACGAGGCCGACCTAGCCGCGGGCCTGGAGCCCTTCCTGCTGGTCGGCACCGCGGGCACGACGGCGGGCGGTGTGCTCGACCGGCTGCCCGAACTGGCCGCCCTGGCCCGGCAGTGGGGCGTGCACTTCCACGTCGATGCCGCATGGGCGGGCGCGGTCGCGCTCTCCGACCGCACCCCGCACGCCCGGGCGCTGGCGGAGAGCTTCCGGGTGGCCACCTCCTACATGCCGGCGGAAAGCGGTGAGCTTCCCGATCCGTACGTCACCAGCGTGCAGTGGTCGCGCCGCTTCGCGGGGTTGAAGGTGTTCCTCGCGCTGGCCATCGCCGGTCGGCCGGGAGCTCAGCACGGCCTGGCACGCCGCCGCCGTCCATCACGTGGTCAGCAGCGGGCAGGCGTGGGTCAGCACCGTACAGCCGGCCGGGCGTCCCGCCATCCGCCTCTGCCTGACCAGCCATCGCACCACCGAGGACGACGTCGAGGCCGTGGTGACCGCCCTCGGACAGGCCCGCAAGCATCGCTGACGACCGGTGTCGCCCGTGCCGCCGATCAGGAAGCCGAGGTGAGCTTCGCGAGATCGGGGGCGTAGACGGTCATCCACTGCGGATGCAGCCGGTAGTAGACCACGTCGTTGTCCCAGTCGAAGGAGTCGTCACCGTAGAAGTCCTTGAAGTAGGCGAGCAGGTCCGGCCAGTCCGCGGCCGGCTCGCCGTCCTGGGGGTTGAGGATCTCCACCTTGCCGTGGGTGAACACGCCCAGGTCCTCACCGCGCATGTGCGCGACGCTGGCGGCGGGGCGGGCGGCGAGATGGCGGGCCTTGGCGGCGTCGCGTGCCGTGCCGAAGTGCCACTTGCCGTGCAGGAAGTGCCCGTCCGCGCCGCTGATCCGTGGCTCGCCCTTCGCCGTCACGGTTGACAGGGCGAGGGTGCACATGCCGGTGAGGACGTGGGTGAGCTGCTCTGCGGTCAGGGTGCGCTCGGCGTTGATGATCGAACGGAGGTGCGAGGTGGAGCCGGAGAGGGAGGCGTCAAGAAGGGCCTGCAGCTCTTTGAGATCTTCTGGTGTTTCCTGCATTGAGGGCCTTATCTGTTCGTAGGGGCACGTCCGCCAGTGATGCCGGCCGGTGAAGCCATGCTTGCCCCAAAACCCGACACCGTCTGTCATATTTCTACGCCGGTGTTCACCCGGTGGCCTGGCAGGTGGTGCCCGGCGGCGGGAGCCTCAGGCTCGTCAGGTAGCGGTTGACGTGGGCAGTGATGCAGCCGCCCTTGCCGTAGATGTAGAGCATGTGGCCGTGCCCCTCGTACCGGACGCTCGACGAACCCGGCACGTGGCGGATGATGTCGGCGACCTCGTCGTGGTCCGTCCAGCTCCCGATCCCCAGGAACGGCACCAGCCCACGGGTGGGCAGCGGCGCCGGCGGGTTGGTGACGGGAGCGGGCCAGCCGACGCAGGCCAGCGGCCACCACGCCCGCTGCCCCGCTAAGTTCGGCGACAGCTCTTGCGCCCTCCGCAGCGCCTTGCGGTAGGCGGCGTAGCTCCCGTACCCCTTGCCGTCCAGGCAGTGCGTCATGTTCTGCCCGACGAGCGAGGGGAGCTTGGGGCTGCCCGAGGCCTGCCGGACGTAGTCGGCGAACCCGGAGGCGTCGCCATCGGCGGCCTTCTTGATCGCGTCGGCCAGCTGGACCCAGCGCGGGACGTCAGGTTCCTGGCCGGGCGAGGTGAAACTGGGCGCAGCGGCGACCTTCAGGTCGAACCCGGTGTAAGCGGCTCCGGATGGATCGTTCTTCACCGGCACCGGTGAGCGGTCCGCGGCGGTCACCAGCCTGCGCCACACCTGGCCGGCGTCCTGGCCGTGCAGGGCGCAGGCCGTGGCCGAACGGCACCAGGCGGCGAACCGCTCCATCTGCTGCTCAGCCCGCGCGTACATGCGGGGCTCGCCGGCGGCGGGGTCCTCGAGGTGGCCCACGGTGCCGTCCATGACCATGGCGCGGATTCGGGAGGGGAACAGACGGGCGTAGGCCGCTGCGGGCGTTCCACCGTAGGAGTTGGCGAGGAAGCTGAGCTGTCGCTCGCCCAGGGCGACGCGGACGGCCTCGATGTCCCGGGCGACGGAGGCCGAGTCCATGTGGTCGAAGAACTCCGGGTCGGCGGCGCGGCACCGCTGCGCGTGTTCGCGGTTCGCCCGTCCAAGTGCGGCGTACTCGGCACGGTTGGCCGGCAGGGTGATCGACGGGCCGGTGGCGAGACACTCGTACGGCAGCACGCCGCCGGGCTTGACGGTGTTGCGCGGGGCGAAGCTGATCACGTCGAAGCGGTCACGCAGCTGGACGAACCTGCCGTAGAACTGCTTCAGGTCGTCGATGCCCGACGCGCCGGGCCCGCCGGGGACGGAGAGGACCGTGCCGATCCGGCGTTCCGCGCCGGAGGCGGGCAGCATGCCGACCGGGATGGTGATCTTCCGCCCACCCGGCGTCTTCCAGTCGAGGGGCACCTGGACGGAGGTGCACCGCATGTCCCGAGGGGCGTCCTTGTCGTCGCACGGCCGCCAGGCCAGGGAGGACGGGCCGGTGTCCGCCGAGTCGCCGGCGGCGGGCACCGCCACCAGGCCTGTCAGGAGCGTCGCGGCGACGCCGACGGCCATGACCTTGATCTTGTGTCCCTTCAGCGCGGTGACCGCCGCGCCCGCCGTCAGCGCGGCGGCGACGCAGGCGACGAGCAGCGCGGTCGCCGCCGGTGGCGACAGCAGGCCGCCGCCCACCCCGGCGATCTGAGCCGGCAGATTCGCGATCATGTACGAGCCGACCTGCGCCCGCAGCGGCGACGGCAGGGCCTGGGCGACGACCGGGAGTACCAGGAAGATCATGACGAGCGCGACCAGACTCCCGGGAGTGGAGCGGAGCGCCGCACCCACCCCCAACCCGATCAGCGCCGCAGCCGCCATGGACAGCCCGGCGACCACCACCGAGGCGAGCACCCCCGGGTCCGAGAGCGGAGTCCCCAGGGTCCCTCCGTCGAGCAGCAGCTGACCGGCGCGCTCGCCGAGCATGGCCTGGGCGGCCAGGTGCATGGCGAACGCCAGCAGCTGACCGGCGGCCAAGGCGACGGCGGCCAGACCGGGGATCTTGGCGAACAGGAACAGCTGCCGCCGCGGCACCGCCACCAGGCTCGTGCGGATCATCCCGGTGGAATACTCGGAAGTGATCGTGAGCGCGCCCAACGTGCCGAACACGAAGTAGGCGACCGGCAGCCCGGTGCCCAGCCCGTTCCCGTTGCTGGTGTAACGCAGCCGCTCCTCCGCCGTCTGATGGTCCGACCCCCGGACCATCAGGTACGCCACTCCCGCGCAGACCAGCACGGCGAGCAGGGAGACGGCCAGCAGGTAGGCGTTCGAGCGCAGCGAGCGGAGCTTGTGCCACTCGGAGGCGACAGCGTCCATCATCGGGCCACCTCCGCGGTGGCGGGGCGGCTGCCGTACTCGACGCTGTCCGCGGTGAGCTCCATGAACGCCTCCTCCAGTGAGGCGCTGCGCGGCGTCAGCTCCCGCAGCGCGATTCCGGCCCGCAGCGCCAGATCGCCGATCCCGGCGGCGTCCAGGCCCCGCACTGACAGGCCGCCGTCCCCGGGCCTGTCGGGCGTCGTCGGGTCCACGTGTTCTGCGGTCACGGTCGCGCCGTGCGCGCGCAGGATCTCTGCCAGTCGTTCGGAACGCGTCGCGCGCACCAGCACGTCACGCTGGAAGCGTTCGGCGAGCGCGTCCGTGGTCGTGTCGGAGATCAGCCGGCCGCGTCCGATGACGACGACGTGGTCGGCGGTGAGCGCCAGCTCGTTCATCAGATGGCTGGACAGCAGGACAGTGCGGTCCTGGGCCGCCAGCGAGCGCAGCAGGTCGCGGATCCAGCGGATGCCCTCCGGGTCCAGCCCGTTCAGCGGCTCGTCGAACATCAGCACCGGCGGGTCGCCGAGCAGCGCTGCCGCGATGCCCAGCCGCTGCTTCATGCCGAGGGAGAATCCGCTGATCCGCCGGTCCGCGACGTCCTCCAGGCCGACCTGGTCGAGGACCGCGGCCACCCGCCGCGGACCGATGCCGTTGCTGCGTGCCAGGCAGCCGAGATGGGCGCGGGCCGTGCGGCCGCCGTGCACCGCCCCGGCATCGAGCAGCGCCCCCATCGTGTGCATGGGTCGGCGCAGCGACGCGTAGGGGCGCCCGTCCACCAGCGCCGCGCCCGCGGCGGGGATCTCCAGCCCGAGTACCGCCCGCATGGTGGTGGACTTGCCGGCGCCGTTCGGGCCCAGGAACCCGGTCACCAGGCCCGGTTTCACCGTGAAGGTCAGGTCGTCCACGGCGAGCGTGCCGCCGTACCGCATGGTCAGTCCCCTCACTTCGATCACGTCTCACCCTCATTCGCCTGTCTGATCGAGCCCGGCCAGCCTCGCGGTCCGCAGCCTCGGCCTCCATGGGTGCGGCCCCACCGGGCGGGTGGGAAATCGCCACCCTCGGGGGTAGGTCCGGCCCTACCGCCTTACTCCTCACTGACAGGGCAAACTGCATCTGTGATGGGGATACGACCCGCGACCGGCGGGCCGACGCGGAAGGCGGCGACCGGTCTGGCGGCGTACGCGCTGAACGGGGTGACCGGCCTGGCGCTGAACGCGGTCACCGGTCTGGCGGCGCTGGTGCTGCTCGTCCTGGTGCTGGCGAGCGTCGCCCTGGTGCCTGTGGCCGGTCTCGGGCTGGCGCCGCTCGCCCGCGTGCTCGTCCTCGTCCGCCGCCTGGCCGGGTTCCAGCGCCGCTGGGCAGGTCAGGTGCTCGGCCTGGACAGCGACCCCGGCCACTCGTACGAGACCGGCAGCAGGCGGCGGGCCGGTCTGGCGTCGGCGCTGCGCCACCCCGGCACCTGGCGCGAGCTGGGCTGGCTGGCCCTGCACGGCGTCACGGGCCCCGCCCCCGTGGTGGCGGTGTGGGCGATGCTGTCCGCTCTGCACTACGTCTGGTTCCGGCTGAATCCGATGGAGACGAGCAGGCTGAACACCTTCGCCCTCAGCTTGTCCATCGTGGCCATCGCGGTGGTCGTTCTCATCGCCGTCCCCCTGTTCCGTGGCGGCCAGGCGCGGCTGGCGCGACGGCTGCTGGACGCGGGCCCCGCACCGGATGCGCGGATTCGGGAGCTGACCGCGTCCCGGGCCGCGGTGGTCGACGCGCGCGCGGCCGAGTTACGCCGTATCGAACGCGACCTGCACGACGGCGCGCAGGCCAAGCTGATCGCCATCCGCATGCACCTGGGGCTGGCCCGCGGCTCCCGCGACCCCGACGAGATAGTGCGAATGATCGACGAGGCGAGGGACGTCGCCGGCCAGGCTCTGACGGACCTGCGCGACCTCGTGCGCGGCATTCATCCCCCGGTACTGGCCGACCGGGGCCTGGACGGCGCCATCGAGGCGTCCGCGCTGCTCTGCCCGATGCCGGTCGATCTCGACCTCCACCTGCCCGGCCGACCGCAGCCGCCTGTGGAGTCCGCCGTGTACTTCGCCGCGGCCGAGGCACTGGCCAACGTGGCCAAGCACAGCGGCGCCTCCCGTGCATGGGTACGGCTGCGGCACACCGCCGGCGTGCTGCGCCTGACCGTGGGCGACGACGGTCACGGTACGGTACGCCGCGACGGGGGCACCGGCGTGCGCGGCATCGAGGACCGTCTGTCCGCGTTCGACGGCTCGCTCACCATCAGCAGCCCTCCGGGCGGCCCGACCGAACTGACCATGGAGGTTCCGTGCGCGTTGTCATAGCCGAGGATCTGGCGCTCCTGCGGGACGGGCTGGTCCGCCTGCTGACAGCGAACGGCTTCACTGTGGTGGAGGCGGTGGACAACGGCCCCATGCTGCTGGCGGCGCTGGTCCGGCACCGCCCGGACGTGTCCGTGATCGACGTACGGCTGCCGCCCGGCTTCGCCGACGAGGGGCTGCGCGCCGCGCTGGAGGCGCGCGCCCAGGTTCCGGGGCTGCCCGTGCTGATCCTGTCGCAGTACGTGGAGCAGCTGTACGCGAGGGAACTGCTGTCCGACCGTTCCGGCGGGGTGGGTTACCTGCTGAAGGACCGGGTGGGCGACGTCGACCGCTTCGTCGACGCGGTACGCCAGGTCGCCGAGGGCGGGACGGCGATGGATCCGGAGGTGGTCTCGCAGCTGCTCACCCGCCACGGCAGGGACGAACCGCTGGCCGCGCTGACCCCCCGGGAGCGGGAGGTGCTCTCGCTCATGGCCGAGGGGATGTCCAACCTGGCCATCGCCGCCCGCTTCCAGGTCACCGACAAGGCAGTCGGCAAGCACACGAACAACATCTTCGCCAAGCTCGACCTTCCTCCGTCCGACGATCACAACCGGCGCGTGATGGCGGTCCTGACCTATCTCCAGGCCACGCCCGCACCTCCAAGATCACCGATATAGGGATCGTCGGTGGCGGCGGCTAACCTTGCGCAGTTGGGCGGATGGTGATGTCGCTGATTTCGACGTCCCGGGGTTGCTCGATGACGAAGGCGATGGCCCGGGCGACGGCTTCTGGCGCGATGCCGATCTTTTCCATGTTGTGGAGGATCCGCTCGCGGACCTGAGAGTCGTCGATCGAGCCGGCGAGTTCGGTCCGGACGAAGCCCGGCGACACGGCCGTCGTGCGCAGCACGCCATCGGTCGACTCCTGCCGCAGCCCCTCCAGCAGAGTGCGTACCGCGTTCTTCGTCGCGGCATAGACCGCCATCGTCGGGGTGATCGTCAGACCGGCGGTCGACACCGTGGCCACCAGGTGGCCGTGGCCCTGCCGGCGGAACACCGGCAGCGCGGCGGCGACGCCGTGGAGTATGCCGCGGAGGTTGACGTCGATCATCGCCGACCAGCCGTCCACGTCGAGGTCGGCCACGGGGCCGATCTTGGCGATGCCGGCGTTGCCCACCAGGACGTCGAGCCGGCCGAACTCGGTCACAGCATTCCCGACGAGCCCTTCGAGGTCCTCGCGGCGGGAGACGTCGACGGCCCGCGTGACGGCGCGCCCGCCCCGGTCGCGGATGTCCCGGGCGATCTCGTCGAGGCGCCGCGTCCGGCGGGCGCCGAGGACGACGGCCGCGCCCCGCTCGGCGAGCAGGCGCGCGGTGGCCTCGCCGATGCCGCTGCTCGCTCCGGTGATGGCGACGACCTTGCCGTTGATCGCTGACATGAGGAATTCCTCCACGGTAAAATGGACACGTGTCCGCTTATGTGCGTCACCGTAGCGGACATGTGTCCGTTTAGCCAAGCCGTCATGCGGAGAACAGATGAACGCACCCCGCCGCCGGGCCGACGCCGCCGAGAACCGCGCCCGGATCGTCCAGGTCGCACGAGAGGTTGTCGCGAATACGGACGAGGTGCGGCTCAACGAGATCGCCAAGCGGGCGGGTGTCGGCCAGGGCACCCTCTACCGCCACTTCCCGACCCGGGAGGACCTGCTCGCCGAGGTCTACCGGCAGGACGTGGACGAGCTCGTGGCGGCGGCTCCGAAGCTGCTGGCCGAGCACGACCCGATCACCGCCCTGGCCCGGTGGCTCGACCGGGTGGCCGACTACGCGGAGGTCAAGCGCGGGGTGTTCGCCGCGGTGGAGGCGGGGGTGTGGCAGGACCTCTCGGCCCACAGCCTCGGCCCGATCGGCGGCGCGCTGACCACCCTCCTCGACGCCGGCAAGGCCGCCGGAACCGTCCGCCCGGACGTGGACGCCCGGGACGTCATCCTCCTCATCGGCTGTCTGACACGTCTTGAGCAGGGTGAGTGGGACACCAAAGCCCGGCATCTGCTCCACATCGTCCTCGACGGGCTGCGCCATCGCCCCTAGCCGGTGTGTTGTCTGCGTTCATGACGGCAGGCCGGCCGGATTGTCGGCAAGCACACAGGCGACGGGCGGGTCGAGTTCGAGGGTCTCGACCCGGAGATGGGCGAAGCCGGCCTGGGTGAGCAGGTCCTGGAGCTCTTGGGCGGCTCGGGCCGTGGTGTCCCGGGTGGCGCCGGGGCAGCGGGGCTGGCTGACGAGCGCGATGCGCCCTGCGGGGCGGAGCAGGCGGCGCAGCTCGCGAAGCCGCTCCACCGGGGCGGGCCAGAATCCCACGGAGTTGACGGCGAGGATGGCATCCAGCGGATCGCCGAAGCTCGGCAGCTGCTCGACGGAGGCGTGTGTGAGGTGCACGCGGTGGGCGCGGACGGCGGCGGCGTTGCGGCGGGTGGCCTGCCGGACCATGGCCTGCGAGTGGTCGACGCCGAAGATGTGGCCCCGAGTGGCGCGACCGGCGAACTCGGAGATGGCCACACCGGGGCCGAAGCCGATCTCGAGCACCCGGTCGGTGGGCTGCACGTCCAGCAGCGACACCGCCCAGATGTTGCGCTTCCGGTTGGAGGGGCGGTGAGCGAACATCCAGCCGTTCGCCCACCCGACGAGGCCCCGGGGGCGACGGGCCTGGCCCACCAAGTATCTGATCACGCGTTGCTGGAGAGATGTACCTGCTGTCTGCATGATCGTCAGTCAACGACTTCAAGTATGCTTGAAGTCAAATGAGTGAGCAGTTGACGATCGGCGAGCTGGCGAGCCGCACGGGTGTCGCCACCTCCGCTCTGCGCTACTGGGAGGAGCTCGGCCTGCTCCCGGCGCCGGCCCGGGTCTCAGGCCAACGGCGTTATCCGCCATCGGCGGTCAGGCTGGTCGGTGTGGTGTTGTTGCTGCGAGATGTCGGTTTCACCTTGCGAGAGGTCAAAGCGTTCATCGCGTCTCGTACGCCGGCCGGCGACGGCTGGCGGGAGCTGTACCAGCGCAAGCTCACCGAGCTGGAGCAACGGATTGCCCAGGCTCAGGTGGCACGCACCGCCATCGCCCATGGTCTGGCCTGCCCGCACGAGGACATCTTCGAGTGCCCCAACTTCACCGGCGGGGTCGCGGCGTTCCTGGCGGGATCTTCCCTCGAAGAGGCTCACGAAATGGCTCATCGGTGACAGGCACGAGAACCCTCTAGGCCGCCCTGCTCAGGTTCTTGTCGAAGAAGCGGGCGAGCCTTTCGACGGCGAGATCCACGTACTGCCCACCCGGTGCCGAGCACGTCGGAGGCGGCGAGGAAGCCGGGGATCAGGTCGTCCGGCGGGAGGTCCGGCGTGGCGACCAGGGTGCCGTCCGCGAGGGGGACGCGCATGTACTGTCCTTGGGCGCCGCTCACGCCCTGACGGTGGATGCAGGAGCTCTGGTAGCCGGCCCGGCAGATCTCGCAGGTGTTGTCGGAGGCGAAGAACGAGCCGACCGCGAACTGGCCGGGCCGCAGACGCAGGTCGCAGACAGGCGGATGATCGCATCGGTCGGCTCGACGATCTGCGGTTCGGGACGGTCCTCGACGTGGACCTGCCCGGGGGCGGTCATGACGGCAACACGTATGAGTGGAACGCTTTCCTGGTAGGTGATGGTGGTCGGTTCAGGCGGCCGGATCGATCCGGACCGTGACCTGGTCGCCCGCGTCGGCGAGGCTCTCCAGACCGGCCTTGACGACGCCGAGGCGGATCAGGCCGGGGTCGGGCACCGCCTGGCCGAGGTCGTCGTAGTAGATGGCGATCACTCCGCTCGGGGACCAGAAGTAGATGTCCCCCGGGGTGATCATGGACGGGCGTGCCGCCCTCGACCGTGAGCAGGCGCGGCAGCCGCCCTGACTTCGCCTGCCCCCACGCGTCCGCCAGCCGCACGGTCAACGGCAGCATCGCGGCGAGTTGCCGTGCCGGTGGCGTGTCGTTCAGCGTCGCGGCGACGGCATGGTCGCCGAACCGCAGCACCACCGGCATGCCCGACGGAGCGCTCGCCGTGCCCGACGGCGATGCAGGTCCGGCAGTACATCCCACCTGGTGAGAGGTTTGCCGTACCGTCGTGTCATGGACAACCGGTCCGAAGTGCGCGAATTCCTCACCTCGCGGCGCGCCAAGATCACCCCCGAGCAGGCGGGCATGCCCGTCGCCTGCAATGGATGCTCGACGCCATCGCCACCGCCCCGGCGATCATCGGCAACAACCGGATGGACCTGCTCGCCGCCAACCACCTGGGCCGGGCCATGTACGACGACGTCTACGCCGATCCGACCAGGACGCCGAACTTCGCCCGGTTCACCTTCCTCGACAGCGCGGCCCGCCGGTTCTTCCCCGACTGGGACCTGGCCGCCGACATGACCGTGGCCAACCTGCGCACCGCGGCCGGCAAGGACCCGCATGACAAAGGCCTGCACGACCTGGTCGGGGAGCTGTCCACCCGCAGCGACGACTTCCGCCGCCGGTGGGGAGCCCACAACGTCCGCATCCACGGCACCGGCATCAAGCACTTCCGCCATCACATCGTCGGCGACCTCACCCTCTCCTACGAGAGCATGGACCTGCGTGCCGAGCCCGACCTCACCATGACGCTCTACGCCGCCGAACCCGGCTCCCCATCCGAGGACGCGCTACGCCTGCTCGCCTCCTGGGCCGCCTCCCAGGAAACCGGCTCCGCGGCGCGACCGCCCTCGGCCGATGCCGTGCCTGTGGTGCCGAGCCCGTCGTGATGCCGGGGTCAGGCGCCGACGTAGGCCGCGAGATGCTCGCCGGTGAGGGTCGAGCGGGCGGCGACGAGGTCGGCGGGCGTGCCCTCGAAGACGATCCGGCCGCCGTCGTGACCGGCGCCGGGACCGAGGTCGATGATCCAGTCGGCGTGCGCCATGACCGCCTGGTGGTGCTCGATGACGATGACCGACTTGCCTGCATCGACCAGCCCGTCGAGCAGGCCGAGCAGCTGCTCGACGTCGGCGAGGTGGAGGCCGGTGGTCGGCTCGTCGAGGACGTAGACGCCGCCCTTGTCGGCCATGTGGGTGGCCAGCTTGAGCCGCTGCCGTTCGCCACCGGACAGCGTGGTGAGCGGCTGGCCCAGGCTGAGGTAGCCGAGCCCGACGTCGGCGAGGCGGCCGAGGATGGCGTGCGCGGCCGGCGTACGCGCCTCGCCCGCGCCGAAGAACTCCTCGGCCTCGGTCACCGACATCGCGAGCACCTCGCTGATGTCGCGGCCGCCGAAGTGGTATTCCAGCACCGATGCCTGGAACCGCTTCCCCTCGCACTCCTCACAGGTGGTGGCGACGCCGGCCATCATCGCCAGGTCGGTGTAGATGACCCCGGCGCCGTTGCAGTTGGGGCAGGCGCCCTCGGAGTTGGCGCTGAACAGCGCCGGCTTCACGCCGTTGGCCTTCGCGAACGCCTTGCGGATCGGGTCGAGCAGGCCGGTGTACGTCGCCGGGTTGCTCCGTCGCGAGCCCTTGATCGCGCCCTGGTCGACCGAGACGACACCCGCCCCGGCGGGGAGCGACCCGTGCAGGAGCGAGCTCTTGCCGGAGCCGGCGACGCCGGTGACGACGACCAGCACCCCGAGCGGGATGTCGACGTCGACGTCCCGCAGGTTGTTGGTGCCGGCGCCGCGGATCTCCAGCTTGCCGGTGGGCTTGCGCACCGTCTCCTTCAGGGCTGCCCGGTCGTCGAAATGGCGGCCGGTGATGGTGCCGCTGCTCCGCAGCCCCTCGACGGTGCCCTCGAAGCAGACGGTGCCGCCCGCCGTACCGGCGCCGGGGCCGAGGTCGACGACGTGGTCGGCGATCGCGATCGTCTCCGGCTTGTGCTCCACGACGAGCACCGTGTTGCCCTTGTCCCGCAGCCGCAGCAGCAGGTCGTTCATCCGCTGGATGTCATGGGGGTGCAGGCCGATGGTGGGCTCGTCGAAGACGTACGTGGTGTCGGTGAGCGAGGAGCCGAGGTGGCGGATCATCTTGACGCGCTGCGCCTCGCCGCCCGACAGCGTGCCCGACGGCCGCTCGAGCGAGAGGTAGCCCAGCCCGATCTCCACGAACGAGTCGAGGGCGTGCAGCAGCTTGGCCAGCAACGGCGCCACCGACGGCTCGTCGAGGCCGCGGACCCACTCGGCCAGGTCGCTGATCTGCATCGCGCAGGCGTCGGCGATGCTGATGCCGTTGATCTTCGAGGAGCGGGCCCCTTCGCTGAGCCGGGTGCCGTCGCACTCGGGGCAGGTGGTGAACGTCACCGCCCGGTCCACGAACGCCCTGATGTGCGGCTGCATCGCCTCCCGGTCCTTGGAGAGGAACGACTTCTGGATCTTGGGGATCAGACCCTCGTAGGTGAGGTTGACGCCATCCACCTTGACCTTGGTCGGCTCCTTGTAGAGGAAGTCCTGGAGCTCCTTCTTGGTGTACTCGCGGATCGGCTTGTTCGGGTCGACGAAGCCCGACTCGGCGTAGACCCGCACCGTCCAGAAGCTGTCGGACTTCCAGCCGGGGATGGTGAACGCGCCCTCGGCGAGCGACTTGGAGTCGTCATAGAGCTGGGTGAGGTCGAGATCGGAGATCGTGCCGCGGCCTTCGCAGCGCGTACACATGCCGCCGATACGGGTGAAAGTCGCTCTCTCGGCCTTGCGCGCGCCGCGTTCGACCGTGATCGCACCGCTCGCCCGTACCGTGGGGACGTTGAAGGAGAAAGCCTGGGGCGAGCCGATGTGCGGCTGCCCGAGGCGGCTGAACAGGATGCGCAGCATCGCGTTGGCGTCGGTGGCGGTGCCGACCGTGGAGCGAGGGTCGGCGCCCAGCCGCTGCTGGTCGACGATGATCGCCGTCGTCAGCCCTTCGAGTACGTCGACCTCGGGCCGCGCCAGCGTCGGCATGAAGCCCTGTACGAAGGTGCTGTAGGTCTCGTTGATCATCCGCTGCGACTCCGCGGCGATCGTGTCGAACACCAGCGAGCTCTTGCCTGAGCCGGAGACACCGGTGAACACCGTCAGGCGGCGCTTCGGGATCTCGATGCTGACGTCCTTGAGGTTGTTCTCGCGCGCGCCGTGCACGCGGATCAGATCGTGGCTGTCGGCAACGTGCACCGCAGACGAATCCGTGTCCGTCCTCGTGGCCGTGCTCATCGTGTCTCCATCTGTACGTGAGGCCGCCTTCGCGGCCCCCGTCGGCGTCGGTGGCTAGATTTAACCAGTTGCGAGCAAATGTCCGGTTCTTTGTTCCTATCGGTCCTGAAGCAGCCCGAGAACGTTGCCATCGGGGTCGAGGACGGTGGCCACCAGGCGGCCGCCACCGACGTCGCGCACGGGCTCCTTCACAGTGGCCCCCGCGGCGGTCACCTCGGCCAGTTTCGCCTCGATATCCGGAACGTGCCAGTAGGCCACGGGCGAGGTCATGCCCTGCGCCCCACCGCCCGGCACCAGGCCGATGTGCTGGCCCTCGACTTCGAAGCCGACGTAGTAGGGCTCGTCGGCCTGAGGCTGGACGCCGAGCAGGGCGGCGTACACCGCCTTGGCCTTCGCCACGTCGGAGACAGGGTGCAGCACGGTCTTGATTCCCTGGGTGGAAGAGCCGGTCATGGTCGCTCCTGAAGTCATAAGCCTGGTGGGATTGGCCGGGCTTGAAGACGAAGACGAACGACTCGGACGGTCGTTCGTCTTGACCCGGCCCAGCTCACGCTAGCCGCGGCTCGGCTGACGACGCTTCTCGATTCCTGACCGGTCTGGTCACCGGCTCCTGAGCCGGTCTGCTCAGGACAGCTCGTTGATGCGGATCATGTTGCCCGCCGGATCGCGGAAGGCGCAGTCGCGAATGCCCCACGGCTGCTCGGTCGGATCCTGGACGACCTCGGCGCCGTCGGCCTTCAGCCGCGCGAAGACGTCGTCGAGCTCGGAGGTGGCCAGCACGATGCCGGCGTAGGTGCCCTTGGCCATCATCTCGGCGATGGTGCGGCGCTCGTCGTCAGTGACGCCGGGATCGACGCCAGGCGGATGCAGGACGATGGACGTGCCGGGCTGGCCGGTGGGGCCGACCGTGATCCAGCGCATCGCGCCGTTCCCGACGTCCTTGCGCACCTCGAAACCGAGGGCGTCGCGATAGAAGGCCAGGGAGGCGTCCGGGTCGTCGTGCGGGAGGAAGGTCCAGTGGATGGTGATGTCCATGGCGATCACGCTAGGCGCGGCTCGAGGGCCGGCGCTTCTCGATTCCTGACCGTTCTTCGCGCGCGCCGAAGCCGAGGAGGGGAAGTTGCGGTTCGGTCTACGAACTAATATGGTTCGGGGTACGAACTTAACTCTTTGTCGCGTTGGAGTGTGAATCATGAGTCGTACGGTCGTGGTCGTCGGCGGAGGTTATGGCGGTTCGGCGGTCGCCAAGGCGCTGGACGCCGAGGTTGATGTCGTTCTCATCGACCCCCGTGACGCGTTCGTCAACTCGGCCGGCTCGCTGCGGGCGCTGACCCAGCCCGACTGGGCGCACAACATGTTCTTCCCCTATGACCAGTGGCTCAGGCGCGGCACGGTGGTGCGTGAGCGCGCGGTCTCGGTGGACCCCGGCGGTGTCACCCTGGCCTCAGGCCGGCGGGTCGAGGCCGACTACCTGGTCCTGGCCACCGGCTCCAGCTACGCCTACCCGGCCAAGCCCGCCTCCGACTCCACGGACGAGGTCCTGGACGACCTGCTCCGGACCCACAAGGAACTGGCGGGATCCGAGCGGGTGCTGATCCTCGGCGCCGGACCGGTCGGTCTGGAGCTGGCCGGCGAGATCAAGGAGGTCTGGCCGCACAAGCACGTGACCATCGTCGACCCGGCCGAGCAGCTGCTGACCGCCTTCCCCGCGGAGATGCGCGAGGAGCTGCGCCGCCAGCTCGACGAGCTGGATGTCCACCTGCGGCTGGGCGCCACCCTGACCGCGCCTCCGGGGACCGAGCCCGGCCAGGCGGCGACGTTCACCGTCACCACGACCGGCGGGGAGGAGATCACCGCCGACATCTGGTTCCGCGCGCACGGCGTACGCGTCAACAGCGACTACCTCGCCGACGGCCGGCTGACGACCCGTACACCGCAGGGACAGGTGCCTGTCACGGAGACCCTCAACGTCCGTGGATACGACCACGTCTATGCCATCGGCGACATCACCGACGTCGCCGAGACCAAGATGGCCGGGTACGCGATGCAGCACGCCGAGGTGGTGGCCCAGAACATCATCGCCCAGCTGCGCGGCGAGCAGCCGGCGGCCACCTACCAGCCGCTCCCCCATCCCATGATCCTGCTCCCGCTCGGACCGCGCGCGGGTGTCGGCCAGTTGCCCACCCCCGACGGCCCGGTTGTCGTCCCGGCCGAGACCGTCTCGGCGTACAAGGGGGCCGACCTGTTCACCGGGCGCTTCACCGAGGAGTTCGGCGCCGTCGCCTGACGTGCTCCCCGCGGCCCGGACTACGGGCCCGGGCAGGCGTACGAAAAGATTTGCAGGGAAAGTCAGCTGGAAAGGCAGAACATTGTCCGCACATAACGTCGTCTTCGGTTTTGGCGCTCATTCCGGCATTGACGACATACCCGAGTTGTTGCGCATGGCCCAGCAGGCCGACCGGGACGGGCTTGACCTCTTCACCTTGTCGGACCATCCCTACATCGGCGGGCGCGTGGACGCCTATGCCGCGCTCGGCTTCATCCTCGGGCGTACTCAGCACATCGCCGGCTTCGCCAACGTCACCAACCTGCCGACCCGGCCCGCTCCGATGCTGGCCCGGACGGTGACGTCACTGTCGGCGCTGTCGGGTGGCCGGATCGTGCTCGGCATGGGCGCGGGCGGGTTGTGGGACCGCATCGCCGACATGGGCGTGCCACGGCTGACGGCCGGCGACGCCGTGGACGCCTTCGAGGAGGCGATCGTCCTGGTCAAGAAGCTGTCGGGCGGCGGCCCTCCGGTCACCTACCAGGGCAACCACTACCAGGTGCACCGGATCGAGCCCGCCCCCGTCACCGCGCCTCCCGTGTGGACCGGATCGGTCGGCCCGAAGTCCCTGGCCGCCACCGGCCGCGTGGCCGACGGCTGGATCCCCGGCCACGCCGCCGACTGGCTCAGCGAACGCTATCGGACCTCCCGGCCGATCATCGACGAGGCGGCGGCGTCCGTCGGCCGCGACCCGAGCGAGATCCGCACGGTCTTCAACTTCCCAGGACGCATCACCGACCGGCCGCTGCCCGCCACCCGCGACCACGACGGCCGCTGGCTCGGCGGCTCCGTCGGCCAGTGGGTCGAGGAGCTGACCGGAGCCGTGCTGGAGCACGGCGCGTCGGGCTTCACGCTCTTCTCCGCCGACCACGGGGCTCCCGACCTCACCGTTCTGGCCCGCTGGGCCCAGGAGATCGTCCCGTCCGTACGCGAGGCGATCGCGAAGTAGTGCCGCTCCCCCCGAACGGCATTCTGACAGTGGTTATGACCCTTTGAGTACCGGTATTGACCTTATTGATCCGTTTGCTTCGACGATCGATCATGAGGGCAGTAGAGCTTCTCACCCCCCCCGGGAGGATCTTGATGATTCGCCGCGCATCGCTGGCCGTCCTGCTCGCCCTCGGCACCCTCACCGTCATCGGCTCACCCGCACACGCCCGCGCCTGCAGGATCGACTTCCACTGCGAGACGTACTACTACAGCGACTCCGACCACACCACGCTGGTGGGGATCAAGTACGAGAACTGCGTCGGCGATGAGTCGTGGGTGGGCAGGCGCGGGTCGTATCCGGAGTTCTTCGAAACCCCCTGCTGAACCAGGACCGCTCCCCCTCGCTCATGGGTTCTCCTCAGGGTATCGATACCAGCGGTAGCGCAATCGGTTATCGTGTGGGCATGACCCGAGCGACCACCTCCGCACGACCACCCGGTCGCCCGCGTACCGGCGTCAACGCCGTGGTCTTCGCCGCGACGCTGAGCACGGTCCACGAGCTCGGCTACGCGCGTGCCACCGTCGACCGCATCGCCGCCACGGCCGGCATCGCCAAGACGACGATCTACCGCCGCTGGCCGACGAAGGGCGCGTTGATCGTGGAGTGCCTCCTTGACGCGTTCGGTCCGGTGCCGCTGGAGGGCGCCGGTCGAGCCGAGCTCATGTCCTCGGCCATCCGCTGGATCGCGGCGAAGATCGGCGAGCCAGGGGTGGGCGACGCGTTCGCCGGCGTGTTCAGTGACGCCGTCAGCGATCCGGCCCTGCGCGAGGTGCTGTCCAGGCGGTTGCAGGACCCGTACCGGCTCGCGCTCCAGGACGCGCTCGGCGAGCCGGAGGACCGGGTCCTGTTCTTCATCGACGTCGTCGTCGGAACCCTGCTCCACCGGATGGGCATGACCGGCGAGCCGATGTCCGACGCCGACGTCACCGCGCTGGTCGAGATGGTTCTGCGGTACTTCCCTGACGACGCCGGCCCGGCCTAGGCTTCGGTCCGCTTCTCCAGCCGGCTGCCACGCGGCAGGGTGACGGCCATGATGTTGCTGGGGATGTCCAGCTCGATGCGGTGCCATCGCCCGCGCGGGACGACGGCGGCGGTTCCGGCCGTCAGCCTGATCTCTTCCTCCTCCTGTCCCGGCCGCTCCGGGCGGAGGTAGAGGCGTATCTTCCCGATGATGCAGGACACGACCTCCTCTGCCTCGGGGTGGACCTCCCAGTGGTCGGCGTGGACGTCGGCGTCGGTCTTCGCATGAAAGGCCCTCACCTGCCAGCCGTCCTGGTCGGAGCCCGTCGGCCTCTTTCCGGCGTGGATCTCGCCGCCTTGGTGGAGCCGGAACGAGGACGCGAACAGATCGATCGGAGTGACAGTCATGCCGGAACGACCTTCCTGAGGGGTGATCTTTCAGCTGGCGGGGAGCGGATCGCGGTCATCGGTCTGCGCAGCCTGCTCAGGCCGTGGCGGGCTGGTCCGGCGCAGTACGGTGAGGGCGATGAGGACGGCGGCGACCAGGAGCGCGGCGCCGAGGGTCAGGCCGAGCGCGTATCCGTCGTTGAGGGTCTCGGGCGTGGCGATCCGGCCGGTGCGGTGGTGGGCCGCGGTGCCGAGTACGGCGAGTCCGAGCGAGGCGCCGATCTGGCGTGAGCTGTTGAGCAGGCCCGAGGCGGTGCCGGTCTCATGGGGTGCGACGCCGGCGGTGGCGGTGGAGACCACCGGTCCGAGACAGAGCCCGAAGCCGACGCCGACCACGATCGAGGGTCCCAGGACGTCGGCGGCGAAGGAGCCGTCCGAGCTGATCAGGCCGAACCAGGCGAAGCCGGTCGCGGTCAGCAGCCCGCCGATGACCAGAAGGGTCCGCGGCGCGAGGCGGTAGCCGAGTTTGACGGCGAGCACGGAGCCGGCGATCACACCGAGGGCGAACGGCAGGAACTCGATCCCGGCCAGGGCCGGCCCGGTTCCGAGTACGCGTTGCAGGTAGAGGGAGACGAAGTAGAAGGATGCGGCCATGGCCGCGCCGACCAGGAGGTTGTAGGCGTTCGCGCCGGCGACCGAGCGGTTGGCGAACAGGCCGAGCCGGAGCAGCGGTTCGCGGGCGGTGGTCCGTTCGAGGTGGACGAACGCGGCCAGCAGCGCGGCGGCGACCGCCAGAGTCGTCAGGGTGACCGGCGAGGTCCACGCGTACTGGTCGGTGCGCACGATGCCGAACACCAGCAGGGTCATGCCCGCGGTGGCCAGGACGGCGCCGAGGATGTCCGGACGGCCGCTGCGAACCGGGGTCGGCCCGGCGGCGACACCCCGCCAGACCATGGCCAGCGCGCAAGCGACCATCGGCACGTTCACGAACATCACCCAGCGCCAGCCGGCGTACTCGGTGAGCAGGCCGCCGATCAGGACGCCGAGAGCGCCCCCGGCGGCGTTCATCGCGCTCCAGATCCCGAAGGCCCGGATGCGGGCCCTGCCCGAGGGGAACGTCGTGGTCAGCAGCGCCAGCGCCGCCGGAGCCAGCGCGGCGGCCCCGATGCCCTGTACGGCTCGGGCGGCGACCAGGTGGCCGGGTACCTGGGCGAGGCCGCCGACGAGTGAGGCGAGGCCGAACAGGCCGAGCCCGAGCAGCAGGATCCGCTTGCGGCCGTACCGGTCGGCGGCCTTGCCCCCCAGCAGGAGCAGCCCGCCGAAGGTGAGCGCGTAGGCGTGGATCACCCAGGTCAGGCCCACTGCGCTGAAGCCGAGGCCGGCGGCGATCTGCGGCAGTCCGACATTCACGACAGACAGGTCCAGCGAGACCATGAACTGCACGACGGCCACCGCGGCGAGGGTGAGGCCCGGCCGCGCACCCGACTCGATGACTGTGCTTCCGGATGTACCGACTGGGGTTCTCATGACCGCAATCGTCGTCCTGCCTCTGCTCGGAGGCGTCGTACACGCGAAGTCACCTGCCGCTACCACATCGGGACCGACGGCCGGCAGGACTACGACGCCGGGAGTACTCCCGCAGGACGAGGAGGCGTCACGGCTCCGGGCCCGGCCGGCTGACCTTCAGGAGGAACAGGGTGCTCGCAGGACTGGTCAGTTCTGCGAACCGCACGGGCTACATCCGGGTCCGCGCGTACGCCTGCAGTGCGTCGCGGACGAACATCGCCCCCGCGGCGTCGTCGTACATGCCGGCGAAGCGGGGGTCGTCGACGTACATGTCCCCCAGGCATTTCACCATCTCGATCGAGCGCTCCCGGTCACCCTCGGCCGTGGGGGTGCCCGGGATCTGGCTCAGCCACTCGACGTGCCGGGCAGCCAGGGACCGAGCGTGGTCGGATGCCGGAGAAACCCCGGCCTTCGCTGCGGCGACCCATGCGGCGACGAGGTCCTCGGTGGCCTGCTTCCAGGCTTGCTGCTGGTCAAGGGTCTTGCCGTGCCACCAGTCGTTGCTCGCCTGGAACGCGCGCTCGCCCCATCGTGAGATCACCTCCTCCTCGTAGTGGTCGTTGAACCCCGCCAGCATGACGTCCATCCGCGGTTCCGCCCCCGTCTGCAGGGCCTCGAGCGTGTGACGCACAGAGCGGATCTGCCGTTCGATGCGGTCCCGTTCCTCTTCCAATGCGGTGATGTGGGCGCGGAGCCCCTCGCACGTGTCCACCTCGTCGGCCAGGACCTCGGCGATGGCCGGCAAGCCCATGCCGAGCCGGCGCATGAGCAGGATCCGCTGTAGCCGGGCGACCGCGGTGGGGTTGTAGTAGCGGTACCCGTTCGCGCCGACACGGGACGGGGCCAAGAGCCCGACGCGGTCGTAGTGACGCAGGGTGCGGCTGCTGATGCCGGCCCTCGTCGCGAGTTCCTGGATCGTCCACTCCATCGTTCCAGTGTCACCCGCGGCGGAGCGTGGCGGCGATGATCTCCGAGCTGTCGGCGTGCAGGGCCTGCGCCGCCGTCTGCCCGGTCGCCGCCAGGTAGGTGTCGACCAGCCGGTTGCCTGCGGCGTACCCGGCGCCCATCGGCAGTCCCACCGGGGTGAGGCCGAAGCGCTCGGCGCTGGGGTCGCCGTGCACCCAGGCAGTGAAGTTCTGCATGCCTGTCACGTCGAGCCCGGTGAGCACCTTGCTGAAGACCTCGTCGTCGTGCAGGTGCGGCGCGCCGATGCGGGCGTAGCCGAGCTCGTCGCCGTAGAGCTGGCGGGCGAAGGCGTCGGCCAGACCCTCGCCGACGATGTGCTCGCCGACCGTGACGGTCATCGGGTTCCACACGACCCCGCCCGGGCTGTAGCGCAGGTTGTGGTTGAGTTCGTGCACGGCGGTGGCCTCCAGCCGGTCCACGTTCTCGGGAAAGGGCCAGAACGTGATGGCGATGTTGCCAGAGATGCCGCCGAACCCGGTCAATCCTTTGCAGGGACCCATGAAGTGTTCGTCACCCGGATCGCCGAGGACGAACAGCACGGTGATGTCCGGGGCCTCCAGCCCCGGCGTCGCCTCCAGAAGTACGGTGAGAGCGTCGTCGAGCGCGCGTTGCATCCGCTCCCAGGCTCCGGCAGCCGCCAGGGTTTCGAGCGCGTCGAGGCAACGCTCCTCGTCGCGGTCGATAGGGAACCCAGCCGATTGGAGGTGCAGGGCCACCAGGTCGACCTCGCCGGGGCTGTAGCGGTACATGCCCCTGTTGGCCTCCAGCATCGAACGCAGCAGGTCAACGCGGTCCGCGACCGGGGCCAGCAGGATCCGCTTCATGGCGGAGTATGTGTCAAGAACTGTGATCGACATGGCCCCGATGCTAGAAGTTGACGCAGCGTCAAGGTCAAACCAGCATCGCTTTTCGCCTTGCCCGGGCGCCGCCGGCGACTGCCTGCGCCGAGCCTGCCCGAACAGCAGGCCCGAAGGCTCAGCTCAGGCGGAGGCGTAGTCGCCCAGGGCGGGCTCCAGCAAGTCGAAGGCTTGGCTGGCTTCGGCGGCGATGGTGTGGGCGATCTGGTCGTTGGGGTGTCCGGCGAGCGTGAGGGTCTGGATGCGGTGAAACAGCACGCGGTGAACGGCACCCAGCAGGGCGGCGGCGGTCTGCACGGTGATGTCGTCGTACTGGGCGGCAGTGGCGTCGGCGAGCACCTGGGCGAGGTGATGTTCCCGCTGGTCGTGCAGCCCGCGCAGGCAGGCGGTCAGGGTGGGGCTGTCGGCGATCATGCGGGCGAACCCCTGGCCGGAGAATCCGGCGACCGGGTCCTCGGCGGCCACGGCATCGGCGAACGCGCGGCGCAGCGCGGCCAGCGCTGATTCTCCTGGGCGTCGTGCGGTGACGGCACGGGCAAGGGAGGCGGCGAACTCCTCCTGATGGTCCAGAGCCAGGTCTTCCTTACGCGGGAAGCAGTTGGTGACGGTCTTCTCGGCGACGCGGGCGGCGGCGATCTCGGCGATGGTCGTCCGCTCTTCCAACCCTTCTCATACGGGCGAGAACCCGAGTCGGCACTTCGGGTGAAAGAGGGTGACGACACCACGGAAACGGAGCACAGGCTTGACAACTGACAGGAGCCTGGAGGACGCCGAGCTGATCCAGCGGTCTGGGCGCGATCCCGCCGCTTTCGCGGCCTTATTTGACCGGCACGCCCCCGCCTTGCACCGCTATGTGACGCGGCGGCTGGGTGCCTCGCTGGCCGACGACGTCGTGGCGGAGACGTTCCTGACCGCCTTCAGGCGTCGCGCCCGTTACGACGTCAGTCACCCCGACGCCCGTCCTTGGCTGTACGGCATCGCGGCCAACCTGATCGGCAAGCACCGTCGTACAGAACAGCGGTTCTACCTGGCCCTGGCGAGGACCGGCGTCGATGAGGTGGCGGAGAGCTACGCCGATCGGGTCGAGGCCCGGGTGTCGGCGTCGGCGGCGCAGCGCGATCTCGCGGGGGCGCTCGCGGTGTTGTCGTCGGAGGACCGCGAGGTGCTGTTGATGATCGCTTGGGCGGATCTCAGCTACGAGGAAGTGGCACTGGCCCTAGGCATACCCATCGGCACGGTTCGCTCGCGGCTGCATCGCGCCAGGAAGAAGACGCGCGCGGCGCTGGGCGGCGTTGATCCGTCCGCCATCGTTCTGGATGAGGAGGAGGCAGAGCGTGGATGACCTGGAGATCCTCGCCAAGATGCGGGCAGACGCGCCGCTACCGGAGGCCGAGCGGCTGCGCAGGCTCCGCCGCCGGGTGACACGGCGCGGGCGGAGGTTCGTGATCATGCCATCCCTGCTGGTCGCAGCCGTGGCGGCGGTCGCGATCGCAGTCGTCGCAGTCTCGGCGCTCAAGCGTCCGCCGGAGATACGGCCCCTGCCCGCCGTGGAGACGATCCTGCTGAACTCGGAGACGGTGCTCGAGCGGGCCGCCAAGACCGTTGAGAGCCGGGCCGCCGCGCCGGAGCCCCGGCCTGATCAGTGGGAGTACACCAAGATCCTCAATGTCCAGCCTGCGGACGGTCGGACCATGACGTACGAGAGCTGGCTGCGCTATGACGGCAAGCAGAGCGCCGGACGGGATCCAGAGGGGAACTTCCACGTGCGGGATGTTCCACCCGATCCGGGGGATGACGACCTGTCGCCCCAGCAATACCGGGAGAAACTACTCAAGCTCCCCACCGATCCGGACAAGCTGCTCGCCCACGTCGTTGGCGACCGGCACTGGATCGACTATCCCAAGGAGGAGTCCAAGCTGGTCGAGGACCCGGACTCGCGTGCCTACCGCATTCTCTCCCTATACCTGAAGCAGCAGGCGGTCATGCCGCCCAAACTCGAGGCGGCCATCTTCCGCGCACTGGCGAAGATCCCAGGGGTGGAGATCGAACAGAACGTCAGGGATGCGACCGGACGAACGGGGCTCGGCCTGTTCCGGTCCACTATCGGGGAAGAAAACGAACGCCGCTACCTCATCCTCGATCCTCGCACGTATCGGGTCATGGCCGACCAGTCGATCTGGCTGCGCGATGAGGTGATCAACGGGGAGGTGGCATTCCGGAAGGGTGCGGTCTTCGCTGATGTGTGGCTGGCGGCCGGCATCGTCGACAAGCCCGGCGAGGTCCCCTAGCCGGCGCTGTGACCAGAGAGCGCGGTGGCCGCCGTGGTGGGCGTCACCTTCGTCCTCATCTTCCTGCTCGCCGACCAGAGAGCTCGCGACCGGCGGTGACCGTACTCGCCGGCGGTGTGCGGAACCTTCCGCACACCGCCGGCGCCTGGGCCGCGCTGTGGCGCTCGAAACAGCCATGACCTGACCAGGCCGCTGCCCCGACGGCGTCCCGACCACTGCCTGCGACCTCAAGAACCCCGCTACATTCGCCGTCGCTCTGTCCGGCATCACCTCGGTCTTCCTTTACGCCCAGGCCTCGCACATCGCCGAGTTCATCGACGCCGCCGGCACGAACGGCGTCGAACACGTCGTGCTGTCCTCCGCCGCTGTGCTCAAGCCCGACGCTGCCGACGACTCATCGCCCCGCGAGCAGATCCTTCGGTCGCGGGGCAGCACCAACCTCGGTGGCGCCCTATCCCCAGGCCGCCACCGAGGCGGCCAACGCGGGGTTCGCACCAGATCGGCACAACCTGCCTGGTCTCCATCAGCCGTGGCGGTCGGCCGGTCGCCGGGCCGGAAGGCCGGAGCGCGGCGCGGTCAGTGGGAATCGGGTCTGGGGATATGGATGCCGGCGGCGCGGAGCTTGGCCTCGAAAAGCTCGGTCAGCCGCGCCGCGGCCGGCGTCTGCTCTTCGCCGTGGTGGGCGATCAGCGTGTACCGGGTCGCGGTATCGGTGCGGGCTTGCAGGCCGGTCACGGTCTCCAGCAGTGCGGGGTTGGCGAGGTAGTGGTCGGCCGCGGCGGTGGCGAACTCGGCGATGCGGGGGTCGTCCGGTTCCCAGGCCGCGGCCTCGGCCACGCGCTTGCCCAAGTCGACGAGCCAGGTGTCTTCGAGGGCGTGCTCGAAAGAGGTGAGGTAGTCGTCGAAGCCTTCTGGGACCAGGGCCTTGGCCAGCACCCAACCCTCCCTGGTGGCCGCCACCTCGTCCGCGGAGAATCCGAGGCCCGACATCCGCTCCAGCAGCGCCACAGCACGGTCGGGCAGCAGAGCCCGGTTGCCGTCGGCGAGCCGGTGCAGCGTGTCACGCCGTACGGTCAACTCCTCGATCCGTTCGGTGAGCTGCCGCTCGACGTCCGCGAGCGCGGCGGCGAACAGCGCGGCATCGGCGTCGAGCAGCGGCCCGATCTCGGCCAGCGGCACCCCGGCGGCGGCCAGCGTCCGGACCTGCACCAGCCGCAACAGGTCGTCCGATCCGTACCGCCGGTAGCCGGAGCTGTCGCGTTCCGGCTCCTCGACCAGGCCGAGCTTGTGGTAGTGCCGCACCGTCTTCACCGTGACGCCGACGAATGCCGCCGCCTGCCCGATCGTGACTCCGTTCCTCATCTGCTCAGCCTGCCTTGTGTTCGAGCTCGGCGACTACACACCCCAGCCGAGCATATGGACGGGCCATGCCGAGCCCGTTGAGCTCGGCATGGCCCCGCTTCGGGTTCGACCTGACGTACGACCGGAAGGGGTCGCCCCTCGAGGTGTACGGATCACAGGCGCTCAGTCGGTCGGCTGAGCCGGATCGGCCTGCCCACCGCAGAACACCTCGTTGACGAGCCTCTGCTGGGCGATCTGGAATGCCGTTGCGATGGACAGGTCGGCGTCGTCCACGCAGTTCAGCGCGGCGGTCAGGGTCTTGCTGCCGTCGGGTGTGCTGTACATCAGCGCCGCGTGGCCCACGGCGGCGCCGTTGTGGGAGATGACGGTGCCGCCGCCATCCGTGTTCACCACGAACACGCCCAGACCGTAGTCCATGTTCGGGATGCCCGTCGGGTACGGGGTGCACATCTCGGCCAGCAGCGGGGCCGGCAGGAGCTTGCCGCCCATCAGCGCGGAGATGAACGTGTGGAGGTCCTGGGTGGTCGAGATCATGTCACCGCCGCTGGAGATCCAGGAGGGGTTCTGGCGGGTGATGTCGATCGTCTTCTGCTCACCGGCGTCCTCGTACCGGTAATAGGCGTGGGCGTACGGCTCGGGGATCTCCGGCGAGGCGTCCGGCACCACGGTGCCCGACAGCCCGAGCGGCCCCAGGATCAGCCGCTGCATCTCCTCGGCGACCGAACGGCCGGTGACCTTCTCGATCAGCAGCCTGGCCAGCACGTAGTTGGTGTTGGAATAGCTCCAGCCCGTCCCCGGCTCGAACCGCGCCGGCTTGGACAACGCCAGCTCCACCAGCTCCTGCGGCCGGTAGGTCTTGAGCCGGTTGTCCATCCACTCCTTGCCTGTGGTGCCGTAGGGGATGGGGATCCCCGGCGTGATCGTCCCGTCGCCGTTGACCTCGCCGCTGAAGTTGAACACCCCGCTGGTGTGCTGCAACAGCATCCGCACCGTGATCCGCTCGTCCAGCCCGAGCTCGGGCAGGTAGTCCGCCGCCGGAGTGTCCAGACCGACCTTGCCCTCGGCCACCAGTTGCAGCACCAGGGTCGCGGTGAAGGTCTTGGTGTTGCTGCCGATCCGGACATGCCCGTTCGTCGGCGGCTTCGCGGACCCGCCCAGCTCGGCCGCCCCGGCGCTGCCGGCCCACTCCCCCAGCTCATCGTTCACACGCAGCGAGACCCCGACGAAACCGGAATCGACGATCTCCTCGATCGCCTTCTGCAGCTCCGGGCGATCCTGCCCAGCAGCAGCCGCCGGCACGGTCCCGCTGTCCGCAGCGGCGTCGAGGGCGGTGGTGATCTTGCGGGCCATCTCGGCCGTGGCGGGGCTCGGCCGACCCTGGTGGATCTGGGCGGTTTCGACAGCGACGAGGACGGTGCTGCGGAAGTTGTCGGCTTCGGCCGGATCCTGCTTCTTGAGCAGCTTCATGGCCGCGGTCAGGGCCGGCAGCACGCGGTCGGCGATCTCGGCCACGGACCTGCCGGTCAGGTCCTTGCCCTTGGGATACTCCGCGAGCACGTGACCGACCAGGCCGGTGGCCGAGCCCAGCGCGATGCTGCCGTTGGCGGCGGTCTTGTGGGGCTTGCCGGCGGCACCGGCGGCGGCCATCAGCGACACGGCGCCGTACGCGGCGGTCCGCAGGGTGCTCTTGTCCTGGTCGGAAAGGGTGATGGACATGGCTGTTTGCTCCTTGAAATCCTTTATGTCCGGTCGGCGTCGCGCCGCTGCGAAGAGCTTCCACCCTGACCTAAGGTCAACCTCAACCGTGATCTAGCTCACAGGTTGAGCTCCCATGCCGACGAAGACCGCTTGGAGCAGGCGATCGCAGTAGGCGGGTGTCAGTGGCTGCTGCGTGATCAGCAGCCGGACGTACAGCGGTCCCGACAGGATCTCGAAGCCCAGGTCCTCATCGAAATCGGGGACGAGTTGCCCCTGCTCCTTGGCGGCCTGGAGCCGAGCCAGGGTGTTGGCCGCCTGAGGCTGGATGAAGCGTTCGTTGAGGGCGGCGGGATTGGCCGGCTTCGTGTACCCAGCGTTCGGTGAAGAGTCGGGGTCAGTGGGCGGGCCGCCGGGTAGCGGACGCGGGTGGCAGGCGCGCATCAGGCCCGAGGCCGCGCTGCGCGAGGCGATCATGTCGACGCGCAGCGGACGGCTGCCGGTGCGCACGGACGCGACCGCGCGCTCGGCGACGCGCAGCAGCTCGCGGGCGTGGGGCAGGAACGCCTGCCCGTCGATGGTGAGCTCGGCGCCGCGGGCGGTGCGGGTGAACAGCCGCACGCCGAGGTTGCGCTCCAGCGCGGCGATGCGCTTGGAGACGGCCTGCTGGGTGACCGCCAGCTCGGCGGCGGCCTCCTGGAACTGCCCCGCGTCGGCGGCGGCGACGAAGGTCCGTACGGTGTCGAGGTCCATGCCGACACCCTGCGGACACAACCGCTCGTTGTGGCCGATGGCCCCGCAGTTGTTTGATCCCCTGGTCCAGCGCGCGCTTTGATGCTTGCGATCACGGATCGGTTGTGCGAGCGAGGGGGCGTCGGGCATGAGAAGCGGGCACCGGTTGGGGCGGCGGTTCGGGTGGCTCTGGGGAGCGTACGGGACCAGCGCGCTCGGCACATGGCTCGCCTTCGGCGCCTTCCCACTGATCGCCATCCAGGTGTTGCATGCCGGACCGGCCGAGGTCGCCGCGCTCTCCTGCGTGGGGGCCGTGGTGGGAGCGGCCGTGGCGGTGCCGCTGGGTCCGTGGGACCCCACTGCTGTTCCCCCGCCGCCCGGCCGTCCCTCTCCCCGAACCGGAGCCGACACTCAGCCGCACCTGACAGGCCGCCACAGCCGTCACCGCGATCGGGCCACGGCCCCTTCGGAGCGGCTCGCCTCTCCGCGTACAACTCGGAGATGAGCGTGACGGCCTTCGCGCCGTGGCCGATGGGGTCGCGGCGCGGCACATCGTGGCTCACGTGCCCAACGTGTAGTCGGCCCCGGCGCGCGCTCTCGCGTGTCAGGGCACCCCTCATCGCCCAAGGAGAGAAAAATGACCGTCACGCCGCCGCCGCTGGACCCCCGGACGGCCGCACTGCTCGTCATGGATTACCAGCAGGGAATCCTGGCCTCGCTCCCCGGCCTGGCCAACCCGGAAGCACTGCTGTCACGGGTGGCCGGTGCCATCGCCGACATGCGAGCGCACGACGCCGCCATCGCCTACGTGCGGGTCGGATTCACCGAAGCCGACTGGGCGGCGATCCCACCGGCCAACAAGACCTTCTCCTTTCTCGGCCGGCAGCACCTCATGCACCACGAGGAGCCTGACAGCGCCTTTCACGCTCAGCTTGCCCCGGAGCCCGGCGACATCACCGTCCGCAAGACCCGCTACGGCGCGCTGTCCACGACAGACCTGGACCGGCAACTGCGGGATCGCGGAATCACCACCTTGGTCATCGCCGGCATCACCACCAGCGGCGTCGTCCTGTCCACCGTCGCTGACGCCGCCGACCGCGACTACCAGCTCTACGTCCTCTCCGACGGCGTCACCGACCCGGACCCGCAAGTCCACCAGACGCTGATGACCAGCGTTTTCCCGAGACTGGCCCACATCATCGACACCGCCGAACTGCGGTCGCTCCTGCACGAAAGTCATCCTGATCGGGAAAAGACCGGCAGGGCATGACCGTCAATGATGATCAGCGACCGTCAGGGGATCGCTGTCAGCGGCGTTCTCGGTAGCTTGCCCGGCTATGCGGCTTTGCGCCACGGCAAGCCCGTGTGGACATGCACGAGCGAGCAGGTCACTGCAATGACGTCCGTCGCAGGAGTGCGTTGGGGCCTGGTGTTCTGGGAACACGCTGGCCGGGCGTACACGGGCATCACCGGTCCCGAGACACGGACCGGCACGGCGCCGGTGCCGGAGGGCGCGACCTTTACGGGCATCGAGTTCGCTGTGGGCACCTCATTGCGGGCCGTGCCCACGCCGGCGCTGGTCGACGGCGGCATCGGGCTCCCCGACACCACGCGCCGGACGTTCCGGCTGGACGGCACGCGCTGGGAGACGCCCGGCCCCGACGACGCCGAGGCTCTGGTCAAACGTCTCGTCCGGGCCGGGATCGTGGTCCGTGACCTGCTCTGCGTCGAAGTACTGCGGGGTCACCGCCCATCCGTCTCGGGGCGCACGGTCGAACGCCGGTTCCGCGCCGCGACCGGGCTGACGCAGGGCACCGTCCGGCAGATCGAGCGCACCCGCACGGCGGCGCAGCTGCTGGCTGCCGGCGACCCGGCCACCGACGTCGTCGCCAAGCTCGGCTACTGCGACGAGCCGCACCTGGCCCGCGCCTTGCGCTCCTACGTCGGACGCACCGTCAGGCAGCTGCGCGAGGGCGCCGGCGGCGCGATCGCCCTCGACCTGGATCAGCGCCTGACGTCGTAGACCAGCTTCAGGATCCCGTTCGAGTAGCTCTCCGATTCCCGCAGGGTCAGCATGTGCTTGTCCCGGTCGGCCCGGCCGAACAGGCTCTTCCCGGCACCGAGCAGCACGGGAAAGACAAGCAGGTTGTACTGGTCGATCAGCCCCGCGTCCGACAGCCGC
Source organism: Nonomuraea helvata (assembly GCF_039535785.1). Classification (NCBI taxonomy): domain Bacteria; kingdom Bacillati; phylum Actinomycetota; class Actinomycetes; order Streptosporangiales; family Streptosporangiaceae; genus Nonomuraea; species Nonomuraea helvata. Next base: position 424,312 of record NZ_BAAAXV010000012.1, read on the forward strand.
CGGGCCAGCTCCGCGCTCCCGTGGATGAAGATCGCACCGCCCTCACCCTCCTTGAGCGCCGCGACGTCCTCGGTCGAGCGCAGGATCGTGGTCGGCCCCCATCCGTCGACGATGGCGTCGTCGGACAGCGTGGTCGACACCACATACTTGGGCAGTTCCTTGTAGTCGGCGTGGTCCTCCGAGCCGGGCCAGGTCGCCGCGAACGCCTCGTAACTGCGACGGCCGAACATCAGCGCCGTCGTGTCGGTGAGCTCCTCACCCTTTAGCGACCAGGCTTCGGGGACGAACTCGAGGTCCTTGAACACCCACCCGCCGCTGCGGTGTCCCTCCCCCGGCCCGCCGCCAGGCGAGTCCACGATGCCGTCGAGCGACATGAAACCGGTGTAGACCAAGTTACGCACTGTGCCGTCTCCTCATGCTCGGGCGGGCTGCCGGGTCCACGCTAGATCACGGCCGCGGTAGCTGTCTTGGACGGAAACGACAGCGGGTCCAAAACGCGTCGCTGAACGCCGCCGCGACCAGCTCGTCCTTGGCCAGTGTGAGATGTTGATCAGGTCCAGGTGAAGGTGCGGTGGGGCTGTCGGCGGGCAGGTTGTCCGCGGGTGATCCGACGGAGGATGCCGTTGATGGCGGCCCAGCGGATGAGGCTTCCGAGGTCTCGGGGTGTCGTTCGTAGTCGCGGGCCAGCCGGCGGAGCGCCGTGAGCCAGGCCAGGGTTCTCTCCACGACCCACCGGCGCGGGTGAACGGCGAAGTCACGTTGCTCGGCGGGTTTGCGCACGATCTCGACGATGGTCTTGAGCGTGGTGTTCGCCCAGTCGACGAACCGGCCGGCGAAGCCTTGATCAGCGAAGACGTGACGGATCGGGCTGCTCAGCGTGGTACCGAGAAGGGCGGTCTTACCGCCGTCGCGGTCCTGCCACGAAGCCGCGAGTCGGGAAGCAGGTCCTTGACCAGGTCCCACTGGGCGCCAGTCAAGTCAGACGGGTAGCCGCGGCGCGATGACACCCGGACACCCTGCCGAGCCTGATACCAGCCGTCGTGCCGCCATGCCGTCTACACGAGAACTTCTCAAATACTCACTCAGCTTGTCTTTTAACCTCAGATCCTCACATTCGGGACTTTCCTCAAATAGATGGCGCTACGAGGTGTAGCGGTTCAAGCGGTACGCCGGGTTTGGCCAGGCTATCAACGGCCGCGAGAGTCCTCACATCCACTCTGGTTACTGTTCCTAGCCATGAAAGCACCCAACCAGTCGACATTCGCCATCGCCGACCGCGGGCTCCTTATCACGCGCTACGGTCCGCCGCAGGTGCTCGACGGAGTCGCTGAGCGCCGTGCCGCGGTGATGCGTACGTTGGAAATCCTTTCTCCGGTGGTCCGTCCGCTTGCGCTCGAGATCTCGTTCGGCCCGCTCGATCCCGAGACGTTCGCTGTGTTCCCCGAGACCGCGACTCGCAGGCTCGCGACGCCGGCCATCCCGGCAGGCGTCGCCAACCAGTCGGCGTACGCGGAGCCGGCCGAGATCGAGTTGGTCGACGAACTCACCGCCGACGTGGTGGCGCGCGCGCTCACGCCGCCGTACCCGGACTGGGACGTTGGGACGATCCGGGCCACGGTCACCGCGGCGCGCGTCTCCGAGACCGACCTGACGATCGAGCAGTTGCCATCACACCACGTGCCAGTGGTCGTGCTCGACGGCGAACGCTGGGCGGTCGGGCCGATCGACGCTTTGGGGTACCGCCTGCAACCACCGGTCGCCTTGGTCTGGCGCCAGGAGTACGGCGACATCCTGCTCAGGATCGAGGCGTTCTGGACCCTGTGGTGGCAGACGGACTCGGCCGAGTACGTCAGCCTTCGCGCTGCCGAACAGGCATTGGACGCCGCCGGGTTTTCGCCGACCCCGGAGTAGTCGTTGCAGGCCTGGGCTGAGCTTGGTCCAAATCTGTGCTTTTCGAGCGGCTCGTCAAGCTGGGGACTTTGGTCGTTCGCGGGACAGTGAGACGGCCCTGACGTGATCATGTGCGCCGCTGAAGACACTGCCGATCACTGCCAAGGCCGTGAGGATGAGTGTGCTGAACGCTGCTGCCCGTGTCGAGTCCTTGGCCGTGTCGTCCCGGTTCCGGACCGACTTCTATGGCTGCCTTCCTGCGCGGACCGATGCGTTGTTCGAGCTGGCCGAAGCGCTGCTGTGCACCGAGTGTCCGGTCAAGACGCTGGTGGAGCTGGCATTGGCACCCGAGCACCGGCGTGGTCACGGTGCGTTGTACGACGGATTGAACAGCGGTCGGATCGAGGGGGCCCGCTTACGCCGATCGCTGTCGGCTCTGCCGCTGCCGCGGGCCGCCGACGGGCGGATCGTGCTGGCGGTCGATGTCGGCCCGTGGCTGCGCTCGGACGCCGCGACCAGCGCCGAGCGGGTGTTCTGCCACGTGTACGGGCGGGCTGTCGACGGTGCGGGATGCGTGTCGTTCGCCGGGGCGAGTTCTGCTTGACCGAGACTGTGCTCCCGCCTTCCATCACGCGGACTCGCAGATGCAGAGTTGAAGCGGCGCATCCACGGCAAACGGCCGACCGGACCAGTCGCCGAAGCGCTCGACGAGCCGAAGGCCGCCGAGCGAGACGAGCAGCGGCAACTCCTGCGGGAAGATGCTCCTGATTTCGAGCGGTGCGACGACGAAGTCGGGCTCGGAGTCAGTCGAGAGGTACCACGTCCCGCGGGTGACTTGCGCGGGCGCATCGTAGATCTCAGCGACATCGACGCTGACGTTGCCACGGTCAGGATCCATGAACGACTCCCGGGTGCGCCGCACGCCATCGGCTTCGGCAAGGAGGCGCACGCTCGGGTTGAACACATCGAAGACGAACCGTGCTCCAGGCGCCAGGTGTCGTCGAACCGACCGGAAGCAGCTCACCAGATCCTCAGCATCATGCAGATGCAGTAGGGAATTGGCCGTGATGAATACGAAGTCGAATGTGCGGCCCAGATCGAAGGCCCGCATGTCGCCCTGCACCCATTCCACCGCCACACCGCGCTCGTCCGCCTTACGCTGAGCCTCAGCCAGCATGTCTGACGAGAAGTCCAAGCCGACGCACGGATGCCCGTCGGACGCGATGGGGATCAGCTTGTGCCCGGTGCCGCACCCGAGTTCCAACACGCGCCCGCCGTGCCGATCGGCGCCGGCCCGGTAGAAGTCGACCGCGGGCCCGCCGCCCGGGAACATCAGGTCGTACAGCCTCGCGTGCGAGTAGAACGCTTCACTCATGAAGCGCCTCCCCCTTTCCGGCTCATCCGCAGTCGGCCGTGGTGGCCTGCTGATTCAAGCGTGTACGCCACAGCCGCGACAACAGCTTTACCGTCATCCGCGCCAACCTCCGCTTCGCCGCGGTGATGACCTGCCACGCCAAGATCAAAAGCTGATCGTTGGTTTTGCTGGAAGCTACTGGCGGGCCTTATGACACGCATTCACGGTCAGCCACTGCGCGGCCTACTCGGCGTCGGCGACCGAGCACTCGCGAAAGCCGAAGTACTTGCGGATATCCGCCGAGATTCACGATCGGCTACCAACAGGCGGCCACTGACCTGGGTTGACGCAAGCGCGTGCACCTGGGGACAGCGCACTCTTACTGACACCCCGATCTGCGCCGGACCGCCTTCTCGCAGAACCGGCCTGTCAGCCGGGGCGACGAAGGGTGCGGCGTACGGCCAGGCCGCCGAGGGCCGCCGACGCGAGCGCCAGGATCCCTGCCTCGGTCCACTGGAAGCGCCAGAACCTGGACGGCGCATGGTAGTACACCGCGTACCGGTACCCCTTGCCGAACAGGCACGCCTGCCACGCCCTGGCGTTCTTTTCGCTCTGCCCCACGTCCACCCGACGCGGACAGCCGCTGACCGACGGCTCGGCGACCTCTCTCCCGGACGGCTCCACCCAGGCGGCGCTCACGAGCCGGGCGTCGGGATCGTCCAGCAGCACGGTGCCGGACAACTCGGTACGCGTCGGCTCGGCGTAGTAGTCGCTCAGCTGGAACAGCGTGAACATCGTCACCGTCACACCGGCCACGACCAGCGCCATCGCGGGCAGCGTACGTCGGAACAGGGTGCCGGCCGCGGTGCCCAGCGCGAACGCGTACAGCCACCACGCCGCCGGCTCCACCCCGACCATGTTGAACACGCCGATATTGCCGAACGTGGAGTCGACCCCCGCTCGAAACACCGGCCGCCACAGGCTCACCATGAGCGACAGCAGCAGCCCACCCGTCACCACCGCCCCGCCCAGGACCGACAGCTTGACCGCCAGCCACCGCCACACGGGCACGGCCTGGGTCCAGGCCAGGCGGTGGGTGCCGCGCTCGTACTCGCGGCCGAGCAGCGGCGCGCCCCAGAACGCCCCGATCAGCGCGGGCGCCACCAGCGGCATCCAGCCGAAGATCGAGTACACGGCGTCGTAGCGCTGCGCGAGCGCCAGCGCCAGGTCTCCGCACGCCACAGCGGGCCCCGGGCAGCCCGGCGGGGCGTGCTCGGCCACGTACCGGCTCGCCTCCACCCCCGAACCCAGCAGCAGCACCCCCAGCAGCGCCAGGAGGCCCGCCGTCACGAGGATCTGCGCCCGGTGCTGGCGCCACGTCACCCAGATCACGCGCCCACCGCCGTCAGTCCCGGGAGCGCCGCCGACTCGGGGCTGCGCAGGTAGCCCATGACGAGCTCCTCCAGCCCGGGGCGCCGCGCCTGCCAGCGCGGATCGGGCGGGGCCGCGCCCCTGACCAGCATGCTGACCTGCCTGCCGGTACGGCTCGCGCCCACCACCTGCGTCCCCGCCGCCGACGCCTCGTCCGGCCCGGTGAGGACGAGATGCCCGTCGAGCAGCTCGTCGATGTCGCCGCTGACCTGCAGCCGGCCTCCGTTCAGCACGACGAGCCAGTCGCAGGTCTCCTCCAGGTCGGAGACGACGTGCGAGGACAGCAGCACGGTCAGCTCCCGCCCGGCCACCTCCGCCATGATCGAGCGCATCACGTCGTGGCGGGCGAGGGGGTCGAGGTTGGCCAGCGGTTCGTCCAGCACGAGCAGGTCGGGCCGGCAGGCCAGCGCCAGCGTGACCGCCACCTGCGCCTGCTGGCCGCCCGACAGTCCGCTCACCTTCCGCTCCAGCGGGATGCCCAGCCCGGCGAGCCGGTCGGCAGCGGCGGCGTCGTCCCAGCGCCGGTTCGTGCGTCGGCCGAAGGTGAGCATCTCGGCGACGGTGAAGTTGTCGTACAGCGGCTTGTCCTGCGCCACGAACGCCGCCTCGCCGGTCACGCGGACGCTGCCCAGCGCCGGCCGCACCAGGCCCACGGCCGCGTGCATGAACGTGGTCTTGCCCGCGCCGTTGGGGCCGACGAGCGCCGCCACGCGTCCCACGGGCACGGAGAGCGAGCAGTCGCGCAACACCCACGTACGGCGATAGCGGACCCCCAGCCCGGTCGCCTCCAATGCGGGACTCATGCCACGCCCTCCTTCGAGGCGTCGGCCAGTACCACGGTGAACAGCGCCCGCAGGTCCTCCTGATCGAGCCCGGCCGCGAGGGCGTCGCGCACCCACGCCTCCAGACCGCGCCGCAGCCGCGTGTGCTCGGCGAGCGTCGCCCCCGCGATGCCTTGCCGGACGAACGTCCCCATCCCCGGCCGCCCCTCGACCAGCCCTTCGCGCTCCAGCTCCCGGTACGCCTTGAGCACGGTGTTGGGGTTGATGGCCAGGCTCTCGACCACCTCGCGGGCGGTCGGCAACTGGTCGCCGGGCCGCAGCGTACCGAGCCTGAGCGCCTGTTTGACCTGGTGAACGAGCTGCAGGTACGTCGAAACGCCTGAGCCGCGGTCCAGGTTGAACTCGATCAACCAAAGCACCCTTTCACTAATTGATTAGTGAAAGGGTGCTGGATTCGGCCGCCCGCTGTCAAGCCATCGGCCCTCAAGCGTGTACGCGGGCGGGACCGGTGAGGCCTGGGCGGGCGAAGTCAGGGTGGGAGAAGTCCATGTCCTTCATTCGGGCCGCCTTGCCCTTGGTCCGCCACCGGCGCAGCAGCGGGGAGGTGACCGGCATCTTGCTCATGCGGACCATCGCCTTGCGCCGCGCGAGTTCGAAGCGGGTGGCCGGGACGAACAGGCTGCGCATCTGCATCCCGTTGCCCTGGAGGTAGCCGATGGAGGGGCGCAACTGCTGCTCCCATTCGGCCAGTGCCTGCGTCACGCTGCGGGGATGGCGGGCCAGCATGGTGCCCAGCAGGTCGGCCCCGGCCATCCCGCTCGAGGCGCCCATCCCCGCATAAAGGGTCACGCACCAGGCCGCGTCACCCACGAGCACCACCCGGCCGCGATGCCAGCTGTCCATGTGCACCTGCTCGACGGAGTCGAACAGCACCTCCTCGGCCGACTCCAGCACGTCCAGCGCCGCACCCAGCACCGGGCCGGCCGGCTCCGGGCCGAACACCGCGCGCACCCGATCGATCATCGGCCCGGTGAACTCGGCGTCCACATCGTCGGTGTGGTAGCTCAGCAGCACGGTCGGCGGACGGTCCTTGAACGGGAAGATCCACATCGACCGTCCGGGTTCTGCGAGGATGACGGAATCGGTCTGGTCATGGCCGGGGAGCGCGCCGGGCAGCTGATACGCGACCAGCATGTAGTTCATCCGGCGCAAGTAGTCCTCGTGCGGCCCGAATGCCAGCCGCCGCACCGTGGAGCGCAACCCGTCCGCACCGACGACCAGATCGAAACGCTCGGTGACCGAGGTTCCGTCGGCGGTGTCGGCCAGCGTCACATCAACCCCGTCGGGGTCCTGCTCGATCCGGGTCGGCACGGTGGAGTAACGGATCTCGACATCGGACGGCAGCGCGGCGAAACCGGCCTCCTCCACGTCTCCCCGCATCATCATCCACGGCCGGCCAGGAAAGTCCTTGAAGCCCAGCCCCGGCCGGCGATTCCCGGCCCGGTCGATGTCGTAGGCGGCGCCGTCCGGGCCTCGATCGGCGAGCCTGTCCAGGATGCCCAGGCGTCTGGCGGCGGCACGGCCCGCGCCGAACAGCGCGATGAAATATCCACCGGAGCGCCTGCCGGCGCTCCGCTCGACGATGACCGGCGTCCAGCCGATCTGCCGCAGCCGCAGCGCGGTCGCGATCCCGCTGATGCCCAACCCGACCACCAGAGCCCGGCGGCCACCGTTGTGCCTCGCATCCATGTGATTTCTCCTTGCAGGGTTGCTGACGACTCCGGCCGCGAAGCCGGAGTACTCATTGCGTCTCATGTGACAGTGACGAGGGGGCGAACCTGCCCCCTGAAGATGCGGGACGACGACGTCGTCCGAGAGACCTGTCGCCCGCTTGTCCGCAGGCAGGGCAGCGGTTCAGCGGGCAGGAACGCTCATCGGGAACGAGCGCGATCGCGGTCCGCGACCGTGTCAGGGTTCCTCGGTGTAGCGAGGGCTGGACTTGATCCAGATCGGAGCTGCCGGCGGCGGGGCGCGGGCACAAGCGGTTCCTCTCGGGGCGGCTCGGCGGCAAGGTCCGCCGCGTGCGCGTCGACGAGGTACTACGCCTGGATGAGGCCGAGCTGCCGCAGCTGGGAGTAGACGTCGACGACTCCCCAGAGGTCGGTGATCTGGCCGTCGGCGAAGCAGACGATGAAGATCTCGTTGTAGGTGACGGATCTGCCGGTCGCGGGCATGCCCCGGTATTCACCGGAGTTGGTCCCGGTGACCGTCTGCCGGACGACGATCTTGTCTCCCTCGGCGAGCAGGTCCTCGACCGTCACGTGAATGTCGGGGAACGCGCGCAGCAGGGTCTCCCATATGCGTTTCTGTGCCTGCACCGCGGGCACGTCGGTCCGCTCCGCCGTGTGGAACCGCCCTTCCGGGTGAACGTACTCGTCGATCGCCTTCGAGATGACCTCCAGATCGCCGCTGTTGATGGCGTCGTGGAAGTGGTGGTACGTCTCCTTGTTACGTGCTTCCTGGTCTGCTGACATGTCGCCTCTCCTTGGCTCTGCTGGTGAAAACAGCGTCTCGGTAGTTACGACGAGACGGCCCCTCGGATTGTGATGCCGGCGCGTCGTCAAGTTCCGCGGTGGATCAGCCGTTCGGTGGGGCGGAGGGTTCAGCCGTCGATTCAGCACATGGGTTGATGTGTGCCTGGCTCCCGGATTGAGACGCTGACTCCTCCCGCAGGAAAGGAACGAGACACATGCCAGAAATGAGCGACGGGAGTACACGCGCAACGGTGAGCCGTCGTGGGCTGCTCGCCGGTGCGGGTGCCGCGACGGTCACCGTGTTGGGCGCCGGTACCGGTGCCGCCGCCGCGGCCGTACCGGAGACGACGGGATTCGGGCCGGTGACGGTACGGCCGGGCGACTTTCGCTACGACAACCTGCTGCGTGGCAACAACTTCCGGTACGTCGGCCGGCCGGAGGAGATCCGCGTGGTCGGGTCGACCGATCAGGTGGTGCGTGCGGTGTCGGAGGCGGTGCGGTCCGGCCGGCGGATCGCGCCGCGCAGCGGCGGGCACTGCTTCGAGAACTTCACCGCCGATCCGGCGGTGCGGGTGCTGCTGGACCTCTCCCCGATGGACGAGGTCGGCTATGACGCTGATCGGCAGGCGTTCGCGGTGCAACCCGGTGCCACTCTCGGGCACGTGTACCGGACGCTGTTCAAGGGCTGGGGCGTGACGATCCCAGGCGGCGGCTGTCCGGAAGTGGGTGCCGGTGGGCACTTCGCGGGCGGCGGGTACGGGCCGCTGTCCCGGCGGTACGGCTCGGTGGTGGATCACCTGTACGGCGTGGAGGTCGTGGTGGTCGACCGCGACGGCACCGCCCGTACGGTGGTCGCCACCCGCGAGCCGGGCGACCCGCACCGCGATCTGTGGTGGGCGCACACCGGCGGTGGCGGCGGCAACTTCGGCGTGGTCACCCGGTACTGGTTGCGCTCGCCCCGCGTCACCGGCGCCGACCCGTCCCAGCTGCTCCCGGCGGCACCACAGCGGATGCTGCAGCACGTGGTCTTCTGGTCCTGGGAGCACATGACCGAACAGGCGCTCACCGGACTGCTGCGCAACTTCGGGACCTGGCATGAGCGCAACAGCGCGCCCGGCTCTCCGTACGCCGGGTTGTACGGGATCCTCCAGCCGTCGCACCGCGCCGGCGGAACCGTCATGCTGGTCGCGCAGATCGACGCGGACCTCCCCAACGCCGACAGCATGGTGACCGACTTCCTGGCCGCGGTGACCGCCGGCACCGACCTCACACCGGCGCTCGACATCCGGCGGACGATGCCATGGTTGCACCGGATGACCTGGCCGGGCACCGGCGAGCCGGGTGACGTGCTCAACCGGCGGTACAAGATAAAGGCCGCCTACCTGCGACGCGGCTTCACCGACACCCAACTCGCGGCCGTCTACCGCAACCTGACGAACTCCACCGGCGGCCCGGACGCCGGCATGCTGCTCGTCGGCTACGGCGGCCAGGTCCGCGCGGTAGCGCCAGGGGCCACCGCGATCGCCCAGCGGGACGCGGTGATGAAGGCGGTCTACCAGACGATCTGGGCCGACGAGGCGGACGACGCGGCCAACCTCGCCTGGGTCCGCGGCTTCTACCGCGACGTGTACGCCGCCACCGGCGGTGTGCCCGTGCCCGGCGAGGTCAACGACGGCTCCTACATCAACTACCCCGATGCCGACCTGGCCGACCCGGCATGGAACACCTCAGGCGTGTCCGCGCACCGGCTCTACTACAAGGACAACTACCCGCGCCTCCAACGGGTGAAAGCCCGGTGGGACCCGCGCAACGTCTTCCGGCACGCTCTGGCCATCGAGCCTCCACAGGCCGGCTGATCGACATCAGGACGTGCCGGTGCACAGATTAGATTGTCCGCTGAGGGCAAGCGCCGGCGAGGAGGACGCGAGTGAGCGATCCAGCGGCACGGTGGCCCGTGCCGGTGACCGTCGGGCCGTATGCGTTGCTGGCCCTGCTGACCGGCGTCACCGTGGCCGCCAAGCGCTCGGCGGGCGCGTCGCTGCTCATCGACCTGGTCCTGTGTGCGCTGATGGCGGCGTGGATGCTGGGCGTCTTCACGCTCCGTCCTGCCTGGCGCGAGCGGGAGCCGGTGATGGCTGCGTTCTTCACCGTGCTGCTCCTGCTCACGGCGATCCTGGTGATCAGAGACCCGTGGTTTGGTTTCTTCACCCCTGCGGCGTATGTCTTCGCCTTCCGGGTCCTGCGCTGGCCCTGGGAGCCGATCGGCGTCGGCGCGGTGGCGGTGGTGGCGGGCACGGCTCAGGCGTACGGCGTGGACAAGTCCACGGCCGTCGGCCTGCTCACCTACGGCGCCGTCGTGGCCGCGAACGTCATCCCCATGTGCGCCTTCGCCTGGTACGCCCGGCGCGACGCCCAGCGGAACGAGGAGCGCGAGCGTGCGCTCCGCGAGGCTCGCGAGGCGAACCGCAAGCTGGCGGCGTCACTGGCGGAGAACGCGGCCCTGCACGAGCAGTTGCTGGTGCAGGCACGGAACGCCGGCGTGCAGGACGAGCGCCGGAGGATGGCGCGGGAGATCCACGACACCCTGGCGCAGGGGCTGACCGGCATCATCACCCAACTGCGCGCGGCCGAGCACTCCGGCGACGACCCGGCGGAATGGCGCCGGCACATTGAGGCCGCGACCAAGCTGGCCGGGGAGAGCCTGTCCGAGGCGCGGCGGTCGGTGCACGCGCTGCGCCCCGAACCGCTGGAGACGGCACGGCTGAGCGAGGCGCTGGCGAGCGTCGCCGGCCGCTGGTCGGCGCTTGAGGAGATCCCTGTTCAGATCACGACGACCGGCACGGCGCGGCCCCTGCGGCCGGAGGCCGAGGTCGCGCTGCTCAGAACCGCGCAGGAGGCGCTGGCCAACGTGGCCAAGCACGCGCGGGCGAGCCGGGTAGGGGTGACGCTGTCGTACCTGGAAGACGAGGTGGCTCTGGACGTGCGCGACGACGGCTGCGGCTTCGATCCGGCCTGGCTTGCCCATGATGTCGCCGATGGCCCGCATGCAGCTCACCCTGGATTCGGGCTGATCGCGATGCGACAGCGGATCGAGGGCCTGTCAGGCACGCTGCAGGTCGAGTCGGAGCCCGGCGCCGGGACGGGGATCTCGGCCCGCGTCCCCTCCGAGCGGGCGGAGTCCCCCGCATGAGCCGCTCCGATACCGTGATCAGGCTGCTGATCGTCGACGATCATCCGGTGGTCAGAGACGGCTTGAGCAGCATGTTCGCGCGCGATCCGGAGTTCGAGGTGGTCGGCGAGGCCGGCGACGGGGCCGAGGCGGTCCGGCTCGCCGACACCCTGCGGCCGGATGTGGTCCTCATGGATCTGCGGATGCCCGGGATGGACGGCGTGAGCGCGACAAGAGAGCTGGCCGGGCGCGGCGTGCGTGTGCTGGTGCTCACCACGTACGACACCGACAGCCACGTGCTGCCCGCGATCGAGGCAGGTGCTACCGGCTACCTGCTCAAAGACGCTCCCCGTGACGAGCTGCTGCGGGCGGTCCGGGCAACGGCCCGGGGCGAGGCGGTGCTCGCGCCGTCGGCGGCGGCCCTGCTGATGAGCCGGGTACGCTCCTCCTCCTCGGGGCCGCTCAGCCGACGCGAGCTCGAAGTGCTCCAACTGGTCGCGGCGGGGGCCACGAACCGGGAAGCGGCGGCGAGGCTGTTCATCACCGAGGCCACGGTCAAATCTCACCTGCTGAACATCTACGGCAAGCTCGGTGTGGGTGACCGTGCCGCCGCCGTCACCGAGGCGTTCAACCGTGGACTGCTCGTCCCGCGATCACCGGAACAACCCTGACGCCGTAGCAGTTCGGCACGGTTTGCGGGCCGGAGCGACGCCGACCAGGTGGACGAGCACCTCATGCGCCGGAGACCGGCAAATCCATGAGTACATGGGGCAGGCCCACCTAGGCCAAGCCCCTGCGGGGCTCGCTCATGCTTCTCCGCACATAACAGCATAGCAATATTGATCTTAGACAACATCACTCTGGAGCCATAGTGTCGAGGCGTTTCCAAGAGACAGAGTGAGGAGGATCCCTCGTGCTTACCCGGGGATTCGATGCTGCGCATCGGACGACACCGGTGGGATGGGTGCTACGGGCCGTCGCCAGCGCGCACGTGGTGGCGATCGTCGGCCAGCCGGTGTTCGCCGGTGCGTACCTGACCGGTGACTTCGACAGTCTGCGCTGGCACGCGGTCGGCGCCGACGTGGTCACCTCCATCGGCTATCTGCAGGTGATCGTGGCGATCGTGGTGTGGATCGGGCTGCGTCAGGTCTGGCCGTTCCTTGCCACGATGGCGGTGGTGACGGCCGAGACCGTGCAGTACGTCGCCGGGTTGGACGGCGCACTGTGGTTGCACATCCCGTTGGGTGTGATGACCATCGTCGCGCTCGTCGTGCTGTTCATCGCCGTCTGGCGCCGGCCCCTGCTGCGGCGACCGCGGGAGGCCCGCGATGCGTGAGCGTGGCATGACCCGGCGGCAGGCGCTGGGCATCGGCGGGGCGCTCGGGCTGATGGCGGCCACCGGGCTGTCGGCCTCGGCGGCGCTGGCGCGCAGGCCGTCGATCACCGGCGCCGAGTTGCGCAGTGCCGTACCGCTGCCGCCGCCTTTCCAGGTGCCGCTGCCGATTCCCTCCGTACTGGCGCCCGTCAGCACCTCGGGCGGCGTCGACCGTTACGCGATCACTCAGCGCGAAGCGAGCGCGGAGATCCTGCCCGGTGTCAGGACACCGCTGTGGACCTATGAAGGCACCTTCCCGGGGCCGACGATCGAGTCGCGTCGCGGCCGGCCGGTCACCGTGACGCACCGCAATGAGCTGCCCGTACCGACCGTGGTGCACCTGCACGGCGGACGGACCCCGGCGGCTTCCGACGGATACCCGACCGACCTCGTCCTGCCCGAGGGCTGGCACGAGCCGGCCACGCACGTGCAGCCCGCCTCCGGACACAGCATGCAAGGCATGCAGAGCATGCAGAGCATGCAAGGCATGCACGATCCGCGTGCGGTGGTGAGCACCCTGACACGGGACTACACCTTCCCGCTGGACCAACGGCCGACGCTGCTGTGGTACCACGACCACCGGATGGACTTCACCGCCCCCGCGATCTGGCGCGGCCTGGCCGGGCTGCAGATCGTCCGCGACGATGCCGAGGACGCACTCGGCCTGCCCGCGGGGCAGCGCGAACTACCTCTGATGATCGCCGACCGGGCGTTCGCCGCCGATGGCAGCCTCGCCTACCCCGCCCTCGACCCCACCCTGCGGGAGCAGCCGGGCGTGAGCGACCCGTATCTCGCCGGTGTCCTCGGCGACGTCATCTTGGTCAACGGCGCCCCCTGGCCCGTGCACGAGGTCGACGCGGCCCGCTACCGGCTGCGCATCCTGAACGCCTCCAACGCCAGGCACTACGAACTCGAAGCGGTCACCGACGACGGACGCCGGCTCGATCTCGTCCAGATCGGCGCCGACCAGGGACTGCTCGCGGCGCCGGTCACCCACCATGTCCTGCCGATGGCTCCGGCCGAACGCTACGACGTGATCGTCGACTTCTCCGGCGTCGCGATCGGCAGCCGTGTCAGAGTCGTCAACCGGCTCGGCTCCGGCCGTACCCGCGATGTGATGGCCTTCCGGGTCGCGCGCAACGCCACCGACGGCAGCCGCATCCCGCGTGTGCTCTCGGACGATCTGCCGGCCTGGCGCAGGTCGGACGCCGTCAGGGTGCGCAAGTTCTCCTTCCGCACCGGGCGGATGCGCGGTGGTCACGGGTGGCTGATCGGCGGGCTGCCGTTCGATCCCGGCCGCTCCGACGTCACCGTCGGTCTGGGCGATGTCGAGGTGTGGCGGCTGGTCGCCGACGTCCATCATCCCGTCCACCTGCACCTGGTCGGCTTCCGGGTGCTCTCGCGCAGCGGCCGGCCGCCACTGCCGCACGACGCGGGACTCAAGGACACCGTCTCCCTACGGCCGGGCGAAACGGTGGAGATCATCACCCGTTTCGACGGCTACCGCGGCCGCTACCTCTTCCACTGCCACAACGCCGAGCACGAGGACATGGGCATGATGGCCAACCTCGAGATCATCTAGAGGCCTGTTTGGCTCAGGTCTCGGTTCGCTCACGGTGTGGACCATGGGCGACGACAAGCCGGCGTTCGGTTGATGCCGCGGCCATCACCGCCGATGGCGACGCGGGCTACGCCGCCGACACCCGGAGCACCTGGACGCCCCTATCTTCAAGGCCACGACGGCTCTAGCGTCGAGATCTCCGAGTTCGGCCAGGACGACGAATGCGCGCCGAGAAGCTCATTCGGCCTCGGGGACCACCTGGGCGAACGAGGTCACGAACGCGGTGATAAGCCGGGCGAACTCGGACCGGTCGGCGTCCGACCAATCCGCCATCACCCGCGCGAAGATCTCCTGCCGGAACCGGTGTGTGCGTTCGAGCTGTTCCCGCCCTGAGTCGGTCAGGGCGAGCAGTGTGCGCCGGGCGTCGGAAGGGTCGGCCCTGCGGTCCAGCCACCCTTCCTCGACGGTGCGGAGCACCAGTCGGCTCGCCCTCGGTTGATCAACGCCCAGCGCGGTGGCGACGTCCGAGACGGAGCACGGCTTGTCGCGGTCCTCGATGACGTCCAACACGTTGAACAGCGTGGGGTCGATCGGCTTGCCGCCGTCGGGCGGCGCCAACCGCCCCAGCGATCGGCGGGTCTGGCTGCGGCGGATCGCCACCATGGCCCGTTCGACGTCGGCGATCGCCCTGTCATGGCGCGGTGGCACTGACCGGCGAGGGCCGACGGGCGCACCAGCGGATTTCCGACCAGTCCGGAGCCCTGAGGGTTCGGATGATGGAGTGCCTCTCGTCCGAAGAGCACACAGTGTTGATGGAACTGCTCCAGCGGGTCGCCACCCACCTTGACGCTCTGGCGGTTGAAACGCCCCGTCAGTAGTCGTCGGCGCGCTTCTCTCTGCGAGAAGCGTTGGTGCCACGTCGCCGCATGATCACCAGCGCCACCTCATTCCGCGAAGCACAACCGATCGCTGTCGCAGCAGATCGGCAATCGCTGTCGCATGTCAACCGACATAACCATCCGCGGCTTGCTCCAACAGATCCTCAACAAATGCTCAACGGCCCCGCCCTAACATCCATGGCAAGGCACCAGCTACGTGAAGGAGATTGCGAAATGACGCACATCATCGGGAAAGCTGGGGCAGTGCTCGGCGGGGCCGGCTTGTCACTCGTCCTTCTGACCTCCGCCGCGCACGCCACCGCAGCTCCCACGCGTCGCGTCAAAGCGAGCTGCACGATGAATGACGGCCACAAGATGGACTTCGAGATGAAGTACAGGACGTTCGGCGGGTATCACCGCGTCTCCGACATCATTTACCGATGGAGCTCCGAGGTGCCGATCCGCCTGAAGACCGCGCACCTTCGCCTGACGGTCGAACGACGGGGCAAGGACAAGAAGGTCTTCGGCGAGACGCTCCATGAGAAGCACGCGTCCACCGACCTCTCCTACGACATCATCGTCGATGTCAAGGTCCCGGCCAAGGAGAGGCTCTATCTCGTCGTCGACTCCACGTTAGTGAAGAAAGGCAGAGACATGCGCTGCGTAGGACGCACCACCAGCGTGTAGCGCCGTTGGCCTGCCCCTCATCCCCCTCGCCGAGGAGGACCTCACCCCGGCCGAACCGGCCGCGCCGCTGACTGTCCCCTTTCGGCCGGTGAGCCATGCGTTCAGGCCCGCGTTGAACGTCGTCCTACAGGGTTGTTAGCCTGCGCGCCTCGGCGGTCCCCGCCCACGTGACGAGCTTGAGCGTGAGATGCCCGAGGTGCCCGCGCGATGGCCCGGAAGTTTCGTCGTCGAGCTCGACGGGGCGATGAGCGGCCAGATTCTGCTCAGGAGAGCAGCCGAGCACCGTCGCCCGGCTGCTGTGGGGAAGGTCGATCTCGGCTACCTGTTCCTGCCGAAGGTCTGGGGGCACGGGTACGCCGCCGAGGCGTGCGCGGCGGCACTCGACTGGTTTGACGGCGTCCTTCCCGGCGAGCCGGTGGTGCTCACCACCCAGAGCGCCAACGTCGGCTCGATGCGCCTCGCGGCAAAGCTGGGGTTCGCCGAGGTCGAGCGGTTCCAGGCCTGGGACGCCGAGCAGTGGCTCGGCCTGCGGCCC
Source organism: Nonomuraea helvata (assembly GCF_039535785.1). Classification (NCBI taxonomy): domain Bacteria; kingdom Bacillati; phylum Actinomycetota; class Actinomycetes; order Streptosporangiales; family Streptosporangiaceae; genus Nonomuraea; species Nonomuraea helvata. The sequence goes on from NZ_BAAAXV010000012.1 coordinate 440,508, forward strand.
CCGGCCACGTGATGGGGCTACGCGATTTTGGCTCTGCCGCTTGGAATGTCGTGATCGGCAAGACGGAGAAGGTTGATGCCCGCCGGCGGAAGTCGGGGCGTACTGCTCAACCGTGCGAGCCGCCGTCTGCCCAGGTCCTGCGGCCGGCGAGGCCTAAGACGCCCAGAGGAGCCCGCCTGACGCCACCTAAGCCCAGGGACGGGGGAAGGCGTCGCCGTCCAACCGGTCGCCCACAGCGAGTCCGAGAGGATCAGTCACGATGTGCCCGGTCCCGTGGTAGGTGGTCGCCTCATCCATATAAATGATGACGTGCGCGAACCTGGCCTGGTCAGTCCGGTTGGGCAGCGCCATGTGCCCGGTGTAGCCGCTGTGGAAGGTACAGTCGCCGGCGCGCAGCGGTACGGTGACCCGCGGGATCCAGCGCAGAGACGGGTCCATCGTGAACAGGTCTTCCTCGTGGTGGAGGTCCTGCGGGAGCAGGCCGGTGCGATGCTGGGTGCCAGGCAGAAAGGTCATGCAGCCCCGCTCCGGCGGAACGTCGACCAGCGCGATCCACGCCGACAGCGGGAGCCGATCATTCGCATGCGGCCAGTACGGACGGTCCTGGTGGAACTCCGTGGCGGCGTTGTTGTGCGGCTCCTTGACCAGCATCTGGTCGTGCCAGAGCCGCAGCCGGAACCCGGCGAGCTGTTCGGCGATCCGGCCGAGCCGCGGGTCGAACGTGAGCTCTCTCAGCGTCTGTTCGCGTTGCCAGACGTTGACCAGCTGACTGAAGACGCCCTCCTTCTCCAGGCTCTCCGCGCGATGCGCCTCGAGGAAGGCCTCGGCACTCGCTCGGAAGCGCTCGACCTGGTCGGGCTCGAGAACACCGCGTACTCGGACGAAACCGTGTTCGCGGTACGCCGCCACCAGCTCTTCCGACACCCGGCCGTCGGCGCCGACGTCGCTGCCGGACTGCTCGCTCGTGGTCGTTGTCATCATTGACCTCCAAATTCTTCCCGTTGGAACCCCTCCAGCGTCGTCGTGATATGCCTCTGTGGGCTAGGCCGATCCCGGCCAGTACTCGTACGATCCCGACATGCCCGCCACGCTGCACGAGCACGCGCTGTTCGCCGGAGGCCCGGTCTTCGCAGGTGTCCACCACCTGAACCCCGACATCGAGCCGCACGCGCACGACTTCCTCGAGATCGCGGTGGTCGGGACCGGTCACGGCCGGCACGTGACCAGCCGGGGCGAGCACCCGCTGCGGCGCGGTGACGTCATCGTGCTCCGGCCCGGCGCGTGGCACGGGTTCCGGGACAGCACCGACCTGACCGTCGCCAACTGCTGCCTGTCCGCCCAGGCGCTGCGGGCCGAACTGGCGGCGCTGTACGACATCCCGATGCTCCGCCGGATGCTGTGGACCGATCCGGTGGCATCCGGCACGCACGGCGTGGCGATCATGACCGTCGATCCGGCCGCCGCCGACGAGGCCATCGCGGAGATCGGCCTGCTCGAACGTGACCTCAAGGCTGATCACGACCGGCCGGGACGCGTGCTGGGCCGGCTGATCACCGTGCTCGGCATCCTGGCCGACGGCCGTGACCCCGAACAGAAGACGCTCGAGTCCGCCATCCACCCCGCCGTCGCCGCCACCATCGCCCGTCTCGAGGCAGCGCCTGCCCATCCCTGGCGGCTGGATGATCTCGCCCAGGCGGTCAACCTCGACCCCGCCTATCTCGGACGGCTGTTCAGGCGGTACGTCGGGTTGACGCCGCTGGGCTTCCTGGCCCGGCTACGGGCCGAACGCGCTGCCACCTTGCTGGCACACTCGACCCTGCCGACCGCCCGCGTCGGCGCCGCCGTCGGCTGGGACGACCCGACGTACTTCGCCCGCCGCTTCCGTACGCTGGTCGGGCTGACGCCCACCGAGTACCGGCAACATACTCGATCAACCGCCCCTACGCAGCTCGACATCCCCGAGGCGCTCTCCTGACGTACCGGTGCGGCCAACAACCGGTAGTAATGCCACCGCTCTTCATCGACGGGGTCGGCGGCGCAGCTCGCCAACGTCGCCTCGTTCTTGCGCGAGCTCGACGAGCTGATCGGCGGCGTCTTTGCTGCCCGCGTCGGCGAGGCGGCGCAGCTCCTCCATGTCGCCGTGCTCGGCTGCGAGTTCGACGAGCTGGCCGACAGCGTCCGGGTCGCCGTCCGCGATCCCGAGCATGGCCGGGTAATCATCGCGATTCATGCCGCACTTCTCCGCCGGCCGTCGGCTGGTTGCTGGTGAGCAGGTCTGCGATCGCGTCTCGCACTGCCTGTTCGCCGCGTAGGTGGATCGTGACATGGCCGGCTTCGACCGACCGGATTTCTCCTCGGGGTACGGAATTGGCGAAGTCGGTGTAGAGCCGGAACTTGGCGTCGATTTCCTCCTGCAGTAGGGCCTCGGGGATGCCTTGGGAGACAACCTCTTTGAACGGGTCGACCTTGGTGGAGGAAAGGACGAGGAGCGGGACGTCCGGCAGGGGGCCGGCTGCGCGTACCTCGGCGTAAAGCTGCTCGACGTTACTTGCTTCCTGGAACCCGGCTTTGAGGCCGTGCGGGCTGACGTGGTAGTCAATGAGCGGCTCGCGGACCTCGGCGGGCCAGCCGGCCAGCTCTTGGGCGAACAGGCCACGGTATAGCTGCACCACCCCATCGGGCAGGTTCTCGAATGCCGCTGCGGCCTCCGCGGCGTCGAAACCTTCCCACCGCTCCCGCAGTTCCTGCGGCATGTAGGCGTTGTAGTCCTCGTGTGCCGGGTCGAGCAGGAGCAGCCCAGCGACCTCTGCGGGGAACCGGATCGCATAGTGGCGGGCGTACAGGCCGCCCAGTGAGTGGCCGACCAGCACGTATGGGCCGTCGATGGCCGCGTCGCGTAGCAGCCCCCGCAGCTCGTCGGTCACCTCGGTGCTGGTGCGGGGCAACTCGGCGGGTGCGCCGTCGCCTGTGCCCGCGCGGTCGTAAATCACACTGGTGGCCAGTTCCGCCGCTTTGCGGTGCACGTTCCAGTAGTCACGGCCGACCGCACCGCCGCCGGCCAGAAAGATGACCGCTGGGCCGCTGGTGGCCGCTCTTAGCGTTTCCATATTTGGGAATAGTACCAGAAATGGAAAAACAGGAGGGGGGACACCGTCGGTCCGAGGCAGAGCCTCGTTTGAAATCAGCACGTTTCCGGATGTCGAGAATGTGGCGGTGACTCCGTCCCAGGTCCACCAGTGGCCACGAGGGGCCGCGCGACGAAGAAGGAGAACCACCATGACGATTCAGCGGATGGACAACGTCGGCATCGTCGTCGACGACCTCGACGCCGCAATCGCGTTCTTCGTGGAACTCGGCATGGAGCTGGAGGGCCGGGCACTGGTCGAGGGGCCTTGGGCGGCGCGTCTCGTCGGGCTCGACGACCAGCGAGTGGACGTGGCGATGATGCGGAGCCCGGACGGCCACGGGCGGATCGAGCTGGCGAAGTACCACACGCCGAAGGCGATCAGCGGCGTACCGGAGGACGCCCCCGCGAACACGCTGGGCATTCGCCGCATCATGTTCGCGGTCGACGACATCGACGACGTCACGGCCCGCCTGCGCGCCCACGGCGCCGAACTCGTCGGCGAGGTGGTGCAGTACAAGGACAGCTACCGGCTCTGCTACCTCCGCGGCCCCGAGGGCATCGTCGTCGCACTGGCCGAGGAGCTCGGCTGACGGCCCGTCGCGGCCGACCTGCGACCAATCAGAACGATCCGCTGAATGGACCGAGAACCCCAACGAGAGGAGTGACCGTGCTACCGAACGAGATCACCGAGGTACTGAACCGACCGATCAGCCAGGAGCTGCTGGCTCGCGACGTGACCCGCTTGGCCTACGTCGCCAAGGACGGCACACCCCGCAACATCCCGATCATCTTTGCCTGGAACGGCGCGGAGATCGTCATGTCCACGCCGAAGAACGCTCCGAAGCTTCGGTCCTTGCGTGAGAACCCGATGGTCGCCCTGACGATCGACACCGAGGTGCACCCGCCCAAGATCTTGCTCATCCGGGGTCGGGCCGAGCTGGACTACGTCGACGGCATCCCGGACGAGTACCTCCAGGCGACCAGCACCTACGAGATGACGCCCGAGCAACGGGTCGAGTGGGAGGCGGAGGTGCGTTCGCTCTACCGCGACGGCATGGTCCGGATCGTGGTGACCCCGACCTGGGCGAAGCTGATCGACTTCGAGACGACTCTGCCAAGCGCGGTCGATGAGCTGATCCGGCAGCGGGAGGAGCGTCAGCGCGCCTGAGCGGCGCGAGGTCGCTCGCCTGGGATGGGTCACCCACTCCTCAACCCCCACCGCGGTACGCGGAGTCTATGAAATCCACCGGAAAATGCCGCGAAAGGATGTCGAGAACCCGCGCGCGGCTCCGTCCCAGGAGCGAACACGGCCAGAATGGGCCTGTACCGACCAAGGAGAAACACGATGGCCAAGTACCTGCTGCTCAAGCACTACCGCGGCGCGCCGGCAGCGGTCAACGACGTGCCGATGGAGCAGTGGACGCCGGAGGAGGTCTCGGCCCACGTGCAGTACATGCGTGACTTCGCCGCTCGGCTCGAGGGCACCGGCGAGTTCGTCGACAGCCAGGAGCTCTCACCGGAGGGCACGTTCGTCCGCTCCGACGGCGAGGGGCGGCCGCCGGTCACCGACGGCCCGTTCGCGGAGACCAAGGACCTGATCGCCGGCTGGATGGTGATCGACGTCGAGAGCTACGAGCGGGCGCTCGAGCTGGCCGGAGAGCTGTCCGCGGCTCCGGGTGCGGGTGGGAAGCCGATCCACGAGTGGCTCGAGGTGCGCCCCTTCATGGCCGTGTCGTGCATGATCACCGAGTGAAAGACTCGCTGCTGCGGGAGCTGGTGCCTGCGGTGATCGGTGTTCTCGTCCGTCGCGGAGCCGACTTCGCGGCGGCCGAGGACGCCGTGCAGGACGCCCTGGTCGAGGCCGTACGTGTGTGGCCGGACGACCCGCCGCGGGACCCCAAGGGCTGGCTGGTCACCGTGGCCTGGCGTAAGTTCCTCGATGCCGCCCGCGCCGACACCTCCCGACGGCACCGCGAGGTACGCGTCGAGACCGAGCCCGCGCCCGGCCCGGGCGAGGCGGTGGACGACACGCTCCGGCTGTACTTCCTGTGCGCGCACCCGTCCCTGACACCGGCCTCGGCCGTCGCGCTCACACTGCGCGCGGTCGGCGGCCTGACCACGCGTCAGATCGCGCAGGCCTACCTCGTGCCGGAGGCGACCATGGCCCAGCGGATCAGCCGGGCCAAGCGCACCATCTCGGGCGTCCGGCTCGACCAGCCCGGTGACGTCGCCACTGTGCTGCGCGTGCTCTACCTGGTCTTCAACGAGGGCTACTCCGGCGACGTCGACCTCGCCGCCGAGGCGATCCGGCTCACTCGCCAACTGGCGGCCAAGACCCTCCACGAGGAGGTCGCGGGCCTGCTCGCGCTCATGCTGCTGCACCACGCCCGGCGCCCGGCACGGACTCGCACCGACGGCAGCCTCGTACCCCTCGCCGAGCAGGACCGCAGCCTGTGGGACACCCGCCTGATCGCCGAGGGCGTCGACGTGCTCCAGACGGCCCTCGCCCGCGACCGCCTGGGCGAGTTCCAGGCCCAAGCCGCCATCGCCGCGCTGCACGCCGACGCCCCGACGGCTGAGGAGACCGACTGGGTGCAGATCGTCGAATGGTACGACGAGCTGGTGCGCCTCACCAGCAGCCCGGTGGCCCGCCTCAACCGGGCGGTCGCGGTCGGCGAGGCCGACGGCCCGCGGGCCGGTCTGGCCGCTCTGGCGGAGCTCGACCCCGCGCTGCCCCGCCACACCGCGGTCGCGGCGTACCTGCACGAGCGTGACGGTGACCCGGTGACCGCGGCGCGGCTCTACGCGGAAGCCGCCCGATCAGCGCCCAGTCTCCCCGAACGCGACCACCTCACGCGACAGGCCGCGCGGCTCAATGCGCGACTGCGCAGTTGAGCGGCGGACGCGCCAGGACTCACCACCCGATTTTTCCCGCGTACTACGGCGGCCCACGGGCGGCCCGCGTGGTCGTCAGGTACGGCTCCAGCCGGACAAGCCGTGTCCGTCAATCTTGTCACCAGGGTGTTCGACTGGTGAGAAGATCGGGGGTGCTCCGAATAGCAAACGCAGTACTCGCAAGGTTGCCGAAACCGCTGCACGCACTTGCGCTGAAGCATCGTGAACTGCTGAAGTTCGCGGTGGTGGGTGGAACAACGTTCTTAGTGGACAACACGGTGTTCTATGGGCTGAAGCTCACCATTCTGGAACCGAAGCCGGTGACCGCGAAGATCATCGCGGTGCTCGTGGCGACGATCGTGTCCTACGTGCTGAACCGCGAATGGTCGTTCCGGACCAGGGGCGGCCGCGAGCGCCGTCACGAGGCGGCGCTGTTCTTCCTGGTCAGTGGCGTCGGTCTGGTGCTCAGCTCCGCGCCGCTATGGATCTCCCGGTACGTGTTCCGCCTGGAGACCCCGGATGTGAGCCTGGTGACCCAGGAGATCGCCGACTTCATGAGCGCGCAGATCATCGGCACGCTGATCGCCATGGTCTTCCGCTTCTGGGCGCTCCGGAAGTGGGTCTTCCCCGACGAGAAGCCCCGGTCCGTCAGCGTGCGGCTGGCTCCCGCTCCCGATTCCACGGACGAGGCGGCTTGACGGCAGCGGATCCAGAAGCCGTTTCGGCGGTTGGACTGCTTCATGCCGCCGCTGCGCCCCACGAGCCCGGCCCCGCGGATGACCGACGAAGACCGTACGTGACTACGCGCTCAGACGAAGTACCGGGCCTGCAGGTGGAACAACTCGGCGTAAAGTCCGTCGGCCTCACTCAGCGTGTCGTGGGTGCCGACCTCGACGACCCGGCCGCCGTCCAGAACCACGATGAGATCGGCAGCCCGGGCGGTGGTGAGGCGGTGCGTGACGAGGATTGTCACGCCGCCCTCCAGGCGGCTCAGGTCGGAATACCGCGCGAACAGCCACTCCTCGGCCCGTGCGTCGAGACTGGCGGTGGGCTCGTCCAGCACCCGCAGCAGCGGCGCCTGCCGCATCGCCGCCCGGGCGTTGGCCACCGTCTGCCACTGGCCCCCCGACAGCCCCTTGCCGTCCCAGGATTTTCGCCCGAGCCGGGTCTCCAGGCCCTCGGGCAGCGAAGCGAGGAGCCTGTCGCCGCCGGCCGTCCGCAGCGCCTCGAGAATCCGCTCCGGGTCGTCGCGATGCTCTAGCCGGCCCAGCCCGATCGTGTCCTTCAGGGACATCTCGATGTGTGCCGGGTCCTGGAAGGCCGCCGTGACCCGGGCACGCCAGTCCTCCGGCGCGAACTGCGCGAGATCGGTCCCGTCCACCAGGATGCGCCCCGCGCTCGGCCGGTAGAGACCGCTGAGCATCTTGACGAACGTCGACTTCCCCGCGCCGTTCTCGCCGACCAGGGCCACCACGGCGCCGGCCGGGAGCTCGAGGTTGATGTCGTTCAGTGAAGGCCGATCGCGGTTCCAGTACTGAAAGCTGAGACCTTCCACCTTGATGCTGCCGTCCAGCCGGGCCGGCACCGTCGCCGGCGCGGCCGGCACGACGGCTGCCCGCTCCACGGCGCCGTACTCCACCACGTCGAGGAACGCCCGGACTGCCCGAAGTGACTCCAGCGCCCAGAAGGTCGAGGTCAACAAGGCCTGCACCTGCCCGGTGATCTGGCTGCTGACGGCGATGGCCGCGACGATGAGGCCCAGCGAGGCGTCGCCGGCCAGGCCGGCCCGCACCATCAGGACGATGGCGGTCGCGTACGCCAGCACGAAGAACAGCCAAGCCAGCGCGACCGGTACCCGGGCCCGTCGATCAGTCCTGGCGATGTCCTGGCCTCCGGCCTCCCACTCCTCGCGGTGCCTCCGCCGCAGCTCGCTCGCCAGTCCGAAGAGGCGGATCTCGCGACCGGGTGCCGCCGTGGTGGCGAGCGTGAACAGATGACCGGCCAGCCGGGTCCGGGGCGTGGCGCGCTGCACGGCCTGACCGCGCTTCTTGTCTGCCGCCCGGGTGGCCGCTACCGCGGGGACGGCGAAGAGCGGCAGTACGGCGAGGACGGGAACGACCGAGGCCATCAGGACGGCCGAGGCGATCAGGGACAGCGCGGCTCCGGCCAGCCACAGCAGCCGGTCGAAGGCCGGCCCGATCTCGCCCCGCGCACCACGGACCACCGCCGCCTTGTCGGAGCGGCTCGAACGCTCGTGGACCTCCAGCGTCGGCGTCGTGCCGACCACGTCGATGAACTGGCGCTCGACTTCGTTCTGGATCTCCTCCTGCAGGCGAAGGCGGGTGAAATAGCCGGCGATGAAGGTGCCCTGGGTGAGCATCACGAAGATCGCCACACACAGCGCGAGGGTCACCACGCCGCTGGTCGCATGCCGGCTCGCCGCCTCGCTGAACAGTCCGAGGAGCGCTGCGAGGCCGATCCCGGTGGCCTGTTCGAGAATCGCCACCGCCACCACGAGCAGGGACCGGCCCGGGTGGATGCGGGGTCCGATCGTGAGGGCGAAGCGCAGGGCGCTGATCAAGACGGTGCCTCCTCGAAACGCTTCGCCTGCAGGCGGAACAGCTCGGCGTACCGGCCGTCGGCAGTGATCAGATCGTCGTGCGTGCCGTCTTCGATGATTCGGCCGTGATCGAGCACGACCACCCGCTCCGCCTTGCGCACGGTCGCGAACCGATGCGAGATCGCGATGGTGGTGGCGCCCGCAGTGAGCTCGTGGAACGTGTCATAGAGCTGAGCCTCGGCGCGGGCGTCAAGGCTCGCGGCCGGCTCGTCCATGATCAGCAGCTGTGCGCCGTGCCGCAGGCCGAACAGTGCCCGGGCGATGGCGATGCGCTGCCATTCGCCGCCCGACGCGTCGACCCCACCGGTGAAGCCACTGGACATCACCGTGTCCCAGCCGTTCGGGAGCCCCTCGATGAACTTCAGCAGCCCGGCCTGGCGCGCCACGGTACGCAGGCCCTCCTCGTCGTCCGCATGGGCCAGGGAACCGAAGGCGATGTTGTCCCGTACGGTCAGCTCATAGCGGCCGAAGTCCTGGAAGACGGCGACCACCTGACGCTGCCAGCTCCGGCGGTTGGCGTCGTCGATCGGGATCGCACCGGCGCGCACGGAGCCCCCGCTCGGAGCGTCCAGGCCGGCGATGAGCCGGGCCAGCGTCGTCTTGCCGGCCCCGTTGAGCCCGACGACGGCGAGCGACTGACCCGCGGGAACGGCGAGGTCGATGCCGTGTAACACCTCGTCGGCGGCGCCGCCGTAGCGGAAGCGCAGATTCTCGCAGGAGATGGTCGCGACCGGCGCCGGCCAGGGATCGGTGTCCGGCCCGACCGGCGTCGCCTCGACCGGGAACGCGAAAGCCTCGGCGGCCGCCTTCGAACCGAAGCCGATGCGGAGGTCGTCCTCGTCCGCCCGGAGCATCTGGAGGAGTGCCCGGACGGCAAGGCCGCCGAGCGCCAGGTCACCCACTGTCGAACCTCCGGTTGCCGCCCGGAGCCCCAGGTAGTAGAAAACCGCGGCAACCGTGACACCGGTGACCACGACCACAACGACGACGAACAAGCGATGCTCGCGCCGCCGTTGCCAGACCTCCGTCATGTTCACGCGCCACTCCGACTGGTAAGCATCGCGGAAGAAAGCCGCGAGGCCGAAGAGGCGGACTTCCCTGGCCAGACCCGGCGTGGTCGGCACGTCCCGCAGGTAGGACGTACGGCGGAGCTTCGTCGTCTGACTCACGGTCTCGATGACGGCGATCCGGTAGTTCCGGACCAGCCGGGAGTGGATCGCGACGAAGACGGCGAAGACGACGAGCCCCAGCCCCCAGGTGACCCGGGTCAGCAGAGCCGCGGAGCCGATGCTGCTCACCCACAGAGAGGCCTTGGTGGAGAAGCCGAAGATCGCTTCCCCGGGCGGCATGTCGATGGTCCCGTCGCCCCGGGCCCGCCCGAGCCGGCCGAGGTAGGCCGGTTCCTCGAGGTGGCCGATGGTCGCCGGCTCGGAGGCGGCCATCATCACTCGCTCGCCGAGCCGGCCGGTGACCCGGCGGCCGAGTGCCTGGCCCAGAGCCGTCCGCGCGGACTCGGTGACATGAGTGAGGAAGAACAGCACGACGATGAGGACGACCCAGCGATAGCACTCCTGCGCCGCCGGGGTGCCCAGCCCTTGGCCGATCGCCGAGGTGAGCCCGTCCACCAGCTCACCGATCCCCACGGTGATGCCGACCGGCGCCGCACCGGCGAGGACGGCCAGGACCGCGGTCAGGGTGCTCAAGGCCGGTGCCACGGAGAAGGAGTAGCCGACCAGGGCGGGTATCACCCACCGCGTCGCCGGGGGCGGCAGCCGACTCGTGTCCGCGGTCACGCCTGCTCCTCGTCGTCGAGGCTACGGGCGATCGTGCCCCGGACCTGGGCGCTCATCTTTCCTCCTGGTCGACGCTGTCGCCGGTACCGCGGGCGCTCGAAATTCTCGTCCAGATCGGAAAGGGCTGTGACAGCTCCCCCACCGAACTCGATCCAGCCCGGCGAGGCGAGGCGACGAGTGTCCGAAATGGTGACACTGGCGTTCGCCTCACGGCAATGCAATTAAATTGGCTGATCCGCCGGAACCGGCGACCATGCCCGTCCGGCTGAGCGGCTGTGGCCGCGTACTCCTGGTGGAGCCTGCGATTGAGCATGTCCGCTCAGGTCTCCGACCTGCACTGGCTCGTCGAGGGCACTGTCTTCAACGAGCCATTCGGGAGTAGCGATCGTCCGCGCATGGGACGACATGGTTCCAGTGGCCGGGTCGCCGGCCACCGGCCCGCAGATCCGCGCGCGCCTGTCACCACTGCTGTTCGAGCACATCAACTGCCCCGGCTCCCACCCCTTCCACCGCCCGGACCAGCACGGACGCCTGCGCGAGGTCGCCGCCCTCGATGCTGAGCCGGGGCGGTAGACCCGGTGAGCGGCGCGCTGCGTTGTTCGGCGCATCGCAGGTCGCCTACATCTGGCGGCGGATGCTCGCCGGCCGGGGGCGGGTGCGGGCCGACGGCCTGGCGGACGAGGTCGGCCGGAGCCGCAAGCGCCTGTGGTCCCGCTTCCGGTCCCAGCTCGGCATCACGCCCAAACGCGCCGCCCGACTGGTGCGCTTCGACCACGCGGCCCACCTTCTCGCGCCGTAGCTCGCGATCGAAGACGTTGCGTGGCCTGCAGCCCGTGGTTTCGGCTGGAGTCATTCAGGTCTCGCGTGCATGCGACCGAAAGCTCCGCTCAGGTGAGGAGTTTCGCGAACTGCGCCATCTCGGTGGGTGGGTCGATCACCGGCTGGATGAGCAGCTCGTCGATACCGGCCTGTTCCAGGGTGGCGATGCGGGTGCGAAGGTCGTCGCGGGTGCCGACCAGGGCCAGGGTGTTCATCAGCGAGGGCAGGATCAGGTCCCGATCCTCCGGCGCGATGCGTCCGAGGTAGTTGGGGTAGAGCTTGGTGTGCCGGTCGGGTGCGGTGGCGGTGGTGCCGCGCCGGTCGAGAAGCCGCCGCACCGCCTCGCGTTCCTCGGGGCCGAGTTGTTCGGCGAAGGCGCGCGCTTCGCCGGCGGTGTCGGCGGCGAAGGCCAGTAGCGACAGGACGATATGGCCGGTCGCGTCCCGGGCCGCATCGCCGTGGGGGTCCTCGTCCTCGTCGAGTATGTGCAGCGCGGTGACCAGATAGGAGTCCGTACGAGAGCCGGGGTCGCGGGGTGTGCCGTGAGCGGCCTGGCGGCGGGCGTCGTGCAGTGCATGCCAGGCGGTGGGGTCCAGCAGGCCGAAGGAGATCAGGCCGGTGCCGCGGCGGCCGGCGACGGCGGCGACCTTCGGTCCTAGCGCGGCCACGACGAACTCGACCGGCTCGGCCGTGTTCACGTGCGCCCCGGCGTGCAGGAACCGGACGTCGCGGACCCGGTCACCTTCCCGGAACTCGATGGTGCGTCCGGCGCACAGGTCCTGCAGTGTGGCGGTGAAGTTCTCCATCATGGCCGCCGTGGTCGGCCGCATGCCCAGCGTGCGCCGGGCGGTGTTCCCGGTGCCGACGCCGCAGATGATCCGGCCCGGCGCCAGGGCGTTGAGGCTGGCGAACCCGCTCGCGGCTGCCGGGGCAGAGCGCAGCGCCGGTGAGGTCACGCCGATGCCGAGCCTGATGCGGCTGGTGGCCTTCGCACACAGCCCCAGGGCGACGAAGGGGTCGCCGTGGACCATCGGGGTGTCGTTCACCCAGAAACTGTGCAGGCCCAACTCCTCGGCCTGCACGGCGAGATCCTCCACACCGGGGTGTGCGGTGACCACGACGCCTGCACGCATCAGAACCTCCAAGGCGCAAAGGATCGGCTCGAACGTACTCAGCCTGACATCAGAAGGTGGATCGAGCACGTCGAAGTCGATTGCACAGTCGGCGCCGAGCGGTTGCGAGCATCGCCCGGCGGCAGGCGAAGCCGAGGACGAACAGTCGGCAGGTATCAGGCAGGACGACAGCCGTTAGATGTGCGTTTCGCCCCCGTCCACGACCAAGTTGGCGCCGAGGAAAAAGCTGCTCTGGTCAGAGGCGAGGAAAGCCACCACATTGGCGATCTCGTCCGGGCGTCCGATCCGGCGGACCGGATTTCTCAATCTCAGGCGGCGTTGCGGCGGAACCAGTCGAGGGTCGCGGCGATGCCGTCGGCGTGCGGGGTGACCTTGACCGGTCCGAACGCCTGGCGGAAGGCCGAGTCGTCGGCGATGAAGGGGCGGTCACGCTGATACCAGGTCTCCCCGAGGGCGCGCACGGTCGGGTTGAGCAGCCCGATCAGGCGCTGCATTCCCCGGCCGAGCCCGGCGACCTTCAGCTCGCCTCCCACCGCGGTCCGTACGAGGCCGAGGAACTCCCGGCCGGTGACCGCTTCGGCGGCGGGCAGGTGCCACGAGCGGCCGTCGGCCTCGGCGTGCTCGCCCAGCGTGACCAGCCCGGCGGCGATGTCCGGCAGGTAGGCGACGGTGTGCGGCTGGTCGAGGTCGCCGACCCAGCGGGCGGTCTTGCCGGCCAGCGCGGCGGCGAAAACGGTCGGGCCGATGGTGGTGTTGACCCCGCCGGGGCCGTAATAGTCGGAGACCCGCCCCAGGGCCGCGCGGATGCGCCCGGTCCGGTGGGCGTCGAGGATCAGCCGGTCCACTTCGGCGCGGGCCCGGCCCTTGGGGTTGGTGGCGGCGTGCGGCAGGTCTTCGGTCATGGGGGCGTCGACCGGGCCGTAGACGTACAGGTTGTCGGCCATGACCAGCTTCGCCCCGGCGGTCTCGACCCCGGTCAGGACCGTGCGGATGAAGCCGGGGAACTCCTTGGCCCAGCGCTCGTACTTCGGCTGTGCGCACTGATAGACCACGGCGGCGCCCTCGCAGGCGGCGACGGCACCCTCGGTGGTGGTGACGTCGGCCCTGAAGGCGGCGCCTCCTCGGCTGACGGCCCGGACCTCGTGGCCGCGCGCGGTCAGCTCGGCGACGACGGCCGCGCCGATGCCGCCGGTGGCTCCAAGGACTACATGAAGGTCGGACATGTGATCACTCCTGCGAGGTCATTTCGAATCATCGTTATATAACAACGTTATGATACTATCCCATCCATGGCAAGACCGAGAAACCGCGACTACGACGAGCTTCGCCGCGAGCTGGTGGACGCCGGAGGCCGGCTCCTGGCCACCGAGGGCCCGGCGGCGCTGACCACCCGCCGCGTCGCACAGCGGGCGGGCGTGTCCACCATGGCCGTCTACCAGGTGTTCGGCGACAAGGGTGGTCTCGTGCGCGAGATGTTCCTGGCCGGGTTCGAGCGGCTCGCCACGGCCTTCGCCGCCGTCCCGCACACCAGCGATCCGATCGCCGACCTCCTGGCGCTCGGGCACGCCTACCGGGCCAACGCCCTGGCCAACCCGCACCTCTACGAGCTGATGTTCGGCCGTCCCATCCCCGAGTTCCAGCCCGACGCCGAAGCCGCCGCCCAGATCCAGCCGACCTTCGACACGCTCATCGCCGCCGTCGCGCGCTGCGTACGGGAAGGAGCCTTCTCTCTCGCCGAGCCCGCTGACCTCGCCGTCGGGATCAACGCGCTCGCGCACGGGCTGTGCAGCCTCGACCTGCGCGGCGCCCTCGGCGACGCCACCGAGGCCCGCCGTCACTGGGACCGTGCCTTCGACACGATGGTGCGAGGGCTGCGCGCGGGGTGAGGGCAGATGTCGACGACGTCTGCTTCACCGCCGTACCGCACATCCGGCGCGCCCGCCGCGGCGACCTGATCGCCTTCGCCGCCCACCACGGCGAGGAGATCGACGCACTGACCGCCGTGCCGGTTCGCGCGTTCCTGGCCGAGTTCGCCGAGCTGTCACCGGCCGGCCGTAAGCGCAAGCGCGCCGCGATCGTCTCCTTCGCCAAGTGGGCCGTCCGGCACGAGTTGCTGCAGGCCAAGCCGATGGACCGGATCGACATCGCGAAGGTGCCCAAGAGCCTGCCCTGCCCCGGCCGCGCCCGCCGACGTCGTCAAAGGTGCCGGAGCGGGCATGCGTCTGTTCGTTTGCGTACAGCCCCTGCCGGCTTTCTGTGGCTGGAGAGCGCACGATCTGGTTCACGATCGCGGTTGCGAACGGACAGGCCCGTCAGAGCCGGCCGAGGGCCTTGGCCAGCGCGGTCGCGGCAGAGGCGATCACCTTGTCGTCATGCGTGGTGTTGTCGGAGTTACGGTTGGTGAACACCGAAAGGATCATCGGCGCGTTGGACCCCGGCGACCAGACGATCGCCAGGTCGTTGGCGGTGCCGTAGTTGCTCGCGCCGCCGGTGCCGGTCTTGTCGCCGACCGTCCAGTCCTTGGGGAGTCCGGCCCGGATCCGGTTGGCACCGGTGAGGCTGGCCTTCAGCCAGCCGACCAGCCGCGCCCGGTCGCGGGGATGGAGGGTCTTACCGGTGGTGAGCTTGGTGAAGGTCCGTGCGGCCGCCGCGGGGGTGGTGGTGTCGCGCTCTTCACCCGGCTTCCACTCGGTCAGGGTGGGCTCCGGTCGGTCCAGCCGACTTGTCCGATCACCGGTGGCGCGGAAGAACTCGGTCAGCCCGCGCGGTCCGCCGATCTGCTTCAGCAGCGTGTTGCCTGCGAAGCCGTCGGATTTGGTGATCCCGGCGCGGCACAGCTGCGCAGGTGTCATGCCGGTGTCGGTGTATTCGGTGGTCTCTGGGGAGTTCGTGGTCAGCCCGGTTATCTCGGCGGGCTCCCAGCGAACCACCTTGTCCATCAGCCCGGGGTCGCTGGTGCGTGCTTTGTGCAGTACTGCCGCGCAGGCGAACACCTTGAACATGGAGTTGAGGGGAAAGCGCTCATCGGCTCGGTAGCCGACCGTTTTACCAGTTCCCAGGTCGATGCCGACTGCGCCGATACGCCCCTGGTAGGACTTCTCGAGTTCCTGCAGCGTCTTGTCCAGGTCGGAGTCGGAGGGGGCGGTGGTGCCAGTCCGGGAGTCGACGCTGGAGGTGCTCCTCTCGCCGGTGGTGGCATCCGCGGCAGTGGCGGGGCCGCTCAGCAGCATAGAAGTGGTCAATGTCGCGATCCCAAGACGCAGGAGGGGTTGTGTCATGGCGGAGAGCAGATCAGAAACCGGCCAGGGGTGTCCAATATTGATATTGATCATTCAGCCATATCGATATGGATATCAGCGGGCGCCTCAAGGGCAGATGGCGCCGGTGAGTGTGTGCAGAGTGGCCTCGGCATCGCCCGCTCCACGCTGTATCGAGCGCTGGAGTACGACTCCGCGCTCGCTGCGGCGACCGGCCCGGTCGAGGCGAGCGTCGACCGGGCCACGCACCCCTCTCTCCCGCCCCGGTGGCGGCCGCCGATCTCCGCACGGCGGGGGTGGCGGTTCTCGTGCCGCGCCTCCAGTCAGATCTGGTTGTGGTGAGGGTGCCGGTCAGATCAGGGCACCGTGAAAGGGTGCTTGGCGAGCAGGGCTTCGAAGAAGTCGTGGAGCATCGCGGTGGCCGAGGCTTCGTTCCTGGCCAACTCGTGGCCGCCGAAGCTCGCCCGTGTCGCGGTCGTCCGGGCAACCCACCTGCATGGCTCATTACCTGCGTAAACCCTTTCGGCGAGACGCATTCGAACGGAAAGTCACGGCAAGCCGCTCAAGTCTGTTCTGCTAACGGGACTTTTCGTTCGGATGCTCGTCATGCCCCGTGGTGTTCACCCGTTGCCCTCGTACGGAAATGGATCCCCTGACGAGAGGGCGTCTTCAAGCGCGAGCGCAAGATCGCGATGCGACTGAGCTACGATCGGTCGATCATGGCCGATCTGCTCGGAATCAACCATCTGACCCTGTCCACGACCAGATTCGACCGGCTCGTGGCGTTCTACACGGATTTGCTCGGAGCAACGCTCGCGTTCGAGCGCGCTGCAACTTCTACTGCCCCTCGGATCGCAGTCCTCGATGTCGGCGGGGCCGACCATCTAATGATCGTCGAAACCGCTACTGTCCCCTCCCTCGGTCTTGATCCTCTGAACCGGGCGGGTTGGGGCCTGCGCGTGGGCACATATGAACAACTGTGTGAGCTTCGCGAACGGATTCTGGATGCTGGGCGGTCAGTCGGACAGATCGAGACATTGCCCACGCAATGTACGATGACGGCTCGCGATCCCGATGGACGCCCCGTAGATATCCGGGCACATCGCCCTCGATGATGTTCCCTGCGAACAAGGTCTTTCCGGCGGTGTTGCCCACCCAGCCGCCCCGTTCACGATCTTGCACTCGGGATCGATGACACCTTCCTACTGTCCCGAGCAGTGCGTCAGGTGCTGATCGTGGCAGCGGGCTCGACGTGGTAGTTGCGGGCATAGCCGTTCTCGGTACCGACGAGGATGTCGACGACCTCGAAGTACCGGTCCCAGAACGGGGTTTCGCGCAGTGCGTCGATGAGGAGCTGGTAGGCGTGGTGATCGGCCGCTTCCCAGACCCAGACGTCGGTGACGCGTGCGGAGTAGAACTCCGTGTCGTAGAAGCGTGACCGGACGCCGCTGGTCCTGGCCTCGATCGTGCGATCGTGGGGACGACCTGGGTGGTGAAGGCGTCGATCCGCTCCGCGACGGTCAGTGCGAGCCACTCGGGCGTGGTCTTCACGAGCATGAACGCGGTGACCAGCGGTTCGGTCTCCTCAACGGGCATGATGGTGTCTCCCAAGTGGTGGGTGGTCTTGACGCCGTGGGCGCCATGTGCGACGGCAAAAGGGCTGGTGGCTTCAGGACAGGACGGCGGGCTTGAGAGTCTGGGCGCACCAGTGCTCGAAGGTGGTGGGGCCGGTGGTGTCCGGGGTGCGGGCGACGCCGGCATCGAGGCCCTCGTCCTTGGCCCGCTTCATGTCGACGACGCCCTGGACGAACGCCTCGTCGAGGCCGTAGGCGACGAGGTCGGCGCGCAGCTCGTCGAGCGACTGGCGTTCATAGCGGACGGGGCGGCCGAGCTCCCCCGGTCCAAGGTCCGAGGCCGAGGCGTCGGTGTTGCGCGCGGCCCAGGTCAGCGACCGCGAAGTCCTGCGCGATGACAAGTCCGTCCTCGAACCCGGCGCCGTCTTCCACGGCAGCCGTTTCCGGCGGCTGGAGGCGACCGGATGGCTCGCCGATGGAGATGGCCCATCGCAGGAGAAGCCGCGATGACGCTGCCCGGCTCGCGGACAGACAGGCGGGAGTCGACTCGGCAACGTTTCGGTGCGCCAGGAGAGTGAGGCGGACGCCGTCCACCGCTACCTCCACCCGTGCCGGCTGCCGACCGCAACCCCGACAGCCGGTGCGACGCCCTCACAGGGACCGGTTGCGACCGCAACTTCGTCGACATCGCATGCACGCGCCGAGCTGGAGGCGGCCTACGGTGACCTGTCCGATCCTGGACCGAATCCAGTGAACCTCACCGGTTGTAGAGCCTGCGTGCCCACAGGTAACTGACCAGGGCGATGCCCGCGCTCCACATAGCCGCCTCCAGGAAGCTGGACCCGGCCGGACGCCCGGCCAGCAGCGCGCGCAGCGTCTCGATGACAGGGGTGGCCGGCTGGTGCTCGGCGAACCAGCGCAAACCGGTCGGCATCGACTCCGTCGGGACGAAGCCGCTGCCGAGGAACGGCAGCAGCATCAGCGGCATCGGCAGGTTGCTGGCCGTGGCCACGTTCTTGGTGACCAGGGCGAGCGCGACCGACAGCCAGGTGATCGCGAAGGTGAACATGGCCAGCACACCGACAACGCCGAGCCAGTCCGGCACCGAGGCGGACGGGCGGAACCCGATCAGCAACGCCACCGCGCTCACCATGGCAATCGCGAGGAACGTCTGCACCATCGCCCCGAGCACGTGCCCGGTGAGCACCGAGACGCGGGCGATGGCCATGGTCTTGAACCTGGCGATGATGCCCTCGGTCATGTCGGTCGCCACCGAGATCGCGGTCCCCTGCCCGGCGCCGACGATCGTCGTGATCATGATGCCGGGGATGAGGTAACCGACGTAGGCGGCGCGGTCGGCGCCGATGCCCGCGCCCATGGTGCCGCCGAAGACGTAGACGAACAGCAGCAGGAACACCACGGGCACGGACGCGAACGTGAGGATCAGCGTGGGGTAACGCCAGATGTGTTTGACCTGGCGCCGCAGCATCGTCGCCGAGTCGGTGACCGCTCTCATCGGGAGGGCTCCTTGGTCGAGGGCTCCTGGGTCAGGGTGAGGAAGACGTCGTCCAGGTCGGGGGTGTGCATCGACAGCTCGGCGACGTCGACGGCATGCGTGTCCAGCCACTCCAGGAGCTTCCTCAGCGTCCTGACTCCGCCGGAGTCGGGGATCTGCACGGTGAGCGCCGCGTCGTTGCTGGAGGTGGCGCCGACGTGGCCGGCCGCCCTGCGGTACCCGTCGGGGTCGGCGAATCGTACGACGATGTGGCCGCCGGGGACCATGCGCTTGAGCTCCTCAGGGGTGCCCTCGGCCACCAGCCGGCCCTGGCTGAGCAGCGCGATGCGGTCGGCGAGTTCGTCGGCCTCCTCCAGGTATTGGGTGGTCAGGAAGATGGTCACGCCGTCCTGCTGGACGAGGTCCCGGACGATCTGCCACATGATGCGGCGGCTGCGGGGGTCCAGGCCTGCGGTCGGTTCGTCGAGGAAGATGAGCCTGGGCGTGCCGACCATGGTCATGGCGAGGTCGAGCCGGCGGCGCATGCCGCCCGAGTAGGTGACCGCGGGCTTGCGCGCGGCGTCGGTGAGGTCGAAGCGCTCCAGCAGTTCGCGGACGCGCCCGCCGCCCTTGGCGCGGCCGAGGTGGAGCAGGTCGGCCATGAGTCGCAGGTTCTCCTCGCCGGTGAGGAAGCTGTCGACCGCGGAGAACTGGCCGGTGACGCCGATCGCGGCACGCACCTTGTCGGGTTCCTTGGCCAGGTCGTGCCCGGCCACCCAGATCTCGCCCGCGTCGGCCTTGATCAGGGTGGACAGGATCTGCACTGTGGTGGTCTTGCCCGCGCCGTTCGGACCGAGCAGCGAGAAGACGGTGCCCTGCGGGATGCTGAGGTCGATGCCGTCCAGGACGCGGTGGGCGCCGTAGGACTTACGCAGCCCCGTCACCGAAACGAAGGTTCGCATCGCGTTCACCCCCGATCCCAGGTGACGGGCAGGCTGTGCACGCCGTACACCTGCGAAGGGTCGGTGCGCAGTGACAGCTCTTCAGCCGGTACGGCGAGTCGCAGCGTCGGGAAGCGGATGAGCAGCGCGGGAAACGCGACACGCATCTCGACGCGGGCAAGCTGCTGACCGAGGCACTGGTGGACGCCGTGGCCGAAGGCCAGGTGCCCGGCGGCCGAGCGGCTCAGGTCGAGCACGTCGGGGTCGGAGAACCTGGCCGGGTCCCTGTTGGCGGCGTTGATCGCGATGATGACCGTGTCGCCCGCCTTGAGCTGCCTGCCGCCGAGCTCCACGTCCTCCAGCACGCCGCGCATACCGGTGGCGGCGACGGACAGGTAACGCAGCAGCTCCTCCACGGCGCCGATGGCCAGGTCGGGGTCGCCGCGCAGGGCGGCGAGCTGGGCCGGGTTGCGCAGCAGGGCGAAGGCGCCGAGCGCGAGCATGTTGGCGGTGGTGTCGAGCCCGGCGCCGAGCAGGAACGCGGCCACGCCGCCGAGCTCCTCGTCGGTCAGGTCGCCGCCGGTGGCCAGGTCGCTGAGCAGGTCGTCGGTCGGCTTGGCCCGCTTGGCGAGCGCGAGCTCCCGCAGGTACGTGCCGAGCTCGACGAAGGCGGCGTACTGCGCCTCAGCGGTCCCGGCGTCCGACAGGGCCTGGGTGGAGCTCTGGAACTGGTCGCGGTCCTCGTACGGTACGCCGAGCAGCTCACAGATCATCAGCGCTGGAACGGGCTGCGCGAAGACCTCGACGAGGTCGGCGGGCGGCCCCTGCCGCTCCATCGCGTCGAGCCGCTCACGGGTGATCTCGGTGACCCGCTCGGTGAGCAGGTTCATCCTGCGGGCGGTGAACTTGCCCGCCAGCAGCCTGCGGAAGCGGGTGTGCTGGGGTGCGTCCATGCCGGTCAGGTCACCGACGGGGGCCGGCGGCAGGTGCCCGCCCGCCAGGGGGTGGTAGTGGGTTTCGTAGCGGGAGCTGAACCGTGGGTCGGCGAGGATCTGGCGGACCAGGTCGTATCCGGTGATCATCCAGACGCCGGGGGCGCCCTCGGGCACGGCCAGGCGGGCGATGGGTTGCTCTGCGCGCAGGGCGGTGAGCGAAGGGGCGGGATCGAAGGGACAGGCGGGTGAGCGGTCGAGGGACGGAGCGACCGGCTCATCGCGATAGTACGTGTTCATCACAACTGAAAGCTACGTTGCATTCAGAAATTATGTCAATCAGGTGAGGCACATCATCCCAGGCCAGAGCCGATAAATTGATGCGTTGACGCTGAAACTGAATGCAATGAAACATTGCATTGTGTGGCCCCCGAACGCAATAGTGGTGTCATGTCAGAAGGAAGGTTGACCCTGCAGGACCGTCACCGCATCGCGACCGGCCTCGCCGAAGGCCGCTCCTACGCCGAGATCGCCAGGCGGCTGAACCGGCCGACCTCGACGATCAGCCGTGAGGTCGGCCGCAACGGCGGCCCCAGCGACTACCGCCCTGAGCGGGCGCACCAGGCGACAGCGCGGCGGGCGCGGCGCGGCACCCCGGCACGTTCGCCCGAGGCCGAACCCCAGGACCGCAAGGTCGTCGAGGTGCAAGAGGAAGCCGTCGAGATGGCGGTCGGGATGGGCCTGCCGAAAATGATGGCGCGCGTGCTCATCGGCCTGTGGCTGAGCGAGGACGGCAGGCTCACCGCGGCCGAGCTGTCGCGTGGGCTGAACGTCAGTCCCGCCTCGATCTCCATGGCAGTGGGCTACCTGACCCAGCAGGGGCTGATCAGGCGCGAACGTGATCCGCAGCGGCGGCACGACATCTATGTGGTCGACGACGACGCCTGGTACCACTCGACGGTGATCAGCTCGAGGCAGACGCTCGAGGCGGCTGAGCTCACGAAGGCGGCGGGGCGGCGGCTCGGGCTCGACACACCCGTGGGACGCCGCCTGGCCAGGGGCGGCGCGTTCCTGGAGCGGATCAGCCTGGACGCTCTGGAGTCGGCCGAACGCTGGCGCGACCTCCCGCCATGATCAGACCGCAGGCGGATGTCAAGTGCTGTCGTGCAAGAGCTCCCTCAATGCCCACGAGACCCTGTTCGACCCGCGTAACGAAACCCCCGCTCCCAGCCGGAACCCCCTGCGAGGCTCCCGAATGCAGGCTGACCGTCAGCCGGCCTGCGACGGAACGTCGCCGCCGCTCCTGCTCAACCGCCTGCCGAGTTCGCGCGTCGGACTACGACGCGATCGCGGCCTACTCCGGATTGCCCGGCTGCGCGACATCCCCGCTCAGCGCCAGCCGCTTGGCGACGTCCAGTCGTACCTCGCCGTAGGGCTGGACGTGCTGCCAGAGCGCCTGCTCCGAGGGCTCGGAGAGGCGCGTGGTGGGACAGCGGTCCGCCGCGGTCGCCGATGCTGGTGCTCTCGCGCTCGGCGGTCAGGATGGCTGGACTTCGTCGAAGACGGCGAGGGCTTGAGTGGGGTCCGGGCTCACGAGGCGTTCCAGACCGGCCGTCGTGATTTTCGCCCATTGCCGGCTCGTGCCCACATCTGTTCCTCGAAGGCGCGGACGGCATCGTCCAGATCTCCAGGGTGGGGGGCGGCGGCGATGGACTCGGCGAGTTCGGCGCCTTCCAGCATCGCGAGGTTCGCGCCCGCCCCCAATGGGGGCATCAGGTGGGCGGCGTCGCCGAGCAGCGTCACCCCGGGGACGTGGGTCCAGGTGTGGGAGACGGGCAGGACGTAGAGGGGACGGTGGACGAAAGTGGTGCCATGGCGGAGGAGGTCGAGGACGGGAGCGGCCCAGCCGTCGAACAGAGCCAGCAGGCTTGATCGCACGGCCTCGACGTCGGCCAGGTCCAGGTTCGTGTGCCAGTCCAGCGGCGCGCGGAACTGGGCGCCCACCTTGACGTGGCCGCCGCTGTTGCGCTGGGCGACGAGGGCGCGGTTCACGCCGTACACAGCCACGGAGCCGTCGCCGATCAACCGGGCGAGGTCAGGGTGGCGGGTGTCGATGTCGTCCAGGGAGGTTTCGACCCGGGTGACGCCGGTGTAGTGCGGCGTCGCGGACGAGATTGCCGGGCGGACTCTGGACCAGGCGCCGTCCGCGCCGATCACGAGGTCGAACGTCTCCTGTCGCCCGTCCGCGAAATGGACGAGCACGCCGCCATGGGTCTGCGGCACCACCTCCGTCACGTGCCGCCCCCATTGGACGTCGAGGGGGCCGAGCAGCAGGTCGCGGAGGTGCCCGCGGTCGATCTCGGGGTTGGCCCGTTCATCCGGACGGGGTTTCCAGTCGCGAAGGACGGTCCCGTTCGTGTCCAGGATGCGCATGGCCTGCCCCTCGGGACGGGACAGTTCCTGGAACTCCGTCAGTAGCCCTGCCTTCTCCAGTGCGAGCTGGCCCATCCCCTTGTGCAGGTCCAGCGTGCCGCCCGGGGGGCGGGCGTCGGGGGCAGGATCGCGTTCGAGGACGGTGACGGGGTGCCCATGGTGGTGCAGGACACGGGCGAAGCTAAGGCCGCCGGGACCTCCCCCGACCGCAGCGATACGGCGTCTCATGCCGATACGCTGTATTTTATTGTGACGATGTAGCGCAACAGTTCGATGTAGCCATGACCGTGTGGGACCGGCCCGAGCCGCCGACTCGCCCTCTGCCCCTCGACCGGGAGCGCATCGTCTTCGCCGCCATCGCGCTGGCCGGCCAGGCCGGGCTGGAGGCGAGGGCGTTGCGCAAGGTCGCCGCCCGCCTGGAGGTCGGCCCGGTGCGGCTGTACGGATACATCTCCACCAAGGAAGAGCTGTTCGACCTCGTGGTGGACGAGGTCCACGCTGAGCTCCTCCCCACCACGGCAGAACAACCCTGCGTCAATCGGACGAAGGGGTGGCGCGGCCCGGCCTTCCGCCTCGGCAAGACTCCCGAAACCTACGGGGAGCCCTCCATCTACGCGGAGCACTCTCGTCTACCCACCTGGAAATCGGAAGCCCTTCCAGGTTCTACGACGACGAACGGAGTTCGGCAGCCACCGCCCGCTCCCGCAACTGCGCCGCCTCCGCCCGTACCGCCTCCAGCTCCGCCCGCATGTCCTCGAGCCGTATCCGCTCCAGCCTCAACTCCCCCAGCAGCCGATCCTGCTCCTTCGCCGCGGCGTCAGCCCGCGACTTCTCCCGGGACACCTGCTTCCGCTCCCGGGACAGCGCCGCCGCGGACTCGGCCGCCTTCTCCTCCAGCCGTTCCACCTCGGCCGTCGCCCGAGCGGCGTCCTTGAGCGCCACCGCTCGATCCCGCTCCGCCTCGGCCGCCGCGCGCTCGGACATGACGGCCCGCTCCACCGCCCGGTCCCGCTCCTGCGCCGCCGCCTCGGCGCGGGCCTGCGCGCCGACCGCCGCCCGCTCGGCCTGCTCGCGCGCCCGCACGGCCGCCGCCGTCTCGTCGCGGGCTCGATCACGTTCCTCCCGCGCCTGGTCGGCGTCCTGTTGACTCTGTACGGCCTGCGCCCGAGCCTCGGCGGTACGCCGCTCCGCCAACTCCGCCCGTTCGGCCAGTTCCTGAACGGCCTGATCCCTGGCCTGCTCCGTCAGCTCGACCTGGTGGAGAGCCTCCTCGGCCAGCTGCTCTGCCGCCTCCGCGCGCCGCTGCGCCTCCTCGGCCGTCTGCAGCGCCTGACGTTCGGTGCTCGCCGCCTCCCGCAACGCCGCCAGCGCCTGCTCCCTCGCTCGCTCGGCATCCCCCAGCGCAGTCTCCCGCTCGCTTTCCGCCTCTTCCAGCCGTGCCCGCATCTCGGCCGTCTGCCTGCGGGCGTGCTCGGCGGCCTCGCGCGCCAGCCGTACCTGCTCGAATGCCTGCTCCCGCTCGGTGCGCGCGATGGCGACCCGCGTGTGCGCCTCGGCCTGCACCGCGCTCAGCTTCGCCTCGACCCCCGCCGGGCTCAACTCCTCGGCCAGCGCTCGCGCCAGCGGCTCGATGGCAGCCGCCAGCCCGCTCTCCATCCGGTCGTACAACTGCTCGGCCCTGGCCAGGGCTCCCTCGAGCCCCGGCGTGGCGCGCCGTAGCTCCCGCTCCCGCTTGGCAGCTGCCTGACAGTCCTTCTCGGGACAGTACGCCTTGGGACGCCCTCTCCCCCGCCGCTGCTCGATCGGCGCTCCGCAGTGCTTACAGGGCGTCACCACGCTGGTCTCCACAGTCACTGCGACAGCTTACCATTTTCGATTTTCTAGAAAATGGAAATCAGAAATAAGGATCCGTTGCACCACGACGCTCTCGCTGTAACTTGCGAGAAGGCAACATTCCCGCAAGTTACGGTCGGGTGTGAGGGACCCCGGAGCTGTCTGCAAATCTGCACCGATACGTCAGCAGGAATCTGCGAGTACGCCGTTCCGGGAACGGCGCAGGCCCCCGGCGCGGCCCATGTCTGCCGTACTCCGGCGCCACCCCATGTACAGCTCCAAGCCCTTGACGCGAGGGATGTTATCGGTAACTCTCACCTCATCGCCTCTGGCTCGGCCCTTTTCGCTTCTCAAGAGCCGCAGCAGCTCTCTCAGCGATCCGGACAACCTACAACGTCAAAGCACTCGACCTCTTCAACCAGGTCTGGCTGGGGCAGACGTCCCCGCAGGACGCCGCGACTAAGATCACCAATGAGGCCAATGCCGCCATCAAGTAAGGTCCCTCCTGTGGAAGTTACCGGTCACATCTCCGGCGAGGACGTCCCCCGCCGCTCCGCGAGCATCTGGGACGTCGCCCGAGTGGCCGGTGTCTCCCAGCAGACCGTCTCCCGCGTGATCAACGGCAAGGGCCGGGTCAGCGCGGAGACGCGGGCCAAGGTCCTGCGGGTCATCGAGGAACTGGGCTACCGGCCCAACAAGCTGGCCCGGATGCTGGCCGGCGGCCCGGTGCGCTCGGTCACCGTGCTGACCTCCGACACCTCCCTGTACGGCGCGGCCGCCACGCTGCGCGGGATGGAGGAGGCGGCCAGGACGGCCGGGTTCTCGGTCGGGATCAGCGTGCTGGAGCCCGGATCCGGCCAGCGGGACGTCGCCGAACGGCTCAACCGGCCGGGAGAGGCGGTCATGGTGATCGCCTACGACGACGCCGGGGTGCGGGCGCTCGCGTCGCTGCCACCGGACGTCCCGATGGCAGCGGCCGTGGAGCGCCGCCCCGGCGCCGAGGCGCCCGACCCCTGGCAGGTGTGGCTGGACGACCGGGCGGCGGCCGCGCACGCCACCCGCTACCTGCTCAGCCTCGGTCACCGGACCGTGCACTACGTGGCCATCCCCTCCTCCACCAGCGATCTGCCCCAGCGCACCCAGGGCTGGGCGGACGCGCTGCGCGCCGCGGGACGGCCGCTGCCCGAACCGCTGCACGGCGGCTGGAGCCCGCGCTCGGGCTACCTGGCCGTCCGCCCCCTGGCGGCCGACCCCTCGGTCACCGCGATCCTGTGCGGCAACGACGACCTCGCGCTGGGCGTGATGCGGGCGGCCCGCGAGGCCGGCCGGCACATCCCCGGCGACCTCAGCGTCGTCGGCTTCGACGACTCGCCTCCCGCGGCCTACCTCAACCCCTCGCTCACCACCGTACGGCTCGACTTCGAAGGGCTCGGCCGGGCCTGCTTCGGCCTGCTGCACCGCAGGCTGGACCCGCAGAACGCCCCGGCCGTACCCGCCTGGAGCGAGCCCGAACTCATCGTCAGGGAGAGCAGCGCCCCCGCGCCCGGCTCCACCTTCTGAACCCCCTTTCCCGGCCCCTGCCGTGCCTGATCCGGGAGGGGCAGAAGAGGCACGCCATGCCCCGGGCGGGCGGGTCGCCCCGCCGCCACCGCCCGCATCGAGCACCGCAACCAGCTCGTGCTCGATCTGAGCAGGCCGCAGGTGGCCGCCTGGCTCTACCGCACGATGGACGAACTGCTCACCAAGAACGCCATCGACTTCTTGAAGTGGGACATGAACCGCCCTTTCACCGAGGCCGGCCCGGACGAGCGGCTGTGGCTCGGCCACGTCCGCATCCTGTACGACGTGCTCGACCGGCTGGACATCCAGCACGGCTTCTCGCAGCTCTACCCGGCCCGGGTCATGGGCGCTGGGTCACCGACAGCCCCAACCCCTGCACCGGGCGCCAGGTCCCGCTCGACTTCCGCTTCCATGTGGCCATGGCAGGCGTGCTGGCCGTCGGCGGGGACCTGGCCGAGTGGAGCCAGGCCGATCTGGGCCGGGCCGCCGAGCTGGTCGCGGCCTACAAGCGGATCCGCCCGCTGGTCCAGCACGGCCGGCAGTACCGCCTGCTGCCGCCGGACGGCGAGCTGTCGGCCGTGCAGTCCACCTGGTCCGCGAAGAGCCCTGACGGTGGGTGAGACCGCCGGCGTCCCGGACGCCGGCGGTCTCACGGGGTGGCCTACCGGGGCGTCAGCGTGAGGCGGTAGGCGCCGTTGGCGTCCTGGCCGTTGACCGGAACGGTGACGCTGCCGTTGGTCACGGTGTAGGCGGCCGACGAGAGCTGGGTCGCGCCGGAGACGTTCGTGGTGCGTCCCGAGCCGGGCACGTACTCCAGCGTGCCGGTGACGGAGGAGCCCAGCGCCCCGAGCCCGTCGACCCGGATCGTGCTGTTGCCCGACTGGCCGCCGAAGACGAGGCTGAAGGTGCGCGTGCCGGCGTCGTAGGCGGCCACGCCGTCGTTGGAGGCGGCCGGGGTGACCTTGACGATGCTGCCGCTCTGGTCGGCGTACCACTTGTACATCCAGTACGACGCGGTCGGCCGGCCGTTGTACAGCAGGCCGTTGAGCGTGCCGGCCTCGAACCAGAACGCCCGCTCGGCGTCGCGCACGCCCGAGCGTTCGAACTGGGCCACGTAGTGGTTCGCGCTGCTCGGCACGTCGATCTCGTCACGGGTGGCGTACTCGTTGATGGAGATCGGCAGGGCGGAGATGCCGAGCTCGCGCTCCAGCGCCCGGTAGGCCTGGACGTTGGCGGTGACCTGCTGCCATCCGCTGAGCTCGTGCCACGACACGATCTGCGGCAGGGTGCCGGTCGCCTTGGCGTTGGTCAGGAACGAGCGCATCCGGTTGACGTCCCAGTGCGATTCGCTCGGGCCCATGATCGCCGTATTGGGCTCGCTCTGGCGGATGCGCCGGTACGTGCGGACCCACCCGTCGTTGAAGCTGCCCGCCGAGGACGGCCAGGTCCAGTCGGGTTCGTTCCACGGTTCCCAGGCGTCGATGTTGGTGATGTCCGGGCGCGCCTTGACCGCCGCGATCATCTTGTCGATGCGGCTGTACCAGTCATCCCAGTTCGTCCAGTTGTAGGGGAAGCCGTCGAAGCTGTCGGCCATGTCGACGGTAATCACCGCGCCGATGGCCTTGGCGTTGGCCGCGATGTCCAGCGTGTCGCCGATCGGGACGGGGGACCCGTTGGGCCGGTGCTGGTGCAGCGGGGGCGGCTGCCGGAGCTGGTGCAGCTTCAGCGGCTGCATGATCGAGACGGGTGGAGTGTTGGCGTCGGACAGCCCGTACAGGGTGCCGGAGCCGACGCGCGTGACCGGCCGTACGGCAGTGGCGGCGTCCACCACGAGCGTGCTGCCGCCGCCGGTCGTGCCGTTCCACTTCTGGTTGCTCTGGCCGTTGCAGGTCCACAGGATGACCGCAGTGCCGTTGGCGGTGCCGGCCATGTTGACGTCGAGGCAGAGCCCGGACTGGGTGCCGGTGATGGAGCCGTCGGTGTTCTTGCGCCACTTCTGGTTCGCCTGCCCGTTGCAGGACCAGATGAGCACGATGGTTCCCGGGGTGGTCTGGCCTCTGTCCGCATCGACGCAGCGGGTGCCGTTCAGGGTGCGCAGCTCACCGGCCGAGGTGAACTCGAATCCCTGGTTGGCCTGGCCGTTGCAGTCCCAGATGTCGAGTGCCGTGCCCAGCGTGTCCACGTTGCCCTTCACGTCGAGGCATCGCTGGGAGGAGGCGCTGACCAGCGGGGCGGGCGCCGCCGAGGCCGGCAGCGCCACCGCCCACGACAGGGCGGTGACGACCGCCGTCAGCAGGCACGCGGCCACGACCGCGGGAGGACGACGGCGCCGGCCCCTCACGTGGACGGATAACCGGGCGGGTGCATGCATGGTTGTACTCCTTGCGCGTGCGGGCGGCGGAATGTGAGTTATCGATAACATCACCGTTGATCGTGCCCCGCGCCATGTCAAGACCCAAGCGTGAGCTGCCCGCCTTCACGCTGTGGCGATCAAAGGTTATCGATAACAAAGATCAGCGTCACGGCGTGCGGAACCCCCGGAACGTCACCTGCTTGCGGGTATCGAAGCCGAGCCGTTCGTAGAGGGCGAGCGCCCCGGTGTTGGCCTCGGCCACATGGAGGTGCGAGGCCAGCATGCCGCATGGTCGGTTCCGCGGCACACGCGTGCCGGGCGGCGCCCGTACCGTCCGGGTCGGCCAGGGCGAGGCCGGGAAAGCGGCGCAGCAGGGTCGCGGTTGGCGGCGGGCAGCGATAGGAGCACGAGCATCACCCCACCTGTGGTACCACGCGCGGTAATGTCGCGCCCATGACGAATCAGGACCGGCGGGATCGGCTACGGGACGCGGCCATCGAGGTGCTGGCCGAGCAGGGCGGGCGCGGGCTGACACACCGCGCGGTGGACGCTGTCGCGGCCATCAGCACCTGGCGTTCGTCGATGTTCGGGGTGGCCAGAGCCCAGGTGATGGGCAGTCCGGCCGGAGTGCAGATCAGGTGCAGGCGCAGGCCCCAGAACCAGCGCGAGTGGGAGCGGCAGTAGCCGTAGCCGGCCCACCCCGCCAGCTCGGAACGGCGGGCGGTGGGGCGGGAACGACCGCACTCGACCGGGGTGGAGTCGGCCACCCAGACCGGGTCATCCCACAGGTCGGTGTCGTGGGCCAACGCCCGGATGGCCCGTTTGAGCAGGGGCAAGGCCTTGTGCAGGCGCTTGTTGTAGCCGGACTGGCTGGGCAGGTACGGAAAGGCGCCGGGCAGATGTGCGGGTACGTAGCGCAGCCAGCGGGCCTGGGAATGCACGACGAGTAGGACCTGAGCCACCGCCAAAGTCAGCAGCTCGGCGTCGGTCAGCTGGGGTGGTCGTCCTAACCGGGGTGATTCGCCCAGCCAGTCGTCGATCCTCACGTACAGTGCGGTCAGAAGGGTGTTGAGGTCGTTCGTCACACATCGATCCTCGACACCCTTCGTCGTGTCTGCACTCCGAACGACTTAGGACTTACTCGTCTAGGCCGTGTTTCGAAAGATCACGTGTGTGAGGCGTGTCGGTGATCGTTGAACGAAGAGGTCTCCGGTAGGTGGTTCAACGACCAAGAAGAACGAAATACCGGAGACCTCGTGACCAGCGTAGTGGTGACGAGGCGGCACGACCTCACTGATGCGCAGTGGGCGGCGCTGGAGCCGCATCTGCCTGCCGCATCGGGCAAGGGGCGTCCGCCGAAGTGGAGCAAGCGTCAGTTGATCGACGGGATCCGGTGGCGGATCCGGACCGGGGCGCCGTGGCGGGACGTTCCTGCCTGCTACGGCCACTGGTTCACCGTGTATGGCTTGTTCCGGCGCTGGCAGCGGGAGGGGATCTGGGCGCGGATCCTGGCGGCCTTGCAGGCGTGTGCGGACGCCGCCGGGAAGATCGATTGGACGGTGAGCGTGGACTCCACCATCACCCGGGCTCACCAGCACGCGGCCGGAGCACGCCGGGACGGTCACCTGCAAAAGGAACCACCCGGCGGGGTGCACAGCGAGCCGGCCGATCATGGCCTGGGGCGCTCGCGCGGCGGGCTGACCACCAAGACCCATCTGGCTTGCGAGCAGGGCCGCAAGCTGCTGGCTGCGGTGGTGACCGCCGGGCAGCGGGGCGACAGCCCGCAGTTCATACCGGTGCTCGGCAAGATCCGGGTGGCCCGCCTCGGCGGTGGCCGTCCCAGGACCCGCCCGGACCGGGTCCTGGCCGACAAGGCCTACACCAGCAAGGCCAACCGGACTCATCTGCGCCGGCGTGGGATCAAGGCGTGCATTCCGAGCAAGGCCGACCAGGACGCTCACCGGCGAGCCAAGGGATCGAAGGGAGGTCGCCCGCCCGCCTTCGACCCCGCGTTCTACCGGCTGCGTCACGCTGTGGAGTGCGGCATCAACCTGCTCAAAGGCAACCGCGGCATGGCGACCCGTTACGACAAGCTCGCCGTACGCTACGAAGCCGTCGTCATCATCGCTGCGATCAACCAGTGGCTCAATGCCTTATGAAACACGACCTAGCGGTCGGGCTGTTTGGCTGGCAGTTGGGTGCTACGTCGTTCAGGCATCGCCAGCGGCCCTGAACCGCGGTGGCAAGGCGCTGGCTCCGGCCACGCTGGCCTGGCATCTCCGTGACGAGCCCTTTATTGACCAGGACGACGGACCGGCGAAACATTTCTCCCTGTACGACGATCTCCGCATAGGGGCGAGTACCTCCGGGCACAGGGAGATGGGACGGCTTGAACGGTCAAGGCCGTAAGCGAATTCCGGTTGTCACCGTGACCGCCGTGGTGGCGCTGTCGGCCGGAGCACTGGCCGCGCTGGCCTGGAAGAGCTGGGACGCGGACGTTGTCGGGGGCATCGCTGCGGCAGTGTCGCTGTCGGCCGCAGTCACCGCCGCGTGGGTGCAGTGGGCCTCCTACCAGGCGATGAAGCCGCCGCGCACGCTGGTGGCCGTCGCCAAGGATCTCGAGGCGGTCGTACGGGCGGAACTGGACGCCGAGGCTGGGCGACAGGAGACCGACGCGCCGTGGCGGCTGCCGGTCGGCTACTCCGCGGACGACGTCGCCGTACTCGGCGTGGACTGGCCGGATCTGGAGCGGACTGCCCGTACCGCGCGCTCGCCGTTTCGTCGCAAGGGCTCCCGGATCCGCGGTCCCCAGGAGCTCACCGGCACGCTGGACGACATCACCCGGACCTTCATGCGCATCCCCACAAATCGCCTGGTCATCCTTGGCAGTCCCGGCGCGGGGAAGAGCACGCTGGCCGCGCACCTGGCCAGGCAACTCCTTGACGAGCGCCGCGGTGACGACCCCGTTCCGGTCGTTCTCGGCTTGGCCTCCTGGAATCCCGAGACGCAGCCGCTCGGCCAGTGGATCGTCGGCAGGCTCACTCTGTCCTACAGCGGTCTCGGCGCGCCGTACGCCGAGCGCGAGAGGGCCAGCCTGGCGCAGGCGCTGGTCGACGATCAGCTGGTCCTACCCGTCCTGGACGGATTGGACGAGCTCGATCCGGCGGTCCGTGGTTTCGCCATCGCCGCGATCAACGAGGCGCTGCGCCCTGGGTCAGCGCTGATCGTCACCAGTCGCACCAGTGAGTACGCATCGGCCGTCGATCCGGAGGAACGCGGCCTTCCGGTCCGGCTCAACGGGGCGGCGGTCGTCCAGCTGCACGACCTGCCCTCTGATGTGATGATCGACTATCTGCGGGCCGGGGCTTCCGGCGCGGCCTCCGCCCAGCGTTGGGAGCCGGTTCTGGAACGGCTGCGTGACTCAGTGGCCGCCCCCGTCACAGAGGCCCTGCGCACCCCGCTCATGCTCGGTCTGGCCCGGTTCCTCTACAACCCGGTCCCCCGGCGCGTCAGGGACGACACCGTTCTGGCCGATCCTGCCGAACTCCTTGATCTCGAACGCTTCCCCACCGCCGAGCGCGTCCAGAACCACCTGCTCGGCGGTTTCCTCGCCGCCGCGTACAGGCGTCCTGCCGGCACCAACCAGCGCCTGCGGGGCGAACGGGACGCGGAGCGCGCGCGGGAGACCCTGTCGGCCCTGGCGGCAGAGCTCGACCGGACCCGCACCCATGATTTGGCTTGGTGGCAGCTCCAGCGCGCAATCAAGAACCCTCGCGAATTCGACCGCTGGTTCGTTGCCGTGATCACCTATCTGGTCGTCCTGGCGTTTGAAGGGCCGGTCATCGCGCTCTTCATGGCAGTGCTGGCGTTCTTCGTCTCGCGATCCCGCTGGGCCAGTTCGAGCGTCCCGACTCTGGTGGCGGACGGGCAGCCCCGTCGCGTGGTGCTGCAACCGCCGACCGCGGCCTCGCTACGGGTCAATCTCCGCCTCGCCGTGACCAGTGGCCTGGAACTCGGACTCGGCGTGGGAGTGGTTCTCGGCGTGCTCACCGGCTGGACGGACGGCTGGCGCGCCGGCCTGGACCGGGGCTGGCACGCGGCACTCCTGGCGGGTGGGCTCATCGCTTTCTCCAACTGGCTGCCCGGCCCGCTGCGCGCGATGCTGAACTTCGACGCCCCCGCTGACATCGCCCTCGCCACGCCTCGCACGGCGCTCGTCTGGGACCGCCGGCTCGCCTTCATCCAGACGCTCGAAGGATTCCTGTCCGGGACACTGGTAGGCCTGGCCCTGCAGATCATCCCCGCGCACGGGCTGCCCTTGGGGATCACGATCGGCTCAGTCTCCCTGACCAACAGCGCCTGGGGCCGCTTCGTCCTGGCCCGCGTCTGGTGGCGCCTGGAACAACGAACCCCGCTGCGGCTGCTGGCCTTCCTCGAGGACGCCCAGCAGCGCAACGTCTTGCGGCAGGTCGGTCCGCTCTTCCAGTTCAGGCACGCGCTGCTGCAGGAACGGCTCCGTCCGGCCATCACCGGCCACGCCGCACCCATCATCACGATGGCGTTCCTGCCCGACGGCCGGCACGTCGTCGCCGGAGGACGAACCGAGCGGGCGCTCGTCTGGAACGTGGCCGACCGTACGCCGCCGGTCGTGGCGGCCTCAATCCTCCACGAGCCGGAGGGGCGAGTCACCACGGTGATCGACGCGCTGGGGTTGAGCCCGGACGGGAAGCTCCTCGCCACTGGCACCTGGACGTGGGGCATCGGCCTGTTCGATCTGTCCGACCCGTCCCGTCCGACTCTGTTGTCGACGACGGCGCGAGCCCACAACGACCTCGTCGCGGGCCTCGCCTTCAGCCCGGACGGCACGTTGCTGGCCAGCGCGAGCATGGACACCGACGTACGCCTGTGGCGAGTCGCGGACGCCGGCGCTCTTGAGCCGCTGGCCACCCTGGACGCTCATGAGCAAGCCGTACGAGCCGTGGCGTTCCATCCCGGCGGGAACGTCGTGGCCGTCGGCGGCCGCGACGGCCTTGTGCTGCTGTGGGACATCCGAGACATCGCCCGCCCTCGGCTCGTGCACCGGCTGCCGGCGGAGGTCGACTGGATCCTCGCGCTGGCGTTCGATCCGTCCGGTGACGTTCTGGCCGTCGGCGGCCGTCAGGCGGTGAGCCTGTGGAGCACCGAGAGCTCGATGCTCCTGTCCCGGATCCCGATCAACGCGGCCTACACCGTCGCGTTCGACTCCTCCGGCGATCTCCTGGCGACGGGCTCGCTCGCGGGCGGCGCGAACGTCTGGGACGTCACCGACCCCGCCGATCCCTCTGGCCGCGTGCGCATTCCCGGCTCCAGCCCCGTGGCAAGCGCCGCCTTCCACCCCACGCGAAGCTGTCTCGCCCTCGGCACCCTGGAGGGCACCTTCCACATCCTGAGCCTGGACGCCCTCCTGAATCCGGCCGTCGAGTAGGAAGAACCGCGCTCCAGCCCTCTCGCCTCGCTGAACCGGGCGACACCGCCGAAGGTCACCTCGTCGAAACTGAGATCCCGGCGGGTATCCCCTCTGCACGACCTCGTGCCGAGAGCGCTGACGCCCAGGTCGGGAGCAGCCTTCCCAAACGCGGGGTTATCAGGAAACGTTCCGGCCGAAACGTTTCCTGGACCCCCGTTCGGGTTATTACAGGTCGGGCCGTACGACATGGCCTTGCCCAGCGGCGCGTGGAACAGGTTCAGAAACATCATGTCTTCGGCGTCCTGGACGATCTTGGTCCGCTCGAATTGGCAGTGCACATAGAGCTGAATCGTGACCTCGTCCACCGGGATCGCCTGGGGCTGCCGTGCCATGGCGAACGCGCCGTTCGCGCTGACCCGCCGCCGGACCACATCTGGCCCGTCCAACATGCCGTACGGACCCCAAGAAACTGTGCGCCAAGTAGCCGCTTGCACTACTTGAAGTACTTGCTGCACGACTGGGAGCCACCCAAGATAATCACGGCCACCGCCTCTCCTTGAGCTCTTCACATCTCGACGATGAGTCGGTGGCCGCTTCTCCTCTCCCGAATCGACGAGGCCTCACCGCCACAGCCCGCTATGCGTGATAGATCACCATCGGTACCAAACAGGACAAATGCGAAGATCAGAGTTTAAAAGACAAGCTAAAGATGTAAGCCAGTACATCGATCGATGTACTGGCTATTTCGCCTGACGGGACGATCAAGTACGGCGTTCGCGCCTGCAGGCTTGGAGGCATGACCAGACGCATTGACGCCCTCGACGTGCTGCGTGGCGTGGCCATCATGGGCACACTCGGCACGAACATCTGGATCTTCACCGCGCCGGGCGGGCCAGCGGAGTTCCTTCAGCTCGGCGGCGACCCCGGTGTAGTGGAGACGTTCCTGCGCTTCCTGTCCAACGGCAAGTTCCTCGGCCTGCTGACCCTGCTCTTCGGCGTCGGCCTCGAACTGCAGCACCGCAGCGCGCTCCGCAAGGGCCTGGCCTGGCCTGGCAGGTATCTGTGGCGCGCGTCGCTGCTCTTCGTCGAGGGCGCCCTGCACTTCGTCCTGGTCTTCGAGTTCGACGTGCTGATGGGCTACGCGATCACGTCAATGATCGTCGCTTACCTCATCGGCCGGAGCCGGCGAGTGGTCACCGCGTGGATGGTCGCGGCCGGGACGTTGCACGTCGCCATGGTGGCCCTGACCACCGCAGCCCTGATGATGACCGGGCCGGGCGGCGGCGACACCCTCCCTTACGCCCGGCTCGGCTGGCTCGACCAGGTCGCGTTCCGCCTCCAGAACGTCGTCGTCTTCCGCACCGAGCTGGTCTTCATCGTTCCCATGGGGATCGTCCTGTTCCTCCTCGGCGCGCGCCTGCTGCGCGCGGGGGTCTTCGAAGAGCACGGCGCGGGCCTGCGCAGAAAGCTGATCGCCGTCGGCCTCGGTCTCGGTGTGCCCCTCAACCTGGCCACCTCCTTCGCCGGCCCAGAGTGGTTCGCCGTCGACCGCTACCTCTTGGCGCCGATGGTCGCCCTGGGCCTGCTCGGACTGATCACCTCGGTCGTGCTCGGCATGCGCGACGCGCCGGGCATGCTCCGCCGGGGGATCACGGGCGTCGGCCGCACGGCGCTGTCCTGCTACGTCTTCCAGAACCTGGCGGCCAGCATCCTCTGCTACGGCTGGGGCCTGGGGCTGGCCGACCGGCTCGACTCGTTCCGTCCGTGGTGGGTGCCGCTGGCGTGGGCCGGGATCTGCCTGCTGTTCCTGGTGCTGTCCTCGCTGTGGCTGCGCAGGTTCAGCCGCGGGCCACTGGAACTTGCCTGGCAGTGGGCCTATCAGGCGCCGTCACCGGCCCGTCGGACCTGAGCACGCGCATCACGGCCGCGGCCTCCCGCAGCCAGGGCACGACGTGGTCGCTGCGGGCCTCCGGCACGGCCTGCACGAGCCCGTTCTTCGAGCCGGAGTGCCGGTGGGGCGTCTCCATGGACACGCCGACGCTCGCGCACAGCTCCGCCATTCACGACGCCGTCGAGCCTCCGCTCGTGCAGCGGAGCCGTGGCGGTGCGCAGGATCGTCGAGTTCGACGACCGAGATCTCGCGTGGCTCTCAGCGGCCGGTCGATCTGGAAGTGGTCGATGAACGTCACCGCCGCGGAGAACAGGCCGCTGCCCCTGGCGATCTCCACCGGGTGATCGGGCCCTGGGCCAGGCACCATGGTGAAGACTGTGGTCTCGGCCCGGGCGGCGGTCGTGAGACGAGGCGGCGACATGGCGTCATGCCGCCACTAATTGACTTCGTCAGAATTGATGTCGGGGCCAGTGGACGAGATTGCTGTGGTTTGTGTGGGGCAGGGCCCGTCGGCCGAGGCCGACAGCCTGTGCGGGGCCGGCTACGGCCAACGCAGCAGTGAGCGGACCAACCGGCGCAACGGCTACCGCACCCGCGAGTGGGACGCCCGCGCAGGATCAATCGAGCTAGCCATTCCCAAGCTGCGCGAAGGCTCGTACTTCCCCGACTGGCTGCTGGAACGCCGGAGGCGGGCCGAGCAGGCGCTGATCAGCGTGATCGCGACCAGCTACCTGCATGACCCGCCGGCTGACCGGCCCTTCCGCCCCCGCCTTGCGCAACACGTGAGCACTCCGGACCCCGGCGCGTGGCTGCTGGACCGGATCGACGCCACGCGCTCGTGGACGCGAGAGAAGGCGCTGACCGGCCACATCGAACAGCTCCAAGCTCAGATCGAGGAGTTGACCGCCCGCCTGCGGGACCTCGACCAGGACCTCGATCATCTGCGGATCACCCGCAAGCCCTTGGTCATCGCTGGCGAGCCCGGTCCGGCATCCCCGCCACCGCCGGCGCCCGCAGCGCCCGACCATCCCGCCTACCAGCAGATTCTCACCCTCATGGCCCACACCGGCCAGCCCTCACTAGCGCGTGACCTCTGCTTGGCCCCTGGATTTGCCTCTGGCGCGTAAGAACATCGAGAACACCCGCGCCAAGCTCAAGCGCCTGGTCAGCCCGGGCATTCTCGTGGAGATCGAACTGTCGACGACGGCCGAATTCGAATTCTGACCCCCCCTGACGATGCTCGGGTTCTAGGGCGGATTCCAGGGGTCGTCGCAACACGGCTTGTCAGCTGGCTTCGGTCAGGAGCTTAGCGAGACGCTCGGCTGGGGTATCCCAGTCGACCTGCCCGCCGGATCCC
Organism: Nonomuraea helvata; assembly: GCF_039535785.1. Classification (NCBI taxonomy): domain Bacteria; kingdom Bacillati; phylum Actinomycetota; class Actinomycetes; order Streptosporangiales; family Streptosporangiaceae; genus Nonomuraea; species Nonomuraea helvata. The sequence continues at coordinate 477,967 of NZ_BAAAXV010000012.1, forward strand.
CGGAGCACCCGGCCCGGGGATCAGGCGCGCAGCGTCAGCGTTCGCTGGAGGCCGCGCGGTAGTGCAGGTCCTGCACCTGCGGAGTCGCGGTGATCGCGTGGGGCGAGGCCACCTTTGCCACCACGGCCGAACTCCTGGTGACCGTGGCGGATGCGGCGCCCGCCTTCAGCGGGAACGTCTTGGCGGACACCCCCGCGGGCGCGTCGTAGGTCTGTGTCGTGCCGCCGATCGTGACGGACACCTTGCCTGCCGCGGTCAGCATGGTGAGCACCTCGACGGTGTCGCGGGCCGCGGTACTGCCGGCGCGCAGCTTCATGAGCTTGGTCTGCGCGTACGACGGCGCGGCCGCGACCGGCTGGATCCTGTGGGTCAGGTACGCCGTGTCGTTGGTGATCTTCGGGCAGCCGAGCTTGTAGCAGGTCAGGTAGTAGGCGTTGATGTCCAGATAGGTCCAGCCCGCGTTCCTGGAGGGGGCGAACTGGGTGTTCTCCGAGTAGTCGTTCCAGGTGGTGAGCTGCACCCAGTCCGCCTTGCCGTCGATCGCCCCCTTCCAGGTGGCCCGCAGGTTCTCGGTGTTGCCCGCCTCGTCGAACACGCCCTGGTTGGGACGCTCGTCCTGAACGGACACCGGCTGGATCCAGATCTTGCCCAGGCCATGGGCGCGGTCGATGTTCGCCGTCAGGCCGGCGTTGGCCGCGGGGTTGCGGTTGCCCCAGTTCGAGAAGCCGTAGCTGATGGAGGCGAAGGCGTCGCGGTACCTGTTGAAGTCGACGAACGTGGGCACCAGGGCGACCTTGATGCCGTGCTGCGTCTGCATGGTCTTCATCCAGTCCGACCACCAGGCGGCGGTGCGGGCCTCGGCCTTGAAGGGCGCGACGACGAGGCGGTTGTCGGCGAGCCGGTAGACCGACTTCGACGCGGCGAGCTTGGCCATGGCGGTGGCGAAGGCGGCGCTGTCGGTCGAGGCCAGACCGTTCATGTCTGGCATGAGCACGATCTTGAAGCCGGCGTCCACGGCCTCGGCCGCCTTGATGAGGTTCTGCACCCGCGTCCACTGCGCGCTGGTCACGGAGAGGATGTCGACGGTGAAGCCGTCCAGGCCCGCGGCGACGGCCTGCCTCACCTCGGTCTTGAGATCGGCCAGCGCGTAGTCGCCCGCGATCGGGTCACGTCCCAGCGGCCGATCACGGAGCAACCCGCCGTAGGCGGCGTGCTTGCCGCTCTCGCCGTCCGGCTTGAGGTAGTTCCTGGCGTAGTAGTCGCCGCCCGGAGCCTGATTGTCGAGGGAGATCGGAAAGGGGGTGAAGTAGTGCGCGAACACCTTCTTGGCCGAGGACCGCAGCGCCGCCGTACCCGCCAGGGTGAAGGGGAGCGGCCCGTCGGTCTGCTCACCTTCGGTGCCTTCGGTGCCTTCGGTGTAGGTGACCGTGAGTTTCGGTCCCCGGTTCCCGCTCTCGCGCGAGGACATCAAGACGGTCGTGGTGGCATCGGTCCCGGTGAGAGCGAACGCGTACGTGCCATCAGCTTTGACGGCCGACGAGACGTCCAACCTGGCCGCCGCGCCCGCAGTGAAGCCGGTGTGCGAGCCGATGACCGGCGCGCTCAGCGCCGGACGGGTGTTCCAGGTGGTGGCGGCCTCCGTCCAGGCGCCCGTCACCGGGCGGACGGAGACGGTGGTGTCCGTCGTTCTGGCCGAGACCACGTCCAGCGTGACCTTCACGTCCTCGGCGTCCCGCGGGATGCCGGTGACCTTGAAACGGGTCAGGCCGACGCGCTGCCCCGCGGTGGCACTGCCGCACCCGGTGCCGCAGACGCTTACCCAGGTCGCGGTCGCGAAGCTCTTGGCCGGCTCGGCCTGGCTGACGAACACGTCCTCCGCCGCGGCGAACGTCAGGCTGACAGGGGCGACGGCGGACGCCTGCGCCGGTGCGACCGCGGCGGCCGCCAGCGTGGCGACGCTCGCCACGACCGCCCATAAAGTCCGATATCGGTTGGCCATGAAACTCCCTTGGTTCATAGTACGGCCCGCCTCAGCGGAGCCGTCCTGCATGATTAACTATGGATCAAGGTCAAACGCGACCGCGGTCAGCCAGTTCGACCCGCACCCGCGAGGTCAGCCGCTGCACCGCGCGGTCCAGCTAAGCCGGGTTGCCCGCCTCCGGAGCTTGCGCAGCGCCGCCGAGCGTAAGTCGCTTGGCCACATCCAGCCGTACCTCGCCGTGGGGCTGGACGTGCTGCCAGAAGAGCGGGGTCAGTCCGCGCCGGTCGGCGGGTTTGAGCAGCTTGGCCCATTCCGGATCGGCGAGGATGTCCTGCAGCATCAGGGTGTTGATGTATATGAGCGCGGTCTGCAGGATGCGCAGGCACAACACGCTCATCTCCAGCTCCTCGCGCCGGTTGGTGGCGATGTCGCCGCCCTTGCCGTAGAAGATCAGTGGAGGACTCCACCACGTTAAGCCCTTCCTGAATCTCCCGCTGGAGCCCGCGCAGGCGCAGGTAACGGGCGACAAAGATGGTCTTCTGCGCGCATCCAGCGTCACGATCGTCCGCTACCGATACCGCGGAGCGGCCATCCCCACTCCGTGGAGCATCGAACCGGCAGCCACAAGCTGACCGCTGGGCAAGACACGTGGTGAGCCCGGTGCTCGGAGACGGGCACGCCGGATTCGGGACGGCGGCTCGGGGAAACGGACCGGTGGCAACACCGACACCGCGCCCCGGGCCGACCGCACAAGCCTATTGGAGGGATCGCTTCAATTACGTGATGGTTTCCAACCGGCTCGATGTCTCGGCGAATTCGAGGAAGGTACGCCCGGGTTCGGTGCTGCGGTGCCGGTGCCAGGCGAGGACGATCCGTCGCTGCAGGGCCGGTGAGCGGAGTGCGACCGTCGTCAGTTGTCGCGTGGAACGTTCGGCGACCGAACTAGGTAGCAGTGCGATGCCGAGTCCATGGTGGACGAGGTCGGCCAGGAGGGTGACGTCGTCGGTCTCGGCGCGGATGTGCGGAGTGAATCCGGCCCTGACACATGCGGTGTCGAGCAGGTTCCGTAGCCCGCTGCCGTGGGTGAGCGTGACGATCGGCTCGTCCCTGAGAGCGTTCAGCGTCGTGTCCGCGTGCCGGGCGATGGGGTGGTCGTCGGCGACGGCGACGACGAGCGGCTCGGTGTAGAGGTCGCGGGTCGCCAGCACGGCGGGTAGCTGCTGTCCGGTGATGCCGATGAACGCGGCGTCCACGGTCCCGCTCGCGACGTCGGCCGCCAGGTCCTTGGGGTGGCCGATACGCAGGGTGATGTCCACTCTCGGATGCCGCCGCTGAAAGTCGCCCAGCAGCCCGATGAGGGGTTCGGGTGGTGACTGGACGGCTCCGATCGCCAGCTTGCCGGCGAGGACTCCGCGCAGCGAGTCCACCGCGTCCCGTCCGGCGGCGGCGGCGTCCAGCGCGGCCTGCGCGTACGGGAGGAAGGCTGCACCGGCCGGAGTGAGCCGGATGCGCCGGTCGGATCGGTCGAGCAGCTGCTGACCGAGCTCGCGCTCGAGCTGGGCGATCTGCTGACTGATCGCCGGTTGGGCGACGTGGACGCGGGCGGCGGCGCGGGTGAAACTCGCTTCCTCCGCTGTCGCCACCAGATAGCGGAGCTGCCGTAGTTCCATAAGCATTCCTTATCGGTCGTGATATCGATCATATGTTGGACTTCTCGATGCCCATCCCGCAAAGTGAGGACCGCTCCTGCTCGTACACCATGTGAGGTGCTCCAATGGTTTCCAAGCTGTCCGCGACGCCACGTCCGTTGCACCCGCCCCTGACGCACGCGCCGATCGGGGCCATCCTCATCGCCACCGTGCTCGATGTGATCTCGGTGATCGATGGCGGGGCTCATCCGTGGGCACGTGATCTCTTCCACACCGGCACGTATGTCCTCATGACCGGCATGGGGGTGATGTTTCTCGCGATCATCGCCGGCGTGATCGACCGGCGCCGATTGACCGCGGCGTCCTCTCGCCCACGCCAGGGCGCCGACGTGCACGCGGCGCTCATGACCGCGCTGGCCGTCGTCTGCGTACTGGAGATCACCTTGCGCCGGAACGTCTATGCCGATGCCCATGCGACGCCCGCCGTCGTCACCGGGCTGAGCGTCCTCGCGCTCGCCCTCGTCACGGTCGGCGGGGAGCTCGGGGGCCGCCTGGTCTATCGGGCGGGCGTCGGCGTTCGTGGCGATGCGATCGCGCCGGCACCGCGCAGCTGATGAACAACGGCATTGTGAGCCGGGCGTCGGCATCACAGCCGGCGCCCGGGCCGCTGGACAAGTCACGCCTGACGTTGCTGACATGCTGCTTCAGCCTGTTCATGGCCCAACTGGACGCCACTGCGGTGAACGTGGCCCTGCCGTCGATCGGCGAGGATCTCGGCGGTGGGATCAGCGACCTGCAGTGGGTGGTGGACGCCTACGTCCTGGTGCTCGCCTGTCTCGGCATGTCCGGGGGCGGGATCGGTGACCGGTACGGTCGGCGCCGCGTCTACCGGATCGGGCTTATCGTCTTCAGCCTGGCGTCTCTGGGATGCGGTCTCGCGCCGGCTCTCGGTGTCTTGATCGCGTTCCGTATGGTTCAGGCGGCCGGCGCGTCCATGCTCATGCCGGTCACCCTGTCGATCATCACCAATACGTTCATCGCACCCGCCGCCCGTGCCCGTGCGATCGGCACGTGGATGGCCGCGGGCGGCGTCGCCGCGGGCGTCGGGCCGCTCATCGGAGGCGCGCTGACATCCGCGCTCGGCTGGCAGGCCATCTTCTGGATCAACGTACCGGTCGGGGCGCTCGCCCTGGCGCTGACCAGGTTGTACGTCACCGAGTCCCGCGCGGCCGAACGGCGTTCCCTGGACATCCCGGGGCAGGCACTCCTCGGCTGCTCACTGGCCGCGCTGAGCTACGCGCTCATCGAGGCGCCACGCGTGGGCTGGGCCTCGACGCCGACCCTCTCGCTGCTCGCCGGCGCCGGACTCGGCGCCCTGTGCTTCGTCGCCGTCGAGTTCCGCACGGACCGTCCGCTGGTCGAGCCGCGGTACTTCCGCGATCGGGCCTTCGCGGGGGCGGCCGGCATCGCGGTCCTCACCTACCTGGCCATAATGGGCGCCCAGTTCCTCAGCTCGCTCTACCTGCAACAGGTGCGCGGCCTGTCCCCGCTGGCCGCCGGGGCGATGCTGCTGCCCACATCGGTCGCGCTCGCCGCGGCGAGTCCCCTCGCCGGCAGGCTGACCGCGCGGTACGGCCCCCGGCCGGTGGTCGTCACCGCGACCGTGTTCCTGGCGGGCGGGCTCGCCCTGCTCGCCGGGACGACGCCCTCGACATCACCCCCCTTCCTGGTCATCGCCTACCTGCTGATCGGAGCCGGCTGGGGATCGCTGAACCCACCCCTGACCGGCGTCGCGATCGACACCATGCCACCTGACCAGGCGGGAGTCGCCTCCGCCGCGGTCGGCGCGTCCCGCCAGCTCGGCGCGGTACTCGGCGTCGCCGTCATGGGCTCGCTGACCACCACCCTCACCCGTACAGGGCTCGAGCACCGCGTGCCGCACCCCGAGGCCGATCCGGCCACACTGATCATGGCCGGCGGCCAAGCCGCACGCGCGGTCTTCACCTCGGCCACTCATGTGGCGTTCGCCGCCGGTGCCGGGGCGGTCGTGGTCGCCATGATCGTGGCGCTCGCCACCATGCCCCAGAGGGCTCGGCCGCGGTCGTCTTCCTGATGCCAACGACCCTCGGGCGTGGAGCGGACGCAACTGAACCTGCGGACGTCGTGGTCGACTCTCCGGCCGCCGACCTGCTCGGCCACGAACTCCTCCCGCTGTAACGGCACAGCGTCAACCGCATCCGCCACGACGTCGCCGCATCCGGCCATCAGACTTGGCCGCCCGGCCGGCCCACCTGCAAGCAACCCTCGCCTAACCCCCGCAGGTACGCCCAACCGTGCTGACCTCCCTGACCCACCACTCGCCGCCCCCTCGGCTTTCACGTACGTGACCTCGCCAAGGGCATCGTCATCTGCTCGGTCGGCGCGGCCGCCGCCGGGGATGTATGCGGGCGGCCAGCGCACTCAGGTGACCCCGTCGCATCACCATCGGTCAGAACCCGGTAGACGCTGGCCACCAACGGGTGCTTGCTCTTGCTCTTGCCGGTGGAAATGACCAGCTTGCGGGCGATGTCGGGCACGGCCACACCCCCGTCGCCCGCCTGCGGTACCTGGCCGACTCGGCACTGCGGGCGCGCGTGACCGCGGCGACCGACAAGGTCGAGTCCTACAACGGATTCTCCAAGTGGATCGGGTTCGGCGGCGTGCTGACCGACAACGCCCCCGAAGAGCAGGAAAACTGATCAAGTTCAACACCCTGCTGGCCAACCTGGTCGTCTTCCACAACGCCCTGGACATCTCCGATATCGTGCGCAACCTGGTCGCCGAAGGCCGGCAGATCACCGCCGATCAACTCGGCCAGATCGCGCCCTGGCTGCGCGCCCACATCAGCCGCTTCGGCGCCTACGCCACCGACAACCTCCGCCGCCAGCGCGACCCGTTCGATCCCTTCCTGAAGGAGGTCGACTTCACCGAAGTCGACCTGGCCGCCTGATCTGCGACACGCCGCGCATGCAAAATGAGTTACCCCGTTTACTGGACAATCCCCGCGCGCTGTGGCCAGCGGTCGGGCGAATAGTCTGTGGTCGGCGAGAAACAGGATGAGCATTGAGACATCTATCTCGTTGTGCGAAGCGGCATTTCATGCCTTTGCCGGTGGAGTCGATCCGCCGACGACCCCGCTGACCTGGGGTGGGTCATCTTCGACGCGAACGAGTGCCGGCACGAATGGCGTAAACATCTAAGGTGGGTGATCGTGGCGATGGAACGATGGGATTTGGGCGGCGACCTGAGCGTCGCGAGGATCGGGTACGGCGCAATGAAGCTGACCGGCTGGCCGAAGGGCGACCGGCCCAGCCGGGAAACAGCCCTGGCCATCCTGCGCCGGGCCGTGGATCTCGGCGTGAACCACCTCGACACCTCGCACTATTACGCACGCGACGGGGTAGCGGCCAACGAGTTGATCCGAGAGGCACTGCATCCCTACCCGGACGACCTGGTGATCGTGACCAAAGTGGGGGCACTGGTCGAGGGCTCCGACCTCGCCCTCCCAGCAGATGAAAAGACCGGCCTCACCCCCGACAACCTGCGCCGTGGCATCGAGGCGAACCTGCGCACGCTCGGCGTGGACCGCCTGGACGTGGTGAACCTGCGGATGGGCGACCTGGACCGCAGCCAGACACCGCTGGCCGCACCCCTGGAGACCTTGCTCGCGCTGCGTGATGAGGGCCTGATCCGCCATCTTGGCATCTCCAACGTCAGCGCCGCTGAGTTCACCGAAGCCCGCAAGATCGCGCCGATCGCCTGCGTCCAGAACCTCTACAACCTGTCCCGGCGCGATGACGACCCCCTCATCGACGCCTGTGCGGAGGCCGGCATCGCCTACGTCCCCTTCTTCCCGGTCGGCGGCTTCCAGCCGCTCACGGCGGAGCACCTGAACGCCGTCGCCGCCCGCCACCGCGCCACCGTGCCGCAAGTGGCCTTGGCCTGGTTGCTGACCCGATCTCCGAATATTCTGCTCATCCCCGGCACCGGCTCACTGGACCACCTCGAAGAGAACATCGCCGCCGGCGAGCTGAGGCTGAGCACGGAAGACATCGCCGAACTCGTCGGGTAAGGACGGGCCATGGTGGACACTCCCGGCACCGCCTGACGGGCGCAGGAACCTCGTGACGGCTGACGCCAGAACGGCCTGCCACCTGTGAGGCAGCTACCTGGCATGGCGCGGTCACGCGACTGGGTCACGGAGCCGGATGCGGATCGAGGCGATGTCGAGAATGCCCTGGTAAATGCGCTCGCGCTTGTCGAAGCGGGTGGCCACGGCGCGACGCTGGCGGAGATTGTTGACGCAGCGCTCGACGGTGTTGCGCTCCTTGTTGCGGTCTCGGTCGAAGGCTGGTGGCCGTCCGCCCTGGAGCCGAGTCTGGCGCGGTTGGCCTGCTGGTCCTTATTGATCGGGATAACCGGCTTGGTGCCGCGTTGGCGCAGGTAGAACCGATTGGCGCGGGAGGAGTCGGCATTGTCGGCCGTGGCGCGGGCCGGGCGGGTACGGGGCCGCCTGAGGCCGCGGCGCAGAATCCGGATGGACTTCATCAGTGGGATGAAGCCCGGGCAGTCGGTGTGCTGGCCAAGGCTGGTGAGCCCGGTGATCGGACGGCAGCGCCGGTCGGCGACCAGATGAATCGTCGTAGACAGGCCGCCCCGGGAGCGGCCCAGCGCCTCCCGACTCGCCGTCACCCGTTTGTGGTCTTCATCGGTCCTCGTCGGCCAACGCGGCCGCCCATTCGCCGGACCATCGGACGAGCGGGCGTAGCGCCCGGTAGGCGCCGCGGCCCAGCTCGGTGAGGCGGTAGGCGGTGTCGGGCTGCTGTTCGACGATCCCGGTGTCGAGCAGTTCGGTCAGTCGCTGTCGCAGGACACTGGACGACATGTTGTCGCAGCGTTGCTGAAGTGCCCGGAAGCCGAGCGCACCGTGTTGCAGTTCCCAGACGATGCGCAGATTCCATCGGCGTCCGAACAGGTCGAGCGCAGCCATCAAGGGACGTCCGGTGCTTGATCCGCGGACCGGTCTTCCGGGCTTCGGCGCTGCCATGATGTCGCCTCCCACCTCTTCTCAGCGCTTCGGTTTCCGATACAGTAACGCCCTGCCGGTGATTCTGTTTCCGAAGCACATGGGAGAACGGGGAGAGTCGAGGATGACTGTGCTGTACACGCCGCTGTGCGAGCGGCTGGGTGTCGAGCTGCCGATCGTTCAGGCGCCGATCGGCTCCGCTGCGGCACCGCAACTGGTTGCAGCGGTCGCCGAGGCCGGCGGTCTCGGCATGCTGGCGTTGACGTGGCGCGGACCCGAGCAGGCACGCCACGACATCGGCCTGGTGCGCCGACTGACCGGGAGGCCGTTCGCCGCCAACCTGGTGCTGGACTTTCCGGTGGCAGACACGCTCTCCGTCTGCTTGGACGAAGGCGTGCCGATCATCTCCACCTTCTGGGGTGATCCCGCGCAGGTCAGCCGACAGATCCATGAGGCGGGAGCGCTGCACATGCACACGGTGGGCAGCGTGGCGGAGGCCGTCGCCGCCGCTGATCACGGCGTCGACGTCATCGTCGCCCAGGGCTGGGAAGCCGGCGGCCATGTGCGCGGCACGACCACCACGATGGTCCTGGTACCGGCGGTTGTCGACGCGGTGGGTCCGATTCCCGTCATGGCCGCGGGTGGTATCGGCGACGGTCGCGGAGTCGCCGCCGCGCTGGCCCTCGGCGCACAGGGCGTGTGGCTCGGTACGCGTTTCGTGGCCACCGTCGAGGCCTTCACCCACGATGCGTACCGGCAGCATGTCCTGAGCGCCGCAGCCGAGGACGCCACATACACCCATTGTTTCGACGGAGGATGGCCCGACGCGCCGCACCGCGCCCTGCGCAACGAGACCCTGCAACGGTGGGAGAAGGCCGGATCGCCTCCGGCGCCGCGGCGGCCGGGCGAAGGCGACACCGTCGCCATCGACGCCGCCGGCCGGACCCACCACAGGTACGAGGATCTGATGCCGCTGCCCGGCATGACCGGTGACGTCGCCGACATGGCTCTTTACGCTGGACAGTCGGTCCAGTTGGTCCACGATGTACGTCCGGCAGGGCAGGTGGTCCGTGACATCGCGGCGCAGGCCGCCGCCGCATTCGAGCAGCTGGGCCACGCGACGCGGCATGTCGCGGATCGAGCGGAACAGCGATGAACGACGTTGGTCGTGTCCTGTCAGCATCGTCAACGCCTGCCTCCGTGACGGCGCGGCGGGAGCCTGACGGTCGTCCTGGACGATTGCACGAATGGAGCTTTCGGCAAGCGCAGTGTCCTGTTGAGGTCCACCGTTAGGTCGGGAGGCCCGCAGGTGAGACCTCTCCGAGCCACCCGACCTTAGCGGGTTCCTACGGAGTGCCGGTCGTGCTGGCCAGCGGAGACAACACCGCATGCAAGGAGTTCAGCGAGCTCGTGCCGCAGGCCGTAACCATGCTGGTGAAGTGGGCTCTGGGCCAGAACGCCGCCGATACGTTGCATCCGGGAGAAGCCTGGAATCGCCTGCGGCAGGGTGCGGCCTAGGCATTGCGGCCGCACACAAATGCTCCGCCGGCGTCCGTTCCTGAGGCGATGGATGTCGAGGTGGACATGCATCAGCCGCGTGCGGCGGACCGCGCCGCACGCGGCCCGGGAGTCTTCAGGCACGGCAGCACTTTGGCGTTCAAAGCGAGAAGATGGCGGCCGCTTACGGGATCATCCAGCTGATGGTGCTGTTCGGGCGGAGTCCCCCGCATCGGGCGCCGCGCGTGGACGGAAGCGCCAGGTCCGGTGCGGACACCGCGGTCATCCGGTCGACGCGGCAGCTGCGCCAGTCGTCGCAATCAAGGTCGTAGGCGAGGAGATGCCGGCGCCGCCCGGAGGCGACCAGGTGGTAGGGCTCGACCCGCCTCCGTCGTACCTCGCTACCGGACAAGTAGTCGGAGCCGGCTTCGACCTCGTCGCGGCAGGCTCTGACCAGCGGCATCAACACCACGGCGGCGTCGACCGGCGCGCGCACTTCGTGGCGCAGCCGGGTGGGCAGCACCCGGTCGAGCTTGGCCAGCGCCCGCAGCGCGGCGTCACTGGCGCCGGCGCTCGCGCCACCCCGCCGACGAAGACGCGATACCGGTGGCGATCGCCTCCTCGTCGTCGAGCAGCAGCGGCGGCAAGTCGTGCCCCGGTCCGGACCTGGCGCTGCTGCAACAGCCCGAGCGGGGTGAGCACCCGCTCCGTCGTGCCCCGCTTGTCACCGCTTGCCCGGTCCATATGACCCGCTCTGTCAGAGAGGGCGGACCGATTCTGTCCGCCAGGGATCAAAGAATTCACCCTCAGAGAGCTCCCAGTAACTGACCGCCTCGCCTACTGGCAAGATCGCGGCGACGCTGGCCTCACTTCCCATGACGACGATAGCGCGCATCAGTCACATGCCTTCGAGGTCTTCGGAAGAGCGAGCACCGCCACCGCCCCGGCGGCCACGACGCCGGCGCAGACCCCGAACGCCAGGGCATACCCGGAGGTCGGCGCGCCGGTGTGGGCCGCGGCCAGGGTGGTCAGCGCGGCCAGGCCGAGCGAGCCGCCGACCTGGCGGGAGGAGTTGAGGATGCCGGAGACCAGCCCCGCCTCGCCGGGGCCGACTCCGGCCGTGGCGATCAGGGCGATCGGCGCGGAGGTGAGGCCCATTCCGCCGGTGATGAGCAAGCCCGGCAGGACAATTCCGGTGAGCAGGCCGCTTTCGGGTGTGTTGGTGGCCTGCCAGGCGAAACCCGCAGCCGAGATCAGCGCGCCTGCGACCAGCAGCGGACGCAGGCCGACCCGGCCGGCCAGCCGCGGCGTGGCCTTGGATGCGACGATGATGGCGAAGGTGTGCGGCAGGAACGCCAGGTGCCAGCGCCAGATCCACCAGTGTCTTGACCGGCCCTTCGGTGCATAACACCGCCTCGGCCAGCTCGAACAGCTCATCACCGCGCGCGCTCAGGCACCCGTAGAACGCCTGCCGGAACCGTGACAGAGCGGCCACGCCGTCGCTGTCAGGGTGGATTTCGCAGCTATCGGTTCGCGTAGCCGTCACGCATGCCAGAGTGGACATCGCGGTCACCGCCTCGCCTCGGAAACTCTTACACGAGCCCGAAGATGAGATGGTGACCGTCTCACGTCACGGCGACACGCCGTACCCAAACAGCAACAATCCGCTAAACGGCGAAACGTTCGCATCGTCACGATCTGCGACGTTTATGCAGATCAGAGGTTAAATGGCAAGTTTAGCGCCTGTTGCGAAAGTGCTGGGCACACTCGCTGGTGCGTCTGACCCCGTTGCGGCGTTGTGTCGGTGTGACCTCGTAGACTCCCCGGCCACGTCGTCGAAGGGATTGCCGTGGAAGACCCGACAGGTATCGCAGCGCTGACCAAGATCCTTCCTTCAGATCTCGGCGCGGACGAGGAAATCGACTGGTCGGCAGCAGAGGCGCGGTGGGGCACGCGATTCCCGCGTGACTACATGGCCTTCATGTCCATCTATGGCGCCGGCTCGTTCGCCGAGGTCGGCATCCTCATGCCGTTGCCCAAGGAGTACATCCAGTGGGACCCCGGGACCTTCGAGGAGGAGACGGAGAACGCCCGTGACACATGGGAGATGCTGGGCGGTCAAGAAGGCCTTGACATCGACCCGAACCACATCCTCGCCTGGGGCATCACTTCGGGCCCCGACATCCTGTGCTGGTTGACCACCGACCCCGACCCCGACCAGTGGCCCGTCCTGGTCTGCGGCCGACACACCCGCGAGGACTTCACACTCTTCCCCTGCGGCATGGTCGAATTCCTCCGCAAGCTGCTCCTGGACGAGTACGACCCCTACCCCCTCAGCATCGACCTGCGTGACGCCTCGCCGCGCTACGTGCACTGGCTCGAAGCACAGAAGCGCTGGAAAGCGGGATTGGACCCCGACTCCGGTTTGCCACGATCAGCCGACCACTAGTTCACATGCTCCAGCGCAGCGAAGAACCCGAACGCCAGACCTGGCCAGCTGCCTGCTCGCGGATCGGTCACCACGGTCCAGACAGATGAAGAGCAATCCGACGGTCAGGACGGCGACGTTGGTCCTGCGGGCGACCGCGAAGGCTCCGGCTCTAGGGAGGGATCCGCGGCGCGTGGCCAGCCGACGGAGCTTGGCGTACCAGTAACCCGCTCCCTCCAGCAGGACGAGCGCGAACAGCGCGAAGCCCACGCCGTTCGCCGCTGTCACCGGAAACCCGACGACGCCGAAGCAGATCACCGCCTGCAGCGTGATGTTGAGCAACTCGAGCCACGTCAGCGAACGCAGCCGTTGCCGCATCCAGGAGCGGGAGCGGTGATTCACCTACCGACTAGGGGTCTCAGTAGCTAACGAGCAGAATCCAACGAACCCGCTTCTGACCTGCGGTGAGGGTAGTGCTCAGTGCTGAGGAGGAAGGAGGAGCTGCGCCCTGACTGTGGCGTTGAGAGCCTGATCCCGCGAGTTGAGCGAGATCAGAGCTCCTGGTGCAGGGCGGCGTACTCGTCGCGGGCCTGTTCGACGGCGTCGAGATGGCGCTGGGCCTTCTAGTGTTCTGCGAGGGCGCGGTAGATGCTGGCGAGGGAGGGGTTATGGCCCTTGCGCTTGCCGGTGGGGATGATCAGGTCCTTGCGGATCTTGTCAATGGGTTCGCCGGCTGCGCGGCGCCGTAGGACGGTGTGGATCATGTCGTCGGTGATGACGGTGGGGCGGCCTCCGTGGTGGCCCTTGCGGGCTGCGGCGTCCAGTCCTTCCAGCGTTGCCTCGCGGATGGCTTCGCGTTCGGTTTCGGACATGGCGGCGAAGAACGCGAATAGCATCCGGCCAGGCCCAGCCGGGTCGTAGATGCCGGAGAGCGGCCCGGCGAGCATCTCCAGGACCAGACCGTGCGCGGTCAGATGGTCGGCCAGGGCGGTGAGCTCTGCGGCATCGCGCCCCAGCCGCTTCATCTCGTAGACCGTCAAGATGACGCGGCAGTGCGGGGCGTGTGCCTTGATCTGCCGGGCGGTCGCGAGAGCCTTCTCGAACTCGGGCCGGACCTTGATCCGGGTGGAGACCTTCTCGGCGAAGATCTTGTCGCGGCCGATGCCGTGCGCGGCCAGCGCGTCGAGCTGGGACTGCAGCTCCTGGGTGAGGGAGGAGCAGCGGGCGTAGCCGATGCGAATGTCGGCGGTCCGGGCGTCGGGGTCGACCGGGGCCGGCGGCGGGGTACCGTGCCGCCAGGGCCGGCCGGGTCCCCGGTCGGTGGGGGTGAGTACCCGCAGGTGCTTGGTCAGCCGCGGCACTTTGGTGAACCGGCCGGTGTGATAGCTGCCGGCGACCGCCCCCGACCGTGCTCGGCAGGGCGAACCGGCTTCAACGCCGCAGCGCGGGCACGGGTGGTGTTCCACCTCATCGGCGTCGCGGGTGTTATTGTCCGCGGACTCGGCGGCGGGATCCGAACGTTCGCGGGGGCGTGAGGCGTCGGCCATGCCCGAACCCTCTCACAAACATTTCTCACAACATGAGGGATCGACCACTTGCGTGAGACCAGGTTTTGAGGGGGATTCGAGGGCTTGCCGGTTCGCCGTCACGCTGGTGGATAGTGGTCAGTTGGATGGCCAGAGCGGAGTGATCTGGGGTGCCGTCGAAGCCGGTCAGCCAGGTCCGCGCCGAACTCCAAGCCGTGTTTGTGGGCTACGTGGCTTGCGGTGACGGGGCCCTGTCGAGGCCCTGTCGAGCCCTTCGAGCGCTGTCGCGCCACCCTGAATGGTTCAGCTTTATGCCGTGCCCGTTGCAATAGTGTGTGACGCACAGTATTGTGTGCCATGTGCACGATGACGATGAGCTGCTTGCCACCCATCTCCAGGAGCTGCGGCGGGGCACCGTCGTCCTGGCCTGCCTGCTCATGCTCGACCGCCCCGACTACGGCTACGCGCTGCTCGACCGTCTCACCCGGGCGGGCCTCGCCGTCGACGCCAACACCCTCTACCCCCTCCTGCGCCGCCTGGAGAAACAGGGTCTGGTGACCAGCGACTGGAACACCGAAGAATCCCGGCCGCGCAAGTTCTACCGCACCAGCGACAGGGGCGCCGCGCTCGCCGCCGCGCTCAGTCGCGACTGGGACGAGCTCGACACCGTACTCCGCTCCCTGAAAGGCGCGTCATGACCACTACTGCCACCACCAACACGCTCACCGACCGCTATGTCGCGGCGGTCCTGCGCCACCTGCCCGGAAGCCGGCGAAGCGGGAGCCGGCGATCCGAGGACCAGCGGCCCGAGGACCAGCGGCCCGACATCGACATCGAACGCGAGCTGCGGGCCTCCATCGCCGACGCCGTCGACGGCCGGGTGGAGGCCGGCGCCGACCGGGCCGAGGCCGAGTTCGCGGTGCTCACCGAGCTCGGCGACCCGGCGCGGCTGGCGGCCGGTTACGCGGACCGTCCGCTCCAGCTCATCGGCCCCGCGCTCTACCTCGACTACACGCGATTACTGACCGCCCTGCTCGTGACCATCGTGCCCGCCGTGGCCGTGGCGGTGGGGCTCGTGCAGGGACTGCGCGGGGCGGGCGCGCTCGACCTGATCGGCGACACCCTCGGTGCGGCGCTCACCACCGCCACGCACCTGGTCTGCTGGACCACGCTGTTGTTCGCGACCATCGAACGCGTCGCCGGACGCGTCACCGGAGGCGCCGCGGGACGCCGCACGCCCGCCAGGCGCTGGACGCCCGACGCGCTCCCCGAGCCACCCACCCGCCGCGCCCGCTACGGCGAGCTGATCATCTACACCGTCGCGATGGTCCTGTTCACCACCCTCATCCTGCTCTCCCCGGTGATCAGCACCGAGACCGACGCGCACGGCGCCCCCATCGGCGTGTTCGCGCCGTGGCTGTGGCAGACCGGCTTCGTGTACGCGTTCATCGCCCTGGTGACCCTGAACCTCGCCGTCGCCTACGCCAAGCACTACGCCCGGTGGAGCGTTCCGCTCGCCGTGGCCGGGACACTGGTCGAGATCGCCTGCCCAATCGCGCTGCTCTGGCTCGCCGCCGGTGACCGGTTGCTCAACCCCGGCTTCACCCAGGCCGCCGCCTGGCCGCAGAGCGCAACCACCTGGATCAACACCGCGCTCATCGTCGTGTCCGCCCTCACGATCGTCTTCGCCGTCATCGACGGCATCGCCCGAGCCACGCGTCGCTGAACCCACACGAATCAGGAGACCGGCATGAAAGCGATCGTCTATCAGGAGTACGGCTCGCCCGACGTCGTGCGTCACGCCGACGTCGACCGTCCCGCCCCGGCCGCGGGTGAGGTGCTGGTCCGGGTGCGCGCCGCCGCGCTCAACCACGCCGACCTGCTCACCCTGCGCGGCACGCCGCTCCTGCTGCGCCTGGCGTTCGGGGTGCGGCGGCCGAAGGCCACCGTCCTGGGACGCGCCGTCGCGGGCACGGTGGCGGAGATCGGCCCGGACGTCAAGGACCTCCAGGTCGGCGACGAGGTCTTCGGCGAGGCGGCCCAGCGCGGCTTCGCCGAATACGTCGCGATCCCGGCGAAACGCCTGGCCAGGAAGCCGGAGCAGGTGACGTTCGAGCAGGCGGCCACCTTACCCGTGGCCGGGATCACAGCCTTGCAGGCGCTGCGGCTCGGCGCCGCGCGCCCCGGCACGACGGTGCTGGTCAACGGCGCCTCCGGCGGGGTCGGCACGTTCACCGTGCAGCTCGCCAAGGCACTCGGCGCCGAGGTCACCGGCGTGTGCAGCACCCGCAACGCCGAGCTGGTGCGCTCGCTCGGCGCCGACCACGTGATCGACTACACCCGCGATGATTTCACCCGGGATACACGCCGCTTCGACGTCCTGATCGACATGGTCGGCAACCACCCGATCTCGGCGCTGCGCCGGCTCCTCGCCCCCGGCGGCATCTACATCGCCTCCAACAGCGCGGGTGGGCCGGTGCTCGGGCCCATTCCCCGGCTGCTGGCCACGGTCGCGCAGACGCCGTTCGTCCGACAGCGGCTCCGCGTCCTGACCTCCCGGAGCACCGCCGAGGACCTGCGGACGCTCGCCGGCTTCGTCGCCGACGGCAAGGTGACACCGGTGATCGAACGCACGTATCCGCTCAGTGAGACCGCCGACGCCCTCCGGCTCCTGGAGCGGGAGCACGCCCGCGGCAAGATCGTCCTTCTGGCGTAGGACGAGGAGGCCGGGTGCCCAGGGCCCGGGGCCTGGCCGAAAGTACGAGATCGCGGTCGGCCGAGGGGCGGGCGCAGGTCGGGCCGGTGGCCCGATGAGCCGTCCCCGCCTCTCGTCGCAGGATCGATCCATGACCGAGCACTCGAATCCGAGGCTCTCCCAGGTGGCGGCCACCGCGCCGCGGCCGCGTCCGCGTGCCTCCCGGCGTGGCGACGGCCGGCTCGTGCCCGCCGGGCTGATCGCGCTCACCGTCGTCCCGCTGATCGCCGGTGCCGTCCGGCTGACCGAGTTGTTCACCGGTGCGGAGGTCACATCCGCGAACGCGCGGTACTTCGACGCGCCGGCAGGGTGGCCAGGCGGCGGTCCTTCTCCAGCTATTCGATCCGGAACGCCTTGGCCATCATCCCGAAGCGGGCCAGCTCGGACAGCTTCACCGGCGCCACCGCAGTGCAGTCCACCGCCCCCGTGCCCAGCCCCAGCACGTACGAGGCGCGATCCAGCGCCTGCTCCATCCCGGTGCCCGACAGCCTGGTCACCGCCGTACGCATCCACTCCAGAGTGGAGACCTTCTTACCGTCCGGCACCTGCAGGGTCGCCACCAGCTCGGCCCGCATCAGCGGCGGCGCAGCCTCCGCCAGGCCGCGGTTGATCAACTCCAGCACGGCCCGGCGCACCTCGGTGACCAGCCGGGACAAGGTGGTGATACCCGGCAGCAGCACCCGGTTGGTAATCAGCCACAGCACCGCCCGATCGAACAGCTCCCGGCGCGAGTCCCGGCTCTTGCGCACCCGCGAGGCAATGAAAGTCGCCACCTCCCCCTCGGCGGCCGAGAACTCGCGATAGCCCAGCATGATCCGGATCTTCGTGGCATGCTCGTACGGCCCCGGCGGAGGACAAGCAGGCGGCCGGATTGTCGCCACCGGCACCCCCGCACAGGTCGCAGCCAACGCCGAGCAGGAAGGGCAGGCGCGCGTCGTGGACTCTGGTCGGACGAAGCGGCCTCCAACCCTCGATGAGCTTGGCGAGTTCGGCTTCGATGTCCACGGTGATGAACCCGAAGAAGTTGATGTTCTCGCGGTGGCCGGGGGCGATGAACGACAACAGTTCGTCGCCGACGTCGCGGCCCTGGGCGCGAAGCTCGCCGATCGCCTTGCCGTAGGACTCGGTGGTCCAGGTGTTATCTGGGCGTTGGTGAGCAGGGTGAGGCACCATGCCTGCTCGGTCTGGTCTTGGAGGTAAGCCCGTACGATGGTGCCCTGCTGGGCGTAGTGCAGGTCGCGGCGTAGCGCGTGCAGGCTCTCGCCTTTGTTGAGCTGCCGGGAGATCTTGCGGCGGTAGACCGGATCGGACAGATAGCGGGCGGCGTGGATGGTCCGGCGCATCCGCCCCTACTCCTTTAACGCTGCCGCCAGGGTGTTCTGCCGGGAGGCCGCCGACCATTTCCCCACGATCAAAGACGCGGTCGCCTCTCCGAACTTGAGCGATCCGGCCATCCGCAGCAGATCCGGGTAACACTCGCTGATCAGATCTTCGTTCCACCGGTCGGCCAGCAGCGGCCCGGCGTGTGGATAACGAGCGTTCGTCAGGCCGGGGGCTTCCACCCGCAGCATGGTGATCTTCCCCAGGTCACGGATGCGCGGGGTGAGGGCCTTGCCGACCAGGTCGAACAACCCGAAATTGACCAGGGTTGCGCCGTGGGTGTCGGTGGCGTGCTCGGTGATAGGCAGGTCGGTGGCGTTACCGAGCAGTCGGGGGTGAACAGATAGGTGCCAGGTCGGCGTACCGGCGTGACCCGGGTACGAACACATCCCCCGACCGCAGACCATCGCGTAACGCGAGGATGGTGCAGATCTCCCAGTAGTGCCGAAACGCCGTGTCGTCACCTGCCTTACGGGCCTTGACCAGGTAATCGGCGTACCGAGCCGCCACGAACGACATCGGCGCCCCCGCCTGGACCTTCCGGCCACCGACCCGGTTCAGCTCCTTCAGGATCTCCACGGCCTCCATCAGGTCCGCGGTGCCCGGCCCACCCGGAAATCGACCCTGCTCATCGGCCACGCCCGGATCGATGAGCACCGGCAGGATCACATCCATCAGCAACTGGCGGGCCTCGCCCTTCTTGGCCCGCTCCGCCAGGGCGGCATCGGTCTTGGCCTTGGCGTGAGACTCACGCGCCGACACCGCCTGGTCGAACAACGCCACGACCTCGTCCAGCTGATCCACCGCCGACTGGGCGACCAGCGCCAGCAGGATCGGAAAGCGGCGCTCACCGCGCCGCTGGAGCCCCTGCACCGTAGAGCGCCGCCCCAAGGTCGCCAGGAATCGGCGCCGCTCCGCCGGCAGCATCGACAGATCCAGCTGATGGCCGTCCAACCCGCTCAGGTACCGCAGCTTGTCGATCGAGCCCTTCACTGCCGCAGGCGTCGCCTTCATCGCCGGCGTCGTCAACCACGCCAGCCGAGCCATCCCCAGCTCCTCATCGAACACCAGCAGCCGACCCAGATCCGCGCGCATCGGCCCAGTCAGCAGATGATCGACCTTCTCCGACGTCAACGCGCCCGCCGCATTACGCGCCGACCCGACCATCTTCATCAGCACGACCACACCCGGCCGCACCACCTTCGAGCTGATCAGATGCTCGGCCGCCTGGTGGAACAGCAGCGACGGCGTGTCATGCTCCATCGCCCGATCCAGCAAGAACTGCTCCAACTCCTTCAGCGTCTCGCCCCTGGTCGGAACCGGTTTCCAGTCCAGATACTTCAGCACCAGCTTCAAATGGTCGCTCCGGGTCTGCGCCCGTCGCCCGTACTGCTGCAGGGCCCCCGGAAACACCGCCAGCTGGTTCGCCAGCCGCTGCACCGCCGCCTGGGGCACCGACCAGACGTCGTCCGGCACGAACCCCAGCCACGGCAACGTGCAGCTGAATCGCCAGCCCCAAGCGCGCCGCTGATCCCCGGCCCCCACCTCGGCTCAAGTTGTCGATGAACCCCAGATCCTTCCGCGTAAGCGTGAAGAACCTGATCAACTCCTCCCTGCCGATGTCCGGATACGACCGGAGACGCTCCATCTGCTCGTCGGAAAAGAACTGGACCGCCAACGCTCATCAACCTCCACGACCATACCGAAACCCGGACAAAACGTAGTGGCAATGATCGTCAAGCGCTCTTCGGGCCATATAGCAGCAGGTCGGGAGCGGGTTCGTTGGATTCTGCTCGTTAGCTCCTGAGACCCCGACTATGGCAGACGCGCTCCGCTGTGCCTCACCCGGAGTTGGCACTGCTCGTCCGCAACATGCCAGCTCAGCCAACCCCTGAGAAGGATCCGTACTCGTCCGGGATCCCATGAGGTGGGCCCAGGAGCGGCTATAGTTGCCAGGAAACTGGTATCCTGGCAACTATGGCAACATTCCAACAGCGGTCAACCTTGGGGCTGGCCGTGCTGTCCCTTCTGCGGGAGGCGGAGTACCGGCAGGAAGGCGCGATGCATCCGTACAAGATGCAGCGCCTGATCAGGGACCGCGGCAAGGGCGAGGTGGTCAACGTCGGGCAGCGCGCCAGCCTCTACCGCACCATCGAGCGGCTGCACAAAGCCGGATTGATCGAGGTACGGGAGAGCGGCCGCGAGGCCAACCGGCCCGAACGGACTCTGTACGCGCTCACCGGCAAGGGACGGGAGGTATGGCGCGAATGGATGCTGGATGCGCTGGCCAACCCGACGCGGAAGTACCCGGAGTTCCCCGCGGCGATCTCCTTCATCCCCCTGCTCGACTCCCGCGAGGTGCTGGAACACCTGGAGCGACGCGAGGGCAATCTGGCCGCCGAGCTGGCTCGCCTCCAGGCGATCGTGGCCGAGGGGGCGCAGTGGGGGCGGCTGTTCGTGCTGGAGATGGAGTACCTGCGCGCCACCACCGCGGCCGAACTGGAGTGGGTGCGTTCCGTCGCCGACGACCTGCGCTCCAACCAGATCTCCTGGACCCGGGATTCACTGACCGGGTTGGCCTCTGAGCACCAAGACGAGAACCACACCCGCTGAGCGCGATCACCGTCGCTCGTCCCTTCCACGATCAGAAAGGTGTCACCATGCTCGACGTTCTCATCATCGGCGCCGGAACCGGCGGGCTCTGCCTGGCCCAAGGGCTCAAGCAAGCCGGCGTCAACGTTGCCGTCTACGAGCGCGACCGCACCCGGCGCGACGGCCTGCAAGGCTACCGCGTCGGCATCGACGCCGACGGCAAGCGAGCCCTGAAAGCAAACCTGTCACCCGAGCTGTACGACACGTTCCTCGCCACCTGCGCCCAGCGGCCTCGCTATGGCAACCAGCTCACCCATAAGCTGAACTTCCTGTTCTCGGCCGGCCCGGAGGTTCTCAAGGACGAGGACCGCCCATCGGAGGAGGAACTGGACGAGTCGGTGAGCCGAATGACCCTGCGCCAGGTGCTGCTCACCGGCGTCGAGGACGTCGTGCACTTCGACAAGGAGTTTTCGCACTACGAGCAGCACGCCGGCGGCAAGGTGACGGCCCACTTCACCGACGGCACCACGGCGACCGGTGACGTGCTGGTGGCGGCGGACGGCGCCCATTCCAAGGTGCGGGCACAGTACCTGCCGCACGCCAAGCTCGTCGACACCGGCCTGATTGGCATAACCGGCAAGACTCCGCTCACCCCGCAGACCGCCGCACTGCTGCCCCAGCGGATGATCGAAGGAGTCAGCATGGTGCACGGTCCCAAGGGGTTCATGTGCGTCATCCATGTCATGCGCTTCAAATGGGACGCCGACGGCAGGCCCAGGACGGGCATCGGCGCCGCCGATGCCGAGGCCATCGCTGCCTGGCCCGGCATGCTCTATGACAACAGCCGCGACTACATCATGTGGGGCTTCGCCGCCTCCGAACGGTGGCTCCCCCAAGGCATCTCCGGCATGCGCGGCGCCGACATCCAGCGCCTGGTGCTGGAGATGACCCAAGATTGGCACCCCAGCCTGCGCACGATCTTCTCCCTCGGCGACCCTGGCAGCAGTTTCCCGCTCACCATCCGCACCTCCGAGCCGATCCCGCAGTGGCAGACCAGCAACGTCACCCTGATCGGCGACGCCATCCACACCATGACACCTGGCCGCGGCGTCGGCGCCAACACCGCACTGCGCGACGCGCGCCTACTGACCCGCAATCTGCTCAAGGCCTATCGGGGCGAGCTGCCGCTGCTGCAGGCGGTGCACGACTATGAGACAACGATGACCGCCTACGCTTGGGACGCGGTCATCAAGTCCCGCGCCCAGATGGACGGCCACTCCATCCTGCACAAAGACGGCCTGGCCGGAGGCCTGGCACGAGCCGGCATGCGCACCGCGATGCGCGCCATGGACCACCTTCCGCCGGTCAAACGCAGGATCGTCGCCGCCGAGTCGACCTTCCGCGGCACCGGACGCGACGACGAAGCCTAGAAGGCGCAGGGCCATCCGTCACCGCCAACGATCGCCCGACGTTAGGCGCTCCGCCGGGCTCCTTGGCAGCGGTGATTTAGGGCGCTTACCGGGCGAGCCGATGGAGGAGTTCGTCGCGGCGATGCTGCTGTTTTCGGCCGCGGCAAGGTCGACGCCGTCGTGCACGAGCTTGTCACCGGCGAGCCCGCGGCCGAACGGGGATGCTGTCGTCCGCACAATCTTTCCCATGAGTGGCCGGTGGAGTCCCGAGGCTCGGGAATGCGGCCTTGTCAGGTATGGCTCCAGGTGCGGGATCGCGCGGTGGTGGTGGAGGCCCCGTTCTGCCGCTGGTGAAGTTCTCGGGCCTGGTCTCGTAGCCAAGCGAGCAGCGTGGCGATCCAGGGGGCGTCGGGTGTGCGGGTCAGGAGGAAGTAGGCGCTGCCGTCGGGCTGGAATCCGAAGGGTGCGGCAAGTCGTCCGGTGCTCAGGTCGTCGCAGACGAGAGCGTGTGATCCGATGGCGATGCCGAGGCCGGCGGCCGCAGCCTGGAGGCTCAGGTAGAAGTGCTCGAAGGTCTGCTCGGGGGCGGGCGGGAGGGCGGTGCTCCGGCCGGAGGCCCAGTCGGCCCATGCGCTCGGCCTGGTTCGGGTGTGCAGGCGAGGCGGTTCGGCGAGGTCGGCAGGCTCGCCGATCGTGCGGGCCAGCTCGGGGGTGCAGACGGGGCCGGTCAACTCGTCGAACAGCCACAGCGCGTGGACACCGGGCGGCAGCTCGAAGTCATTGCGGCGGATGGCCAGATCGATCCCCTCGCGGTCGAAAGGAACAGGGCCGCCGGCGGCGGACAGGTGCAGCTTCAGCTCGGGAGCGGTCTGCGCGAGCGCGGGCATCCGCGGGATCAGCCATCGCATCAAAAGCGTGGGCTCGCATGAGAGCACCAAGGGGACCGGCCGAGCGGCCTGCCCTGCCCGCCTGGCGGCGGAGCTGAGCAGGGTCAGGGCGTCGGCCACGGCCGCGGCGAAAGCGGTGGCCGACGGAGTCGGCGTCATCGCGCGGTGGCGGCGTTCGAACAGGACGGTGCCCAGGGCACGTTCGAGCTGTTGGATCTGGCGGCTGACCGCCCCATGAGTGAGGTGCAGTTCGGCGGCGGCCTTGCTGACGCCGCCGTGCCGGACGGTGGCCTCGAAGGCCACGAGGGTGCCGAGCGGCGGCAGGTCCGTCCATGTCATGTGTGAGAGTTTCGCACACGTGGGGTGACTATTTATCGATTGTCCTCAAGGGGATTTCCGAACATAGTGAGTTTTGCTCACAGCAATCCGGAGGGGATCATGTCGCAAGAGCAGGACTACGCCATTCACTACGCGCCGCTGTTCACCACACTGCAGACGATGGACGTCCAGGCTCTGATCGATCAGGTCGACGACCCCTGGTACAACCAGACCCTGATCCAGATCGGGGACGTGCTGGTCCGGCTGGGCGTCATGCAGGGCGAGTTCCACTGGCACAAGCACGATGAGCAGGATGAGTTCTTCTTCGTCCTCGACGGGCTGTTCCGCATTGAGATCGAGGGGCGGGACACAGTCGAACTCGGTCCCCGGCAGGCGTACTCGGTTCCCGCCGGGATGCTGCACCGGCCGGTCGTACCGGTCCGCAGCGCCGTGTTGATGATTGAGAAGGCGGGCGTCGTCGCCACCGGTGACTGATCGGCCACCGCCTAGGAAGGAGAAGTCGTGCGGCCCTCACTGCGACCAGGATTGACTGCGCGGCTGGACTACACCGTGCCAGCCGAGCGTACGGTGCCGCATCTGCTGCCCGAGCCCAGCCACTTCACCGCGCTACCTGCCGTGCTGGCCACCGGCTACCTGGTCGGTACCGTCGAATGGGCGTGCATGCGCGTCCTGGACGAGTATCTGGACGAGGGCGAGCAGACCCTGGGTGTGCACGTCGACCTCAGACACGAGGCGCCTACTCCGCCGGACGGCCTGCTCACCGTCGAGGCCGAGTTGACCGTGGTCGAGGGCCGCCACCTCACCTTCACCGTGCACGCCTTCGACGACGCCGCCACCATCTGCCCAGGCGTTCACCGCCGCGCCGTCATCGACGCCGCACGCTTCCGTGCCCGGCTGGACAGGCGAAACGGCCCGTGACCGGGATCGCGATCGTCGCCGACGACCTGACCAGCGCCGGAGACGGCGCGGCGCCGTTCCGGGATGCCGGTTTCCCGGCCGTGGTCATGCTCGCGGACGGGCCGAGGCGGCCCGGTGTGACAGCAGTCGACATCGACACCCGCGCTCGTCCTGTAGCCGAGGCGGCAAGGCGGAGCGCTCGCGCGGCAGCCGCGTACGCGGGCGCGGACGTTCTGGTTAAGACCATCGATTCCACGTTGCGCGGCCACCTGGTTGCGGAAGTCGAGGCGGCGTTGTCCACGAGCGGGCGGCATACGGCCGTCGTGGCGCCCGCTTTCCCCGGTCAGGGACGGACGACGGTGAGCGGCGTGCAGCACGTCGAGGGCCGGCCGGTGGATCAGACGTGGTTCGCTCGCGATCCCGTCCATCCGATACGGAGCGCGGACCTGTGCGAACTGTTCCCGGGTGCTGTGCTGAGCACGCAGGTGGCAAATCTGGTCGGTGCGGCCCAGTACATCGTCGGCGATGCGGTAACAGATCGGGACCTCGACCTGCTGGTGGCCGCGGTACCTCGAGCCGAGGAGGTGTTGTGGGTGGGATCGCCGGGGCTGGCGGCGGCGCTGGCCCGCCACCTCGCTCCCCAGGCCTCGGCGGCGAACCCGGCGGTAGTCCTCGAGGCCGCATCACGGCTGCTGGTTGTGGCGGGCAGCCTGAACCCGGCCACCGACCGACAGCTCACCCGGCTCGGCGCCGCCACCGGCTCCCGGCCGGTGCAGGCCGCCGACACCGACGCGGTCGAGCGTGCGCGGCGGCTGCTGGCGCGCCACGGCATGGCCATCCTGTGCGGGCCGCGGCACCGCATCGACGGAGCGCCGGTCCCGGCGACGCTGGCGCGGGCGACCGCCCAGCTCGAGCAGAGCCGGGCCTTCGACGCGCTCGTGCTCACCGGGGGCGAGACCGCTCGTACGGTCCTGCTCGCCCTCGGCGCCCGGTCCATCGCACTGGCCGGTGAGCTCGAGCCCGGCATCCCGCTCGGCCTCATCGAAGGCCCGCAGCCCCTGCCCGTCGTCATCAAGGCGGGCGGCTTCGGGGACCCCGGCACGCTCGTACGCCTGCACAACCGGCTGACCATGACATCGGAGAGGCTGCCATGACTCCCATAGCGATCACGATGGGCGACCCGGCCGGGATCGGCCCGGAGATCGTTGTGAAGCTCATCGCCGACGAACGCTGTGACGTCCCCGTCGTCGTCCTCGGCGATGGCGGCGTGCTCGCGCGCGCCGCCGCCGTCACCGGTCTGGACGTGCCCATCCGGGCACTGACCTCACCCGAGGACCTGGCACCCGGTTCCGGCGTCGCGCAGGTGCTCCCGGTGACGACGCTGCCAGACCTGTCCTGGGGGCAGATCGACGCCCGCGCTGGGAGGGCCGCCTATGAATACGTCGCCAAGGGCATCGAACTGGCTCTGGCCGGCCGGGTGGGAGCCCTGGTCACCGCGCCGATCAACAAGGAGGCGCTGCGGCTGGCCGGGCTGGCATACCCCGGACACACCGAGATCCTGGCCGAGCTCAGCGGCAGCGATGCCTACGCCATGATGATGATCAACGACGAGATCCGGGTCGTGCTGGTCACCATCCACGAACCGCTGCGCGCCGCGCTCGACCGCATCACCGTCGAGGCCGAGCGCACCGCAATCCGGCTAGCGTACGACGCGTTGCGCAGGACCGGCGTTGCCGCGCCGCGGGTGGCGGTTGCCGGGCTGAACCCGCATGCGGGCGAGAACGGCCTCATGGGCCGCGAAGATCAGGACATCATCGCGCCCGCCGTACGAGCCGCCCGAGCCGACGGCATCGACGCCAGCGGCCCATGGCCACCCGATACCGTCTTCATGCGCGCCCGCAACGGCGAGTTCGACGTGGTCGTCGCGCAGTACCACGACCAGGGCCTCATCCCCATCAAGTACCTCGGCCTCGATCACGGCACGAACGTCACGATCGGCCTGCCCTTCGTACGAACCAGCGTGGACCACGGCACCGCCTTCGACATCGCGGGCAAAGGCGTCGCCGACCACACCAGCCTGCTCACCGCGCTGCGCCACGCCCGCACGCTGGCGGGTGACCGATGACGCCGCTCGCAGCGCTCGACATCCTGCGGGCTGGCCACTGGGTCGATCTGACCCACGCCTTCCACCCCGGCATCCCGCACTGCCCGAGCTTCGAACCCGAACAACGCACCGTCGTCTACGACCACGCGCCTCGTAACGGCACACGCGGGTCAGGGTTCCTGGCCCACGAGTACCGGCACGTCGGCCAGTGGGGCACCCACGTCGACCCACCCGCGCACTTCGTCCCGGGCCTGCGGTTCCAGGACCAGATACCGGTCACCGAGATGATCCTGCCGCTGGTCGTCCTCGACATCCACGAACAGGCCGCGGCCGACCCGGACTACTGCGTCACCGCCGCCGACCTGGCCGGCTGGGAGGCCCGGCACGGCCCCGTGCCGCCCGGCTCATTCGTCGCCCTGCGCACCGACTGGTCCCACCGCTGGCCCAGCCAGGAACACATGATCAACGCCGACGCCGACGGCATCTACCACTACCCCGGCTGGAGCCACGAGGTGCTCGTGACGTTGTTCGAAGAACGCGACGTCACCGCCTGCGGACACGAGACCACGGACACCGACCCCGGAATCATCGTCAGTCAGGGACAGGCGCCTCTCGAGCACTACGTTCTGGCCCAAGACCGCTACCAGATCGAGCTGCTCACCGGACTCGATCAGATCCCCGAACACGGCGCCGTCATCGTCGCCACCTGGCCCAAGGCACAGAACGGCTCCGGCTTCCCCGCCCGCGCCTTCGCCATCTGCCCCTGAGGGAGCCCCATGGACTTCATCTTCATGCTCACCCGCGACGACATGACCGTACGCGACTGCCTCGAACTCCTCGACAGTCTCGGCGATCTCCACCTCGCGCACCTGGGCTTCAAGGACGTCGGCGTCGACCCCGCCACCCTCACCCGGCTACACCGCCGCATCAAGGACACCGGCGCAGCCAGCTACCTCGAAGTGGTCAGCACCAGCCGCGACCGCGCCCTCAACTCGGCCCGGATGGCCGTCGACCTGGGCGTCGACTGGCTCATGGGCGGCACCTGGATACCCGAAACGCTCGAACTCCTCGACGGCACCGGCATCGGCTACCTGCCTTTCCCAGGAACCCCGACCGGCCATCCCACCCGGCTCGGCGGCACCCCACAGCAAGTAGCCGAACACTGCCGCCGCTTCGAGCAGGCCGGTTGCGCCGGCGTCGACCTGCTCGCCTACCGCGCAACCGACGCCGCCCCACTCGATCTCGTACGCGCCGCCCGCCGGGCCACCTCGGGCCGCCTCGTCGTGGCCGGCAGCATCAGCAGCCCCGGCCAGATCCACGACCTGGCCGCAGCCGGAGCCGACGCCTTCACGATCGGCTCCGGCGCGACGACCGGCGCCTTCGAACCCCGCTCGGGAACCTTGAATGGGCAACTCACCGCCATCCTCGACGTCACCCGAACCGCCGCCACACGTCAAAGCGCGGAGGCATCACCTTAGGCATCGAAAACGGCCTTCAGCACACGCGCCCGGATCATGCTGTGCTCGCCATGCTCGCCGCGCTGGCAACCACGCGGCGCGTAGCGAAGGAAGCGGGGCTCAACCAACCGGTCGGCGACCTCCCGCGGAATGCGACCCTGCGCGGCGCAAAAGCGCAGGAACTCGCAGACCGTGGTGAGGTGCGCATTCACCGTCTTCCCCGTGAGCAGGTGCTGACTGCGACGGACTCTGCTCTGCTCAAGGCCCAACTTGTATCGGGCCAGATCGCCTAGGGACACCGTTCGCCAGTCGATTCCTCGTGTGCTGCACCAGTTCAGGTACCGGCCCACCCGCGGGAGGTAGCTCCGCTGGGTGTGGGGCGATCGCCCACGCGCTCGCAGGTGCAGCGAGAAGTCGCAGGCTTCCTTGTGGATTACATAGGACTGGTCATCGACCACAACGAACGTCACGGCGCCCGTGCTCGGGGACACGGCCCGCTCCATGTAGAACATCCAGACTCCTGGGTCGTCTTGTGCCTCACTTCATGATCGACATTCATGAGGCACAGCGGATCGGTGCACCTGTGGCACACGTGATGCACCCCTGCAAGGCGATGCAGATAACCCGTGCCGAAGTGCTCATCGATGAGGCCGTCACCCCGCCACAGATCGCGGCCGGCTGTCGGCTGTCGGCTGTCGGGCGGATCCTGGCACTCCTACTACGACGACCAGACCGTCGACGACGCTGCCCGGCTCGACGTCGACCACGTAGTATCTGTAGCTACCGCATAGATCAGCGATGTTCAGGCAGGTCAGAACGTCGATGACATACCGCTGACAGTCTGACCGGGGGTGCACCTATTCGCCGTCCAAGGCTGCGAGCCGTTTACCGGATCTGCCGATGAGAGGGCTCAAGTCTCCCGCGAGCAACCGCGCGGTCCGGCCAGGGACTGCGAGCCCGGTGCCTATACCTTGCTCGCGACCACCATGTAGTTCTCGGCCTCAAGATCGAACGTGCTCACTTCCGTCCGGAGTCCGACCCGGTGCAACTCGACTTCGAGTTCCTCGTACCGGTAGGGCCAGCAGGACAGCAGTTCCGAGCGGACAAGAACCAGCCCAGTCGCATCAACTTGCGCGATCGCAATCTCGATGTGGTGCTCTTCCTCCCAATGCGGCGCAATCTCCCAGCGGTAGACCACGACGGCATCGCGACCGTTCCGGCGGACGAGTCGGTCACTGATGTCCAGCCGGGAACCTCTGGCCCTCACGAGTTCCCAAGTGCGGGAGGTGAGCACCAAGCGCCCGCCAGGGCGCAGAAGCCGTGACATCGACTCCAGAGCAGCACCCCTGCCTCTCGCGCCCACGGCATGGTGCAGCGAGTTACCAACGCAGAACACCATGTCGAACGTGTCGTCCTCGAAGTGGTCGGGCAACTCTTGCCAGTCCGCCCGCACTGTCCGGACAGATGCCTTGAACTGCTCAGACAACTCCGCAGTCCGACGAACCATCGCTTCGCTGGCGTCCGTTGCGACAACCTGCATGCCACGACCGGCGAGGCCAACCGCCAACTGTCCGGTTCCGCACGAACAATCGAGGACGTGAGCGTTCGACGGGAGGAGACTGAGGACGTCATCGAACGACGCAGCGAACTCGGCCGGAGCCAACTTTGCATCCGAGATGAGCCACTCGTACACCTCGGCAAGCGCGTTATAACCCGTCACAACTACTACCTCCGTCACGCGGCAGACTCACGGTGGGACGTCAGTACATCGGCGGAGCAAGTCGGTCCACAAATGGTTTTCGCAAGGGCAGCCCGGCGGTCACCGGGCTGCGGGTGAGCGCCCGCACGGGCCGTCCGGCCGCGACGAGCCGATCGACCACGTGCCTGCCCACGGTGCCGGTCGCTCTGGTTAGGGGTGCCAGTACGAATCGCGTCACACAGCCCAAACGCGGCGGCCCGCTTGCGAGAACGAGCGCTCCCACAAGTAACCTTTGAGGCTTCTGCGGAGCGCCTCACTGCCGGGTACAGCGCCAGGCCCCGCTGCGGCATGCGACGGGGCCTGGTCGCGTTACGGGCAGGCCCAGTCAGCAGCAGCCAGCTCCGGTGGTAGCCGGCGTTATCTGGCCGTCGGCCGGGCCGCAGGCGCACGGAGCGGCGGGCTCGGTGGTGACGGCGGACTTGCCGAGGGTGCCGGCGTCGGCCTTGACCACGTACACCTCCCAGGGTTCGGCGCCCGGGCCGCGCACCCAGACCTTGTCCTGTAGGGCGTAGCAGCAGGAGGTGTCGTTCTCGGCGAACGTGGCCAGGCCGGCCTGCTTGAGCCGCTCGGTGGCGGCGCTGACGTCGTCGGTCGAGGAGACTTCGACGCCGAGGTGGTCCATGACGGTCTCCTGGCCTTGCTCGCCCTCCAGGAGCACGAGCTTGAACGGGGGCTCGGCGATGGCGAAGTTGGCGTAGCCGGGGCGGCGCTTGGCCGGCTCGACCCCGAACAGCTTGGTGTAGAAGGCGATCGAGCCTTCCAGGTCGCCGACGCGCAGGGCGAGTTGAACGCGGGACATGGTGATCTCCCCTCGAAGCGGGCTATATCGACAGAGGTCGATATAGGGGAGGTTGCCACCGTGATTAGACGACTGTCAACATAGACGTATGTCGAATCAGATATTGCCGGTGTTCCCCGCCGATGCGGGCTGCTGCGCCCCAATGGTCCGCGAGCCGCTGGCCGAGGACGACGCCGCCGAGCTGGCACGGATGTTCAAGGCGCTGTCCGACCCGGTCCGGTTGCGGCTGCTGTCCCTGATCGCCTCACACGAGAGCGGCCAAGCGTGCGTGTGCGACCTGACCGGCCCGTTCGACGTGTCCCAGCCGACCATCTCCCATCACCTCAAGGTGCTGCGCGAGGCTGGCCTGGTCGGCTCGGAACGGCGCGGCACGTGGGTGTACTACTGGGTGATCCCGACCGCGCTGAACCGGCTGTCCGGTCTACTCCAGACCCCCGCGCAGATGTCGATCCCGACAGGGTCGGGCGCGTGAACCTGCCGCTCGGGCGGCGCCTGGCCGCCGAGACGGTCGGCACCGCGCTACTGGTGGCCGTCGTGGTCGGCTCGGGCATCCAGGCCGACCGGCTCAGCTCGGATGGCGGCGTGGAGCTGCTGGCCAACGCGCTGGCCACGGTGCTGGGCCTGGGTGTGCTGATCGCTTTGCTGGGCCCGGTCTCCGGTGCGCACTTCAACCCGGTGGTGTCCCTGGCCGCCTGGTGGCATGGCCGCCGCGAGCCCGCCGGCCTGGCGCTGCGGGAGGTGGCCGCCTATGCGGGTGCGCAGACAGGTGGGGCGGTCGCCGGGGCGCTGCTGGCCAACGCCATGTTCGATCTGCCGGTGGTGGACTGGTCGACCCGCGAGCGCTGGGCCGGCCACCTGTGGCTGGCCGAGGCGGTGGCCACCGCCGGGCTGATTCTGCTCATCTTCGGCCTTGCCCGGACCGGCCGGGCACAGGTGGCGGCGCCGGCTGTGGCCTGCTACGTCGGGGCGGCCTACTGGTTCACCTCCTCCACCAGCTTCGCCAACCCCGCCGTCACCATCGGCCGGGCCTTCACCGACACCTACGCGGGCATCACCCCCGCCTCGGTCGGCCCGTTCATCGCCGCCCAACTGCTGGGCTGCCTCATCGGCGTGAGCCTGGTCGCGCTGCTGTTCCCCGCCATCCCCGACGGCGCCCAGGCCGCCACCACCGCCCTGGCGGCCCAACCTGCCGCCGCTGATGCAGTCGCCGAGCTGGAAAGGTCGCGCCCGTGAATACTGCCGTCCCGTCCGTGCTGTTCGTCTGCGTGCACAACGCCGGCCGATCCCAGATGGCCGCCGCGTTCCTCACCCACCTGGCGGGCGACCGCATCCGCGTCCGCTCCGCCGGATCGGCCCCCGCCGACCAGGTCAACCCGTCCGTGATCGAGGCGATGCGCGAGGCCGGCATCGACATCTCCGCCGAACTGCCCAAGGTGCTCACCACCGAGGCCGTCCAGGCCAGCGACGTCGTCATCACCATGGGATGCGGCGACGCCTGCCCGATCTTCCCCGGCAAACGCTACGAGGACTGGAAGCTCGACGACCCGGCCGGGCAAGGCATCGCCGCCGTGCGGCCCATCCGCGACGAGATTGAAACCCGCGTCCACGCCCTGATTCGCGACCTCCTGCCTGACATGGGAGACCCGGCATGACCAGCACCGTCCAGATCACCGCCATGACGGCCGAGCACGCCGACCAGGTCCTGGCCATCTACCAGCTCGGCATCGACGAGGGACACGCCACCTTCGAGACCCAAGCCCCCACCTGGGACCAGTTCGACGCCGCCAAGCTGCCCGCACACCGCCACGTCGCCCTCGACCACACCGGGCAGGTGCTCGGCTGGGTCGCGGCCACCGCAGTCTCCGACCGATGCGCCTACGCCGGCGTCGTGGAGCACTCCGTCTACGTCCACCACCACGCCCGGGGCCGCGGCGCCGGCACGGCCCTGCTCGGCGCTCTGGTCGCCTCGACCGAGGCTGCCGGAATCTGGACGATCCAGTCCGGGATCTTCCCCGAGAACACCGCCAGCCTCGCCCTGCACGCCCGCGCCGGCTTCCGCGTCATCGGCACCCGCGAGCGGATCGGCTGCCACCACGGCGTCTGGCGCGACGTCGTCCTCATCGAACGCCGCAGCCCCCGCATCTCCTGAAGAGGGGCCCGCTAACCAGGCAACTTGTGAAAAACCAGCCCCGGTTCCCGCACGTTTACGACCAGTAGAGCAGTGTCTCCGTGGGTGTCCGGCGCTGTGGCGGCCCGCTGGAGCCCTAGCAGTTTCGAGGAGCCGTGACCTCCGGCGATGCCGCTCATTTAGGCCGTATGACGCGATTCTTACCAGTGGGCCTAGCTCCTCCGTCCAGCCTGGGTGCGGTGGCCCAGAACCGGCAGTGATGGGTGGTGCTCGCGTCCACGGGTGAGATGCCTCGGGGCGCGGAGTCGAGGGCCTGGGTGGACGGGTACGCCTGCCACCGGGGCAGGCCGGCATGGTTGGGGTCGCCCGTGGCGGCGAACGTGCTCCAGTAGCGGATCATCTGCGCCGACAGGTGCCGCTGCGCCGGGCTGAGGGCGATGGACGTGCTCTCGATGTCGAAGAGCATGGGGAGCTCCGAGCCGTGGTAGGCGCCGGTCGGGTAGCCCTTGGGGAACAGGCCGAGGATGTCCGGCACGTCAGGGTCGGCGAACTCGAAGCCGTAGACGGGCACGTGCCGGGCCAGCAGCTTGCTCGCGGTGAGGGTGGGGCACACCCAGCCGGCGTCCGTGCCGACGGCGGCCCAGGCGAGCGCAGCCGCGGAGCCGGCTCCATCGGGGCCGGTGGAGTCGCGGGTGTAGGCGCGGGGCGGGTACTCGGCGTACACACGCCGGGCCTGGCGGGCACCGAAGGTGGTGGTCAGCAGCGCCCGGTAGCGGGCGTCGTCGATCGGTTGTTCCAGTTCGAAGAGCCGGGTGAACAGGCGGTGCTCGTGGCGGGTGTTGCCCTGCATCACGGGCACGCGGTGGAAGTCGCCCGAGCGCAGTGCCGCGGCCGGGTCGGCGGGCAGCACCGGGGTGCCGTAGGCGGGCTGGGTGAAGCGGCCGTTGAGGGTGAGGAGCTTCCCGGTGTCCAGGCTGCGCAGGCACGTGGTCGCTCGCGCTCCCGCGCAGCCCAGTTCCCCGGCGGCCTTGGTGCCGCGAGCCTCGATGTCCGCGCGTGAGGCCCAGTAGGTGATGGCCTCCAGGCCGGGCGCCATGACGTTCTTGGGCCAGCGTTGCAGGCAGGAGCCGCTCTGGATGATGGCGCGGTGGAACAGGCCCGCCGCCTGGGGCGAGGTGAGCTGGGCGCAGACGCTCGCTCCGCCGGAGGATTGGCCCATCAGCGTGACCGTGCGCGGGTCTCCGCCGAACGCGGCGGCGTTGGCTCGCACCCAGCGCAGCGCGGCCTGCTGGTCGGCCAGGCCGTAGGATCCCGAGCCGGGCAACTTCGGGTGGCCGAAGAAGCCGAACACGCCGAGCCTGGAGTTGACGGTCACCACGACCACGCCGCCGGTGGCGGCCAGGCGGCGGGCGTCGAAGTCGCTGCCGGCGCCGGAGCTGAACGCGCCGCCGTGCAGGTAGACCAGAACCGGCCGCCGCCCGGCGCTCTTGCCGCTGGGGGTGGTGACGTTCAGGTAGAGACAGTCCTCCGATGAGCGTGCCGCGACCGCGCCCTGCTCGTCGAGCTGCGCGCACGCCGGCCCGGGGCGTCGCGCGTCACGCACCTGGCTCCAGGGCCGGGGGCGCACCGGGAGGGTCCAGCGCCGTGCCCCCGTCGGCGGCTGGGCGTACGGAATTCCCTGATAGACCCGTACGCCCTGCTCGGCGACGCCGCGCACCGGCCCCAGGTCGGTCTGCGCAACCGGGTCCCTCGCGTCCGCGGCCCCGCACATCGACATGACCAGCGCAAGCGCCGCCAACGCCGCCATCACCCGCGCCGGCAGCCTTGCTGACAGCCGCCTCATGCGGCGATCCAGTCCTTCAGCAGCCGGGC
Organism: Nonomuraea helvata; assembly: GCF_039535785.1. NCBI lineage: Bacteria > Bacillati > Actinomycetota > Actinomycetes > Streptosporangiales > Streptosporangiaceae > Nonomuraea > Nonomuraea helvata. The sequence goes on from NZ_BAAAXV010000012.1 coordinate 512,491, forward strand.
CCAGGCGCGGTTGTCGGTGGTCTCCAGGAAGCGCCGATGGTTGACCATGAGATAGACCTCGCCATGGGCGGCGGTGCCGAGGACCAAGGGCTTGCAGGAGTTCAGCAGCCCGCCCACGAAACGTCCGTAAAGGTCGGTGTACTCGTTCCTCACCGAGGTCACCTCACCGGGGCGGAGGATGAGATCGGTCGTGCCGTCCCAGCCGCTGATCACCAGGCGGTCGGCGCGGAGCACCACCTGACCACGGCGGGGGAACAGCACACCCTGGTCCGCTCCCGCCGCGATTCGATCACCCCGGCCTCGCCCGGCCGGTTCGTCGGCCGTGGAGCCGGCGTACGTGCCGTGCGCCAATGGCGCCTTTCGCTCGTCCATGGCACCACACTTGCGACACCGGTGTGCGGGCCGCAGTGAGCCAAAGTCGTGACCGGCTCCGACTTTGGTCGATGGCTGAAGCTCACCCTGCGTGTGCGGCGATGGTCGCGCCCCGCCATGCGCGGCCGCGGTCTCGTGGACGCCGCCGGCGGGTTCACCGACGCCGGCCGGGAGACCAGGCAGCGGATCGAGGCGCTCACCGACGAGCTGGCCGCGGGGCTCGAGCCGCTCGCCGCCGCAGTATGGGCCTTCGACAACTGAGCGGGCGCATCAAGCTGCTGGGACGGCCACGACCCCAGCCCGGCCACCGAGGTGAGCAGGTCGTTGCGCGGGATCATCCGCCTGGCGTAACCGAAGCCGCCTCCGAGTACGAGCTGGAGCTGCGCGCTGAGCGGCAGGCCGCCGCCAGCGACGCGAGGCCGCCGGCGCCATGCTTGCCCGGTAAGAAGAAGACCGGCTGGCTGCGGGCTGTCTCCCACCCTGATCCCGTTCTGCCCGTTGACACCCCTACTCGGTGAAACGGCTGTCCACCAGCGGGGAACCACGCAAGATCCACTCAATGTGGGTTTGGGCTTATGTGGGCTGACACCCGTGGACAGATGCACACGCGCACGACCCCGGCTCGCACCGGATCGCCGCGAATGGGATCCCCTGAAAATGGATTTGGAGCTCGCTCGGGCCCCTCGCAAGGAGAGGACAACGCGGGCATGAACGACACCGAACGGCAGCCCACCTGGACGTTCCTGACCAACCACGCCCGGGTACTGCGCCTCATCGCTGACAACCCCCAGGCGCGCATCCGCGACATCGCCCAAACGATCGGCATCACCGAGCGCGCCGCCATGGGCATCGTCAACGATCTCAAAGACGCCGGCTACATCGACGTGCTGCGCGAAGGCCGGCGCAACCGCTACACGATCGTCCCGGGCCAGCACCTGCGCCATCCCAGCCAGCGCACCATCCCCGTCCAGGCCCCTCCTGGGCCTGTTCACCCAGCATGACCCCAACGCCGACGAGCTGTGCGAAGATTCATGAGGGAAAGGTTCCTGGCGGTAAAACGCTGGAAAGTCCGAAGAGCCCGACATGAGGCGGTGTTGGTTTGAGACGGCGCCGTTTCGGGCGGGCCTTGCCGATGCCGATCAGCGCGTAGGCGTCCTTGGGGAAGGTGCGGTTCTCCGGCGTTTGCAGAACGATGCGCATGGAGGCCAGGGCGGGCAGCCTCAGGAGTTTGAACCGGGAGTCGGGGAAGTCTTCGAATTCGATGCCCTCGATGATCTGGCCGCTGGGCGCGATGATGTCGACTTGGTCGACGATGCCGGCCGCGCGCCCCCTGTTGACGATCACGATCTCGATCGCCTCACGATGGTGGTCCACGCGCACCCGCATCTTGGGGACGAAGCCGGCTACCCGCCACTGCCACCCCGTGATGAAGAAGCCGAGAAGGCCGATGACCGCGGTTCCCACGGCGCTGATCCAGTCGGTGATCGATGGCGCGTCCACCGGTCAGCGTCCCAAGGGGGGTCCCAGTAGCAATGACGAAATTTTCAACGAAGTTGCGTCTGACCTGCGATAACGCAGGAGCCTCCGGCTGAGGTCCCGGTTTGATCACGGTATTGGATCATGACCAAGGACAGTTCGCGGCTCGGGTATCGGCCAGGGACTACGGCCGTTGCTTCGCATCGTCGGCTCCGGCGCCCAGCTCGGTGATGCTGGTGTCGTGGTCGCGGAGCATGCGCATGACGGTGGCCGGGGAGGGGGGCCGGCCCCTCTTGGTGCCCCGGGTGATGACCAGGCGGGAGGCGATCTCGCGGAGGCTGAGGTCTTGGTCGCGCAGATGCAGGGCCATGGACAGCATGGCTTCGTCGGTGACGGTGGCGCCGCCGATGGCCTTGCCGTTCTTGCGGGCGCTCTCGTGGCCTTCCAGGGTGCGGTCGCGGATGTATTCACGTTCCATCCCGGACAGGGCAGCGAGCACGGTGAACACCACACCGGATGGGTCGTGGCTGCCTTGCAGTTCGCCGGTGAGGAACTCCAGGCCGACGTCGCAGGCGCGCAGCTGTTCGGCGAGCTCGGCCAGCGCCAGGCCGCGGCCGAGCCGCTTGTGCTCGTGGACGACCAGGGTGACCGCGACGCCGGAGGCGCGCATCTCCCGGGCCAGGGTGACGGCCCGCTCGAGTTCGGGGCGCCGGGTGGCGCGGGTGGAGATCTTCTCGGAGAAGACCCGGGTGACCCCGGCGGTCTTGAGGGAGTCGAGCTGGGTCTGCAGCGACTGGCGCACCGTCGAGGCGCGGGCGTAGCCGATCTTGGCGTGTCCAGACGTCTGGGCGCCGGCGGCGGGGCGGGGCAGTTCCACCCATGCGGTGCCGGGTTTGCGCAGCGCCGGGGTCGGCACGTTGAGCACCTTGGCCAGGGACGGCACGAGCCGGAACCGGGCGGTGTGGTACTGGGCGGCCACCTTGCCCCGGCCGGTGCGGCAGGGTGATCCGGCCGGGGCGGCGCAGGAGGACATCGGGCAGTCAAAGGCTTCCACGCGGGAAAAGTCGTCGTCGCTCACCCCGCGATCGTTTCATGGATGCGTTTCAAGGCTCCAGTGATTTGAAACGACTCATGGAACAGGATCGGGGCGGGAATGCCCTGGACGGCCGGACGCCGGTCCGCTGTTTCATAGGCGAACGCCTATGAAACAGCGGATGGGGTCCAGCACGCATAAGCTCAACCCCACATGGTGATGATCGTGAAAATTGGGGTTCGAGACGTAGAAAGCGATCTCAAGACTGGCCAAGATCACGCTCAACGTCGTGCGTGCGGTCAACGAGATGTGCATGGAGCGTGGCTGCAGATCATCGTCAGCCAAGGTCTGGCATCGCCGCCCGCTCGATGATCACGATCGGGATCTGTCTTGACGTCTCTCGCTGGTAGCCGGTGTAGCGCGGCCATATTCCGGTCATCGTCTCCCACAGGCGGAGCCGCTTGTCCTCGGCCGCCAGGTGGGCCACCGCGTCGAACACCTCGGCCCCGACCTGCACCTTGATCCGTGGCTGGGCGAGCAGATTGTGGAACCAGAGCGGATGGTCGGCGGCACCGCCGTTGGAGGCGACCACGAGGTAGCGGTCGCCGTCGCGGCCGTAGATGAGGGCGGTGCGCCGGGGAAGTCCTGAGCGGCGGCCGATCGTCGTGATCAGCAGCGTGGGGGCGCCGTGGAAGAGGTGACCGCGAGTGCCGCCGGACTCGGCGTAGCTCTTGACGTGCCTGGCCACCCACCCGGTCGGGCTGTCGATCGGTTCTTGGCTCATCGCGCCGCTCCGCCCACGCGGCGGTCGGCCCACGCGCGTGCCTGGGCGAACCAGTGGGGTGCGGTGCGGTGGCCGTTGAGCACGTGCCCGGTGCCGGGGACCAGGAGGGTCTCCAGTTTGGCGCGGGGACTGTAGAAGGGGGCCTCCTGGGCGTGCAGCGCGGCGGAGGAGGAGCGGGCTCCGGCCAGCAGCTTGTCGTGCTCGCCGTTGACGATCAGTACGGGGGCCTGGATGTGCTTGTTGATCGAGGGTGGGGTGTAGGAGTCGCCGGGAGGGAAGACATCGGTCGTCTTGGTGGCCTCGTCGGCGGCGATGACCTTGGAGTCGGCGTTGGGCCGGTGGTAGAACCAGGTGGCCCGCAGGCCGGGCCGGGTGGTGAGGTAGCCGTCGTCGAGCCCGCGCCCGGCGAAGCGGGGGTCGTCGGCGGCGCGGTAGATTCCCGCGCCCATCTGCTCGAAAGCGGCCTCGTTCGGCACGCTCGACTCGCCGGTCAGAATGACGCCGTCCACCTCCGCTGGATGTGCGGCGGCCACAGTGCGGGCGAGGGTCGAGCCCAGCGAGTGGCCGACCAGAACGACCTTGGCGAACCGGCCCCCGCCTAGACGGCCCTCGCGCAACTGCCGGATGAGCTGGCGGATGACGATCTGGTGGGTGTCCTGCCCGAAGCGGGCGCTCGGCGGGTAGGAGCTCGCCCCGGTACCGAGACGGTCAATGGCCAGCGTGGCGTACCCGGCGGCGGTCATCGTCTCCACGTAGGAGGGGCGCTGCCGGTCGCCGCGCATCCGCCAGTAGGCCTGGCCATAGAAGCCGCCGGGGATGAGCAGCTGAACGGTGGCGGCATGGCCGCGCGGCAGGCACAAAGTGCCGGCGACGCGCTGGTCGGCGGGGCCGCTGGAGGTCATCGCCACCTTGGCGCTGACTGCCCGGCAGGCGGGGGCGGCGTTCGCCGCTACAGGGATCGAGGTTACGGGGATCGAGACGAGTGCCAGAAGTACCGCTGTCGTGATGCGCATAAGACTCCTTCGATACCCAAATTTGGGTAACCAAATTTGGGTATCGAACTATGGCTCATCCACCCTCGTACCGTCAAACCGGTCTCCGGCCGATCAGGCCGGCTCCTCGCCGCGTTCCAACCGCCCGATCAAGTCACGGATCCATGCCGCCTCGCCCGTCGCCTGCGCCGCGCGCAGGGCGAACAACTCTGTCACCTTCCTTGAGCGCTTTCCCTCCTGGGCCGTGACCATGATCTGCGCCCGCTCGGCCTCCAAAGCGCGCACCCGCTCCTTGAGCAGCGCGATCACCTCCTCCTCGGGCAGCGCGGGTAGCAGCACAAGGGCTGCGTTGAGCAGTTCCGGACGCCGATCGGGAACCCTTAGGGCGCTTCTGAGCAGCCCGAGGAACTCCGCCTCGCCCTTGTCGTTGATGGCGTAATCGACGCGCCCCGGCCATTCGTGCACCTCGCTGGTGTCCAGAAGACCTTCCTTGGCCAGCTGACGCAGCGCGTGGTAGATCGAGCCCGACCTGAGCCCTGCCCATTGCCCGGCCTCCCACGACTCCAGTTCAGAGCCCACCAGATAGCCGTGTGCCTGACCGTGCAGCCGCACCACGCCAAGGACCAGCAGTCGCGTCGCCGACATCGTCTCCCTCACTCGCCGGGGCCCGGCACCCGTCAAAGCCCTGCCGAACAGGCTATCTGTCGTGCCCGTGGAGGCGAGAAGGTGATGGGCGAGGCAGCGTCGCCTTCGACGCCGAGACCATGACGGCCGCCTACGGCATGCTCCAAAGTCATCGTCGCGCTCACCCAGAACGGGCCGTAAGCACCAGGGGGTGGCCAGCGCCCGGCGCAGACCACCCCCGACGATCACCGCCTACGCCACCTCCTCCACCGAGCGCGGCGCAGGGCTTGTCAGGGCGTCAGTCCCAGTTCACGCAGTTGCGCGGGCCGCAGCGGCCGCCAGCCGCTGGTGTCGAGCTTGGCCAGCTCCGCCTCGACATCCACATTGATCACCCCGAAGAAGTTGATATTGTCGCTGTGCCCGGGCGAGATGTGCGACAGGATCTCGTCGCTCGCCTCCCGGCCCTGCGAACGCAGCTCCAGCACCGCACTAGAATAATATTCGGTCGTCCGGGCGACCACCGAGTTGGTCAGCAGGGTCAGGCACCACGCCTGCTCGGTCTGCTGCTCCAGGTGCGGGCGGGTGATTGTGCCCTGCTGGGCGTAGTGCAGGTCGCGGCGCAGCGCGTGCAGGCTCTCCCCCTTGTTCAGCTGCCGCGAGATCTTCCTGCGGAAGGCCAGGTCCGACAGGTACTTGGCCAGGTGCACGGTCCTGCGCAGCATGCCCCACTCCTTCAACGCGGCGGCCAGGGTGTTCTGCCGGGAGGCGGCCGACCACTTGCCGACGATCAGGGAGGCGGTGGCCTGGCCGTACTTCAGCGACCCGGCCATCCGCAGCAGGTCCGGCCAGCAGCCGGCCACCAGATCCTCGTTCCAGCGCGCGCCCAGCAGCGGCCCGGCGTGCGGGTAGCGCTTGGCGATCTCGGTCGGGGTGTCGTCCCGTACCAGGGTGACCCGGGTCAGGTCCCGCAGCCGCGGGGTGAGCGCCTTGCCGACCAGGTCGAACAGCGCAAAGTTGATCAACGTCGCTCCGTGACTGTCGGTGGCGTGCTCGGCGATCGGAAGATCGGTCGCGTTGCCCAGGAAGTCGTCCAGGACGTAGTGCGCCTCCCGCGCCGTCGGCACGATGATCTTCGTGCCGTACGTCGACCACTGATCGGAGACATGGGTGTACGTGGAGAGCACCTGACCGCCGTGAATGACCATGGTCCGGCCGCTCAGGGTCTTGCCGCGGACGGGGAACCGCTGCCCGTCGGATGAGCTCATGGTGCCGCCGCCGAACACCTTGGCCAGCTCCAGGCCGTAGTGGTGGTCGACGATGACCGTGTTGGCCTCGCGCAGCGTCTCCTCCCGCACATACCACTCCATCGTCCAGGCCAGCACGTCGTAGGACACCCCGCAGGCCTCCGACATCCGGGCCAGGCCCAGGTTCGTGGACATCGCGATGAGCACAGCCAGGATGTTGCGCTTGGTCTCCACGGACGTGGTGAGCTTGCGCCCGCCGGCGTGAGTGAAGCAGTCCAGGAAGTGCGTGCGGGCGTCCAGTTCGATCAGCAACGAGGCGATCGGCGCGAACGGCAGCATCGCGGCCAGCTCGTCCTTCAGCGCCTTGGCCTCGGCCGGTACGTCCTCGGCCGACAGCGGCGGCACCACCAGATGCTCGTCCTCATCCAGCCGGACCATGCCGGTGTCGTCGGGTGCGGCGCTGGCCAGGGTCTGCTCCAGCTCCTGCAGGGCAGCGTGCAGTTCCTCCTTGCCCTGTTCCAGCGCCTCGGCCGCGTTCGGCGGCTTGCCCACCAGGCGGCAGTATTCGCTTCGTCGGGGCGCCCACTGCTCGGGCGTGTACAGGTAGGTGGCCGGGTCGGCGTAGCGGCGCGAGCCGGGCACGAACACATCCCCCGAGCGCAGCCCGTCCCGCTGGCACAAGATCACGCACAGTTCCCAGAAATGGCGGTAGGCGGTGTCTTCCCCGGACTTGCGGGCCTTGGCCAGGTAGTCGGCGTACTTGGTCGGCACGAAGCCGGTCGGCGCCCCCGCGGGTACCTTCCGGCCGCCGAGCCGGTTCATCTCCTTCAAGATGGCCACCGCCTCCATCAGCTCGGCCGTGCCCGGCCCGCCCTGGAAGTCGATCGCGGCCAGCACGTTCGGGGTGAACTGGCGCAGGTAGGTGTAGGAGGACTCCAGCTCCGACAGCCGACCGTGATCTCTGGGCAGCGGCTTCCACGCATCGGAGGTGATCTCCCGCAGCCGCTGCATGCCGATCCGCTCGCGCAGCATCCCGCCCACCTCATCGTCCGGGATCGACGGGTCGGCCAGCACCGGCAGGATCGTCTCCATCACCAGTTGCCGGGCCTCGCCCTTCTTGGCCCGCTCGACCAGCGCCTCGTCCGTCTTGGACTTCGCCCGCGACTCGCGAGCCGACACGGCTTGGTCGAACAGGGCCACCACCTCATCGAGCTGGTCGACCGCGGCCTGGGCGACGAACGCCAGCAGGATCGGGAATTTGCGCTCCTTGCGCCGCTCCAGCCCCTGGTTGGTCGAGCGGCGTGCGACCTGGGCCAGGAACCGGCGGCGCTCGTTCGGCAGTACCGATACATCCATCTGGTGGGCGTCGATCGCGCGCAGCCAGGTCAGTTTGTCGATCGCGGTCTTCACCGAGGTCGCCGAGGCGTCCCGGGCCGGGCTGACCAGCCACTCCAGCCGGGTCATCCCCAGCCCCGCATCCACCACCAGCATCCGCTCCAGATCGGCGCGGACCTCCGCCGTCAGCAGGTGCCCCACCAGCTGCGAGGTCAGATCGGAGGCCGCCTTGCGGGCCGTGCCGACCATCTTGGCCAAGATGAGCGCGCCGGGCCGGATCACCTTGGCCGCCATCAGATACTCGCGCGCCAGGTTAAACAGCAACGTGGGCGAGTCGTGCTCCATCGCCCGGTCCAGCAGGAACTGCTCCAGCTCCTTCATCGCCTGGCTGCCCGCCGGAGCGGTCTGCCACTCCAGGTACTTGGCGATCAGGCCCAGATGGTCCGAGCGGGTTTGATCGCGCTTGCCGTACAGCCGCAGCGCCGCCGACGCCACGCCCAGCCGCTCCGCGACCCGGGCCACGGCCGCCGGCGGCGCCGAGGCCACATCGTCGGGCACGAACCCGAGCCACGGCAGAGTGCAGAGCTGGACCAGCATGCCCAGCCGATCGACAGGGCTCCGCCCGCCGGGACTCACGAACGCCGCGTCAGCCGCCGTCGGCGTGAAATACCGGATCAACTCATCTGCGCTGATCTCCGGGAACGAACGCAGCTGCTCCTCGGAGAACATCTTCTCTGACAACGCACCACTCCACGTGCCGTTCCGGACAAAACCGGAACGAACGTAGCGGCAGTGATCATCAACCCGCCACAGGAGGTCAACTCCTCCATTCCCGCAGGTCAGACGCTACTTCGTTGAAAATTTCGTCATTGCCACTGGGACCCCAAGGGGTGATCACAGCGGCTTCGGCAGGATGACGAACCCGCCGTTGCTGTGGAACCGCCCCGCCTGAACGTCCGAGTCTCAGGGCACGGGGCTCTTACCGCCATGGCAGTGACTCTCCGACCTCATATAACTACTCTGAGTGTTCAATCAATTGCATTCAGTGATTGTTCTGGAGGGTCAATGCGTCTCCCCTGCGACACGCGGCACTTGCCGTGGCGCTCCTGGCCACCCCCCTCACCGCCGCCGGGCCCGCCCAGGCGCAAGCAACCCGCCACGCCGCACCCCGCCCCTGCTGCGAGCGACTGTGGCTGACCTGACCGTCGCCACCGAGAATCGGGAAGGCTACAAGCGCACCAGCTTCAAGCACTGGGTTGACGCTGACGGGGACGCCTGCAACGCCCGCCAGGAGGCTTTGATCGCCGAGGCCATCGACGCCCCCGAGGTCGGCGCGAAATGCGCCCTGGCCGAGGGCGTCTGGTATTCGTACTATGACGATCAAATCGTGACAGATGCGTCGAAACTGGACGTTGATCATCTAGTCCCGCTGGCCGAAGCCTGGGACTCCGGCGCGTCGGCCTGGGATGCGGCCCAGCGCGAAGCCTACGCCAACTACCTCGACGCCCCCGAGCACCTGGTCGCCGTCACCGCCCGCTCCAACCGCCAAAAGGCCGACCAGGACCCCGCCGACCGGCTGCCGATCGAGACCGTCCGCTGCCACTACATCGCCGAATGGACCACGGTCAAACGCCAGTGGAGCCTGACCGTCGACGAGAGGGAGAAACAGGAACTGACCTCCATCGCCGCCCAGTGCCCAAACGCGCCGCTGCCCACGCAGCCTGCCCGCTGACTTCCTAAGGAGTAAGGCCACATGCCCACCCTCCGCAAGGCCGCCGCCATGGCGGCACTGGCGATGGCCGTTACCGGCCTGCCCCTGCCCGCTGCCGCCGCGACCGCTCCACCAGCCGCAGCCGACTTCCCATGCCCGCCCGTGCTGGGCATCTGCGCCTACGACGTGGACGACAACCTCAGGGTGCTCTACGACGACGAAGCCGACATCATCCCGCCCATCGTCCGGGCGGCCAACTACAGCAGCGACCCCTGGTGCTTCTACAACTGGTTCGGTTACGGCGGCGACCGCCGAGAACTCGCCCCAGGGCAGGTCGCCGACGACTTCGGCTTCATCATCCGCGCCGCTCGACGCGGACCGTGTGACTGACTGACACGGCGGCCGAAAGCCTCCGGCTCGCGAAGCGCGGCCTCCCCCGACCGGCCGGGCAGTCCATAGCCAACAAGATGCCGTTCCTGGCCGCCGCGATGGCCGCCGAGATGGAGCGCGCCGCTCGACGCTGTACCGGGCGCTGGAGGGCGCCTTCGCGACACACCACTCATCTGACGAGAAACCCACCGAATCTCCAGTGGCCCCGAACACCGGAGTCAGGCATTCGTTTCCGTTCTTCCACGCCCCCGGGGGCCGACTCAAAAGACGGCTCCCACTCACAGTGAAGGAACAGCAGTGAGCGCTATCTTCCCGCAGCATCCCGGCAGCGTTCCCGCCGCCCCCCGCCGCCTCTGCCACCCCTGTCGCCCGCGCCGTGCCGGGCATGCCGGTCGTGTTCTGGCACTCCTGGCGCTGAGCGCGACAGCCCTGGCCGTTCCCGCACCCGCCCAGGCCCAGGCAGCCGAGCAGGTGGCGGTGTCCTTGGGGGACAGCTTCATCTCCGGCGAGGCAGGCCGGTGGTGGGGTAACAGCACGGTGTCCGCCGCTGCCGGCTGCACCCGCGGCGGAACCGACCGGGCCGCTTATCGCAAGCATTTGATCTGCCGCTACGACCCCCAGCGGGTGTATGACGGCACCGCCGTGCACGGAGAGGGCACCGGATGTCACCGCTCCGATGTGGCCGAGATCACCGGGCTGGGCCAGGCCGCGCTCACTCCGGTGAACCTGGCCTGTTCAGGGGCGGAGACCCGGCACGTCATCAGCGAGGCGTTCAAGGAGAACACCGCCCCCCAAGCCGAACTACTTGCGCAGGTTGCCGCCACCCAACAGGTCAAGGTGGTCGTGCTGTCGATCGGCGGCAACGACCTCGAGCTGTCCGGAATGCTGCGCCGCTGCGCCGAGATGTACATCGCGGGCGACAAGAACTCCTGCGCCTCCACAGGCGAGGGCGACCGGTTTCTCGCCGCGCTACCGGCGGTGGAGCAGCAGGTGACACTGGCGGTGCAGAAGATCCGCCAGGTGATGAGCCAGGCATCGGCCCGTTCCACCGGCTACCGGCTGATCCTGCAGTCCTATCCCTCTCCGGTGCCCTCCTCGGCCCGGGTGCGCTACGGCGAGGGCGGCGGCGGCAAGACCGCCAAGCGTACGCTCGTGGGGGGCTGCCCCCTGTGGGACGCCGACTTCGACCTGATGCACGACACCCTCGCACCCGCGATCGACGCCATGCTGCGGCGGGCCGCCACCGCGACCGGTGCGGAGTTCTTGAGCCTGCTCGGTGCCGTGGAGGGCCACGCGCTGTGCGAGCAGGGCACACGCCAAGCCGGCCCGCTGGACGACGCCACCGAACTGGGCGACACGATGGAGTGGATACGGTACGGCACCGCCGGCGCAAGGATCAGCCAGGGACACCAGCAGGAGGCCATGCACCCCAACGCGTTCGGCCAGCAGGCGCTCGGCCGCTGCCTGCTGGCCCGCTACCGCAATCCCGGCACCCAGCCCTGCGACGCGGGCGCGCCCAGGAGTCAGACGTGATCCCCCGCACAGCCAGCGATCGGCCAGGTGCTGGCAAGCATCCGGTACTTGGCGCCAGTGGCGGTGATCCTGGTAGACATGGCGGCGATGGTGACGCTGCGGTGCGCGCCGAGGTGCGCTCCGCGGTCTGGGAGGGGCTCTCGCCCGGGAACGGCGTGAAGGTCCTGGTCTGTCGACGACGACAAGGGTGCGACCGAAGAACTTGACGGCGGGCGCCTCGATCGTTACTTTTGCCGATCAACACGCGTAACGCTTCGTTTTAGCTTTTCCACCTCATCGAAGAAAATCGGTGCACCTCCTATCCACAGAATTGGCTCCGGCCAGACAGGGCCGACGCCGAGCCCGCGGACTTCCGTCCACTCGACCGGTCGCTCCGGGCCGCACCAGCCCCCGCGACTGTGGCGGGCACCGACGTGCCCGCCGAAGACGTCGCAGTCAGCCTGTGCGACCCGGCCCACGACACCCGGCTGCTGCGCCAGTGGACTCCTGAAGGCGCCACCACACGCGGCATCGAACCCCTGATCGACACACTCCCCTCGTAAGGCACAAGCAGTGAGAACACCTGTCATGCCCTCGACCGGTACCCTGCAGCCGTTGGGAATGGACGAAGTCCGAATAAACGGCGGCCATTGGAGCAAGCGGCAGACGGTCAACGCCGAAGGAACCATTCAGCACTGCCTGCGCTGGCTCGAGGCGCTCGGCTGGACCGCCAACTTCGACCGCGCCGCCGAAGGGAAGGAGTTCGAGCGGACCGGCCCCCAATTCTCCGACTCCGAGGTCTATAAGCTCGCCGAGGCCATGGCCTGGGAGATCGGGCGCACCGGAGACGCAGGCCTCGAAGCGCGGTTCGTCAAGCTGACAGCACGCATCAGCGCTGCGCAGCACGAGGACGGCTACCTCAACACCGCCTTCGGCAACCCCGGCCAACCGCCCCGCTACTCGGACCTCGAATGGGGCCACGAGCTGTACTGCTTCGGCCACCTTCTCCAGGCCGCCGTCGCACGGCTGCGCAATCACGGTGAAGACGCGTTCACGGCGATTGCCCGCCGCGCCGCCGACCACGTGTGCAATGTGTTCGGGCCCGGCGCCGACGAACGCATCTGCGGCCACGCCGAAATCGAAGTGGCCCTGGCCGAATTCGGGCGCGCCACCGGCGAAGCCCGCTACCTCGAGCAGGCCCGGCTCTTCATCGAGCGCCACGGCCGGAAGACTCTCCCGGAGAAGGGCGTTTTCTACCAGGACGACGTGCCGGTGCGCGAGGCCGAAGTGCTGCGCGGCCACGCCGTGCGGGCCCTATACCTCGCCTCGGGCGCGATCGACGTAGCCATCGAGGCTGGCGACGCCGACCTCCTCGATGCTGTGCGGGGCCAATGGGACCGCGCCGTCGCCCGCCGAACGCACCTCACCGGCGGCATGGGTTCCCAGTACGCGGACGAGGCATTTGGCCGCGACTTCGCGCTCAACCCCGCCGAGGCCTACTCCGAGTCGTGCGCCGGCGTCGCCGCGGTCATGACCGCATGGCGCCTGCTCCTCGCCACCGGCGACACCCGCCACGGCGACATGATCGAGCGGATCGCCTGGAACGTCCTCTCCGGCGCGGTCGACCCCGACGGGAAGTCGTTCTTCTACGCCAACCCGCTCCACCAGGTCACCGCCGACCCCGAACCGCCGCGCGACGGCGCCCTCCCGCACCTCAGCGCGGGCGGCCGCCGCGGACACTGGTTCGAAGTCTCCTGCTGCCCGACCAACCTCGCTCGCACCTTCGCCCAGTTCGCCGCCTACATCGCCACCGCCGACGACCGCGGCGTCCAACTCCACCAGTACGCCCCTGCCGCGATCGACACGGTCGTGGCCGGCTCGCGCTTCGCGCTCACCATGACGACCGCCTACCCGGACGACGGGACGGTCATCATCCGAGTGGAGGCCAACGACGGCGGCGAGCGCACCGTGTCGTTCCGAGTGCCGCACTGGGCCGAAGGCGCCACGGTAACCAGCCCCGACGGCACGGCCCGCCCCGCGGCTGCCGGCGAGCTCGCCGACGTCACCGCCGCATTCGCTCACGGCGACGAGATCCGCCTCGACCTGCCGCTCGCGCCGCGCTGGACCTATCCGGACCCGCGCATCGACGGTTTGCGCGGCTGTGCCGCAGTCGAACGCGGGCCCGAGGTGTGGTGCGTCGAGAGCGTCGACCTCCCCGAAGGAGCCGACTTCGCGGACCTTGCCGTCGACACCACTGCGCCGCTGACAGTGCGTGACGGACGCGTCAAAGTCCGCGGCCGCATCAACGACCGCGCCGCCGAGTGGCCGTACGGGACGGCCGCGCCTCGACCCGAGGGCGAACCCGTCGAGATATTGCTGGTGCCGTTCCGGTTGAGGGACACGAGAGGCGCGGCCGCCATGAGGGTCTGGATGCCCATCAGCTGATCGAGTAGGAAGCCGGTGCGGCCGACACTGCGGGCGCATCCGCCTCTTGTCGATCCGGGCGTGTCCGGACGGAAGTCCAGAGACGAGTGCCTCCGCATCGTGTTGTAGCCGCGGATCCAGGGTTCGACCTGGAACCGAGCCTCCCGCGCGGTTGCGAAGGTCCGGCGTCTTTGCAGGACTTCGCGTTTGAGCGTGGCGCTGAACGACTCCGCGAGGGCGTTATCGGCCGATTATCCAGCTAATGACGCTGGTTCTGGGCGTTGGCCGGTTAACGTTTTCAGCTGACCCGGGTAGTAAGTCGGCGGAGTTGCTCTTCGTGGCGCCGGACGCGTGCAGCGACGGCTTCCAGGGCGGTGTGGAGGTTTCGTATTTCCTCGAGGAGGCCGGTGAGGGTGCCGTTGGTGGCGGCGCGGCGGCGGTTTTCCTCGATGACAGCGCGGAGGCTGGGGCTGCGGTAGAGGGTGGTGCGGCCTAGCCCGGTGAGGTGGGCGACGGCGATGAAGGTGACAGGCGCCTTGGGGGGTGCGCGTGGGCAGAAGCCGCCGGCCATTCTGGATTTGATCAGTGGAGTGTCCTTCCAGTCCTTGCCGCCGGTGATGTCGGCCAGGGGCAGGTGGACACACCCCCGGGAGGCGGGGTGCGGGCTTGTTGTTTGGCCAGGTCGAGGGCTCGTTCGTATTCGGAGCGGACGGTGGTGTCGAACAGTCGTCCATAGCGAAGGCTCATCTCGGCGGAGGCGTGTCCGAGCAACGCCATCAACGCCTGCAACGAGACCCCGGCGTTCACCAGGGCCGTGGCGTAGGTGTGGCGGAGCTGGTGGGAGGTGATGTGACCAAGCCCGGCTTGCTGAGCGGCGCGATCGAGTTCGGCGCGGACGGCGCCTTGGCCGAGGCAGCGGCCGTGGTGGATGAACAGGAACTGCGCCGGATGCCGGTAGCGGGGATGCGGCATGGGTCTGCCATGCGTTCGGAGCTCGATGATGCGGTCGATCAGGCCGAGGATCTCCTCATCGAGGGGGACCATGCGTTCGGTCTCCAGCTTCCCGAGGCCGATCTTCAGCCAGCTGCCGTGGCCGTGGTCGCAGTCTTATGTCCTCGCCATCGCGCGCACGACCCCGGTCGACGCCTGCAAGGAGATGGCGGGTGATCAGGTCGAGGTCGGTGCGCTGCAGGAGGTGCGGGGCGCTCTACGGGCTCGTTGACCTGGGCAAGCCGTTCACGCGGTCTGTCGGCGCTTCATCGGTGTGTCGTGGTTTTGGTGCGTTGAAGGGGGGTCAGGGGCGTCGCCGCCGATGAGTGGAGGTGTTTCCGGTCGCCCCGGCGACAATCTTGCGCTGGCATCGCCACCTGATAGCACGCAAGTGAGCGTTTCATGGTGTCCTTCCGGGATGAGCGCGGATGCGGGACCGGTCCCCACCCGGGGCGTAGAGCCCCGCGGACGGACCGGGGTCTGACTGGCGAGGCCGGAAACGCGGAGCGCGTCGCAGCGGGCGGCCCTGTTCACCGCTCCTATTCGGGCAGGGCGATGGCCACGGTCTCGTAGCCTGGCGCCGTGACGCGGACGGCTTCGGGCCGGTCGGCGATCACGACGAGCTTGTCGCCGCTCGCCCAGGTCCGGTACCAGTTGTCGGCCTCGCCGGACACGGTGACTTCAGCGTCACCCGGGAACCGCCGGTCGGTGGTGTACGGCTTCACCCCGGTCATCCATGCGGCCGCGCCTTCGAGAGTGCGGAGCTGGACGTCGGGGATGCGGCCGGAGGCATCGGGTCCGACGTTGAGCAGCAGCCGGCCACCACGGGAGACCACGTCCGCGTAGTGCTTCGCCAGCTCGCGGGGGCTGAGGGTGAGCGATTCGTCCTCGACACGGTTGTAGCCGAAGGAGGATCCGAGTCCGCGGTTATGCTCCCAGCCGGTGCCGGTCTCGTGGTCGGCGTGCATCGAGTACTCGCTCGTGCGGTAGTCCCAGACGTCGGCGCCCCATCGGTCGTTCACGATCCCGTCGGGGACCGCGTCGCGGTAGTAGGCGATCAGGTCGACGAGCGAGCCGTCTTCCTTGCCCGCCTCGGGCCATTCGATGTCGTTCCAGAGCACGGAGGGCGCGTAGCGGTCGATCAGGTCCCGGACGTGCGCGGTGGCGTAGGCGGCGTAGGCTGCGTCGTTGGGGCGGAATCGCCAGATGTCGTCGGCCTCCACGATCGGCGGGTTGTCGGTGATCGACCAGTCGAGGCCGCCGGAGTAGTAGACGCCGAAGCGCATACCCTCCGCACGTACGGCCTCCGCGAGCGGGCCGAGCAGGTCGCGCTTCGGGCCGCGGTCGACGGTGTTGAAGCCTTCGCTGCCGGGGGCGTCCCACAGTGTCACCCCGTCGTGGTGCTTCGTGACGGGCACGACGTAGTGCGCCCCGAGTGCCCGGAACAGCCGCGCCCATGCGGCGGGGTCGTAAGCTTCGGCCTTCCACCGGTCGAGGAAGTCCTCGTAAGGCGCCGACCCGTAGACCTCTGCATGGTGCGCCGCCGCCGGCGACCCTTCGATGCGGATCGTGTTCGCGTACCACTCGGCATAGGAGGAGTGCTTGAACCACCCGCCTTCGGGCTCGGGCTCGCCTGCCACATGTTCCGGCTCGGCCCAGGCGGGAACCGCGTACGGTCCCCAGTGGATGAAAATGCCCAGGCTCGCCTCCTTCGCCCATCCGGGCAGGCTCTCGCGGTGGGTTCCGGTCATGATCGGCTCTCCCTAACGTGGTATTCAATCCAGTCAGGCCGAATGTGGCCGCTGGCGCCGGCCTTCGGCTTGGAGGCCGCCCCGCGTCGCACGGGGCGGCCTGCTTCGTCGGCGATGTCACCGTAGATCACGCCGCGTGCTGACAGATAGACGCGGCCAAAGATGTGCGGGTCGCCGGTGATAGCGGACCCCGCGAAGGCCCACTGGTGGTCGTCGTCGTTGATGCGCACCCAAGTGGCGCCGCCGTCGGTCGAGCGGAAGATGCCGTCCTGGCCTGCGACCGTGGCCGAGGTGTAGATCGCCGGGTAGCCCCCGCGCTTCGCCTCATGCCGTGAACCGTGCGCGGCCTTGCCGACGCCGACACCGATCGCCAAGTCGATCGCGCTGATGCGCTCCCAGGTCACGCCGCCGTCCGCGGAGCGCCACAAGCCGGTTGCGATCTCCGCTTTGTCGCTGCGCCCGGCGAGCCAGACGTGGCCCTCGCGGCCTGGGACGACTCTGAAGTCGTCGACGCCTTCGGCGGGCAGGCCGGTCGCTCCGGTGTCGGAGAACGTCGCGCCAGCGTCGGTGCTGCGGTAGAACGTGCCGCCGGCGAAGGCGTACAGGACCGACGGGTTGACACGGTCGGACCGGATCCGGGCCCCTGCCCGAAGGCCCTGGACCGGGTTCCAGGTCGCGCCCAGGTCGGTGCTGTAGACCGGGGTGATGTCGGTGTTGCTGGGGGACCACAGGAGTGCGGTTGCGTCGGCGCTGATCGCGACGACGCCGGAGCCGCCGCCGGGACGCCTGCGAGTCGCGCCGCGGACTTCCAGGTCTTGCCGCGGTCGGAGAAGACGATGACGTGAGCGTCCACGTCCGCGTTGACTTCGCCGCTGCCGACGATGACGTCCGGGTTGGACTGGGCGTAGTCGAGGCTGCTGCCGGCCCAGCCGGAGCGGATCATCGGCCCGGCCCGGTCGAGGTCGGTGTGGACGAAGCCGCTGACGTCGCCCATGGCGGAGACGAGGGTGCCGCCGAGAGCGGCGATGTCGCGGACCCAGGTCTCTTCGACGCCTTGGGCCCGCACGCCGACGGTGAACTGCTCGATGGGCAGGGCGATCCGCTCGCCGGCCTCGTTATGGCCGATCAGCTCGCCTTGGGTGTCCCACCGCGTCAGTTCCTCGGTGCCCCAGATCATGGCGCCGGTGCCCCACATGATGCGGTCGGCGGCGCAGGTCGCCTTGCTAAAGCGCTGGCGGGAGAAGCACACGTGGGAGCGGCATCGTTCGGTCCAGCCGTGGGCGGCGGCGCCGATATGGGCCTTGTCACAGTGCTGACAGCGGATGAGTCCGGACAGCAGACAGTCGGACTCGGTGATGACCGTCGCACGGCTAACCCGTCGGCCGTCAGGGTGACGCCGTCTTCGCGTCGCTTCCAGGTGATCGTTTCCATGCGCGTGCCCCCTGTTCAGGTGAAGAGGAAGGTCGCGAGGCGGACGTCGCCCCGCAGCGTGATCCGCAGGTCGTGGACGCCCGCCAGGGGTGAGCCCAGGTCGCCTGCGACGCTCACCCAGGCGTACCGGCCCCCGGTCGGCGGGAGCGGGATCTCCGCCAGCAGCACCTCGCCGGCCCAGACCTCCAGCCGCCCCTCGCCCAGGGCGGCGACCTCGGTTTCGACCCGGACCGCGCCCGTCAGATCGCAGGAGCGGAACAGCAGCGTCGCGGGATGGTCGTGGCGTGCGGGCGCGACCGCGTCTCCGGTGGTACGGTCGGCGTCGACCACGGTGATGCCCGTGTAGTCGTCGAAGTCCGCGGCCAAGGTGCGCCGGTCGACGACAGCGCGGGGCCCGGGGACGGAACCGTCCACGGCGATCGTCGTCCCGAGAACCAGCTCACCGGCGGAGCGGCCCACCAGCACTTCGTAGTCGCCGGGGTCCACGGCGAAATCGCCGGTGGCCACGTCCCAATGAGCCAGGTGCTCGGCTGACAGCCGGAAGATGAGTTCGCGGCTCTCGCCGGGAGACAGCGAGACCTTGCGGAAGTCGGCGAGCCGCAGCCGGGGCGCTTCGTAGCGGGCGTTCAACGCGCGGACGTAGAGCTGCGCCACTTCCGATCCCGGCCTGCTCCCGGTGTTCGTCAGCCTCACCGAGACCTCCTCGGAGGAGACCCGCAGGTCGCTGTAGGCGAACTCGGTGTAGGAGAGCCCGTGGCCGAAGGGATACAGCGGGTCGGCCCGGTGGTACTGGTAGGTCCAGCCCGCCTTGATGATGTCGTAGTCCAGGGGATCGGGAAGCTCGCCTCGGTACCACGTCTGCGGCAGCCGCCCGCCCGGGTCGGCCGCGCCGAGCAGCACGGCGGCCAGCGCCCTGCCGGTCTCCTGCCCGCCGTGGGAGGTCCACACCACGGCGGGCAGGTGCTCATCGGCCCAGTCCAGGGCGTAGGGGTAGCTGCTCATGACCACGAGCGCGGTCTCGGGGCGGACCTCGGCGACCGCGCGCAGCAGAGCCTCCTGCCCCTCGGGCAGCGCGAGGTCCCGGCGGTCCTCGGTCTCGCGGCCGTTGATCAGCGGGTGATTGCCCAGCACCACGACGGCCACGTCGGCGGCAACGGCGGCGGCGCGGGCCTCGGCCGTACCGTCGTGGAGCAGTTCGCGCTCGTAGCACTCGGCGTCGGCGGCGGATGAGGCGGTGAAGCGGCCGTCGGCCGCGGCGTAGCGGCCGGTGCGAACGTTGCGGAGCAGCACGCCGCCTGGAGCGGGTTCGAGGTGGAAGGTCTCGTTGACGAACCAGGTCTTGATCACCTCCCGGTCGGCGGCCAGGGAGCCGTCCTCCTGGAGGCTGTAGTAGCGGCCGGTGTCGGGATTGCGCAACGTCAGCATCCCGGCGCCCCAGTCGGTGACATCGGCGACCAGCTCGGCACCCGAGCGCGAGCGCAGCGCGATCCGGTCGCAGCCCTCCACGCGGACGACCTCGCCGAGCGCCTCCTCCAGCGCGTCGGCGACGCTGATCTGGTACGGCATGGTGCCGCTGTACCAGTCCTCGAACAGGGTGTCCCCCAGCGGCCCGATGACGGCCACGCGAGGGGTGCCGGCCAAGGGCAGCAGGCCGTCGTTCTTGAGCAGCACCACCGACTCGGTCGCGGCGCGCAGGGCCAGAGCCCGGTGCTCGGCGCAGTCGATCACCTCGGGGCCGATGTCCGCATACGGGTCGAGATCGGGGTCGAACTCCCCGAGCCGGAACCGCAGCGAAAGTTGCCGCCGCACGGCGCGGTCGATGTCGTCCTCGTCGATCAGCCCGCGTTCCAGTGCCTCCCGCAGCCGTCCGATCACCACCTCGCTCTCCTCGCCGTGGTCGGTGAAGCTGTCGATGCCGGCCTTGAGCGCGGCGGCGTGGGATTCGGCGTGGTCGTCGAAGTAGTGCTCCAGCTCGACCAGGTTGGAGGGTGCCTCGGCGTCGCTGACCACGAAGAGGTCCGGGTTCAGGCGCCGCAGCTCGGTCTCTATGAGCGGGCTGACGTGGCAGGGACGGCCGTTGACCAGGTTGTAGGCGGCCATCACGCCGGTGGCCAGGCCCCCGGCGACGATCGGCAGGAATGCCGCCAGGTCGTATTCCCGCAGCACCCGGGGGCGCAGGCCGGAGGAGGTGACGCACCGGTCGTCCTCGTTGTTGTAGGCCAGGAAGTGCTTGAGCACCGGTGCGGCGCGCAGGTAGGACGGGTGGTCACCGACCAGTCCCCGGCAGTAGGCAGCACCGAGCCGCGCGGTGTGCATCGGGTCCTCGGAGTAGCCCTCCTCGTTGCGTCCCCAGCGCGGGTCGCGCAGCAGGTTCACCACGGGCGCCCACGCCTGCAGACTGTTGGCGCCGGAACCGATCGCGGGCGGGCGGTGCCGGTGGAAGGCGCGCAGCTCGACGGATACGGCCTCGGCGACCAGCCGTACCAGATCTTCATCCCATGTCGTCCCCAGGCCCACTGCCTGCGGGAACACTGTCGCCACGCCCAGCCATCCCACGCCGTGCAGGGTTTCGGTGCCGGTGCGGAAGGGGGCCACGCCCAGACGTGGTATGGCGGGCGCGTATTGATGCAGCATCGCGATTCTTTCGTCGAGCGTTAACCGCCCGAGTAGGTCGTCGACGCGCATGTCCATCGGCAGCATCGGATCGTTGAAAGGAAAGGTATCGCTCACAGGGAAAGCTCACCAGGCAGGAAGGTAAAAGAGATCGAAGCGCATCGACGCTGACACATCCGCAAAACAATGTCAACGCTAACAAGATGGAAAGTTTCTCTTAACGCTTTCCCTTGCGTCTTCCGAAACAGGTCATTAGTCTCACGGCAACATTGAAGCGCTTCGAAGGGCAACCTTCCATGTTGAACCGCAGAGGCTTCCTCGGCGCAGCCGCGATCACTCCCCTGCTCGTCGCTTGCAGCAGCAACACTCCCCAGTCGGCGCAGAAGGTCGGCACGAACTCCAAGGCCGGGCTCAAGGCCGCGCTCCCCGCCTACGTGCCGAGCACCGCCGTCAAGCCGGACATCCCCTCACTCACCGGCTCCGGCGGAGGCGTCACCGACCCGGGCTTCCTGAGCTACCCGGCCGACCCGGTCGCCACCGTCACCGGCGTTCCGGGCAAGGGCGGCAGCTACACCGCGATCACCCCACTCTGGGGCACGGTTCCGCCCGCGAACAACTCCTTCTACCAGGCCATGAACAAGGCCCTGGGCGCCAACCTCACCATGAAGCCCGCCGACGGCAACAACTACAACACCATCGTCCCGCCGATGGCGGCGGCCAAGAAGCTGCCCGACTGGATCCAACTCCCCATCTGGTGGAACACCCCCTTCGGCACCGACCGGCTGGTCGGCACCCAGCTCGCCGACCTGACCCCCTACCTGGCCGGTGACAAGGTCAAGAAGTATCCCAATCCGTGGCCGACTACATGAACCTGGGCAAGGAGCTGACCGACGCCAAGCGTGGCGTGTGGGCCTTCGGCGACGTCTGGACCTACCTCGCCTTCTCCTGGGACCTGCCGCCCAACTGGAAGGTCGAGGGCGGCAAGCTGCTGCACAAGTACGAGCTGCCGCAGCTGCTGGAGGCGCTCGAATGGCACTACCAGCTGGCCAAGTCGGGCTACGTGCACCCGGACGCGCTGGCCGGCCAGAACGCCAACAGCAACGCCCGCTTCTACTCGGGCAAGGAGCTGATCCAGGGCGGCGGCACCGGCGGCTGGAACCTGGCCGACTACCAGTCGGGAGTCGCGGCCCAGAAGAACTACCGGCGTGGCGCGTTCAACTACATCTCCCACGACGGTCAGAGCCCTCCGCGGATGTTCATGGACGCCGCGGCCCGCATCGTGAGCTATCTCAACATCAAGCTGACGCCGCAGCAGATCGAGGAGTGTCTGGCGATCGCCAACTACCTGGCGGCGCCGTACGGCTCGGCGGAGTACAAGCTGATCACCTTCGGGGTGGAGGGCGTTCACTACACGATGAAGGACGGGGTGCCGACGGCCACGGAGGACGGCAAGAAGTTCGTCCAGGCGGCGACCTTCCCTTTCCTCGCGGGACCCGCCGGGGTGATCAGCAACCTCGGAGCCGACCAGGTCACCAAGGACTACGCCGCCTGGCAGGCCGCCAATGTCAACGCTCTCTACAAGCCGGCGTTCTGGAGCATGAACATCAGCATGCCGCAGCAGATCGCCCTGCTGAACACCTCACAGGCCATCGACGACGCCATCGTCAGCTGCGTCCGCGGCAAGAAGACAGTCGCCGAGGTCAAGTCGGTCATCGACTCCTGGAAGAAGAGCGGACTCGACCGGCTCAAGGGGTGGATGACCGAGAACGTGCTCAACAAGTACGGCACGGGCCAGTGAAAGAGAGGCTTCTCCGCGACCGATCATTGCTGATCATGGTCGTGCCGGCGGTCGTCCTGCTTCTGATCTTCAACTACGTCCCGATGGTCGGCGTCATCACCGCCTTCCAGTACTACGACCCGCTGATCGGGATCTGGGACAGCGACTGGGCAGGCCTCGACCAGTTCCAGCAGCTCTTCGCCGACTCGCGCTTCTGGGACGCGCTGGCGAACACGCTCTATCTGAGCTTCGTCCAGCTCATCCTGTTCTTCCCGATCCCGATCGCGCTGGCGATGCTGCTCAACTCGGTGCTCAGCGAGCGGGTGCGCAACTTCGTCCAGTCCGTGGTCTACCTGCCGCATTTCTTCTCGTGGGTGCTGGTCATCACGATCTTCCAGCAGATGCTGGGCGGCGCGGGCGCGCTCAACCAGTTCCTGCGCTCGCACAACCTCGGTACCTGGGACGTGATGACCAATCCGGACACCTTCGCGCTCCTGGTCACCTTCCAGGGCGTGTGGAAGGAGGCGGGCTGGGGGATCATCGTCTTCCTGGCCGCGCTGGCCGCCATCAACCCCGGCCTGTACGAGGCGGCGGCCGCCGACGGCGCCGGACCCTTCCGGCGGATGTGGCACATCACCCTGCCGGGCCTGCGCGGGGTGATCGTGCTGATGCTGGTGCTTCGCCTGGGCGGAGCGCTGTCCGTCGGCTTCGAGCAGTTCCTCATCCAGCGTGAGGCGGTCGGCCACGACGCCGCCGAGGTGCTCGACACGTACGCCTTCTACTACGGCATCGCCACGACGAACTACAGCTTCGGCGCGGCGGCGGGGCTCTTCAAGAGCGTGATCTCGCTCCTGCTCATCTGGGGCGCCAACAAGCTGGCGCACTCCTTCGGCGAGGACGGGTTGTACCGGAAATGACGCAACGACCAAGTTGGCAGGAGCCGCCGGCCCCGGCCGGCCAGTCGGCCAAGGGCCTCACCCTCGGCGGGGTGCTGCTCATGGTGCTGGTCCCGCTCTGGATCGTCGTGCTGACCAGCCTGTCGACCAAAGGCGCCATCAACCGGGCCGGCGGCCTGGTGATCTGGCCCGACGGTCTCACCTTCGAGGCGTACGAGGAGATGCTGACCGACTCCACTGTCCGCACCGCCCTCCTGGTGAGCTTCGGCATCACTATTGTCGGCACGGCGATCTCGATGGTGGTCTCGATCCTGTGCGCCTACGGCCTGTCGCGGTCAAACTCGTTCGGGCACCGGTTCATCCTGGTGCTGCTGATCATCACGATGTTCGTCAGCGGCGGCCTCATCCCGACCTTCCTGGTGGTGACCGGGCTGGGCGGCTACGGGCAGTGGTGGGCGCTGATCCTGCCCGGCGCGGTCTCGGTCTTCAACATCCTGATCCTGCGTTCCTTCTACTCGAGCACCGCGGCCGAGCTGATCGACGCGGCCCGGATCGACGGCGGCAGCGAGTGGCGGATCCTCTGGTCGATCGTCCTGCCCACCTCGCGGGCGGTGACCGCGGTGATCTCCCTGTTCTACGCAGTCGGCTACTGGAACTCCTTCTTCAACGTCATGCTCTACATGCCGACCGAAAGTGAGAAGTGGCCGCTGCAGTACGTGCTGCTGACCTACGTCAACCGCGGCGTCGGCATGCCCGGCTCGGTCAACTCCGGCTTCGGCATGGAGCACGCGCAGACCGCCCCGCTTTCGCTGCAGATGGCCGTGGTGGTCCTGACCCTGGTGCCGCTCGTGATCGTCTACCCCTTCGTGCAGAAGCACTTCCGCACCGGCGTCCTGACCGGCGCCATCAAGGGCTGAACCAATGGTGACCATCGCCGATGTGGCCAAGGCGGCGGGCGTCTCCCCGAGCACGGTCAGCTATGCGCTCAGCGGTAAGCGCCGGGTCTCCGCCGAGATCCGGCGGCGCGTCGAGCGTTCCGTGCGCGAGCTCGGGTATCACCCGAACGCGGGTGCCCGGGCACTGGCGGGCAAGCGCTCGCACATCATGGCCCTGGCAGTGCCGCTCCGCACCGACGTGTACGTGCCGATCATGCTGGAGATAGCCACCTCCGTCACCGTGGCCGCCCGCAAGCATGGCTACGACGTCCTGCTGATCACCAACGACGAGGGCCCCGACGGTATCCGCCGCCTCGCGACGAGCGGCCTGGCCGACGGCGTCATCCTCATGGACGTCGAGCTGGATGACAAGCGCATCCCGACGCTGGGAGACCTGCGGACCCAGGCGGCGCTCATCGGCCTGCCCGACGACCCCCGAGGGCTGTCCTGCGTCGACCACGACTTCTCCGCCGCCGGCGCGCTGTGCGCCGATCATCTGGCCGACCTGGGCCACCGTGACGTCGCCTTCATCGGTTACGGCTCAGGTATCTACCGGCGGCACGCGGGATACGCCGAGCGCACCCTCGCAGGGTTCCGCGCGCGTGCGAAGGAGCGCGGTCTGCGTTTCCTGCACCGTACTTGCGAGGGAACCTATGAGGGCACCGCAGGTACGCTCGGCCGCATCCTGTCCGATAGGCCTCACACGACCGGCTTCGTAGTGCAGAACGAGGGAGCCATCGGGCCGCTGATCAGCCTCCTGCGCACCAGCGGGCGCACCGTTCCCGAGGACGCGTCGGTGATCGCCCTGTGCCCCGAGCACCTGGCTGAGCAGCAGGCACCGGCCCTCACAGCGGTGACCGGCCCGGCGAAGGAGCTCGGCCGGATCGCTGTCGAGCAGGTCGTGTCCCGGATCACCACGTCCATGCGCGGCGAGCAGCCCACGGACGAACTGGTGCTGCTCGCCCCCGCCCTGACCATCCGGGAGAGCACCGGCCCGGCCCCGCAGCAGAGCCGTCCCCGGTGAGCTCATCCCAGCCGCCTCAGACCCGAGGAACCAGGAGCACTCTATGTCCCCGCACTTCCGCGACGGAGCCCGGCTTCCGATCCGAAAGGATCAGGCATGACGACCCGCCACCTGATCGACCGGCTCGGCGGCCTCGCCTTCGGCGGCGACTACAACCCCGAGCAGTGGGACGAACCGGTCTGGAAGGAAGACGACACGCTGATGCGCCGCGCCAGGGTCAACCTGGCCACCGTGGGCGTCTTCTCCTGGGCTCTGCTGGAGCCGGAGGAGGGCCGTTACGACTTCGCCTGGCTCGACGCCCATCTCGACCGGCTCCACGCCAACGGCGTGGCCGTGGACCTGGCCACCCCCACCGCCTCCCCGCCACCGTGGTTCACCCTGGCCCACCCGGACGCCCTGCCGGTCGCACCGGACGGCACCCGGCTCACCCACGGCAGCCGCGACACCTACTGTCTGGCCGCCCCTGCCTACCGCAACGCTGCGGTGCGCATCGCCACGGCCCTCGCCGAGCGCTACGGCGACCACCCGGCGGTCGCGATGTGGCACGTGCACAACGAGTACACCACGCTCTGCTGGTGCGACCACACCGCCGTCGCCTTCCGGGACTGGTTGCGTGCCCGCCACGACTCACTTGAGGCGCTCAACGAGGCGTGGGGCACGACCTTCTGGAGCCAGCGCTACAGCGCCTGGGAGCAGGTGCTGCCTCCGCGGGTCACCCAGTGGCACCGCAATCCCGGCCAAGCCCTGGACTTCCGGCGCTTCTGGTCCGACACGGTCCTCGCCGCGTACCGGGAACAGCGCGACGCGATCCGCGCTCGCAGCGGCCGACCGGTGACGACCAACATGATGCTCCCGGGCTATCAGAACCTTGACCTTTGGGCCTTGGGCCGGGAGGTCGACCTGGTCACCATCGACCACTACCCGAGCGCGCCGGGTCTGGACGCCGCCGCGGACACCGCCTTCGGCGCCGACCGCGCCCGCTCCTTCGCGGGCGGCCGTCCCTGGCTGCTGATGGAGCAGGGCACCAGCACCGTCTACGACGGCGACCGCATTCTGGGCAAGGAGCCGGGCGAGATCCTGCGTCACACGCTCGGCCACATCGCCCGCGGCTCGGAGGGCGCACTGTTCTTCCAGTGGCGGCAGTCCCGTGCCGGGGCCGAGCAGTGGCATTCGGCGATGCTCCCCCACGCAGGCGCGGACAGCAGGATCTTCCGTGAGGTCCAGGCGGCCGGAGAGGCCGTCGCACGTCTTGGCGAGCTCGCGGGGTCGGTGGTCACCGCGCAGGTGGCCGTGCTGCACGACTCGGACGCCTGGTGGGCGCTGGAGGCCGACGGCCTGCCGTCGGCGGACCTCGACTATCACGCGACCCTGCGCCGCGCCCACCGGGCACTGTGGGACGCCGGCGCCACGGTCGACTTCGCCCACCCCGAACACGACCTCAGCCGTTACCGGCTCGTCGTCGCTCCAGCCCTGTTCCTGCTCACCGACGCCGGTGCCGCGAACCTGCGCCGCTACGTCGCAGACGGCGGGACGCTGCTCGTCCAATACTGCAACGGGTTCGTCGACGACCGCCTCCATGCCCGCCTCGGCGGCTACCCCGCCATGCCGCTGCGCGAAGCGCTGGGCATTCGCGTCGAGGAACACCGGCCGCTACGGCGGGACGAGCGGATCGTCCTGTCGGACGGCACACACGGCACCATCTGGAGCGAGTCCCTGCGCACTGAAGGCGCCGAGGCGTTGGTCACCTACACCCACGGCATGCTCGCAGGGAAGCCCGCGCTGACGCGCCATCACTTCGGCGCGGGCCGGGGATGGTACCTCTCGACGCGTCTCGACGATCCGCCGTACGCCGTGCTGATCGGCGGACTTCTCGACGAGACCGGGGTCAACCCCGAACTTCCCGGCCTCGAATCCGTCACCCGGCACGCTCCGGACGGCACCCGGTGGCAGTTCGTCCTGAACCACGACGCCTACGCCGTCAGCCTGCCCGAGCCCGCCCACGACCTGCTGACGGGCGCTCCCGTGGACGAGCTGCCACCAGGCGGCTGCGCCGTACTGAAGCATGGGAAGAGCCAGTGACCAGCATCACTTGGGGCCATGACGCCCTACGACTCGAGATCAGTGACGCTCGCCTGACCTACGTCGGCCCGCCCGGCGGCGAGCGCCACCGAGCGACGCTGCCCCTGCTGGAGGTGATCGCGACCGGGCACGGCCACCACTGGTCCAGCCACCGGCTCATCGACACCGCCATCGGCGCGCGGATGCGCTACCGGCGGCACCACGCCACCGACGACGTGCTCACCGTCGAGCTGCACGACCCGGAGAGCGGTCTTGCCGCAGAGGTGATCTACCGGTCGCCGGACAGTCTGCCTGTGCTTCGCAGCGAGGCGATCCTTCGGAACGAAGGCGAGCACACGCTGATCCTGGAGTCAGTCACCTCGCTCGTGGTCGGTGGTCTCGCCGTGGACTCCACGGACCTGCTGTGGGCCGACAACGACTGGCTCGCCGAATACCGGTGGCAACGCAGGCCGCTGCGCCTCACCTCGCAGGGCGCCGTCTGGGCCTATCCGCAGCCCGAGGACTCGCTGGATGAGGTGGCCTTCACCATGATCAGCGCGCTCCTCGGCCGGATCCACCTGTCCGGCCGCCTCGCGGACCTCGATCCCGACGCCCGCGCCCTCGTCCACGAGGCCGTCGCCGTCTACAAGGCCATCCGGGCCGACCTGCCGCAGGGCGTACCCTCCTGGCCACTCGGCCTCCCCGGCTGGGACGACCCGTGGGTCGCGCTCGCCATGCAGGCCCCGACGGCCACCTATCTCGCCGTCTGGCGGCGTGGGGCCGAAGCCACCCTCCGCCTGCCGTACCCGCACCGCGCGGAACTGCTCTATCCCTCCAGCAGCAAGGCGGTGATCGGGCAGGGTCCGCAGCTCACCGTGACCCTGCCCACCGCTCCGTCAGCAGTGCTGCTCCGCCTCCTATGAAAGGACCGCACGGGGTGTCAGACCTTACCCCCAGTCCAGTCGTCGCCGGGTTCCATCCGGACCCGAGCATCTGCCGTGCCGGCGACGACTACTACGTCGTCTGCTCCAGCTTCGAGTACTTCCCCGGCGTGCCCGTCTTCCACTCCCGCGACCTGGTGCGGTGGACGCAGATCGGCAACGTCCTGGATCGGCCGAGCCAGCTGCGCCTGTCGGCTGAAACCCCCTCGTCGGCCGGGGTCTACGCGCCCACGATCCGCTACCACGACGGGCGGTTCTGGCTGATCGTCACCATCGTGACCGCCGAGGGCCTCAACAACATGCTGTACACCGCCACCGACCCCGCCGGACCATGGTCGGACCCGATCCGGCTGCCCGGCGTCCCCGGAATCGACCCCGATCTGGCCTGGGACGAGGACGGCACGTGCTGGTGCACGTTCGCCGGGGTCGGGCAGGTGCGCATCGATCCGCGGACGGGCGAGACGTTCGGAGAGCCGCACAAGCTCTGGTCCGGCACCCCTGGCGCCGCCGCCCCGGAGGCGCCGCACCTCTACCGGATCGGCGAGTACTGGTACCTGCTTATCGCCGAGGGTGGCACCGAGCGGGGCCACGGGGTGTCGATCGCCCGCGGTCCCGCGCCCGACGGGCCGTTCGAGCCCTGCCCCGGCAACCCGATCCTGACGCACCGCAGCACCACACACCCGGTGCAGAACACCGGCCACGCGGATCTCGTCCAGGCTCCCGACGGATCCTGGTGGATGGTCCTTCTCGGGGTACGGCCCGGCGGGGGCACTCCTGGCTGGCACGTCCTGGGCCGCGAGACCTTCCTCGCCCCAGTGACCTGGGTGGACGGCTGGCCTGTCATCGGCGAGCTCGTGCCCGGCGTGCCGAACGCATCGAACAGGGACGACTTCGACCTGACCGAGCTCCAGGCGTGCTGGATCTCGGTGCGGAGCCGCCCGGCGGAGCTCTGCACCACGAAGGAGCGGGCCGGCTGGCTGACGCTCCGCGCCCGCGGCGCCTCCTTGGACGAGCCCGACGTGACCTTCCTCGGCCGCCGCCCGCAGCACCTGAGGTGGCGCGCCCGCACCATGATCGACCCCGCACAGGGCCGTGGCGGCCTGGCCGTCCGGCTCGACGAGGGACACCACTACGAGATCGAGGCTGGAGACGGGCAGGTGCGGGTAGTCGCCCGCGTCGGTTCGGTGCGGACGGTGGTGGCCGGGCATCCGGCGCCCGCCGGCTCGCTGGTGCTGGCTGTCCAGACGGACGAACCGCTGCCGCCGCACGGCCCGCGCTCCGCGCCCGACGCACTCTCGTTCGGCGTCGAGACCGAGGCCGGCGCCCTCACCGTGCTCGCCTCCCTCGACGGCCGGTACCTCTCCACCGAGGTGGCGGGCGGCTTCACCGGTCGGGTGGTCGGCATGTACGCCGCGACCGGCGCCGTGCATTTCGACTGGTTCGACTACGAGGGCAGGCCATGAATGGGCGGCGCCGAACCAGGATCCGAAGCTGCTCACCACCGCATCCACCCCACGGCGCAGCAGACGCAGTGGCGACTCATGGAAGGGAAGAAATGAGGAAAACCCCCCTCTCGCGCGCGGCGAGCCTCCTCATCGCGCTGATCAGCGTAGTGGGGCTGGTCAGCAGCCCCACCGCGGCCTCGGCCGACAAGGGCGTCCGCAGCGCGATGGACGTCGTGGCGGCGATGCAGCCCGGCTGGAACCTGGGCAACACGCTGGACGCGTTCCCCGACGAGACCTCATGGGGCAACCCGCCGGCCACCAAGGCCCTGTTCGACACCATCCGTGCCCAGGGCTTCCGTAGCGTCCGCATCCCCGTCACCTGGACCGACCACCAGTCCGCCACCGCGCCGTACACCATCGACGCGAAGTGGATGAACCGGGTGAAGGAGGTCGTCGACCTGGCGCTCGCCTCCGGCCTCTACGTCCTGATCAACGTCCACCACGACTCGTGGCAGTGGATCTCCAAGATGCCCACCAACCACGACGAGGTGATGGCCCGCTTCGACGCCTCGTGGACCCAGATCGCCGGCGCATTCCGTGACGCGCCGAGCAAGGTGCTCTTCGAGAGCGTCAACGAGCCGCAGTTCGACAACGCCACCGACGAGGCGAAGATGAGCCTCCTCGCCGAGCTCAACCGCTCCTTCCACGCCATCGTCCGCGGCTCGGGCGGCCGCAACGCCGATCGGATCCTCGTCCTGCCCACCGTGCACACCAGCGCGGACCAGAAGTACCTGGACGGACTCGCCAGCGAGATCACCGCGCTGAACGACAAGAACCTGGCCGCGACCGTCCACTTCTACGGCTACTGGCCGTTCAGCGTGAACATCGCCGGAGTCACCACCCTCGACGAGACGACCCAGCAGGACCTGATCGGCTACTTCGACCGGTCGGCCAAGACCTTCGTCGACCGCGGCATCCCGGTGATCGTCGGTGAATACGGCCTGCTCAGCTTCGACGTGGACCCGAACGCCGTCCAGCAGGGCGAGAAACTGAAGTTCTTCGAGCTGCTGGGTCACCAGGCGCGGATCAACAAGCTCACCACGATGTGGTGGGACAACGGCCAGCACCTCAACCGGCAGACCCTGCGGGAGTGGACGGACCCCGGCCTGTTCGCCCAGATCAAGTCGAGCTTCACCACCCGTTCCGGCACCACTTCCAGTGACTCGATCTTCTTGCCGAAGTCGGGCGCGATCGAAGCCCGGACGCTCACCCTGAACCTGAACGGGACCTCGTTCCGCGGGCTCTGGCAGGGCGCCACCAGGCTTCACCCGGGCCGGGACTACACGGTCTCCGGCGACCAGCTCACGCTCACGGCGGAGGCCCTCACCCGGCTGGCAGGCGACCGGTCCCACGGCGTCAACGCGACGATCCAGGCCCGGTTCTCCTCGGGAATCCCGTGGAAGATCTATGTGATCAGCTACGACACGCCGGTCCTGTCGAACGCGAGCGGCACCACGGAGTCGCTGACCATCCCCACCCGGTTCAACGGTGACCGGGTCGCCACGATGGAGGCCACGTACGCCGACGGCACCAACGCCGCACCCCACGACTGGACGTCCTACAAGGAGTACGGCAGGACCTACTCCCCCGACTACGCCGGCGACTCCATCCGCCTCCTCAAGGACTTCCTTGGCGTCATGCGCGAGGGCGCGCCCCTGACGCTCACGTTCCACTTCTGGAGTGGCGCGAAGGTCACCTACCAGGTGACCAGGTCCGGCGACACGGTCACCGGCATCGCGTCCTGACTCTTCTGATCTGATGCCACCGCCCCCCGCGCATGCGCAGGGGGCGGTGGCTTTCTGTTCAGGACGTCGCCGACAGGATGAAGGCGAAGTCGGCGGCCCGGACGTCGAGCCGGTACCGGGGAAGGACGCCGGGACCGACCGCCCCGGATCCGACACCGTGGACGACGTGGTCGGTGTGCAGGTAGATCAGCGGCTCGGGGACCAGGTCGCTCTGGTGCCGGGCCGCCGCGAGCTGCCGGTCGCTCCAGCGCCGGGCGGCGAGGCTGAACAGCGGCTCACCCTCGATGCGGATTCCCGTGCCCGCCGGGTCGGTGATCTCGGCCCACCGCACGTCGGCGCGGGTGCCGTTGTCCTGCGGGCGGACGTACGGCGTCTGCAGCTCGTCGACCGTGGCGTGGAAGTGGTCGATCCGCGCCGCCTGCCGGGAGTCGGGATACGCCTCACCGGGCCCGGCTCCGAACCACCGGACCCGCGACCATTCCTCAGGAAGGTGCCACACGAGACCGATCCGCGCCAGGGATGGCGCTCTGTGGCGCCGGAGAAGCTCCTCGCGCTCCTCCTCCGGCAGGTTGTGGTCCACCATCTCCTCGTCGAAGGAGAACCTCCGCTCCGGCCAGTAGCCGACCGGCTCGGCGTGCACCCGCAGCCTC
This sequence comes from Nonomuraea helvata, assembly GCF_039535785.1. Classification (NCBI taxonomy): domain Bacteria; kingdom Bacillati; phylum Actinomycetota; class Actinomycetes; order Streptosporangiales; family Streptosporangiaceae; genus Nonomuraea; species Nonomuraea helvata. The sequence goes on from NZ_BAAAXV010000012.1 coordinate 544,704, forward strand.
AGGCGCTCCCCGTCGCTGTCCCAGCGGTACGTGCTGAGGTAGCCGCAGCCGGAATTGGCCGCCGAACTGCGGACCACGACGGTCAGGCCCGCGTCGCCTGCCTCGATGGAGACGGTCCTGTGCAGCAGCCGATCCAGGCCGCGGGCCTTCCAGTACTCGGCGTCGCCCTGCCCCCATGAGCGGTCGTTGTCCGTGGGCGCGCGCCACAGTGCCAGCCGCGGGCCATGCAGCGGTCGGTCGCCGAGGCCGACCAGGCTCCCCGTTCGCCGGTCGAAACGCGCGGGGCCGAGGTGGACGTGCTCGGCGGACTGCCTGGCGGCCCGCCGTGCCTCTGCGAGAACAGCAGGAGCGGGCGCGGCAGGCGGGAGCTGGCCCCAGGCCACGACGTGGCCCTTGGGCGCCCAAGCGGTGGATTCCGCCAGTTCGGCCTGGATGGTCACGCCGTCAGGGACGGGGACCTCGACGCGTTCCCCCGGTCCGGCGGGCGGCACCGCGAGCTCACCCTGGGAATGGGTGAAGCGCAGGTGGGACAGGTCCAGGAAGGCGTAACGGTTGCGGATCGTGACGTGTCCGGGGCGGCCGGGCTCGATGACGACGGGCTCGTTGACCTTCTGGTACTCCAGCATGCCCGGGGACGGTGTGCGGTCGGGGAACATGAGGCCGTCGCAGATGTAGTTCGCGTCGTGCAGTTCCTCTCCGAAGTCGCCGCCGTAGGCGAAGTACTCGCTGCCCTGAGCGTCGGTGGTGCGCAGACCCTGATCGATCCACTCCCACACGAACCCGCCCTGGACCCGCGGGAACTCCTCGCACAGCCGCATGTACTCCGCCAGGCCGCCCGGGCCGTTGCCCATCGCGTGCGCGAACTCCGTGAGGATGAACGGCATGCGGTTGCGCCGGTCATCCGCCGGGTCACCCGCCCCCTCGGTGAGCGGATAGAACAGCTCCCCTGGCCGCAGCGCGCCCTGGCCGATGCGGCGCACGACGGCGGGGGTGCGATACATCTCGCCATAGACATCGACGTATCGGGCCAGCCGGTCGGCCTCGTAGTGGACCGGCCGCGACGGGTCGCGCTCGTGGATCCAGTCAGCCATGGCCTTGAGGTTGTCCCCGTCGCCCGCCTCGTTGCCGAGCGACCAGATGATGACGCTGGGGTGGTTCTTGTCGCGTTCGACGGTTCGCTGGATGCGGTCCAGGTAGGCCGCGCGCCACCGCGGATCGTCTGAGGGGTTGCCGGTCCAGAGCTCCGGCCGCGGCTGCTCGAACCCGTGCGTCTCCAGGTCGCACTCCAGCACGACCCACAGGCCCAGCTCGTCACAGATGTCCAGGAAAGCGGGGTGGGGCGGGTAGTGCGAGGTGCGGACGGCGTTGACGTTGTGCTGCTTCATCAGCTCCACGTCGCGGCGCATCAGCTCCAGGCTCACCGCGCGCCCGTGATCGGGGTCGAATTCATGCCGGTTGACACCGCGCAGCACGATCCGCCGGCCGTTCACCGTCAGCACGCCGTCTCCGTTGATCTCGACCGTGCGGAAGCCGAACCGCACGCGTACCCGCTCGCTCGGGGTGGCGATGACGGCCTCGTAGAGGAAGGGATCCTCCGCGCTCCAGGGCCGTACCCGGTCGAAGACGAACGTCTGCGTGGCGGCGGCGGCCTCCACCCCGAGCAGGGGGATGCCGACCTCGACAGGCCCGTCCGCCGCCACGTCGAATCGCACCCGCCCGCCTCCATCGGAGTAGTCGGCGTGCACGAAGACGTCCTGGATTCCGCCGACGGGCCGCGCAAGCAGCGCTACGTCCCGGAAGATCCCGGACAGCCGCCAGGTGTCCTGATCCTCCAGATAGGTGCCAGAGGAATACTGATGGACCCGGACGGCCAGGACGTTGCGGCCCGGGCACAGCGCCTTCGTGGCGTCGAACTCCGTCGACAGGCGGCTGCCCCTGGTCACCCCAAGCTCCACCCCGTTGAGCCAGACCCGCGCGCACGAGTCCACACCCTCGAAGCGGAGCACGGCAGGGGTGTCACCCCATTCTTCGGGCAGCTCGAAGACGCGGCGATAGTCGCCGGTCTGGTTCTCGTCCGGGACGAACGGCGGATCTATCGGAATCGGGTAGGGGATGTTCAGGTAGGCGGGCTTGCCGTACCCGTGGAGCTGCCAGTGCGAAGGGACGGCGAGCCGATCCCACTGCTCGTCGTCGAAGTCGGGACAGGGGAAGCCGTCCGGCTCGCCGAGGCCGATGGGAGAGAAGCGGAATGCCCAGTCACCGTTCAGGTCGAGCCGCGGGGCGTCAGAAGCGAGGACGGCTCGCGGCGCGAGCTTGCCATAACCTGGGGAGAAGTCTTCAAGGTACACGCGCTTTCCTCTTCCAGTTATAAAGTTTCGCGCGAAACCGTAGTATCGAACGCATGTTGCGGCAAGGCACGGAACCGGCTCTACGCTCGGCCTTTGGCAGGCCGGACGGGCTGAGAAAGTTTCCTCGGAGTTGCTCTATAGTTTCCATGGACACACCATGGCGGCGGAAAGGCGAACGTGACCGACAATCCCTCGGGGCCGCCCGCGGTCACCATCGCGTTCATCGCTGAATCCGCGGGCGTCTCGATCCCCACCGTGTCGAAGGTGCTCAACGGCCGCTCGGGCGTCTCGGTGGAGACCCGTGCCCGGGTCGAGGGTCTGATCAACAAGTACGGCTACCGCCGCCCTTCCGGCAGCCGGGGCAGCACCGTGGAGATCGTCTTCCGCGAGATGGAGGGCACGTGGGCCGTGGACATCATCCGCGGGGTCGAACGGGTGGCGCGCCAGAACCGGATCGGCGTCCTGGTGTCGCAGCTGGGCCCCGACTCCTCACCCGCCACCTCCATCGACGAGACGATCGGCCGCCGCCCCGGCTTCGTCCTGTTCGTCTCCGAGATCTCGGCGCCCGAGCAGGCGAAGCTGAAGGCAAAGGACATCCCGTTCGTCGTCATCAACCCGGCCGGCGAGCTGCCGGATGACGTCCCCTTCGTGGGCACCACCAACTGGCGGGGCGGCCACTCGGCCACCCGGCACCTGCTCGACCTGGGCCACCGGCGCATCGCGATGATCAATGGGCCGGACTATCCGTTCTGCCAGGCGCGCATGGCCGGATATTTCTCGGCGATGGCCGAAGCCGACGTCGCCGCGGATTCTTCGCTGGTGGTCCGCACGTTCCTCACGCGCGAGCACGGCTACGCCGCGGCCCTCGAACTGCTTTCCCGCCCTGACCGGCCGACTGCGATCTTCGCCTCCAACGACATGCAGGCGTTCGGGGTCTATCGCGCCGCTCGGGAGCTGGGCTTGTCGATCCCGGGCGAATTGAGCGTGGTGGGCTTCGACGACATCGTCGTCTCAGACTGGGCCGACCCGCCTCTGACGACGGTCCACCAGCCGTTGTTCGAGATGGCGAGCGCTGCCACCGACCTGGCGTTCACCCTCGGCCGCGGTGAACCGGTTCGCCAGGTCGGGCTGGAGATCGCCACCGTTCTCACCATCCGCAAGAGTACGGCACCGCCGAGGAGCTGAACTCGTAACGCGACCCCGCCTACCGCCCGCCGATGACAGCAGGGGCGCAGAGGTGCGTGCCCACGGAGTCGGTTCAGAAGTCTTGCGGGGTTCCCGAGACATCATCCACCATGCCGCGTCCCGCCACCAGTTTGTCCCCGTTGCCGTGATCCATGATCCATGACCACGATCGGTCGAGGTCGTCCCTCGTCTGGATCACGAAGGCATACTGACTACCTTCCGCGCTCATCCTCTGAGTGTGATTGACCATCTCGAGATCCACCATGAGAACTGCTGCTTGCTCGGATGGACGAGAGTAGCTCTCCCCTGACGCGAGGCGAAACCCCAGGTCAGCTTGTTCTTCATCCTCTCGCGGACAGCAAGACGGCCTTAAGTGATCATGTGCGGTGTCGAGCCGCTAGTGATCGCTACAAGGCCGTGAGGGTGAGTCTGCTGGGACTGTCTGAACTGGATTGTTGAGGTCGATCAGAGGAGCGGCGGCTACTGGTGTCACGCGACCGGCGTGGGAGGCGCTCCTGGCGCTGCCGCAGGCCGGGGGGCACACTGAAGTTCTGGAAGTCCGATCGGTGGGGCCGCTCAGCGGGGCACGTGCTGACTACCGTCAACGAGCTGCGCGACCGCGGCATCACCGTGGTGTCACTGACGGAGAACTCGATCTGGCCACCAAAGAGGGCCGGTTCATGTTTGCGGTCCTGGCCGCAGCCGCGGAATACGAGCTGGAGCTGCGCGCCGAGCGCCAGGCCGAGGGGACAGCCGCCGCCAAGCGCCGCGAGGCCACCGGTGCCATGCTGCCCGGCAAGAAGAAGACCGGGCGACCGCGCGTCATCGGCCCCGCCGAGTTGGTCACACTACGCCGCCTGGTCGACGATGGTATCGCGATCGCCGAGGCCGCCCGCACCCTCAAAATCGGCCGCTCCACCGCCTACGCGGCACTCGCGGGACGCTGACCAGCAACTATTCACCCGCATTCCAATTCCGGCCTGGGGCGCCCTAGCAAGATCATTCTCATCGATAACGGCTGTCCGCCGGTTCCTCAACCCCGGGTTCGTTCGATCGGAGTCATGACGGGGGGGGTTGACGGCGCACCGTTGCCCCCAGGGCCGGGGTTCATGGCGCACTGCTGACGTCGTCGCCTGGCGATGTGGTGCACCGCCACCGAGTCCGTCGCCCCCGGTCTCACTGGGGGGTGATGGGTGGGGCGCCGTGGGTGTGGAAGGAGGCGATGGTGTTCAGGCCCCAGGTCGGCCTTTGGCGCGCTCGGCCTCCGTCCAGGTAGATGTCGGCGGCTCTGAGGATGTCCTCGCGGGTCGTAGCAGGGGTCACCACAGTCTCTAGCCGAAATCCTGCGGGTCCACGAGCCTCCTCAGCGCCGCCGCGGCGGCCGCGTCCAACTCGGCCCGCTGAATGAGTTGCCTGCTCAGTTCCTCGATCCAGGTGTCGAGCGCGACCGTGCGGCGGGAGAGCATGACGCCGCGGACCTCGTGTCTGATCACGGCCACCAGCCCGGGGTCGCTCGCAGTGAGGGTCAGCACCCGCTCATTGAGCCGTACGGCGAGCGCCCGGACCCGGCGGAGGCCCCAACGCCCTCGCTCCACGGTGACGCAGTCGGGTGGCAGTGCCTCGCGGAGCGTGTTCAGCAGCACCCCGGCGTAGAGGTTGAGATCGGACGTGTCGCGGCGGAGCGCGGCGGCGACCAGGTGCAGGTCCATCAGCGGTCCAGCGGGAGGACGAGCTGGGGGCGCTCGATCACGTGATCGGGCCGGAGCGGCCGGATGGCGGTGCCGATGGCGAAGAACTCCGTCGTGTGCGAGCCCCAGTTGTGGTGATGGTGATCGAGCGTGGCACCCACGATCCCCTCCGCGTTCAGCTCCTTCGCTTCGGCCTGCATGCGGGCCATCGCCAGTTCGCGGGCGTTGTAGAGGGCCTGCGTGTACTCTGGGATCTCCACGTTCCGCCCGGTGGTACCCAACAAGGCGCCGATCCGGCGGTGAGCGATGTGGCAGACGCAGGTCCCCATCACCATGCCGAGCGGAGCGTAGCCTGCGCGGATGAGCGTCCAGAAGTCCTGGCCCGACAGGTCGGAGGTGAAGGGCTGCCCCTTGTTGTTGCGCCATTGGCCGGGCTCATCCGCCTTGACCGCGGTGCCGATCGCCACAAATTCCGCGATGTGCTCCCCGAATTCACGAAACTCCACCGCAAGACGCACTGCGACGATCCCGTCAGCTCCCAGCTGATCGGCCTCGGCCTCCATCCGGGCCATGGCCAGGTCGCGAGCATGGTACATCGCCTCGGTTAACTGGGTGAGTGGTGGCGAGCTACGGCTTCTGGCACCGGGGGCCGGCTGATGCCGGGCGGTGGTCAAGGTGGCGCTGCTGGCGCACCGACCAGGTGATCGACTCGGTGGCGGTGAGGCCGATCCACGAGGAACGATCATTGATCAGCCGCTTACGTAGTCGTACTGGATCATGGTCAGGCCGGTGTCGTCCCGAAGTTGGCGCCGGCGTCGGTGATGATCTCAAAAATCCTTGAAAGGTACCGGGCCGGCCGCCCTTTCAGAGCGCGACCAGGACGTGAGCGACCATTCATGGTGGGCATCCGTGAAGACGGGGCAGGTGGACAGCGGCCGCAGGTCACGGCGGGCTCGTCATGGCCGGTCCGCGTCGTTCCGGCTCGCACTAGTCACCGCGCTTGCCCCGGCGCATGTCCTGGGACGCGCCCTGGCCCGCTTCCAGCTCTCCACGGGCTTCGGCCTCGCCGTCTCCCCGGCGGTGATCACCGCTCTTGCCTCCCACGGCTCGGCCGCTCTCTGGGGCAGCCTTGCTGGTGCGACGCTCCTGTCCGCCTCCGCCGTTGCCACCGAGAAGGACCAGGAAACGCGGCTCAGCGATTGCCGCCGCCACGCGCGAGCAGGCTCGTGAGCTCGGCGAGCGCCTCGGGGGGACGGCTTGGACTGGACCATCACCGCCGACCTGTCGCCCTACCAGAGATCCCACATCACCCGGTTCGGTGCTTACGCCACCGACGAACTAGCGGTTATCCCCCGCCGCGTTCAACCCGGTGCTCAAAGAGATCGACTTCGCACTCTGGAGCTGGCCGCCGCCTGATCTTGCTACGCGCTGCTGGCCGCGGACAAGCCACCATGAGTGCTTGTGCCGCGTCGGCTGAGGCTAGTGGGTGAGCGCTCCGGACCGGGTGCCGCGAACTGGCAAGCCGCCGGCCGCCCAGTTCGGGTCCAGGCTGGCGTCTGGATGAGATGTGGGCGTGGCAGGCGTGGGAAGAGGGTGATGTAAGGATGGTGGCAGCCGACCTGATCGCCAGGGCGCGGGCCGGGGACGATGACGCTTTCCGGGATCTGATCGAGCCGTACCGGCGGGAGCTGAGGGTGCACTGCTACCGGATGCTCGGGTCGTTGTCCGACGCGGAGGACGTTCTACAGGAAACCCTCCTGGCTGCCTGGCAAGGCCTCGGTCCGCCACCGGCGACAACACCTCCGCCAGCAAGCCGAACGCCTGGCCCACACCACCAACCAGCTCATTCAGCCTGCGGGAAGAAGACCTGGCAAGCCCGATCCAGCAGACCGGTTGGACCAAAGGTCCCATCGCCGGCTACACCACCGCAGCCCTGCCCCTGCTCAGCCAGGCCCGCACCATCATGGCCGCAGCCGTCGCCGCAGACCGCTCCGCGGGCGCCACCTGGCACGAGATCTCCGCCATCCTCGACGTCAGCGCCGGCACCGCCTCCCGCCACTACCGCGCCTGATCTTCTCGGGGGTATCACTCTAAGTGTGGAAACGATCACTATGGGTAAATGAGCCAAGGTAGATCATCTTAACGCTTCGGGGGGAGCGTCCATCATGACGAACACGCGGGGATCATCGGCTCTGAGTACCACTTTCACACCAGACCACGAGCAGGCGGGAGGCTTGGCACGGGCTGCTCATCATGGCGGGGAAAAATCCCCCCTTCTTGAAGGTCAGGTGCCGCTGCGGGAGTTGCTCGGCGATCAGGTGCTGGACCTGCTGCTGGAGCGATCGAAAGACGGCAAGGGCGGGCTGCGCCTGACCGGCGAGGGCTCGATGCTGGGCGAGCTGGTCAAAGCGGTGCTGGAACGCGCGCTGGAGGCCGAGCTGTCGAGCCATCTGGGCTATGGCAAGCACGATCCGGTCGGCCACGGGACGGGCAACTCACGTAACGGCAAGATCGGCAAAACCGTGCAGACCGGGGTCGGCCCGGTCCGGCTGGCCGTGCCACGCGATCGGGCCGGCACCTTCGAGCCGGTGCTGGTGCCCAAACGCGCCGGCCGCATCTCCGGCGGCCTGGACGACATGATCATCAGCCTGTACGCGCACGGCATGAGCGTGCGCGACATCCAGCACCACCTGCGCCAGATTTATGAGGTCGAACTGTCGCACGAGGCTATCTCCAACATCACCGACGCCGTGCTGGAAGAAGTCCGCGCCTGGCAGGCACGGCCACTGGAGGCGATCTACCCGGTGGTGTTCCTGGACGCCATCGTGGTCAAAGTGCGCGACAACCACAGCGTGCAGGCCAAACCCGCCTACCTGGCCATCGGCATCGACGCCGACGGCGAAAAGCACGTCCTGGGCATCTGGCTGGCCAAGACCCCGCTCGACCATGCCACCGCCGGCGAGTCGTCCCGATTCTGGAACGCGGTGATGACCGATCTGCGCAACCGCGGCGTGCGCGACATCCTCATCGCCTGCACCGACGGCCTGGCCGGCTTCGAAGACGCCATCCACGCGGCGTTCCCGTACACCACCGTGCAAACCTGCGTCGTTCACATGATCAGGAATGCGCTACGGCCGGTGGCCCGCCGCGACCGCGCGGGGGTGGCCGCCGAACTGAAGAAGATCTACACCGCGCCAAGCGCCGAGGCCGCCTTCGACGCCCTGGCCGACTTCACCGCCTCCGATTGGGGCACGAAATACCCGCAAGCGGCCCGCGTGTTCGAGGCCGCCTGGGACCGGTTCACCCCGTTTTTCGCCTTCTCCCCCGCGGTGCGCAAGCTGCTCTACACCACCAACGGCATCGAGTCCCTGAACTACCAACTGCGCAAGGTCACCAAGGCCCGCGGGCACTTCCCCGGCGACGACGCCGTGGTCAAGCTGCTGTGGCTGGCCATCATCAACATCGAGGACAAACGCGCCCGCGAACGCGCCTCCCACAAGGAGAAAACCGGCAAGATCAAGAACTCGCCCAGCACCGCCCGCCTCATCGAGGGGCAACGCACCATCGGCTGGAGAGAAGCACTCATCGAACTCGATCTCGCCTACCCGGGACTGTAAGAACAACGGTGTAACTCCTGATCATGGAGGACACCCCTGATGAGTACTGTGATCCAGGCATCGACGGAGATCGACCTGGAGGACGCCGCGGTGGCGCGCAAGAAGCCGGAAGACTCGACGGATCGGGAGCTGGTTGCCCGGCTGGTCGATCAAGCTCGTGCCGAGGGCATGGAGCTGGTCGGTGAGAACGGGCTACTGGGCCGGCTGACCAAGCTGGTCCTGGAGTCCGCCCTGGAGGGCGAGATCACCGACCATCTCGGCCACGATAAGCACGAACGCTCCGGCAACGAGACCGGCAACACCCGCAACGGCAGCCGGTCCAAGACCGTGCTCACCGACGTCGGCCCGGTCGAGATCAGCGTGCCGCGCGATCGCGACGCCAGCTTCGAGCCGAAGATCGTGCGCAAGCGGCAGCGGCGCCTGTCCGGCGTCGATGAGATGGTCATCTCGCTGGCCGCCAAGGGCCTGACCACCGGGGAGATCTCCGCGCATTTGGCCGAGGTCTATGGCGCCGAGGTATCCAAGCAGACCATCTCCACCATCACCGACAAGGTGCTGGACGGCATGGCCGAGTGGCAGAACCGGCCGCTCGACCCGGTCTACCCGGTGATCTTCATCGACGCCATCCACGTGAAGCTGCGCGAGGGCCAGGTCGCCAACCGGCCGATCTACATCGCCCTGGCCGTCACCGTCGACGGCGAGCGCGACATCCTCGGGTTGTGGGCCGGCGACGGCGGCGAGGGCGCCAAGTTCTGGCTGCACGTGCTGACTGAGATCAAGAACCGCGGCGTCGGTGATGCGCTGATGGTGGTCTGCGACGGGCTGAAGGGACTGCCGCAGGCCATCGAAAGTGTCTGGCCGCAGGCGGTCGTGCAGACGTGCGTGGTGCACTTGCTGCGGGCGTCGTTCCGCTATGCCGCCCGCCAGCACTGGGACGCCGTCGCCAAGGCGCTCAAGCCCGTTTACACCGCCCCGACCGAGGCCGCCGCGCTCGAGCGCTTCTTGGAGTTCGCCGAGCTCTGGGGCGGTAAGTATCCGGCGATCGTGAAGTTGTGGGAGGACGCCTGGGCCGAGTTCGTGCCCTTCCTCAATTTCGACACCGAGATCCGCCGGGTGATCTGCTCGACCAACGCCATCGAGTCGGTCAACGCCCGGATCCGGCGGGGGGTCAAGGTCCGCGGCCACTTCCCGAACGAGCAGGCCGCGCTCAAGTGCGTCTACATGGCGATCATGAGCCTGGACCCGACAGGCAAGGGGCGCAAACGCTGGATCACCCGCTGGAAAGCCGGCCTCAACGCCTTCGCCATCACCTTCGACGGCCGGCTGACCCCGACCACCCGATAACTAATCAAGATCGAGAAACACCGTTATCTAGACAGTCCCGCCTACCCAGGACGGATCAGGTAAAGAGGGTTCTCCATCACCCAGAAAGGATCTTTACACACTTGAAGTGACAAGCTCATCTTCTCCACCACCCGCAGTGTTGAGCGCGGAAGAGAATGTCAGCGGATGCGTAGATGTCGTGTCAATGCTCGATGTGCGCCGCTTCATGAAGCATGAGAGTCCTGCTGAGGCCGTCTATGTCGGGGTCTTGGGACTACCCGGCCGGAATTGAACGGTAAGCCTCCGCCGCAGGTCAGGGGGTTGCGGGCCGAGGCGTCGCGGACGGGTTGATCTCGGTTTGGGCGTACCGTCTGGTAGACGGTCATTGATCTCATACCGTCGCGGCTTATGTCGTTTCAGTACTTGTCAGAGGAGCAGAGGGCCCGCTACCGGCGGTTCTTGACGGATCCGTCGCCGGAGGATCTGGAGCGGTTCTTCTACCTGGACGCGGACGCGTTGGCGGAGGTGGCGAAGAAGCGCGGCCCGCACAACCGGCTCGGCTGGGGTCTGCAGTGGGGGACGGCGCGGATGCTCGGCACGTTCCTGGCCGACCCTGGCGATGTCCCGCATGTGGCGGTCGACTACGTCGCCGAACAGCTTGGGGTGGCGGACCCTTCGTGTATCAAGAACTACGCGGAGCGGCTGCCGACCCAGCATGAGCACGCGCGGGAGATCCGCAAGCTGTTGGAGTTGCGGGAGTTCGTGGACGCGGAGGCGGAGCTGCGGGTGTTCGTGGCGTCGCGGGCGGCGCAGACGCGGGATTCGCGGCGGGAGCTGTTCGACCGGGCGGTGGTGTGGCTGATCGAGAACCGGGTGTTGCTGCCGGGGATCACGACGCTGGCGGCGCTGGTCACGAACGTGCGGGCGGAACAGTTGGCTGCGGTCAACGACCATCTGGTGGAGCAGACGCCGGTGGAGATGCGGCGGGAACTGCTGGAGACCCTGGTCGTGCCGACGGGCAAGAAGGTCTCGCCGTTGGAGTGGATGCGCACAGCGGTGGCGCTGTTGTCCGGGGCGGGGATGAAGGAGGCGTTGAACCGGTCGGTGGCGGTGTGGGCGTTCGGTGCGGGCGCGGTCGACGTGGGTGGGGTCGCTCCGGTGAAGCTGACGGAGCTGGCCGCCTACGGGATGTCGGCGAAGGCACCGAAGATCGGGCAGTTGAAGGGGAGCCGGCGGGTCGCGACGTTGCTGGCGACGATGCGGCATCTGGAGGGTGTGTCCGTCGATGACGCCCTGCTGCTGTTCGATCTACTGATGTCCACGAAGTTGCTGGCGAGGGCGAGCCGGGATGAGAAGAACGCCAAGCTGAAGTCTCTGCCCAAGTTGCGCAAGGCCGCGCTGCAGGCCGAGTCGGCGCTGCGAGCGGCGCTGGACACCCCGATGACCCAGCAGGAACAGTCCCCGCAGCCCGACGACCAGGTGGTTGGGGAGAGCGCCGGGCCGGGGCCGGTGGTGCGGGAGACGACCGCGTCGGAGATGATCGCACGGATCGCGTCGGTGGTGCCGATCGAGCAGTTGGAGGCGGCGCTCGCGGTGATCAAGGAGTTGGTGCCTCCGGCGGGTGAGGATGAGGATCTGGCGTGGCGGGCGGAGCTGACGAACCGGTTCGCCTCGGTGCGCGGGTTCGTCGAGCTGCTGGCTGACACGATCCCCTGGGGCGGTACCGACGCCGGTGCCGGCGTGATCGCGGCATTGCGAGGTCTGCCTCGCGTGCTGGCGTACGGCAAGCATGCCGGGGTGCAGCACATCGAGGCGCATAAGGATCTGGTGGCGGGGTCGTGGCGGCGGCTGGTGTATGACAATCCCGAGCTCGGCGACCGGCTGATCGACCGGCACGCCTACACCTTCTGTGTCCTGGAGGCGCTGTGGTCGGCTCTGCGCTGCAAGGATGTGTACGCCGTCGGCGCGGACAAGTCCGGCGACCCGCGGGCCAAGCTGATCCCGGACGCCCTATGGAGCGTGCACGCGCCGAGCATCCTGACCGCACTCGGCCTTCCCGCAGACCCGGCCGAGCATCTCCGGAAACTGTCCGGCGACCTGGGCGGGATCTATCGCGAGCTGGCCGACAGCCTGGACGCCAACCCCGCCATCACGATCAAGGACGGCCGGCTGAACCTGGCCCGGCTGGAGGCCGCCCCGCTACCGGAGGCCTACCAGGCGGTGCATGACGCGGTGATGAACATGCTGCCGCGCATCGACTATCCGGAGTTGCTGCTGGAGGTCCACGGCCACACCGGCATGTTCGACGCGTTCACCCACATCTCCGGTTCGACGTCGCGGCGTGCGGATCTGGACATCAGCCTGACCGCGCTGATGGTGGCGCGCTCCTGCAACCTCGGCTTGGGGCCGGTGGCCAAGCCCGGCGACCCGGTGCTGGGCATCCATCGGCTGATCAGCGCGGAGAAGGGCTACTTCCACCACGAGGGCATGGGCTTGGCGTCGGGGAAGCTTATCGAGAAGCAGGCCGGCATCGACATCGCCCGCGAGGACTGGGGCGGCGGGCTGGTCGCCTCGGCCGACGGGCTGCGGTTCGTGGTCCCGGTCCGCTCCCTGTACGGGCGGCCGAACCCGCACTACTTCGGCCAGTCCAAACGGTCCAAGGGCGCGACGTGGCTGGCGGTCGTCTCCGATCGGGTGATGGGCCTGGGCGGGTTGCTGGTGCCGGGGACGATGCGGGACTCGCTGTTCATCCTGGACGCTTTGCACCGGCTGGACGCCAAGGAGCAGCCGGAGGTCCTGACGACGGATACGGCGTCGTATTCCGACATCGTGTTCGGGTTGTTCGCGATCTGCGGCTACCAGTTCGCGCCCCGGATCGCCGACATCAGCGACGCTCAGCAGTGGTGGATCGACCCCGCCGACGTCGGAGCGGCCGACAAGCGCACCACCCCGGCGGCCGCCGGGTACGGACGGTTGACCGAGCTGAACCTGCGCCGGGTCAACATCGCTTTGATCAAACAGCACTGGCCGCAGATGCTCCAGGTCGCCGGATCATTGGTGACCAACAAGGTCCGCGCCTACGACCTGATCAAGATGATGACGGCCGACGGCCGCACCACCGGCCTCGGCCACGCGTTCGCCCACTACGGCCGAATTTTCAAGTCGATGCACCTGCTGCACGTCGCCCACCTGGAGGACTACCGCAGGATGATGGGCGCCCAGCTGAACGTCGGGGAGGGCCGCAACGGCCTGGCGCGGGCGGTGTTCTTCGCCCACCACGGCCAGCTGCGCAGGGGTTATGAACGCGGTATGGAGGACCAACTCGGCGCGCTCGGCCTCGGTTTGAACGCGATCATTTTCTGGAACAGCCTGTACATCGACGCCGCGGTGAAGAAACTCGCCGCCGGTGGCATGAAGATCGGCCCGGAGATCAGGGCTGCCTTGTCGCCGCTGCAGTGGGAACACATCAATTTCCACGGGACGTACCCGTTCAACCGGCCGGAACTGCCCGGCCGGTTGCGGGAGCTGCGCGACCCCACCGCCGCCGACGACCCGGAGCTGTGACGATCAGCGCGCCGTGGGCGCTGACTACCGGGGCTGGGGTCTGAGACTTCTCGTAGGCCTTGGCGTGCTCGGCGGAGGAGGGTGCGCCGAGGGTGGCCTCCACGACCCGCTCGGGCCTGTATCCCAGCATCTGTTCCACACCGCCGCGCGGCTCCGCTCAACGAACCGCACGACTCGCACACCGCGTCCCCGATCGCTGCCAGCAGGGAGAGCGACGCCGCTCATGCCATCCAGGCGACCGGGCCCGCAAGGCGACCTGGGAGGCTGGTGGGCGTGGCAGTTGATGCGGTTGAGGAGTTCGAGCGGCACCGCTCGAAGCTGTTCGGGTTGGCCTATCGGATGCTGGGTTCGACTGAGGAGGCCGAGGACGTCGTCCAGGACGCCTTCCTGCGTTGGCATCAGGCGAGCGCTGTCGAGTCGCCGTGGGCGTGGCTGGCCAAGGTCGCCACCAACCTGTGTGTGAACCGGTTGGCGTCCGCGCGTGCGCGCCGGGAGAGCTATGTCGGTTTCTGGCTGCCGGAGCCGGTGCTGACCGCGGGCGGCGCTCTGGGCCCGCTGGAAAGCGCCGAGCAGCGGGAGCTCGTCTCGCTGGCCTTCCTGGTACTGCTGGAAAGGCTCAACCCGTTGGAGCGCGCGGTGTTCGTCCTGCGTGAAGCCTTCGACTACAGCCATCGGGAGGTGGCCGAGGTCATCGACTCGTCCGAGGCGAACTCCCGGCAGCTGTACACCCGAGCTCGCCGGCGCCTGGCCGAGGCGCGTGGCAGTTCCGATCGCCGGGTGGACCAGGCTTGCCCCCGCGACCTGGTGGAGAGCTTCCTGGCAGCCGCGGAACAGGGGGACCTGCCAGGGTTGGAGAAGGTGCTGGCCGAGGACGTGACCGTGTGGGTGGACGGTGGCGGCAGGGTCGGCGCTGCCCGGCGGCCCATCTCCGGCGTCTCCCAGGTGGCGCGCTACCTGGTGGGATCGTTGAGCATCGCCGGTCAGGGGGTGAGGCTGTCGGCTACGGAGGTGAACGGCGCACTGGGGCTGCTGGCCCGGGCTGGCGAGGAACTGGTCGGCGTGCTGGTGCCGGAGACGTCGGACGGCCGGATCAGCGGGATTCGCATCATCGCCAATCCGGACAAACTCTGGTTGTCCGGGGTCGAGGAACCGGCGGACAGCCGTTGGCGCTGAGAAGGATCTTGATTGCAGTGAGTGCGGCTGCTCCTGGTTGCGGAGCTTCCTTAGCTCGTCGCCCAATCCCGGCGTCGGCGTGCGGCACGGATCTCGGCGTCGGCGACCTTGTCGTCGAGCAACGCGTACAGCTGGGTGGTCTCGGTGGAGGCGTGGCCGAGGCGGCGGCGGACGGCCTCGATGGAGACGCCGGCGTTGATGAGTTCGGTGGCGTGGGCGTGGCGCAGCTGGTGGATGTCGATGTCGACCCTGGCGGCGGCGCAGTAGGTCTGCCAGCGGTGGTGGGCGGCGTCGTAGGACAGCGGTCCGCCGCGGCCGTTGATGGTCGCGCGGAAAAGCGGCCCGGCGGTGTAGCCGGCGCGGGCAAGGTAGAGCTTGAGCAGGGCGACGTAGCCGCGGTCGTCCAGCAGGACGGTGCGTACGCTGCCGCCCTTGCCGTGGACCCGGACATGCTCGTCGTCCAGCCGCAGGTCCAGGTCTTCGACGTAGAGACCGCACACTTCGGAGGCGCGGGCGCCGCAGACGTAGGCGGTCTCGAACAGCACCCGGTCGCGCAACCGGTCCAGCGGCACGTCCTTGCGCGGCCACCGCGAGCAGATCGCCGCGAAGGCCTTGACAAGGTCGGCCGCGCTGGCCGGGCGCGGCAGCGTCTTGGGCACCTTGACGGTGTCGATCCGGTCCACCGGGTTGGCCTGCAGCAGGTCGTGGCGGACCGCCCACTTGGTGAAGGAGGCGATCGCGGCGCGCTTGCGCTTGCGGCTGGCCGGCGACAGGTCGGCGAGCTCGGCTAGGTAGGCGCGGATCGGCGTCGCGGTCAGCGCGGCGATCTCCTCTCCGTGGTGGGCGGCGAAGGCGATCAGGTCGCCGCGGTAGGCGCGCCGGGTGTGCACGGAGGCGCCGGCGTTGGCCAGGTCAGTGAGGAAGTCGTCGAGATGGCGGGAGAGCGGGTGGGCGCGGCCGAGTTGCTCGGCGATGACCGAATCCACCGTATCGACCTCCACCATCGGCCGGGTTGCCAGATAACCGGGAAACGAAGCGTCCCCGCCGAACGGCGGTCGCCCAGCTCGCGCCACGCCCGTCATCGCTATCTTGCCCGATAACAACAGTTATCCCGCAACACTTCCATCCTGCTGATTCATATCGCAAGGCACCGCTCACACAGAGCCACCGGCTGAAGGTCGGGGCGTACGTGGTGTGACGGGCGCAGCGCTGGCGTCGCGCTCGCCAGGCGCCTTCACGCGCTCGCGGTCGATGAGGCCGGTCGGTTTGGCCGGGATGGCTGCAGGAGCAGGCCGTCGATACGGCGGGTCAGCATGTCCTGGGCGGGCACGGTGGGGCGGTGCCCGAGCAGGGCGAGCGAGGTAAGCCCTTCGACGAGTGGCAGGAGGGTCTCGGCCTCCAGGTCGGCGTCGAGGTCGTCGCGGAACTCGCCGGTTCGCTGGCCATAACGGATCAGCCAAGCCAGCAGGTTTCGCGTTTTGGCGTGGGCTTCGCGCAGGATTTCCGCTAGGGATGGGATGGCCGTGGCGTGGGCGGTGAATGCCACCAGGATCCTGGCGTCGCGTCGCTGGTGCGGCTCGATCAGGGCGAGCGTACGCAGGGTGGCGGTGAGCAGGGTCACCGCCGACTCCTTGGCGGCGGAGGCGCCGATCTCATCCTGGCCCTGCGCGGTGATGCGTTCGGTGATGTGGTGCAGGGCGAAGGCGAGCATCTCGTCCTTGGTGGCGAAGCAGCGCTGCACCGCTCCCATGGACACGCCGGCCTGTTGCGCCACGTCCCGGAGGGTCGCGCCTTCGGGGCCGTGCCGGTCGATCAGGTCGCAGACCGCTTCGGCGATGTCGCGGCGTCGCGTCTCGTAGTCGACCTGCTTGGGCATGGCGTTCCTTCCGTCATCGTTTCGATGCGGTTGCATCATATCAACTTTTCCGGTTTATTTGATGCGTACGCATCAGAACAAAGGGGGACCACATGAGTCGTTCGCAAACACGCAACCGAACAGTCGACAAGGCGCTGTGGCTGGCCGGAGCCCTGTTCGCCGTGCAGGGGTTCGGCTCGGCGATCACCGAGGCGCAGTGGGGCACGAGTTTCGGGGTGGCCGGCATCCTGCGTGCCGTCGGCGTTCCCGGCTGGGCCGATCTTGTCCTGGGAACCGTCGGAGCCGTGTTCCTGCTCCTGGCGGCGTATCGGGCGGTGCGCCGATGACACTCCGAGCGATAACGCGGAGGGCTGCGCGCATGCGACTGGTCACGGCGGTAGCCGGCCTGTCCGTCATCGCGGCCTGCGCGAGCACCACCGGTACGGCATCGAGCCCGCGCCGGCTTGTCGCGCACACCTCGTCCGGCACCGTCGCCGGCGCCCACATCGGCCGGGACCTGCAGCGGTTCAACGCCATCCCCTATGCCGCGCCACCGACCGGAACGCTGCGCTGGCAGCCGCCGCAGCCCGTCCAAGCGTGGAAAGGCGTCAAGGACGGCACCCGCACGGCCCCGCGCTGCCCGCAGAACGCCAATCCCGCCGACTCCAACCCGGCCAGCACCACCGAGGACTGCCTGTACCTGAACGTCACCGCCCCCGGGGCCGTGCCCGCCGGGCGGCGGCTGCCGGTGATGGTCTGGCTGCACGGTGGGGGTTTCACCCAGGGCGCCGGCGGCGACTACGACGCCCGGCGGCTGGCGGAAGCGGGCGTGGTCGTCGTGACCGTCAATTACCGGCTGGGCATCTTCGGCTTCCTCGGCCACCCCGCCCTGCCCGGCTCGGGCGCGTTCGGCCTGCTCGACCAGCAGGCCGCGCTGCGCTGGATACGGCACAACGCGGCGGCCTTCGGCGGCGACCCGCGCAACATCACCCTGTTCGGCGAGTCCGCGGGCGCGTTCAGCACCTGCGCCCAGCTGACGTCCCCCGCAGCGGCGGGGCTGTTCGACAAGGCGATCATCCAAAGCGGCAGCTGCTCGATGCGCCAGATGGGCATCGACCCCGCCGGCGGCGACACCGTGTGGCCCTCACGGCAGTCCGGCGAACAGATCGCCGCGGCCGCCGCCGGGCAGATCGGATGCACCGACGCAGCTCAGACGATGGCCTGCCTGCGCCGGGCCCCGGTGGCGGCCCTGCTCGCCGCGCAGCAGAAGATTCCCGCCACCTGGGCGCCCTCGTACGGAAGTGACACGCTGCCGCTCGACCCGCGCCGGGCAGTGGCCGAGGGGCGCATCCACCCGGTGCCGCTCATGGTCGGCACCACCGCGCACGAGGCTCGATACTTCGTGGCCATGTACTTCGACGGTCCCGGCCAGCCCCTGAGCCAGCAGACCTATCAGCAGTTCCTGCGCACCGCCTTCGGCAAGGACGCCCCGCGGGTCGCGGCCAGATATCCCGTCAGCACACACGCCTCCCCCTCTCTGGCGTGGGCTGCCATCGCCACCGACCGCGGCTGGACCTGCCCCACCCGGGTGGGCAACCGCCTGCTCGCCCGCAAGACCCCCGTCTACCAATACGAGTTCGCCGACCGCACTGCTCCCAGACCGGCCGGGTTTCCCGTCCCTGCCGCCTTCCCCCTGGGCGCTTACCACGGCGGGGAACTGCCCTACCTCTTCGACGGCCCCGGCGCCGCCACCGACCAGCCCCTCTCGACAAGCCAACGCCGCCTGGCCGACCAGATGATCGCCCACTGGACCCGCTTCGCCGCCACCGGCGATCCCAACGACCCGAGCCTGCCCCGATGGAAGCCCCTGACCAGCAAGAGCGCGAACCATGTCCGCTTCCTTTCCTCGGCCCGAAGCAATGGCGACGGCTCCACCGAACACCACTGCCGCTTCTGGGACACGCGCAAGTGAAAGAGCTGCAGCTCCAGCCCATGAACTGGGCTGTCCTTTAGAAGGTCATCGGTCAGCGGTTCAGACACCGTCATCGTCCACGACAGTGGTGCTGGCGGCACTGGCCTCGGGCAGTGCCGCCGCGCCGAGCGGCCGCAGGCCCTTGTCCGGGGCCGAGGAGGCGATCGCGTAGCGGCCCAGGCAGTTGAGGTGGGCGTGGCCCAGCGGGGACAGCCGGGCCACGTCCTCGTCCTTGACCGGCACACCCTGGGCGCGCAACTGGTCCACGATCGCCGACAGATACCGTGAGTTCCACAACACGACGGCATTGACGACAAGTCCAAGCGCCGCGAGTTGATCCTCCTGGCCTTCCCGATATGCCTGTCGGATCCGGCCGGAGTTGCCGTGGCAGATCTTGCGGGCCAGGCGGTGTCGGGACTCCTGGACCGACAACTGCTTGCCCAGGCTCCGGCGGTAGCTGGAATCCATCGGGTCCAGCATGCTCAGTAGGTGCATCGTCTTGTCGATGCGGCCGTACTCGGCGAACGCCTGCCCCAGCGGTGTCGGAGAACCTTGGCGGGCGAACATGCGCAGCAGGTCGTAGGCGCGTACCTGGTTGGTCACCAGCGATCCGGCGACGCGGAGCATGTCTGGCCACTGGGTGATCACCTTCTTGGGGTTCAGCTTGTTCCGGGCGATCGCCTCCAGCACCCCGTATGCGCTGGTGGTGCCGTCGGGCAGCTCGGCGCGCCAGAACCGCTGGTCGCCCAGATCGGCGAAGCGGGGCGCGAACCGGTAGCCGAGCATGGAGAAGATCCCGAACACCATGTCGCTGTCGCTGGCCTGGTCGGTCGTGACCACCTCGGGTTTCGGCCCGGCGTCCAGGTTGATCAGGCAGTCCAGGATGTAGAGAGAATCGCGTGGGGTGCCCGGTACGACCATCTGCCCGATCCCCGCCACTTGATCATTGACTGCGTTGAGCCAGGTGATACCGCGTTTGTAGCCGTAGTACTTGGGCGAGGGCCCGGCGTTGATGGTCTTGACCGGGACGACGAACCGCAGCCCGTCCACCGAGGCCAGCAGGCCGCCGCCCCACGCCGTGACGATAGGCACCTTGCCCTGGTGCTCGATCAGGATCGCGTTGGCCGCGGCGTGCGTCTCGGCGCGCACATAGTTCTGATCCACGTGGGACAGCCGACCACGGGTCAGCGCCTCATCCCCGGCCTTGATCACGGGCGTCAATCCGACGTTGCACGCCTCACTGATCAATAGCGCCACCAGCGATCTGGGCAGGTCGTTCATGCGGGTGGAGATGTCGGCCAGGTGCACGTAGGCGTCCAGGAACCCGGTCCAGGCGTGCACCTCCAGCAGCAGCTCGGGCAGGTCGATGCGGGGCAGCATGGCCTGGCAGGCGGCTCGAAGCCATGCCAGGGACTCGCTCTCGCCGAGCGCGCCGAGTTTCTCCACCGACAGCCGGGCCCGCCCGCCGCCGGCCGGGGTCACCACCGAGACCAGCGCGTCCTCGCCCGCCTCCTCCAGTCGGGCGGCCATCTGCTTCCAGGCCGCGTCCAGGGCCAGGACCTTGTCGTTCAGATGCTTCTGGACGGGATCGGTGAGCGACAGGGAAGCCAGCACGTCCTCGGCGATCGCCTCCCACTGCGCCCCGGCCAGCAGATGCGCGCGCGGGTCGGCCCATCGTAGCGACGGCGAGGCGAACACATCCCGGATCGTCAGGGCCCGCAGCAGATGCTCCAGCACGCACACCACGTACGCGTCACGATCCACCGAGCCCTGCGGCAGGTCCGGGTTGGCATACACCGCCCGCTTCCACGACGCGGTCACCAGCGCGGCGTCGATCTCCTTGGGCAGCAGCGGCCTTTTACTGACCTGCCGTCGCGACAGCTCCGGCAGCCGGCGCACGGCGGCCAGCACGCGCCGCCCGCCCGGTGCCGCAGCCAGCGCCTTGGACTCGCCAAGCAGCCGCAGAAACGGACGCACGGTGTTGTACTTCTCCACCAGCGCGGCCCGCATCGCCGCCTCCGCCGCGCCGTCGGACTCGGGGACCAGCTCCTCCACCATGTCCAGCGCCGCGCGCACCTGCTCCTTGCTGGCACCGGCGATTTCGGCCACCGCGGCCCACATCGCCACCACATCGAGGTCGACGCCCTCCTGGCCGACCAGGTCGAGCCGGTCGACCAGCACCCGGCTGGCCTTGGCCACCAGCTTGGAGGCCCGCTCCAGCCGGGGCAGCATCCGCAGCCGCTCGTCGGCGGACTTACGGCGGGCCGGGCTGATCAACCGAGTGGTCATCAGTAGCGCGAACAGATCGAGGGTGTCGTCGATCGCCTCGGCCTCCAGGCTCCGGGTGACCGCCAGCAGCGTCGCCGTCCGGCGCGGCTCGACCAGCCGGTCCAGGGCCGGCGCCTTACTGCCCGCCCCGTACTTGGCCAGCGTCTTCATCCGCCGAACCGGCACCTTCGACACCGCCACCAGGCCCAGCCCGAAGCCGGCGAGATTGTCCACCCGCTGCAGCGCCCGCACCATCTCCGTCCCTGACGTGCGCTTGGGCGCCTGCCGCAGCTTCTCCAACTCCGAGACGCGCGATCCCTCCGGCACCACCAGCAGACCCGACAACGCGGCCGGCAGATCCGGATCGGCACGGCGCACCTGCTTGGCCACCACGGTGTACATGCGGACGTCGGCTCGTTCCCGCACGCTGCCCACCAGCCGTTCCAGCACGGTCACCCCGGGCAGCAGCACCCGATGCCGCCGCAGCCACGCCACCGACTGCTCGAACAACGCCACCGGCCCCTCGGCGTGCGTCCACGCCCGGCCGTGCAGGAAGGTCCGGAACTGGCGCGTCAGCTGCCGCTCGCTCCAGCTATCGGTGTCATCGAAGGTGTGGTAGCCGTAGGCGTCCCGGATCATCCACGCGTGCTCGTACGTCGTCTTGGGCCGCTCGGCGTACTTCTTGACCTGCGACGCGTCACCGATGCCCAGCTGCTCGGCCAGGTAGTCCACCACCGGCCAGGGCACCGCGAGCGGATCCTCCAGAAACAGCCCCTTGTACCGGACGGTCCCGATCTGGACGGCGACGCCCAGCCGGTGAGAATCGGCTCTCGACTGCGCGATCACATTCCGGTCGAAGCTGTCCAGGAAGAAGAACTTCTCCAGGTCTGACAGCGACGGCACCTCGATGAACGAGACGTAGGCAGCCCTGTGCTCGGCAGACAGAAATTCCGCAGGCATAGCCCGCACGGTAGGACCATATCGGCGGGGATCAACTCATAGTGATCGATGCGTTACAAGTGAGGATGTTTCACCCGTGAGTGCGTCTTGATCGTTCTCAGCGCCAACGGCTGTCCGCCGGTTCCTCACCCCCGTTGTCACATTCCGGGGGCCTATCCGGTTCTTAATGGGTGACCGCGAGCGCCAGGACCCGGCGTGAGGCGGTGACCTGACAGCCGCGCGAGGCCGGAACACCCCGGCATCGCGCTCTCGGTGGGGGTTTCTACCCGTGACGAACCAGATCCTGGTGACGGGCGGTACCGGCCGGCTCGGCCGCGCGCTCGTTCCACAGCTTTTGTCGGCCGGTCATGCCGTCCGCGTGCTGAGCCGCAAGCCGCCATCGCACGAGCAGACGTGCCGCGGTGACCTGCTCACTGGTGAGGGCCTGGAGGAGGCGGTCAACGGCGTCGGTGTGATTGTCCACTGCGCGACCGGGAACGGCCGTGCGGACATCGATGGCACGCGCAACCTCATCCAGGTGGCGGTGCGAGCCGGGCGCCCGCATCTGATGTACGTGTCCATCGTCGGCGTCGGCCGGGTGGACGTGTCTTACTATCGGGCGAAGTTGGCCTGTGAGCAGCTCGTGGAGCGCTCCGGCCTGCCGTGGACGATCCAGCGTACGACCCAGTTCCACGAGCTCATCGTCTGGATGTGCACGAGCCAGCGGTGGCTTCCGGTGATCGTGATGCCCAGCGGGGTCAGCTTCCAGCCCGTCGACGCCGGCGAGGTGGCCGCCCGCCTGGCCGCGCTGGCCGGTGCGCCGCCAGCCGGCCGGGTGCCAGACATGGGCGGGCCCGAGGTGCGCCCCGCCGCCGATCTGGCCCGCGCGTACGCTCGCTCGCGCTCCAGCCGCCGGCCGGTGGTGTCGGTGCCAATGCCCGGGGTCGGCATCCGCGGCTACCGCGAAGGGGGACATCTGACCCCTGAGCACGCCGACGGACGGATCACCTTCGACCAGTTCCTCGCCGCATGAGTGCCCACACCTGGCTGCGCGCGGGCCTGGCCTTCCTGGCCGTGGCGCAGTTCGCCGTGGGGGGCTGGGCGCTGTTGTTCCCCCGCTCGTTCTTCGACATCCCCTGGGTGGGGATGCGCATGCCGTACAACGCGCATCTGATGATGGACTACGGCGCGATGAGCCTGGCCACGTCGGTGGTGCTGGGCGTGAGCGTCTTCATCGTACGGCGGAGCATGGCCCGTACGGCGCTTGCCGTGTACCTGGTGTTTGCCGCGCCGCACCTGGCGATCCACATCCAGCTGCTGCACCATCTCACACCCGGCGAGCGCGTGCCGTTGCTGACCGCACTCACGGCAGCCGTCGTGATCCCGCTGGTGCTGCTTCCGCTCACCAGCCGGCTCGAAAAGGCGTAATTCCTCGAAATTTCCGCAGAAAGGCGTCTTTGCTATGCCCGAAAACGTTCCGTTGCCGATCCGCAGGGACGCGGCCTGCCCGTTCAGCCCCGACCCGGAGATGGCCCGGCGACGTGAAACCGATCCCGTCTCGGCCTCCCAGGCGCTCCTGCCGACCGGCGACGTGGTGGACGTCCGGCTGGTCACCGGGTACGGCGCCGCCCGCGAAGCGCTGGCCTGCTCGCACCTGAGCAGCCGCCCGGATGCCAAGCTGAGGAAGTTGATCGGTGAGCAGGCCGGCTTCCTGGTGGCCATGGACCCGCCTGACCACACCCGCGTCAGGCGGCTGTTGACCGGCGAGTTCACCGTCCGGCGGATCAATGCGTTCCGCCCCCGCTTCGTCGAGCTCGTCGACAAAGCCCTGGATCGGATGGAAAAGGCCGGGGGGCCGGTGGACCTGATGACCGCCTTCGCGCTGCCGCTGCCGTCACTGGTGATCTGCGAGCTGCTCGGCGTCCCGTATGAGGACCGCGCGGACTTCCAACGGCACAGCGACACCATGCTCGACCTCAGTCTGACAATGGAGGAGCAGTTCGCCAACGCCATTGAGATGCACACCTACATGGGCGGCCTGGTGGCCGCCCATCGCGAGAATCCCGGCGCGGACATCCTCGGCATGCTGGTCCGGGAGCACGGCGGCGAGCTCAGCGACGACGACCTGATCGGCATCGGCAATCTCCTGCTGATCGCCGGGCACGAGACCACGGCCAACATGCTCGGCCTTGGCACCCTGCTCCTGCTGCGTCACCCCGACCAGCTCGCGCTGGTGCGGGAGGAGCCCGAGGTGGTCAACGGCGCGATCGAGGAGATGCTGCGCTACCTGTCGATCGTCAACAACGGCGCCATCCGTACCGCGACTGAGGAGTTCACCCTCGCCGGCCAGGTGATCCACGAGGGCGAGCGGGTGGCGGTCTCCCTGCCCTCGGCCAACCGTGACCCGGCGCTGATGGCCGAGCCCGACACCTTCGACGTCACCCGCCGCCCCAGCGCGCACGTCGCCTTCGGGCATGGCATCCACCAATGCCTCGGCCAGCAGCTGGCACGCATGGAGCTCCGCGTCGCCCTGCCGGCCCTCCTGCGCCGCTTTCCCACGCTACGGCTCGCCGTGCCGCATGAGGAGCTGCGCTACCGCGAGCTGGCACCCGTCAACGGCGTGCTCTCCCTCCCGGTGACCTGGTGATCACATGAAAATCATCATCGACCAGGACGGTAGGCGAGGTCGGCTGCGGTCGTGGTGGTTGGACACTTGCGGGCCAGGTAGGCGTCGCGGATGTGGACGACGCCGACCGGCTGCTCGCGCCGCTGCCTTCGCCGTCTACGAACAGCTCCGGACCATGGGCCGGGGGACACCGGGGTTGAGACTGGCAGGAGTCGTTGATCGAGTGATCGGTATTCGTTGGGTTGCTCGTTCAGTTGATCACTGGGCGTGGTCGCTGGGGGCGTAGTGAGTCCAGGATCCTCCGGCGTCTGCGGCGATCCGGGTGGTGGTCTTGTGGTGGAAGCCCAGGGAGTTGGCGATCACTGGTGCGGGGGCTTGCAGGACGAGCTGGCGGAGCGCGGAGACTCTGGCCGTTCCGGCGGCGAAGCCGGCGAGTCGGAGGTGCTCGCGGATGGTGCCGGCATGGGCGGGCTGGTCGGCTCGCCGGCCGGGGAACAGCCAGCGCGCGTCGGGGTTGGTCGCGGTGTTGAGGTGGGGCCGGTCGTCGGCCAGTTCTCGAAGCAGGTTGGCGAAGGGTTCGGGCACGGGAGTGGGCGGGTCTCCGAGCTTAAGGAGGAGTTCGTCCTGGTCCTGGATGAGGTCGTCGACGGTGAGCCTGACGAGGCGGGTGACGGGCTGGGCGTAGAGGAGCACGAGGCAGGCTGCGACTCGGGTGGTCAGAGGGAGCTCGTCGTGGGTGACCGCTCGGCGGATCAACCGGAGTCTGTGCTGTTGGGACATGGGAGTGGCCTTCGAGTTCTCCAGGACGGGCAACCGCAGCTTTGGTATGTGCCCTGTGTCCATGGCCCAGCGTAGAAACGTCCGCAGTGTGTGGGATTGGCGAGGACCGTGAGCGGCGTGCCAGGCGTCGAGATCGGCCTGCTCGCAGCAGGTTAAAGACCGTCCAGTTGTATCGAGCCAGGTCAGAAAGATGCGCGCCGCTTGAAACTGCTCGCCGGCGGCTCTTCGAGATCCTGAGGTCAGTGGCTTGACGGCGGCCTTGGCGCGGAGCTGCGGGAGTTGGTGCCAGGTCGCGAAGGTGCGGAGAAGGCGCTGATGGGGATCGTCGTGGAGTTCGTTGAGGCGGTGGGTCAGCCAGGTCTGGTGGTGGAGTAGCAGCTTGTCGATCACGGGCAGGGCTCCGGCGGCCATGAGAAGGTCGCGCAGGTGGGCGACGGTCCGCCAGTTCGGAAGCTCGTGAAGGGCTTCGTGGGTAAGCGGGAGGGCTCCGGTGGCCAGGTCGCTGATGAGGTTGTGGACGTGGGGACGGCGCAACCACATCCAGGTGGACTTGGGGTTGGGCGAGGCGATCAGTTTGTCCGCAAGCGTGCTCAACGCTGGGTTGATCCGGCCGGTGCCGTCGTCGAAGAAGCCGTGGACCAGGTCGGACAGGGTGCATCGGGTGCAGAGCCGCCCGGTGTGTAGCGGCCCTTCGTAGCCGCACCGGTCGCAGAGGTAGCTGCGGGTGATCCCCGCGCAGTCCCCGCAGATCGACGCTCCATCGGTGGTGCGGCCGGGTAACGCCCGATCGACTCGGCAGCCAGGGCAGGTCCCGCGGGTCAGCAGCGCCTTTTCCTCGCAGGTCCGGCACACGTAGGCCTCGCTGTAGTCCTGGGGAAATTTCCAACGGATTTGCCTGACCTGCACTGATGCGGACCTGTTCCAGTACGCGCATGAGGGGGCGATCCGGCACCGCCACCTGGCCGCGCAGACCGAGCAGGCGTGGTGCCTGACCTTGCTGACCAACTCGGTAGTCACCTGTTATCTGGGGCGGGAAGAAGCCGTCTGTAACGCAGCGTAAGTGGCTTTTCAGGAGGTCTCGCCGTTCCTCACGTACGGACTATCTGACGTCTCTACGCTACGCAAGGTGACGACGGGAACAGTCGCTGGTCTCTGCCGGGCACAGCGTGTGGCGCTGCCGAGTGGGGAGCGGACGTGGACGGTGCTGGGCAGCGATCATCTGCCGGTCGGGCCCGCAGAGGAGTACCTGGAGTACCTGCGGACTCAGCGGTGCTCGCCGAACACCGTGAAGTCCTACGCGCGGGCGCTGGCCCTGTGGTGGGACTATCTCGGGCAGTTCGAGCTTGGCTGGACGCAGGTGGCGCTACAGGACTTCGGCGCCTTCTTGACCTGGCTTCGGACCAGGAACGGCCCGCATGTCGCGTCGATCGAGCCGCGCCCGTCCCGGTTTGCCGAGTCCACGATCGAGGTCCGGCTGCGGGCCGTGGTCTCCTTCTACGGCTATCACCTGCTCAACGGGGTCAGCGTCGGCGCCGACCTGCACCGGGTTGTGCACGGAGGCGGGACCGCCTACAAACCTCTGCTGGAGCACATCGCGCGGCGATCCGGCCGTCGCCGGACGGTGATCCGGGTCCGGCGGCGTCGCTCGGTGCCGCCGACGTTGACCCCCGGGCAGATCGAGCGGATCTGTGAGGTGTCCGCGAGCTGGGACGATGACGTCCGGGAATGGCGCGGCTCGGTCCGCAACCGGCTGCTGTGGTGTCTGCTTGCAGAAACCGGGCTGCGGCTGGGCGAGGCGCTGGGGCTGCAGCACCGGGACTGGCACACCGGCTGCGGCGACACCCCGTTTCTCGAGGTCGTCCCGCGCGAGCATGCGCACCAGGTGCGGGCCAAGAGCGGCTACCGGCGGTTGTTCATCTCCGACGACCTCGACCGGCTTTATGGCGAGTACGTGTGGCAGCTCTGCGAGGCCGGCGCCGACCTGGTCACCGACGACTTCGACAGCACCTGCGTGTTCGTGAACCTGGAGCGCGAGCCGCGCTTTGCCCCCTGGAAACCTGACAGCGTCTACGACCTGGTGGACCGGCTGCGCCGTGAGCTGGCGGGGCAGGTCCCCGACGGGTGGACGCCGCACTGGTTCCGGCACACCCACGCGACGGCGCTGCTGCTTTCGGGGGTGCCGGTGCACGTGGTCAGCCGTCGGCTCGGACATGCCGACGTCCAGACCACGCTAAACACCTACGCACACGTCACCGACGATGCCGAGCTGCGGGCCGTCGCCGACTGGACCAGACTCACCGCCGGCTGGCGCGCGGCAACGGCTGACGACACTCAGATCGGGCCGTGCTGATGGGATCCAAACTGCTGCTGGAGAACATGCGAGACACCTCTGGCTGTTTCCACAGCGAGGTCCTGGAGGTGTTGTGGGCGGCGATTCCCGCCCGATTCCGCACGATCGAGCTGGCCTCGGTCGACCTGGGACACGAGGAGGCGGCGGGGTTTTCCATCAGCGGCCGCCATCAGAATTTCCGGCTGTGGTTCGGGCAACTGTCCGAGCCGATGGACCGAGAGATGGCCTGGTGCTGCTGGCGCATCGTCGAACTCGGCGGCCGCGTCCCGGTCGGGGCGCTCAGCTCGCTGATTCGCTGGCTGGCCGCTACGGTTAAGGATCATCCGGAGCTGCGCGGGTCGTTGATGACGGCGACACCGCGGGAGTGGGAACAAACGCTCGCCGCGACCTGGGCGCGCCACAAGGGACGTCTGCCCGGCAAGCACTGGCTGCTCAACACCGCCAGGCTGCTGCGACGGTGCTACCAGATGCTCTGGACCGCCTACGATCAGCGGCCCTGGTGGCAGCGCGAGGTCTGGGACCCTGGGCTCGACCCGCAGATCCCGCGGCGCGAGCACGAACCGCAGGGCGACTACAGCATCTACTTCCAGCAACTCCAGCCGCTCTGGTTCCGCCGCGCCACCCAGTGGTATTTCAAGATCTCGCTGGAGACCGGTGACCTGACATGGAGCACGATCCGCACTCGCCGATCGGGGTTGCAGGTCTTCGGCGACTGGATCACCGCGCAGCAGGCCGCTCCACCGCCCTGCCTGCGCGACGATCCGGCTGCGGTCAGAGCGTTCATGCTGGACTACCTCGCCCACGTCCGCGCTCAGACCGCCAGCACCGGCGCGAACCTCGGCAAGCCGCTGTCCCCACTGCGGGTGAACGACATCCTCACCGATATTGAGAAGTTCTACGCGTTCATGACCGACCACCGCGAGACCGCCGCCCGGGTCCTGGACGAACCAGGCTGGCTCGCACTCGGCCCCTACCATGCCATTTTGTGGCGGCACGGGGAGAAAGGCCGGGCCAAGGTCCGGCCAGAACGCCGGGAGGTCATCGACGACACCGCCTTCTCCCAGATCATGACGAACCTTCACCTACTCGGCGCAGCTGAGGACGACGGTGGATTCGACGACGAGCAGATCATGCGAATCATGATGTTGGTGGCCCGAACCGGCCGCCGGATCAGTGAGATCCGCATGCTCGACCGCGACCCGCTGTTCCCGCTCGACCAGCTCTCCCCACCCAGCGAACAGGACGCCGCCGACGGAGCGTTCGTCGCTAAGCTCCGCTACCAGCAGACGAAGATCGAGCAGGCCCCGGACACCATGCTCGTTGACGCCGAGATCGTGGCGATCATCCGCGAACAGCAGCAGTGGGCCGACATCCACCTGGCGCCCCGCTGGGCGCCCGGCACGAGGCCGAAGTACCTGTTTCTCGCACACAAGATGAACCGACACGCCGACAAGCCCTACACCGTCGAGGCCATCCACCAGAAAGTCGTCGACTTCGCCCAACGACTCGACATCCGCGACAGCGCCGGGCGACTGGTCGACTTCAACCGAACCCACCGCTTCCGCCACACCAAGGCCACCAGCCTGCTCAACGCCGGAGTCCCGCTGCACGTCGTGCAGCGCTACATGGGCCACCTGTCTCCAACCATGACCATGGAGTACGCCGAAACCCTCGCCGCCACGCACGAGGCCGAGTTCCTGCGCTACCGCAAGGTCACCGCCGACGGCCGCGACCTGCAGACCGACCCACGTGACCTCTACGACATGCTGGAACTGGACAAGCGCACCGACCGGATCCTGCCCAATGGCTGGTGCCTGTTGCCTCCCCGCCAGGTCTGTGAGAAGGGCAACGCCTGCTTGACCTGCGAAAAGTTCACCAGTGACGCCACCTTCTTGCCCGAGCTCCACAACCAGCGGCACCGCACCGAACAGCTCATCACCGAGCGGCAGCAGGCCTTCCAGGCCCGCACCGGCCAACCGATGGGCGCCGACAACATCTGGCTCGCCGGACGGCTCCAAGAACACGACGCCCTCGGACGGATCATCGTCAAGCTCGAGCAGCCTCGCCTCGCCGACAGCACCACCCAGGCCGTTCGCGGCGCCGGTGTCTCGGCGCGCACCGACGCCCGCGCCGCCAAAGCAGAGGAGACCCGTGACAATGCGCGGTAACCCCGACAACCTGCGCAGAGCCGCCGCGGCCAAGAAGGCCGGCGCCATCCAGTGCGCCGAGCAAGGGCTGCGTGACATGATCCGCCGAGGTGACTCGATCACCTTCCGCGGCCTGGCTCAGGCCGCAGGAGTCTCTCTCGACTTCCTCTATCGCAACGCCGAGATCCGCCAGCGCGTTGAGCAACTCCGAGACCAACAGCGAGGGACGCCTCCCGCAATCCGATCTCAGCAAGTCGACCCTGACCAGCCCAGCAGCGTGGTCCGCACCCTCACCGCCCAACTCACCGACCTCAAGCGCCGTCACCGCGACGAAGTCTCCGCACTCAAACGAGCCTTGGAAGCCGCACACGGTGAGAACCTTGAACTGCGCAGACGTCTGGGGCTGCGAGAAACAGGCTCCGCTCCCGGCAAATAACGACCCGGGCCGGCTGCTTCCACTCGGTGACCAGACATCCGAACAGCAGTCAGCATCGATCGCGCAAAGTCACGCAGGGTCGTCGTCGGCATCACTGAGACCAGCTGGAGTCTGCGCAAGCGTCAGGCCGATCCGCCGCCGGGGAACATCGACGAGACTGATCCTCACCATAAGGATGTCGCCCACCTCCACCTGGTTGCCCGCGAGCTCTGTGTTCTGCACGAGACCCTCGAAGCCGTCGTCTCTGTCCTCGACGCGAACGAAGACCCCGAACGGCACGATCTTGGTGACCGGTCCACTGACAAGCGAGCCGATCTGCCGCTCAAGCTCAGTCAACGGATCATCCTGCAGCGCCTTCAGTGACAGCGCCACCCGCCCGCGTTCGATATCCACGTCAAGAATCTCGGCGGTGACCTGCTGTCCGACGGAAACGACGTCACCGGGGTGATTGAGGTAACGCCACGACAGCTCAGGAATGTTGATCATCGCGGTGAATCCGCCGATATCAACAAAGGTGACGCCGAAGTCAGCGATCTCGATCACCTTTCCTTCGATGCGCTGACCCTGGCGCAACGTGCCCAGGAAGGTCTTCTCCGAGTTGCTGAGAGCAGGCTGGTGCATGCCTCCACGTTCTCATGCGGACGCGACCGCAAGCGATCAACCTGCAATGGCAGTCATCTTCATGATCGCAACGCCGGATACGACATGAACTACCGAGTACTACGGCCTGGCCATCGCGCAGATGCGCGCCGAAGGCCGGGCGATCGACGACGAGGTCCTCGCGCACATCTCCCCGGCCCACAGCGAGAACGTGAACTTCTTCGGCACCATCAAATCGAGGTCGACACCGAGCTGGCCAAGCTCGACCCGACCGGGTATCGGCCGCTGAGGGCGCGCCGCCCGCGCCAGTCGTAGGCACTGTGGCCCCCCGCGCGCCGCAGACAACAGGTCCCGCCGCCTCTTTCTGCCGGCGTCAACAGCAGAATTCCAGGTCGGTCTGCTGGAGGAACGATCGACAGGATGCCGTCGCTCATGGGGTTACTCAGTTCGTCGGGCACGCTTGTAGGCCAGGCCGGCGAGTGTCTCCCAGATCAGCCGATGGGCGTTGTTGACCGTCAGGTCGGCGTGGTCGTACGGAGGACAGACCTCGGTGACGTCGAGCGCGACCACGTTGGTCTCCACAGCGATCCGACGAACGGCTCTGAGCAGGTCGACCGGCGCGAGACCACCAGGCTCGGGCGTCCCCGTCCCCGGGGCGAACCCCGGGTCCAGCACGTCGATGTCAATCGAGACGTAGACACCATCCGTGCCGTCGATCGCTTCGGCGATGACATCGTCCATCACCTCCTTGATGCCGCGCTCCCAGATCTCCTGCATCGTGTGATGGCGCATACCCTGCTCGCGCATCCACTCCTGTACATCGGCCGGTGGCCAGTAACCCCGAAGCCCCACCTGTACAAAGTCTCTTCCGGCGATCGCTCCGGACTCGATCAGCCGCCTCATCGGAGTTCCGTGACTGGCGAGGTTGCCGCGCAGAATGTCAGCCGTGTCAGCGTGCGCGTCAAAGTGGATCATCCCGATGCGGCCGTGGCCGTGATGCGCGCCGACCGCCATCCCGCTCGGCCACGTCACCGAGTGGTCACCCCCAATCACTACGGGGATGATGCCGCGGCTCACCACATCCGATACCCGACGGTAGATGGCATCACGCGAAAGATCCCACATGCCAGGTGAGACAATCGCGTCACCGTAGTCGACGACGTGAAGGTGGTCGAAGATCTCGACCTGCAGATCGAGGTGGTAGCTGCCCGCATCGTAGGCGTTGGCGCGCAGCGCCCGGGGACCGAAACGAGCGCCAGGGCGGTTGGTCGTGTTGTCGTCCCATGGCGCGCCGATCACAGCGACATCAGGCTTCCACGCGTCGAGTTCCTCCGGTTCGGTCAGGTGGGGCCGCAGGCCGAACGTCGGCACGCCCATCAATGAGCCCGCATTGAGTTGGGCCCGCATGCCAGGGGGAAGAGCGGGTCGATCACCGACTGTCACGACATCGACGCCACGTGCCGCGCCCGTGACGATCGGTTGCCCGTGGGCCATCGCAATGTGTTGCTCTTGGGTTTCGTGTGTCATTGGTCAAGTCCACGGCAGCGCCGCGTACGGGGCAAAAGATGTAGCCTACGGCTTAATGATCAGCTTCGTGCTCGGTGTCGAGGACCTCGCCGACACCCGGTTTGCCGTCTCGCCCTTGCAGGAGACCGTGCTCAGCCTGCGGGTGCTACGTGATCCGGGTCTGTCCGCCCTGCATCTGCCGTGGCACAGGTCCGTACTCCCCAGGCTCGGCACGCTCGACACGGAACTGCTGACGTCCCTGGTCGGCAGGCGCCACCTCCTTCCCGACTTCCTGACCCCACGACCAGAACGCTTCGCCCCGGCCTTCGACGACGAACTGGCCATCGCCCGCCAAACCTCCCTCGATCTGGTCCGACGCGACCTGCTGGCCCCACACGCGCCAGGACCGCTCCCCGAAGCTCTTCGCGACGCCACTGCCACCGACGCGAAGGTCGTCAGGCTCACGGCCACCCTCTGCGAAGTTCTGGGCCGCTACTGGGAACGCGCCATCAAACCGATGTGGCCGCAGATACGGCTCACGCTGGAAGCCGACATGACCTACCGCGCGCGGCAACTGGCCAAAGGAGGCGCGCGCCTGCTCTTCAGCGACATGCACCCAAACCTGCGCTGGCATGACGGAGTGCTGCACATCGACGAGGTGACCGGCGAGCACCGCATCACGGCCGCCGGTCGAGGGCTACTGCTGATACCGTCCGTCTTCGCACACAAGCCGGCGCCCCCCCATCCACCCGGACGATCCACCGGTGCTGGCATACCCCAGCCGTGCAGTAGCGACGCTCTGGGCCCCGACATCGCCCCCTGACGCAACGGCTCTCGCCTCCCTGCTCGGCGCGCCCAGAGCCACACTGCTTCGCATCCTCCAGGAACCACTGGCGACGACCGAGATCGCCCGCCGCATCGGCGTCACCCCGAGCGCCGTGTCCCAGCACCTTCGCGTGCTGTACGCCACGGGCCTGGTCACCCGGGCGCGCCAAGGACGACAGGTCCTGTACCGCCGTAGCTCTCTCGGCGACCAACTGGCCCACCGGGTTCCGGTCGCATAACCCCTCTCCTCAATGCCCCCATTGCCGAATGCGGGATGGCGCCGACCAGCGTGACCGCTGTGTCGTAAGCCCGTCCCCGACTGGCGATGTTCGCGCAAATGGAACGGATCTACATGCTGGAGCGCGCCGCCGGTGCCCGCGCCGCCAAGCAGGCCCGCGGACTGCCGACCGGGCGGCCGGCGAAACTCAACGCGACCACCCGCGCCGGAGCCGCCCAGCGGATCAAGGAGGGCGCGATCCCCGAACAGGTCGCCGCCGAACTCGGGGTAAGCCGCTCCACGCTGTATCGGGAACTGCGCAAACACCGCGAGAGCACCAGCCGCGAACAAGTCAGTTAGGAAGGCTGACCACAGCCCAGAGCACACACCCCTGCTGGTCAGCGGTATCCGTTGTTTCCGCGGCCGTTACTACCGGGACCCCATGAAATCCTCAACGTCCCGATCCCGCACGGTCCACAGCGGCCGACCGCCCGCGCCGTACCCAAACTCCGGCTTGTCGTCGCTCATGATCACACCGTAGGCGAACCGATACCGCAGTCACAGAGCCGCACATCGTCGCAGGTCAGGCAAATCCGTTGGAAATTTCCCCAGGACTACAGCGAGGCCTGGCAGGCAGGGTCATCTCCCCCTGCCGGGAATAGCAACCCGGATTTCTCGTAAACGAAATCCATTCCCAGAGCAAGATCAAAAAGAGCTGCGCGGAGATCGCGAAGCCCCGGTTCGGTTCGCAGAACTCGTTCTCACGCAAAGATGGGTTCGGGCACTTCTGAGAAACGTTTGTGACAGTATCCATGGGCATGACGGCCCCTCAAGAGACATCCCCCAGCGATGCCGACCGCGATGCCGACGAGGTCGAGCGGCACCCCTGCCCGCGCTGCACGGCCGAGCCCGGCTCGCCGTGCCGCGCGCGCTCCGGCGCGGTCGCCGGCACCTACCACACCGGCCGCTTCACCAAGGTGGGTCGGCTCGCCAAGCTCCTGCGTGTGCCGACCCCCGCCGACCGCGGACCCGGCCAACCGTGGCGCCCCGGAACCCCGCCTCCGCTCGCCCTCGCACCGGACGCTCCGACCGCCGACATCCGCATCGGGTACGCACGGTGCAGCTCGCTCACCCAGGAGCTGCAATCGCAACTGGACGCGCTATCGGCGCACGGCATCGGCCGCGAGAAGATCTTCTCCGAGAAGATCAGCACCCGGGTGCGCGTCCGGCCACAGTTCGAGGCCGCGCTCGCGCTGGCCCGCCAGATCAAGGCCCACGCCCCGCACTGCCGGGTCATCTTCACCGTCTACGAGATGAAGCGCCTGGGCCGCGATGCAGCCGAACTCACCGCCCTGGCCGATCACCTCACCGCGCACGGCCTGGTCCTGGAGATGCTCGCCGGGCCCCTGCCCGGGATGTACGACCCCAGCGGGCCCGGCCGCCTGCTGTTCGCGTTCTTCGCGGCGATGGCCGAGACCGAACGGGAGAACGTCCGCGAGTCGACCCTCGAAGGACTCGACGCGGCGGCCCGCAAGGGCAAGCATGGCGGCCGGCCGCCCGTCATCACCGACGACATGCTGCACACCGTGCTCCGCCGCCGGGCGAACGGGGAATCGGTCGAGCAGATCCAGCCCGACCTGATCATCCCCACCGGCAAACGCAAGGGCCTGGCCCCCAGCGTCGCGAGCATCTACCGAGCGCTCGCCGAGCACGAGAAGCACGAGGCCTACCCCGAGGCCGTCGCCCAGGCGCACGCCGACTTCGCCAGCCTCCAGGACGCCGACGACATCCCCCGGGATGTGTAGTCGGCGATGGCGACGTCGCGCGCACCCAGGTATGTGTAGGTGGTTTGGGTCCAGCAGGATCTCGTGACCTTGGCCATCGCCTGGTAGACGGCGGCCTCCTGGGCCGGCGGGACGACGTTGTTGCTGAGCAGGGAGCCGAGCAGCTTGGGACTGGGGCACACAGCACCAGCCACCGCCATCGCCCAGGAGTACGTGAGGAGCCGGCGTCGTTGCATCACTCAACTGGACACCGGCTCTAACCTGGTGGATCTGGGCCGGAGGCGGGTGCGCACCCGCGCTGAGCGAGCGAGGAACCCCCGGGGTGACCGTGGCACGTCACACCCGGGGGGCTCAAGTCAGGGGCGTTGGCCGGAGTGGTCGACGATTCCGGTCGCCAGGCGGACCGAGTAGCTCTCGACGGTGCCCGCCTTGTACGTCCCGCCTTCCGGGAACGTGTGGTCCTTGATGACCGTGGTGCGATGCCCCCGGTAGGCGTACGTGGTCCGGTCGAGGAGGATCTCCTCCTTCAGATAACCTTCGACCGTGATGGAGATGGACACCACGGGGCGATCCGTGTCGTCCACGGCGGCCTGGTCCACCTCGATACCGGGGATCAGTGCAAGGGCACGGTACGTGGCAGCCTCCAGGTCTGGAGGCAGCACCCCGTTGCTCAACATCAACCCGAAGAGCACTTTGTACGGCCTGACGTCGGGTTCCGCGATAGGTCCTCCGTTCTCGCGAGCCCAGGCGAGCAGCTTGTCCGGGTCGCGCGGAAGGGCCGCCACCGACGCGTAGTCGACGGGCGGCACTCCGCCCCCGGTGGGCGAGACCTGCACCTTTCCGTCCACCAAGGTAGCGAGGCGCTTGCCGTCCGCCCGGATCCACAGCCGGTCGAGCTCGGTCCTCAGCGGCGACTCCGCCGTCAGCACCTCGCCCTTGCCGGGGTTACCCAGTCTCTTGTATTGCGTCTCGGTATAGACCCATTGCTCCGGGCGGGGGGCGGTGAAGGTCCGCTGCTGGGCGACGTTGGCCGCCTGGGTGAGTACGACCTGTGCGTTCGCTACCGGACCTGCGGGAACGAGGTCCTGAGCCACCGTCGTTCCGGCCGCGAGCACGAGCGCCAGACCGCCGATAGTAACGAGCCGCACGGTGGCACGGCGAGACAGGAATCCACGCCTGACCGACTTGGCGCGCGTGATGTGGTTGAAGGCGGTGCGACCGATGGCGTCCTCGCCGGCGCCGGCGAGGACGCCGCGTGGGCTTGGGTTGGCTGGCGCGAGCAGTCGCCGGATCTCCTGGATGTCGTCGTTCATGACTGCGAGCTCCTCTGCAGGGTCGGGATGGGCCGGCTTTGGCCTTCGGCATCCAGTTCGGCGAGAACGTCCGACAGGCGGCGGCGGGCTCGGTGCAGACGGACCGAGAAGGTCTTCGCCGAGCAGCCCATGACGACTGCCGCGTCATTGACGTCGAGTTCCTCCCAGCCGATGAGCTGGAGGACCTCGCGGTCGCGGGGCGAAAGGCGCCGCAGGGCCGTACCGATGCGGCCGTCTTCCACCACCCTGGTCGCGACGTCGGCGACCGGTTCGTTCAGGCCACGGTCCTCGCGCATCCGCCACCACAGGCGGTTTCGCCGCCGATGCCCGCGCGCCGCGTTGGCAAGGACGTTCATGGTCACGTGGAGCAGCCATGGGAACGGCCGGTCCATGGGGATGTCGGCCCTACGCCGCCAGGCGATCAGGAACGTCTCCGCTGCGAGGTCACGCGCCGTCTCGTGGTCGACTCGGCGGGCGGCATAGCCCAGAACATCGTCATAGTGCGCGTCCCATAACGCGGCGAATTCATCGTCCGCTTCCGGCACAGCTACCCCTTTCCTCTGACTTCTCGTTCATCCAGAGATGTCCAGGAGTGCTGGGATCTCTACACCCCCTCTGCGGTGCGGGCGAGGATCTCGCGGGCTTCGCGAATTCGGCCGCGCGGCGGTCAAGGGTGGTCATGTACTCGCGCAGGGCGTCCAGGATGCCGGGGCACGCCGCGCCGGTTTCTTCAACCGGTCCAGATCACTCTTGCCGCCCGGCCCGACCACCGGCAACGCCTCGATCCGGGTACGGCCCTGCGAGCCGCCGCCAGATCGTCTGAAAGATCCGCCCGTTGATCTACCTGCGGGTCGTCGACTACATGCCGTCCAGCATCGAGAACCTGACCGGGCGGCACGGCGAGCGTCTTGACGCCTGGATCGCCACCATCCGCGCTGACGACTTGCCTTACCTGCACACGTTCGCCAACGGTCTCGAACGCGACCACGCCGCCGTCCTGAACGGACTCGCCCTGCCCTACTCATCTGGCGCTGTCGAAGGCATCATCCACGGGCCAGAGGCCTCCAGGTAGGGCGATCACACGCCGAAGCCGGACGTCAACATTTCGCTCAAGATCATTCTCAGCGCCAACTGCTGTTCCTGGGTTCCTCAGCCCCGGACACGTGCTCCCAGATCACCTGGTTGGGATAACTCCAATTGACCGCGATGATGCTGCCGAGGTCCGGTTCCTCCATCGTGCTCATGTCTGGACTCCTCTGTTGAGGCGGAGGTTGGTGGTTCGGCGCCTGACTGGGCCCTTACGTGGGCTCGGCGTCGAGATTCCGGTAAATGGTGGCGCGGCCGACGCCGAGCCGGTCCGCGATCTGCTGGACGGTGTACTTGCGCTTTCCGTCTTGACTCTTCATCTCATACAGCGCTCGGGCCATCTCGATTCCATCGGCGTCCAGCGCCCGCGGCCGGCCACCGACACGGCCGCGAGCTCGCGCAGAGGCCAGCCCTTCGAGTGTGCCCTCGACGATGAGCTCACGCAGGAACTCATCGAACGCGCCGAACATGTGAAACTGCAGCCGCCCGGTCGGGGTGGAGGTATCGATGCCCTGCTTGAGCACCAGCAGGTCGACCTCACGCCCGCGCAAGTCGGCCGCCAGGTCCAGCAAGTGCCTCAAAGAACGGGCCGCTCGGGACAAGCGCGTGATGACGAAGGTGTCACCCGGCCGCAGGTAGTCCAGGGCCTTGTCCAACTCGGGCCGCCGGTCAAGCTTGCCGGACGCCTTGTCGATGAAGACACGGTCACACCCCGCAGCCGCCAGCGCGTCGCGCTGACTGTCGGGATTCTGGTCGCGAGTGCTGACCCGCCCATAGCCGATCTTGCTCATCCGAGAAGTGTGTCATAAACGGTGACCTTGTTCCGTAGTGAGACGTTGTTTTCGGGCACGGCTTTTGAGAATGATCGACCTGGGGCGTCGCGGAAGCGGCAAGATCGACTGCTCGCGTCTTGATAACGTTCATTTCTGCGACCCACACACAGTCACCACCCTCACTCACCGTGAGAACTGGGTCAGTTCAGATCTTCGGTGATCGTCCAGCCGCGGCTACCGCCGATCTTGGCAAGCTGCCGACGCAGCACCGCGATCCGCTCACGCGCGTCCGGCCCCGCGATCCCGATCGTGATGCGCTCACCGGTCGCGTGATAACTGGTCCGCCGACCCCCCGCCGCGACCCGGCACGCCGCGTTGATGGCGGCTCGCAGCCGGGCCACTTTCCGTGGATCACCCTGCCCGCCGAACCCTTCGATCGTCACCGACGAGAACAGCGGTGCGAGACGCAGGCCGTCCCGCCGCTTGACAGCGTCCAACTCTTCCTGATCGGCAGTCAGATCCTTCAGGATCCTGTCCCGGTCGACAGAGCTGATCGGCCTACGACCGAGCCAGTCAGGCCAGCCATCCGGCCGAGTCGGCACCACCCGCACCGGCTCGAACGGAGGCGGCGCAGCCGCTGCCTCGCCGGCCTCGTCCTCAGCATCGGCGGCCCCACTGTCGCTCAACCAGTCTCCTCGTGATCTTCTCCCGATCGTAGCGGTCGTTTCCAGGCCGATGACCTACAGATAGGACAGGCGTGTCGCATCGTGGGCGCCCCCATCCACCCCACGCCCCCTTCGCAACCCTGCCTGACCTGTGGCGGAGGCTTATCGTTCAATTCCGGCCGGATAGTCCCAAGACCCCATGTCGGGAATTGCGGAATCATGTGCCCTCGCCCAGGCCTCTCGCCCTCGTCGCCACCGCGTACGCTGTGCGGTGATCTTGCGGTCGACGAG
Source organism: Nonomuraea helvata (assembly GCF_039535785.1). Lineage (NCBI taxonomy): Bacteria > Bacillati > Actinomycetota > Actinomycetes > Streptosporangiales > Streptosporangiaceae > Nonomuraea > Nonomuraea helvata. Next base: position 584,035 of record NZ_BAAAXV010000012.1, read on the forward strand.
AGGTGAGCTTCGTGATGTTGCCTGCGGACAGTCACGTGCACAGCGAGTGGTCCTGGGACGCGCCGCTGGGCTCGATGGAACGCACCTGTGAGAAGGCAGTAGAGCTCGGCCTGCCCGCGATCGCCTTCACCGAGCACGTCGACCACACCGTGTGGATGGTCAACCTCGACGTGTTGCACCCGGATGACCATCTGGCGACCATGTGCTCGCCGGATGGCGAGCTGACTCCGCCGCGGTTCGACGCGGCTGGATACCTGGAGGCGATCGAAAGGTGCCGGGAGCGCTTCCCAGAGCTGCGGATCCTGAGTGGCATGGAGCTGGGGGAGCCGCACTGGCATGCCGAGGAGATCGGGAAGCTGCTCGCGGTCGGGCAGTTCGATCGGCTGATCGGGTCGCTGCACTGCCTCCCGAGCGGGGGCAGGTTCACCGAGCCTCCGGGGCAGTTCGCGCAGCGACCTGCGGCGGAGGTCATGCGCGACTATCTGGCGGAGATTCCCCGGCTGATCGAGCAGAGCGAGGTGTTCACAGCACTGGCGCACATCGACTATGGGTGCGGCTCCTCCTGAGTGACTGAAGCGATCAAGCCGTAAGGGCGTATCCGTCCTGGTAGCCGGTCTGATGGACGCGCTCGTGTTGCCGGGCGAGATGGAAAGTCCAGTACTCCTCCAGATGACCGTTGGCGACCAGCGCGCGGAGCTTCAGCACCGCCTCGGCCCCGGCCAGGCCCCACCGCGCCCCGGCCAGGTCGAACCTGTCGGCGATCAGATGACGGCACGCGCCCTCGACCACCCCGGTCGCGATTGGCCATCCCGCTTCCAGCGCCTGGTCATACCGCAGATGCTCGGCGTTGTTGGACAGATAGCGGATGCACGCGTCGATGCCGTCACGGTGCTGCGCGCCGGCTGTGGCGGCCTGCGCGGTCAGCGTGCTGATGACCTGGCCGGTGTGCCCGGCCAGCAGGGCCAGGGCATGCCCGGCGACCCAGTCCTCCGCGGCCGGCGCCGCGGGCGGGTGCAAACTCCACGCAGCAGCCCATAACTTCTCCAGCACGTGCACGAAATCGATCACGATGTGGACGCGGATGCGGCGCCGGGCGGCTTCGGCGATGATCAGGTCGAGCTGGTGGCGGGCCCCGTCGACGAGCACGACCCAGGGACGGGCGTGCGCGGGATCACGGGCCTCGGCATGGTCGAACACCTTGGCGATCACAGGGCCGGGGCCGGTGATGACCGAGCCACACAGCCACTTGCGCGTCGCGTTCGGCCGGGCCCGTGACAGACGCCGGCCGGATCGCCCGCCCGGGACGGCGATCACATCGTGCGGCCGCCGCGGCGCCGGTTCGGCGTCGTAGACCACCCCTAGCGTCGCCATCCGTTTGCGCGCCGGTTTCTCCCCGGCCGCCAGCCGCGTCCGGAACGTGGCTCGGGCGCGGGCGGCGGCCTTCGCGGTCGCGGGCCGCAGCGCTTCGGGGCGCATCGCGATGCCTTTGCCGTCCACGCTGATCGCCAGCACCGTGGACGCCGTGCACGGCAGCACGGTCCGCGCGGCGTAGAAGGCGTCGACGTCAGCCGCGGCCTGGGCGACCAGCTGCTCGATCTGCCGTTTGCCGATCACCTGACCGCACCGTGTGGTGATCGCCGCCAGGGCGGCGTCGAACGAGCCGCGCACCGTCTCGATGACCGCGAGCTTCGCCAGCCCGGCCGAGTGTCGCACCGCCGGCAGCGATAACGCCGCGTCCGCCGGATAAACGTTGCCGACGCCCGGGGCCCGCCACGCGCACCGGGTGACCGTCACCGTCCCGGTCACCGTGGCGAGCAGGCGGTGGTGCCCGAGCTCCACCCGCCGCCGCGGCACCCCGTCCGCGCCGATCACCCCGGCAGCGCCGACGTCCTGGTGACGGGCGTGGCGTACCTGCTCCAGCTCGCGCAGCGCGCGCAGGTCAAGGTGGGCCTGCAGCAGCAGGCGCTGCAGCTCCCGGCCCTGCTCGGTGATGGTCTCCTCCAGCCGGTTATGGGCAAGCGTCCCGGTCTGCGCGTCGGTGAGGTGTCCGATGAGCCAGTTGAATGTGTTCTTCGCCTTCGCAAAGACGTCAGCGGTGGCCTCGGTGTCGTACGGTGCCTGCACAGGGCTCTTCCTTCGTCGGGGTCGATTGGGTGGCACCTTCGAACCTGACGGCGGGAGAGCCCCGCCACAATCACCCGCCCGGTGACGACGCGATTGCGTCCCGTGACGCCACGCCATCCTGCCCGGCCATCTCACGGGCCACCGGATCGGTCACCGTGAACAGTCCCGGCCCTTCTTCCTTCGCCTAGCCGCGTTCCACCAGCCGCTTCAGCTTAGAGCGCAGCCCTTCCCGCTTGGCGGCCTCATCCGGCAGTCCCATCGCCACCGCGATCTGCCCGGCCCGTATCGCCCGCCCGGCATCGGCCATGATCTCCACCGCGTCCCGGTACGCGCGCGGCAGCACCGCCGTATTCATGCCGGGTTGCCAGTGCGGCACCGTAACCACACCCAGCACCGGCGGCTGTGCCGACGGCGCGGTGCCGGCCGCGTCGGCGGCCTCGGCCTGTCCCTTGGGCTCATCGAGCAGCTGGGCCGCTTCGCCCAGGATTTCCTCGACGGTCTCCCGTGTGATCGTCAGCCGTGACAAGCGGTCCTGCTCGTCCTGCATCTGTGAGGTGAGCGCGGCGATCTGCTCGCGGATCTCCTCGATTCGCCGGCGGGCAGCGGCTTCGCGCCGTGCCAGTTCCTCGAGCAACGAGCTCATGGCCACCACCGCCTCACGGGTCTGCACTCACAGTAAAAGGCGGTTCCCGGATCAAACAGTCATGTCTACAAAAGCCCAGCTCAGGCACTCACTGAGGGAGAGCCGCACCCATCGACTATCCGATCCGTTACTGGCCGACGGAGCAGGCCGGGCCGTTCGATCTGCTGAAGTTCGAGGAGGAGTTTCGGCACGCGCTGCGCGTGACGGCGGAGTCGGGCAGAGCTCTGGAGATCAGCACGCGCCTGCCGCTGCACTCGACCATCCTGCGCTGGTGGCGCGAGGAGGGCGGGCAGGCGGTGACGTTCGGGAGCGACGCGCATATGCCGTCGGCTGTGGCCCAAGGGTTCAAGGAGGCGGCGCACATGGCGGAGGCGCACGGCTTCCGCCCGGGCAAGGACCTGCTGGGCATCTGGGGCCGGGCGGACTGACACGAGTATGGGGGCTCCCGGCGCGGAGAGAGTGGGCCAGAGCCCAGAATCTCCGCGCTCAACACGCAGCTCCAGCCAAGATCAGAGGTTGTTCAACACCCATTAAGCTAAGGAGGAACTGCACGCTGCCCTGGAAGGGTTTACCCGCTAGCCTTGCACGAATTCGTAGGTGCAGAACACCAGGCCGTCACCCATCTTTCGTGTGTTGACCAGGTGCAGCGGCGTCTTGTCGCTGGTCTCGTCGAAGATACGCAGGCCGGTTCCCAGCACGACCGGGAAAACTACCAGCCGCAGTTCATCGGCCAGGTTCTGTTCTGTCAGTATGCGCACGAGCTGATAGCTGCCGTAGACCAGGATTTCCCCGTCCACTTTCCGCTTCAGCTCCGAAATCTCCTTTACCGCATCGCCGTTGAGGACCGTGGCGTTGCTCCACTGAGGATCTTCGAGAGTCGACGACACGACGTACTTGGGAATGCTGTTCATTCTGTCCGCCCACCTGCGGCTTACGCGGGCACCGAACGATGGCATCCGGGACGCGAACCACTCACTGCTCCGCCTGCCCAGCAGTAGCGCCTCGGCATCCAGCGCTTCCTCAGTCTCGCGGGCGGCCCAGTCTTCGAGATCCTTGCCCCCCACGAACTGGTGGAACCAGCCACCCCCCTCGAAGCCTTCCTGGCCGTCCGGGTCTTGGACCACTCCATCGAGTGTGACATTTGAGCTGATGACGATCTTTCCCATTTCCGTGCTCCTTTGACAATGTTGTCGGCTATCACTGGCCTAGATGCGTACGGGTGGTCGGCAGCACGACGTTCACGATCGAGCCGTCCTCGACGTCCAGGAACGTCAGCAGCGCCAGCGTGACCTTGCCGCGCCCGGTCGCCAGGAACGACCCCTCCGGCGGCGCCGTCGATGCGGTCATGGCGTCGCTCACGACCCGGCGGCTTCCATCACGGGGCCGACCTCGACCCCGCTGCCGACCCGCATCACCGGGACGTCCTTGGCCAGCGCCAGCGCGGAGTCCATGTCCTCGGCGGACACCACCGAGTAGGCGACCATCCGGGAGCCGCTGCCGCCGACCTCCCCGAGCGAGGCGTAATCGGTCACCGCGTTGCCGACGTCCACGAGGGCCGAGCCCAGCCCGCCGAACCAGGCCTGCCACTCGGCCGGCGTCCCGGCGTGGGGCGCGTACTCGGCAGGCACGCGGAAGGAGAAAACGTACTTGGCCATAATCCCGGTCCTGTCCTGTGTCCGGGCGCGCCCCGGACTGGGACCGCCTCCAACCGGGTAGACGCCACCGCCCGCCCGAATTGGGCGGCGCAACGCCGCCCAATTAAGAAATAACCCCTGATTTCCCGATCAGCTCCGTGTCCCCCCGATGGTGCGGTCGTGGCCTGGGTGCTGGGGCTTTCCGCCTTCTCCGGTTCGATCATGGCGAGCTGATATAGCTTCACGCACGACGCAGCCTCCGCTGGTCGCCGTCGCCGGGAGCACTCTGGTGGCGGGAGAGCCGGGAGCGGACCCCGCCTCGATCAGGGTGTATGACGTCAGCACCACCCCGGCCACCCCGCGCGGTGAGATCCGCGCTGACACGTCCCTGCGGGACCTCGCCCTCGCCGACTACGGGTCAGCGGCGCTGTCGGCGCTGGCCGACACTCACCGCTTCGACGCCTGGGACACGACGACCAATGCCAAGACCCGCGCCTACGACAGCGGCGAGCACGGCTCCCCCACCGCCGTCGCGGCCAGCCCGGACGGCGCCTAGGTCGTGGGCGGCTGGAACTCCTCCGCGGGCGACGCGGCGGAGATCGTGGTGTACGACACGACCACCGCGGAGGTCATCTACACAGCCGCCCACCAGGGTAAGGCGGTGGTGGCGGGCAGCATCGAGTTCTACGGCACACTCACCTTCGCGGTTTTGAAAGAGCCCGGCACCGGGCGGATGCACCTCTGGCGGTTGCCTCCCTCGCCCTACCACTCCTCCACGCTGACCTTGACGGCTCCCTCCAAGGTGACCGCGCTCAAGCAGTCGACTTTCAGCGGACGACTCACGCTGAGCAGCGGACTGCCACCCGGCATACAGACGCTCGAGCTGTACCGCCGGCTCCCCGACGGCACCTCCAGGCCGTTCCAGGAGATCACCACGGCGGCGGACGGGACCTACCAATTCACCGACGCCCCGCCGTCCACCGGGGCGTTCAAGTATCAGGTGTACTGGCTGGGCAACTCATGGTTCCGGGGTAGCGGCTCCTCGGTGACCGTCACGGTGGCCAGGTACCAGCCGACGCTCACCGCGACCGGACCGGCGACGGGCAACGTCGGCGAGCGACTCGATTTCAGTGGAACCTTCGGCGCCGACGGGGCCGGCGAACACATGTACACAGTCAACTTGCTCGGCAACTCGACCATCGAGCCAGCGAGCACCACCCACGTGGTCACCGTCCTCCAGCCGCCCGCGTAGCATCCCGACGCCCGGGTGACGGCGACCCGACTCTCCGTCACCCATGTCTCCTGCCTCACCGCGAAGGACTGACAGAGGCTCCCAACGACCGGCAGAGCGATCGCTTGCCCGCGCCCGGCACCGCCCCAGTCACGACCGTCGTCACCACACAGTCGACCCCGTCGTCTCGGTGTCGAGAACCCCTATCTGGGGGTCCGTACGGCATGTTGGGCAGGTCGGCGGTGTGGCGGCCCGCTCGAGGTAGCGGATCGCCACGCGGGCGCCATGGGTGGCGAGCACCCGACTGATCGCCGTGCCGATGCCGCCCGCCCCTGCGGCGACCAGGACATTCTGGCCGGCCAGACCGGGGTCGATCGCGTCAGGAGACCTTGGACGAGGCTGCCGCCCAGGTGTTGCAGGAGGCCGGGTCGGCGGTGCGGAAACCGGCCTTGACCCACCGCTTGCGGTTGGCGGCCTTGCCGTACTCGGCGGAGTCGCGGTAGAAGGACGACGCGACCCTCTCCCAATCCCGCGCGGTCTTGCCCGGCAGCGGCCAGCCACTCTTGGTAAAGGCCGCGCCCAGGCATTCGACCTGCTGGTACATGCGCCGCCCCTGCTCGAGGTGCTCGGCCTTACTGCCGGCTCTGAGGTCCTCGCCGGCGTCGTAGAGACCGGCCTGCTTCTGCACGTGGTAACCGTAGGTGACGGCGATCGTGTTGAAGAGGTCGAGGCCGGTCATTGGCCCGAGGAGCCAGTACTTGCCGATCTTGAAGGACAGCGTGCGGTCCCAGTCGCAGTACCACACCGTGGACGGCTGGATCGTCTCGCCGTCCTCGGACGCGCAGTAGTTCTTGGGCAGGCGGGTCACGTACCGCACCTTGACCGGCTCATAGGGCAGGCCGGCCTTCTTCAGGTGCTGTCCCCACGTGTTCTCCAGGCAGCGCAGGGCCTCGTTGATGTAGGTACGGGCCTCGGCGGGCGTCATGGGCTCGTCCGGCAGGTCGTTACAGGTCGTGGTGGGCAGCGGCCCGGCCTGATATAACGCGTTCTTGACGAGCACGGGGTTCTTCACGGGATACGCCGAGGCGTGCGCGGCCGCCGTGACGGTCAAGGGGGTGAGGAGGGCGCAGGCGAGTGCCGCGATCTTGAGGGGCTTCACGATGGGTGAGAATAGGGCTCGCGGAGTTGGAGCACCATATCGGCACCGGCCTGGAGCTGGAGCCATTGATCCGCGACGCACGCCGCCCGCCGAACGAAACGGCTAAGCCCTCACCGGCGGACCCAGGGTCGAAGCGTTCTCATGTTGTAAGACCGAGTAGCTGGAGGCCGTCGGCGGGGTGGCTGCGGTAGTGGTCGGTGGCGGCGGCGATGTCGGTCCGGCCGATCAGGCGGGCCAGGCCGATGGCCAGGTTGCGGAGACCGGCCATGATCCGAGGTGCGGTGGTGAAATTTTCACCACAGGCTCTCGTCGTCAAGGTGCATTAATCCCGATATCCCAGATAAGCGCCCTCAACCCCGCACGCTGTCGCTACCGGCACCCGACACCCGTTGACAGCGGCTTTCTCCTCGTATTTGCTCTGTCACACCGCCTCAGTCATCCGAGGAGAGGGGACTCGGCAGAGGATGCATGTGAGCGCTAACAAAAGCTGGCGCAGGGCGGCGCCCGTACTCCCCTGAACGGGCCCCTGCACTTTCTCCTGACGAACGCCTTGGCGATGGCCGGACACTCGACCCCCCGAGATGCGCTGAACCATGACCAGAACGCAGCCAGGTCACCGGCACCGGTCATTGACCGCGGATTCCTCGACGCCGGGGGACGGCGCCGAAAGTGCATGAGTGGAGGAACATAAGTGCGACGACGTGTGAGTGAGTCACCGGCACCTGATGCTGTCGGCGGGCCGCGACCGCAGCCTGGCTCTCGAGCGTGGTTGACCAAACGCGTCATGGCCACAGTGGTGGCCCTCCTCGGACTGCTCGCGATGACCGTCGCGACTCGAGCGGCATCGGCCGACGACAATCCCTACCAGCGGGGCCCCGACCCGACCTTGAGCAGCGTGGCGGCCACCAGGGGGACCTTCGCCACCGCGCAGATGACCGTGCCGGGGAACGGCTTCGGCAGTGGAGTGATCTACTACCCGACGGACACCAGCCAGACTTTCGGCGGAGTCGCGATCGTGCCCGGCTACTCCGCCCTGTTCTCCGTCGAAGAGGCCTGGATGGGTCACTGGCTGGCATCCTTCGGATTCGTCGTGATCGGAATCGAGACCGTCAGCCGCACCGACAGCGCGGATGCCCGGGCGACTCAACTCCTCGCCGCGCTTGACTACCTCACGCAGCGCAGTTCCGTGCGCGACCGGGTCGACCCCAACCGGTTGTCGATCATCGGCCACTCCGCGGGAGGCGGCGGCGTCCTCACTGCGGCACTCCGGCGCCCCGCGCTGAAAGCCGCGGTCGGACTCGCGCCCGGCTCCCCTGTGGGGAACTACAATCTGTCCAACGACCGGGTACCGACGATGTTCATCTCAGGACAGCGGGACACGACGGTCACACAGGCCTATCTGAACGGGATATACACCACTATTCCCGCCACGACACCTAGCGCCTGGGTAGAGATAACCGGTGTGGACCACCTGTTCGCGACACGGGCGAACACCACCGAGATGCGGGTGCTGATCCCCTGGCTGAAGATCTTCGTCGACAACGACACGCGGTACACCCAGTTCCTGTGCCCGCTGATGGATCCCACCGGCATCTCCATGTACCGCAACAAGTGCCCGTACACGCCGTCGCCGTCACCCAGCCCGTCACCCAGCCCGTCACCCAGCCCGTCACCCTCGCCCTCCACCAGCCCATCACCCCAGCCCACAGGCGCCTGCACCGCGAACTACCGCACTGTGAACTCGTGGTCGGGCGGCTACCAGGGCGAGGTCACAGTGAAGGCAGGCAACTCGGCGGTCAACGGGTGGACCGTCAGATGGACGCTGAGCAGCGGTCAGTCGATCTCCCAACTGTGGAACGGCACCCTGAGCGGCAACAGTTCCGCGGTGACGGTGTCGAACACCTCGTACAACGCCTCGATCCCGGCCTCCGGCACGACCACGTTCGGCTTTCTCGGCAACGGTGCCCCGTCCACCCCGTCCCTGACGTGTACCAGCCCGTGACCACAACATGATGACCTGTGCCCGGCCAGGCGGTGCATGGTGCGCACCGCGGCGATGGCCTGCTCAATGCTGGCCGGGGCCCGTCCGGCCTCACACAGCTGGGAGGTGTATTCGGCCAGCGTGTGGGGGGTGGCGGGCAGCGCGATCCGGCCGTGGGCAGCGCACCAGGCGGTGAAGAGCGCCCACTGGCGGGCGTAGGCGCGGCGGGTGTTGGCCGGCACGCCGTCGGCGATCCGCGCCTGGGTCCGGGCGCTCAACGTGAAGTCGGCGACGGTATGCGTGCCGCCATTTTCTGGAAGCGCGAAAATAGGCGGCCGCTCCCCCACCGCCGGTGCCGACAGCGCCTGTCCGTCGTCGTCCACGCCCGTCTCCCGCCCGCTTCCGGCGCGTCCCGGCGCCGCGATTGATACCCCGACTCCGCGGACAGACATCCGGCCAGCAGCAGGTAGACCACCACCCGCGACGGCAGCGCCCGCACCCGTGCCTGCATCCCACCCGTCTCGGCCGGCACCTCGTCGACCATTTCGAACGGCACCTGCCGGGTGAGCTGGGCTAGCAGGGATAGCCTTATGACTCATATGCGCCCACATCCGGTGACTACCACGCCCGCCGCGACCGCGGTCTTCACCACGGTTCTTATCCACGGGCCGATCTCCCGAAGAGACATCGCGAAAATCACCGGACTTTCGTCCGCAGCGGTCACCCAGGTCGCCAGACCCATCCTGGAGGCCGGATACTTGGACGAACTCCCGAGCGATGGCCGCACCGGCGCCCGTCTGGGGCGTCCGGTCGCGCCCTTGGCCGTCCGGGCCGACCGGGAGCACTTCGTCGGTGTGAAGATCACTGAGACCGAGCTGATCGCGGTGCTCACCGACCTTCGCGCTCAGGTTCGGAGCGCGAGGCACCTGCCCCTCGCGACCAAGGATGTGCCCGCCGTGGTGGAGGCCGTTGCGCAGGTCGTGACCGATCTGGCCGGTGGAGGCGAGCAGACACACTGCCTGGGCATCTCGGTCGCCGGCGACGTGGACCAGGCGAGCGGCCTGGTTCGCTACAGCCCCTTCATGGGGTGGCAGGACGTACCGCTTGCCGACCTCGCCGCCACTGCCACCGGGTTGACGGTGACGGTCGAGAACGACGTCAATGCCCTCGCCGTGGCCGAGCAGTGGTTTGGCGAGGGGGTCGGCACGACCACGTTCGCCGTCGTGACCGTAGGGGTTGGCATCGGCTGCGGCCTGGTGATCAACGGCGCTCTGGTCACGGGTGGATACGGTGTCGCAGGCGAGATCGGGCATATCCCGGTCTCAGCCTCCGGACCGGCCTGCTATTGCGGGGGGCGGGGCTGCCTGGAGGCGATCGCCTCCGAACCGGCGATCGTCACGCAGGCGCGGGCGGTGACCCGCGACATAGGGATCGATCTTCCCGGAGCCGTTGATCTGGCCCATGCCGGGCATCCGGCTGTACGGGAGGTCTTCGCGATCGCCGGGCGAGCCATCGGGCGAGGTCTCGCGGCAATGGTGAACCTGGTCGGCCCGCAGAAGGTCGTCGTCACCGGCGAGGGGCTGGCCGCGTACGACCTGTTCGAGGAACACATCAGGGAGACCTTCACCGCGCAGGCATTCGGCGCCGCTGGAAAGTGTCCGCTGGTCATCCGGCCGTTGCCGTTCGAGGAATGGGCACGCGGCGCCGCTGCCGTGAGCCTCCAGAGCCTCTTCACCTCGCGGTGAGGGCGGGCGCGCTGGTCTCCCGGGTGACGAGGGTGGCAGTCGGGCACCATCGATCCGCCGCAGGTGCTCCTGCGATGAGATCCAGCGTCGAATCCGCCACCATCTGCCCGAAGAGGTGGACGTCCAGACTCATGGCGGTGAGCGCGGGCGAGGTGAGCCGGGACAGGCTGGAGTCGTCCCAGGCCATCAGGCTGAGCTCGTGGGGCACCCGGACACCCAGCTCTTTTGCGGCGTTGAGCCCCGCGACCGCCATCAGGTCGTTGTCGTAGACAATCGCTGTGGGAGGATCCGGCCGGTTCAGCAACATCTCCGTCAGCTTGGCGCCCGACTCCTCCGAATAGTCTCCCTCCTCGACGATCGCTTCGATACCTGCCGCACCCGCGGCCTGGAGCAGTGCCCTGGTGCGGGTCCGGGTGTGGAGCAGGGTGTTCGGACCGCTGATCCGTGCGATCCGGCGATGACCGAGATCATCCAGATGGGAGACGGCTTGGTGAACCGCGCCCTCGTCGTTGGTCCGCACGGTGGGGGCGTCACCGGCCGGTTCGCCCGCCACCACGACGGGTATGCCCAGCTCCCGCAGGGCGGCAGGCCTGGTGTCGTGAACGGCCCTGTTCACCAGCACGACGGCGTCGACGGTGCGGTGGGCGGCCCATCGGCGGTATGCCGCCACTTCCTGTTCGTGTGTGGTCACGACGTGCAGCAGCACAGACCGGTCGTGTTCTGCGAGCCGCTCTTCGATGCCCGCGATGAACTCCATGAAGAACGGCTCGGCGCCCAGGAGCCGGGAAGGTCTTGCCAGGACGAGGCCAACCGCGTCGGCGATGCTCATGTCACCGCACTCAACCCGTTGGCGCTGGTCAGCACCTCTGGGGCGGCCAGTTGATCCGGCCACTCCAGCACCGAACGCGTGCGCACGAGGAAGACTTGCGACGCCCCCGCCGGTAACGACACCAGCATCTCGTCGACCACGGCGTCGGGTATCACCCTGTCTGCCAGCAGGGCGACGTCACGTGCGAAGGAGGTGGCTCGCGCCTCGACACGGTAGCCGCCGTCGACAGGCTGAACAGTGCCGGTCAACGGCCGCGGATCGTAGGCGACATCGCGGTCCTCGGCGAACAGATGGCACAGACGCGTGCCCTCGCCTGTCACGATCGTGAGCACCTCCCTGGTCTGGTCATCCGGCTTCAGGAGCTCACCCGGCAGCTCGACCGGCGCGACCGATCGAGGCGGTACGGCGAGCTCCAGCTGCCGTCCGGCCAGTTCCTCGCCGTCGAACGTCTGGCGGGATGCAGTCGCCACGGTCCGCCATGGCTCGTCATGGTCATTGACGGCGACCAGGACCCAGCGACCGTCTCTGGGCTGGAGGGTCAGCAGGCGGGGCGCGAAGGCGTGCCTGAGGGCGAAGTAGAGCGGCTTGGCCCGCCCCTCGTAATCCACCGCGGACCACGAGATGGCCGGCCAGCAGTCGTTGAGCTGCCACACCAGCGCACCGGCCGTCCGGGGCCACCAGGAGCGGAAGTGCTCGACACCCAGCGCCACCGCTCTTGCCTGGTTGAGCTGCGTCGCCCAGTGCCAGTCGGCGAACGTGCCGGGGACGGGCAGGTGCGGGCGCAGCCCCCGATCGAGGTTGTGGTCGCCGTTGACGGCCTTCTGGTGCTGCAGGAACACCGGGGAAGCCGGCGTCAGCGGCTCGTCGTGGATCCAGCGGGCCACCGTGGCCGAGGCCGGCGGGCCCTGGAACCCGAACTCAGCGCAGAAGCGGGGAATGTGGTCGCGGTAATGGACGTAGTCCACGACGTTCCACACCGCCCACTCGTGCCGGGTGCCATGGTCGGGATCGTTGGGCGGCAGGGTGCCGGGGCTGAACGGGCTGCCGGGCGCGTACGGCCGGGTGGGATCCAGCTCGGCCACGATCCCGGGCAGCAGTTCGGTGTAGTAGGCCTGCCCCCAGGTGCGGCCCTCCAGGCTGTCACGCCAGCCGGGCCAGTCGGTGTACGCCACCAGGTTCTCGTTGTTGCCGCACCACAGCGCGAGTGAAGGGTGGCTGGTCAGTCGTGCGACGTTCTCGCGCGCCTCGGCGTCGACCTCGCTCCACAGCGGCTCTTCCTCGGCGTAGAAGGCGCAGGCGAAGGGGAAGTCCTGCCAGACCAGGATGCCGCGTTCGTCGCAGACGTCATAGAAGTCGTCACTCTCGTAGATGCCGCCGCCCCAGACCCGCAGCATGTTCATGTGCGCGCCGACGGCCTGGTCGACGCGCTGGGCGATCCGCTCGCGGGTGATGCGGGTGAGGAAATGGTCGTCGGGGATCCAGTTGGCGCCCTTGGCGAAGATCGGCTTGCCGTTGACGACGAAGGTGAACGGCGTGCCGACCTCGTCCGGTTCGGTGTGCACGGTAATCGTGCGGAACCCGAGGCGCCGCCGTACCTCGTCCACCGGGTTGTCGCGGTCCAGCAGGGTGACGGTCAGCTCGTACAGCGGCTGATCGCCGTGGCCGGCCGGCCACCACAGCCGGGCCTGAGGCACGAGCACGGTCAGCACGGCCGATTCCCCGGACGCGGTGGTCCGGGCTTCGTGGCCGCCCACCCTGGCCACCAAGGTGTAGGCGTCGTCTCTGGCTCGATCGAGCCGCACGTGGACCTCGACGCGTCCGGTGCCATCCTCGTCCACCGTCACCAGCGGGCGTACCTGCGCCAGACGGGCGCTGTCCCAGCGTTCCAGGCGCACCGGCTTCCAGATGCCCGCCGTCTGCAGATCGGGGCCCCAGTCCCAGCCGAACGAGCAGGCCATCTTGCGGATCGCGTTGTAGGGGTGGGGGTATGCGCGCTGGCGTCGGCCCAGTCTCGCCTCCAGTTCCTCGGCGTGGCGCAGCGCCGAGCGGAGGTTGACCACCAGCTCGTTCGGGCCGTCACGCAGGAGGCCGGCCACGTCGAAGCGGAAGCCGCGGTGCATGTTGGCGGTATGTCCGAGGAGTTCGCCGTTGAAGTGGACGCTCGCCACCGTGTCGATCCCGTCGAAGACGAGGTCCACCCGCTCGCCCGGGCGGGCGGATGTCGACTGGAAGGTGGTGGAGTAACACCAGTCGGTGTGATGCATCCAGGAGAGGAGTGTTTCGTTCCGGTCGAGATAGGGATCCGGGATCAGTCCCGCTTCGAGCAGATCGAGGTGTGTGCTGCCCGGTACGCGGGCGTCCACCTCCCGGCCTGCGATGGACTTCGGCACCGGCCCGTCCACGGCGCGCAGCCGCCAGCCCTCAACTAAAGTCACGCACCTTTCTTACGTAGTGAATTAAAGAAAGTCAATGGATCGCCTCCGAGCTCAGATTCTCGGGCAACCGGGCCCCCAGGCTGAGAGGTACCAGCTCCGACTCGAGCACCAGCGCCGCCGCACCCACAGCCGAGGCCGTGGCGGCCAGCCGCGAGAGCCGCACGTCCACCGCGGGCGACAGTTCCTTCTCTATCACCGGGAGATAGACCGAACCCGCGATGGAGAATCCAGGGCCCGTCAGCACGAGCACCTGGAGATCCATGATCGCGGAGAGCGTCCTGGCCGCCGCCGCGATGTAGCGGGCGGAGCGTTCCAGCAAGGCCAGCGCCCTCGGCTCGCCCCTGCGCGCCGAGCGACTGAGGGCGGCGAAGTCCGCCGCCACCGAAGGCTCTCGCGAGCGGAGCATGGGGACGAGCAGGTCCGCACGGGCCGCCGCGACGACCGCGGCGGGACCGGCCAGCACATCGAGGCAGCCTCGGGCACCGCACCGGCACCTCGGACCGTCCGCTTCGACACAGACATGCGCGAGGTCGCCCGCCTTCCCGCCGGGACCGCGATAGGTGATGCCGTTGATCACCAGGCCCGCGCTGATCCTGGTGCCCAGATAGAGCGCGGCGGCGGCGGAAGCACCCCCGAATCCGCCGGCCCAGTGCTCGCCCAGGGCCGCGGCCGTGGCGTCGTTGTCGAGCACCACGGGCAGACCGGTCGCCTGCTCGAGCGACTCGGAGAGGGGGAATCCCGCATCCGCGAAGACCACCCCGACTCCCAGCACGCGATGGCGCTCCACACCGGCGCTGTCGATCAGCCCGGAGATCTCCCGGGCCATGGCCTCCACCGCGGCGCGTGGCTCTTCCACTCCCACTCCCGGCTTGGCCATCCGGGTGACGACGGCGCCGGCGAGATCCGTCAGGACGTAGACCATGCCGCCGTGATCGAGGTGCACGCCAACCGCGTACCTGGCCGAGTGATCGAGTCGGAGCAGGATCCGCCGCTTGCCACCCGTGGATTCCGCGCGGCCGGACTCGACGACCAGGCCCTCCTCGATGAGCTTGCGGACCACGGCAGTGATCGTCGGGCCGGTGAACCCGGTGGCTCCGACCAGGCCGGCCCGGCTGATCGTACCCGCGGCTCTGATGGCGTCCAGGACCACAGCCTTGCTGCTCGCATGCGGCTTGGTCTTGGCTGCTGCGTTCATGGGCCCTCCATCCGCTCGACACTGCGAGGGTACAGACGCTGTTGACTTACTTAAGTTGCTGAGTTAACAATCGGAATCGGCGCGCCGACAATTACATCACCGCTCGAGAGGACTCCGCGTGATGTCGGTGAGGAATGCACTAACCATGAGAGCCGGGGCCGGGCTGGCCGCGTTGGCCTTAGCCATCACCGGATGTTCCTCGTCCGGCAGCTCACCGCGAGGATCGACCGGGGCACCGGCGGCCACGGGGGCACCGCCGATGCTCGTGATCTACACGGGCGCCACCGGCGACATGCAGGTCAACTTCAATCCCTTCACCCCGGGCAGCCCGTCGACCGGGCCGATCTACGAGCCCCTCTTCTTCTACAACACCGCTCGGGCCGATCCCCCCCAGCCACGGCTGGGCCAGAAGTTCTCGTGGAACGCCGATGGCACGCAACTGTCGATCACGCTCCGCCAAGGCGTGAAATGGTCCGACGGCCAGCCGTTCACCTCCAGGGACGTGGTCTTCACGCTCGACCTGCTCGCCAAGAACAAGGCGTTGAACACCACCGGCTACCGCGGCAAGGCGACCGCGGTGGACGACACCCACGTATCGGTCAAGTTCGACGAGCCGTCGTTCGTGGACGGTCCGCAGCTTCTCGGCCGCATCTACATCGTGCCTGAGCACGTGTGGAAGTCCGTGGCCGACCCCACGACCGCCCAGATGCGCAACCCCGTCGCCACCGGGCCCTACCTTGAGGACGACGTCAAGCCGCAGGCATACACGGTGAAGGCCAACCCGAGCCATTGGGGCGGGGAACCCGCGATCAAGCGCGTCCGCGTCCTGTCGCTGTCAGGCAACCAGGCCGGAGCAGCGGCGATCAGGGCCGGCCAGATCGACTGGCAGACCGGGCCCGTGCCGAATGTCAAGAACGCCGAGCAGGCCTACCCCGGCTACAAGGTCATCATCACTCCGGTGAACCAAATGGTGCTGGACACCTGCAGCAA